>NZ_JBQSXM010000001.1:0-636046 GCF_052378285.1 Brachybacterium sp. AOP3-A1-3 | reverse complement strand
GCCTAAACGTGCGGCAGTCCCGTCGCGGCTGCAGCACTATTCGGGGCCATCTGAGCCAGACGTACAGGGTGGTGTCTGCTCTGGTCACTGTGGTCGAGGCATTGCCACTTCGCACCGACACCAGAGGTACGGGGCACGACCGATGCCCCGTACCTCTGGGTGGTGTCAGTTGCTTTGGACCATCACCCGTACATCCCATGGACCAGTCTCCACCTCGGCACCCTTCGCCAGCTCTTCTCCGCTGAGGACGTCGGTAGCCGCCCCGGGCAACACGAAAACACTCGGCTCCCACGACCAGTTGTGGACCACGTGCACCCGTTCTCCTGCGCCGTTCGTCGAGGTGGAGACCGTCTGCGACTCCGTGTCTCGTGTCCACGCGGGAGCTCCCGCGCCGACCTCCACAGCCCACTCCATGAGCGCCGCTGACGTGGCGGGATCCGGCACCGTCCCCACATACGTGACGCGCCCGGCACCGGCCTCACGCGTGCTGATCGCGGGCCAGCGCCCGTAATGCGGGTGCTCGTAGCGGGCCAGCACCGTCGTGGCCTCGTCGGTGGTCTGCAGCCCGTCGGCCCACAACGTGCCGGCGGCCCCAGCCGGCAAATCGAAGCCCTCGGCAGGCCCGTCGGCCACGAGCGGCAACGGCGCCCGCAGGTTGCTGAACTCGTCATACCAGACCCCCGCCGCGTCATCGAGCAGCGCCGGCTTCCGCTCGAGTCGAGCCCGGGCTTCCTGGTCCTCGTACCCGGTGCGGATGCCGACCACCAGGTGCCCGCCGGCCTCCGCGTACTCGCGCAGCCACATGAGATCCTCGTCGGTCGCGATCGTGAATGCCGCCGCGACCAGCACTGGGCGCTTCGCCGCGAACTCCGCCGGCGTCTGCTCGCGCAGCTGCGCCATGTGCACGGCGTTCGACTGCAGCCCGGCCTCGAACACCCCACGGGAGTAGGCCTCGTACACGGTCTGATAGGAGCGATGATCCGGGTCGCCGTCCTTGGCGAGCGCCGGGAACTCTCCGAGCGACCACTTGCTGGCGTTGTCGAACAGCAGCGCCACGTCCGCATGCGGGGTGAGGCCCGTGACGGCGGAGCCGGCTGCCTTCAGCTCCTCACCGATCTGGGCGAGCTCGCGGTACACGCGGCCCGGCTCCTGGCTGTGGGGGATCACGCCGCCCCAGTAGGTCTCGGCGCCGGCGTGCAGGGTGTGCCAGTGCCAGTACTCGATCATCGCGGCGCCGCGGGAGATGAGAGCCCAGGCGGCCTGGCGCCACTGCCCGTCGTACGCGGGCTCGTTCATCCAGGACATTCCGATCGCCTGGGCGTTGGTCTCGGTGACCAGGAACGGTGCCTGCTTCGTGCCGTACATCCGATCCGCGTGCGTGAACAGGGACCACACCCCGGTGGTGGTCCAGAACTGGGCGTCCTGGGTGGTGTTGGGCAGCTCGAAGGAATCCTGCATCTGGTAGTAGGGATTGCCGGCGGTGACGTCGAGGTCTTTGGCGACCGCGTGCTCATCGAGCGTCGGCCGGTCGTAGGAGATGCAGGTCGTCACGAACTGATCCTCGCGGGAGTACTCGCGCACCACCTCGGCCTGCCAGCTGATGAACCCCGTGGTGATGCTCGCCTGGAAGCGGCGCCAGGCGAGTGTGTACTGCGGCTGGGCGTTGGCGTCGGGGCGCCAGAGATCCGCCCAGTCGCTGAGGCGGTGGGACCAGTAGGTGAGGCCCCATTCGCGGTTGAGATCCTCGACGCTGCCGTAGGTGCGGCGCAGGTGGTCCACGAACTTCTGGAACACCTGGTCGTTCGCGAAGATCTCGTTGCCCGGTTCGTTGTCGACCTGGTAGCCGATCACCGCGGGGTGGTCCGCGTACCGCGCGATGATCTTGCGGATCAGGCGCTCGGCGTGGAACAGGAACGCCGGGTGGGCGTAGTTGATCTCCTGCCGCACGCCCCAGCCCATCCGCTGCCCGGTGGTGCGCTCCACGTTGATCTCCGGCACCTGCCGAGCCAGCCACATCGGGGCGGCGTAGGTGGGGGTGCCGAGGATGACGGCGATGCCGTTCTCGTGCGCGGCGTCGAGCACAGGGGCGAGCCACTCGAGATCGAAGACGCCATCCTCCGGCTCCCAGGTGGACCACACGGATTCGCCCACGCGGATCACCGTGAAGCCGGCCTCGCGCATCTGGCGCATGTCGGTCTCGAGCCGGGGAGTGGGCTGGTACTCGTGGTAGTACGCGGCACCGAAGAGCACGTGGTCGGGAAGCTGGGTCATGAGGGGTCCTTTCGGGAGCGGGTCAGGAGGATCGAGTGGGTGGGCACGGACAGGGCGACACGGGTTCGATTCCCGTTGGGGGAATGGGCGGGAGGGCCGACGGGCGAGCGCACCACTCGTCGGCCCGACATTCACCCCTTCACCGCCCCGGCCACGAGCCCTTCGAGCAGCTGCTTCCGCAGCAGGATGAACACGAGGATCGTGGGGATCGAGGCGAGGACAGCGCCGGCGAGCACGAGGTCATAGCTGCGGTTCTCGGAGGCGTAGAGGACGTTCAGCCCAAGCGGAAGGGTGTACTGCTGGGAGTTGGAGATGATCACCAGCGGCCACATGAAGCTGTTGTAGCTCTGCAGGAAGCTCCACACCGCGAGCGCCCCGAGGGAGGGGCGCAGCAGCGGCAGCACCACCCGGCGGAAGGTGCCGAACTCGCTGGAGCCGTCGATGCGGGCCGATTCCAGCAGCTCGTCCGGAATGGCCTGCACGATGAACTGCTGCATCATGAAGATGCCGAACGCCGGGGCCACCCACGGCACGATCAGCGCGAACCACGGGTTCGCCAGGCCGCTCTTCACCACCAGGATGAACAGCGGGATCAGGATCACCGCGAAGGGGATCGACAGCGAGCTGAACATGATCGCGAACAGGATCCGCTTGCCGCGGAAGCGGAACTTCGCGAAGCCGTAGCCGGCCATCGCGCACACGAACACGGAGACCACCGTCGCGATCACGGAGGTGCCGATGCTGATCGCGAACCACGACCAGAACGGCTGCGTAGTCAGGAGGTTCTGATAGTTCTCGAGCGTTGCCGGGTCGGGGATCAGACTGGGCGGCGTCGCGAAGATATCGCCGCGCTGCTTGAATGAGCCGCTGAGTGCCCACAGCATCGGCAGGATGAACACGACGAGCAGGGCGATCAGCGTGAGATAGAGCAGCCCGCGACGCACGCGGGCCGGACCGTCGGGTCCTCGGCGTCGGCCGCCGGTCGATGGTGCCGGCGGGGCGGTTGCGGTGCTGGTGCTGGTCGTGTCGATGGTGCTCATGAGTCCCTCCCGATGCCGAGGAGCCGGTTCAGGCCCTGGCTGACTGCGAAGACGATGGCGAACAGGACCACTCCCGCGGCGGCGGCGTAGCCGAATTGCTGGCGTTCGAAGGCGGCGCGGTAGATGAACATCGCGACCGAGATGGTCGCTTCGCCGGGGCCTCCCTTGGTGAGCAGGTACGGCTCGTCGAACAGCTGGGCGGCGCCGATGAACGAGGTGACGATGACGAACGCGGAGATCGGCTTGATCCCGGGGACAGTGACCGCGAAGAACGTGCGCCAGCGCCCGGCACCGTCCAGGGCTGCCGCCTCGTACTGCTCGGAGGGGACGTTCTGGAGTGCGGCGAGGAAGAAGATCGTCAGGTAGCCGACGGTCCTCCACAGGAGCACGAAGCCGATCGCGCCCTTGGCGATCGTCGGGTCCCCGAGCCAGTCCACGTGCGGCAGCCCGAAGAGCGCGTCGAGCGTGGAGTTCAGCAGGCCGTAGTCGCGGTCAAAGATGAGGCTGTAGATCAGGGCGATCACGATCGGGGACAGGACCATCGGCACGAAGAAGGCCACCCGGAACAGGTCTCGGAACTTCAGCCCCTTCGTGTTCAGGGCCTGGGCGATGAGCAGCGCGCAGGGCACCACCACCAGCACGGCGATCAGCGTGTAGATGAGCGAGTTGACCAGCGCGGTCGCGAAGCTCGAGTCCGTCGCGAGGTTCACATAGTTCCGGATCCCGATGAACTCGGGTGCGCCCAGACCGACCCACTCGGTGAGGCTGAGGTAGATCGCCGCACCGATCGGGATGATCATGAAGAACACGTACAGGATGTAGAACGGGGCGATGAACGCGTAGGGAGCGGCGCCGCCTCGCAGTGACTGACGGCGTCGGCCGGCGGGCCGTGTCTGTCCCGGCGCGGAGCGAGGTCGCCCGGGAGCCGGTGGCGGGGTCCTGATGACGGTGGATGTGGTGGGGGAGTCTGAGGTGGTCATCTGTCAGCCCTTCGCTTGGCCGCGGAAGTCGTCGGTGGCGTCAGCGAGCGCCTGGGCAGGGCTCACGTCACCCTTGAAGGCGCGCAGCACCTGCCCGGACAGCACGGTGTTCATGATCGAGGTGTCGGCGCTCTGGTGGACCTCGGGCACGTCGTCGATGACGTCGCGGAAGATCTCGAAGAGCTTCTGGCCGCCGAAGTACTCGTTCTCCAGCGAGAGCAGCTCCGGCTCGTCATAGACCGAGCGGAGCGTGGGGAGGTAGCCCATGTCCTTGTAGCGCTTCACCTGCTGGGCGGGATCGAGGTAGGTGCTCACCACGAGGTTCCGCGCCGCGTCTGAGGCCGGCTTGTCCCGTAGGGCTGCGAACCCGGTGCCGCCGCCGACGCCCGCCCGATGCCCGCCGCCTTCGAAGACCGGCACGGCGGAGACTCGCCACTGGCCCGAATGCTCGGGGACGTTGGGCTGGATGCCGTAGCTGGAATACCAGGACGGCATGTTGACCGCGAGGATCTTCCCGGACTTCAACCCGCTCTGGATGCTCGGGCCGTACATGTCCGCCACCGTGGCGAGGAAGCCGCTCTGCACGCCGTCCACGAGGAACGCGAGGGTCTCCTCGGCCTCCGGGGTCTGCAGCGTGGGGTTGCCGTCGGCGTCGAAGAGGTCGCCTCCGCGCTGGAGCAGATGGATGTGGAAGCACTGCACGGTCCCGCCGGGGTCGTTCACGGCGATGGCGCCGAGGGAGAGCTGGTCGGTCTCGGCCAGCTTGCGGCCCACTTCGGCGTAGTTCTCCCAGGTGCCGAACTCCGGGTCGATGCCGAGTCGGTCGAACTCGTCGGCCCGGTGATAGAGCACGGTGACCGGGGTGTCAGAGTCCAGGGCGTAGAGCGCGCCGTCCTTGCTGAACGGCGTGAGTCGGGCGGCGATCAGGTCATCCTTGAACGGCTCGACATCAGCGGTCAGGTCGGCCAAAAGCTCAGAGGTGATGTCCCCTCGCAGCATGCGGGCAAAGGCGCCGATCTCGAGGCCCGCGACATCCGGGGTACCGGTGCCGGCGACCGCCTGGGCGATCAGCTTGGTGACGAGGTCCGAGGCGTCGCTCTTGGTGATCGTGACGTCGTAGGTGAAGTCCGAGTTCTCCTCGGCCAGAGGGATCGCCTCGGTGAAGAACGTGATGTACCCGTCGTCGTGGGTCCACAGGGCGAGGGGGACGTCTCCGGAGTCGATCGGGGCGCCGGAGCTGCTGCTTCCGCAGGCGCTGAGCCCGCCGGCGAGGCCGACACTGGCTGTGAGGGCAGCGCCGGTGCGCAGCAGATCACGGCGGCGCAGGCCGCCGGGTACCGGTGGGGGAGCGGGCGGGCCGGATACAGCCCGCCGGAAGGGTGGGTTCGTCCATCGTGGATGGGTCATGTGGTGCACTCCTGACTGCGCTGTCATATGGGGGTACAGGTCGCCGCCGTGGGGTGGGGGCGGGTGTCGTGCGCCGGCACCAGCTCCGCGGGTGGGGAGTGGTGACGGACAGGGGTTACCGGTTGTCGGTGGCCCCGGCGTGGGACGGAGGTGCGGTCGTTGCTCGGTTCACAAGCGTGAGCGGCACCAGAAGGAGGGCGTCCGGCGGCGTGGCGCCGTCGATCGTCCGGATGAGCGCGTTCATGCCGCGATGTGCGGCGAGGGAGAATTCCTGACGCAGCGTGGTGAGCGGCGTGGGCAGGAACTCGGAGACGTCGATGTCGTCGAAGCCGACGACGCTGATGTCAGAGGGGACGCTGAGGCCGCGGGCGGTGATGGCGGAGACGGCGCCGATCGCCATCTGGTCGTTCGCGACGAAGACTGCGGTGGGGATGGCGGGTGAGTTCAGCAGCTGCGCCATCGCCTCGAAGCCGCTGCGGGGGGACCAATCGCCGGCGACCACCTCGGGGATCTCGGCGCCGTGCTCGCGGAGCGCCGACGCCCACCCGACCTGTCGCAGCTGGCTGGAGATCCAGGCGCTCGGGCCGGCGATGTGGTGCACGGTCCGGTGGCCGAGAGTCAGTAGATGCTCGGTGGCGAGGCGTCCGCCGGACTCCTCGTCCGCGCCGACCACGAGCTCATCGTCACGGGCCGTGAGGCCGCGCGCCCCGAGGGTCAGCACGGCGACGTCGGCGCGGATCTGCAGAGGAGAGCCTTCGAGCTGCTTCGGCTCGGAGAGCACGATCCCCTCGACGCCCTCGTTCAGCAGGATGTCCACCGCGGACTGGATCTCGTCGCGGTCGGTCGAATCGGTGCGGTGGACGCTGAGCGAGTAGCCGTCCGCCCGTGCGACGGACTCGAGCGCCGCCAGCGCAGACGTCGGGCCGTGGAACGCCGTGCCCAGCGCGACCACTCCGATCCGGCGAGTTCGGCGGGTGACCAGCGAACGCGCTGCGGCGTTGGGCCGGAAATCGAGCTCCTTGATGGAGTTCTGCACCCGCAGGCGCACTTCCTCCCGGACGTACGGCTCGCCGTTCACCACGCGCGAGACCGTCTTCTGGGAGACCTGGGCATGCGCGGCGACGTCCGTCATCGAGACGGCACGGCGTGCTGGACGGGGTGATGCTTTGCGCGGCACGGGCACCTCCCTTGGCGGTCGTCGACGCTGTTGGGATGGGAGCGTAGGCCGAGTGTGACTGCGTAGTCAATGGGTGCGCACGTGTAGCCCGGATGTCTCCCGCCGCGGATATCCTCTGAACAGCAGATTTCGCGCGTGAGAAGAGGGCTTCAGTGAGGAGTGAACCGTCGATGGCGGGCAAGGCTTCAGAAGGCGCCGGCAAGGCAATTAAGGGCATCGGGAAGGCCGCGCGCGGTGCGTCATCGCAGATCCTCGAGACGGCGGGAACCCTCAAGGACGCCACCAAGGACAAGGCTGGGTCACTCACCGCCAAGAAGTCCGATCCTTACGAGGAAGCCGTCGCTGAGTACAACGCCATCTACACCGAGATGAGCGACAAGGGGATCACCCTCCTGCGCCTGCGTGAACGGTCGACGGACCTCATTGGCCACATCGAGCTGCTCGTGAACAGCGTCGCGAACACCCCGAAGTCATTCGCCACCGACTTCGCGCAGATCGACCACCACCGTGCGCAGTTCCAGGCTGCTGAGGAGTTCGCCCGCAAGGACCTGGAGGCTGCGCGGGCGTCCGCGGTAGGGGCGGGGGCCGGGTTTACGGCAGGCGCCGCCGTAGCGAGCATGGCCCCGACCGCGGCGCTGTGGGCCGCGACCACCTTCGGGACAGCGTCGACCGGCACCGCGATCTCGACCCTCTCCGGTGCTGCGGCATCGAACGCCGCGCTCGCATGGATCGGCGGTGGCACCCTTGCCGCCGGCGGCGGCGGTACCGCCGCGGGCACCGCCCTGCTCGCAATGGCCGGCCCGATCGGCTGGACGGTGGCCGGGGCGTCGCTTCTGGCCTCGGTGGCGCTCTATGCGCGGAAGACGTTCGAGAGCCGAGAGACGAAACATGAGGCGCTGCTCGCGGTGAAGCGGAACATCGCTCAGGTTGCAGCAACAGATGCCGAGATCGGTGTTCTGGTGGAGCGAACAGCATCGCTCCGCGAGCATCTGACCGAAAGCTTCGGAGAAGGGATGGTCCTCTTCGGCAAGGACTTCCTTGGATTCACGGACTCCGAGAGGTCGAGGATTGTCGCGCTGGTGAACAACACGCTGGCGTGCGCAGCTCTCCTCAGCACTCGCATCGAACAGGGCGATGATGGCGACGAGTCCTGATAAGGCGGTGCGTAGCACCCAGGAGCAGGCGGTCGCCGCGTGGATCACCCATGTGAATCAGGTCAGGCTGGATGGTCTGCTCCGTGCGTTCCGCCAGCAGGACGTGCACCTCGCCGATGCGCTGGCAAATATAGATGCGGCGCTGGGCACGATCGATCTGGACGTCATCGCCACTAACCGCGGTGGGGTGAAGGGCATGCACGGTTTCATCGCCGAGGTCGCGGAAGTGGGCGTGGGCAATGCACGAGCGCGCATTCTCGGCGGTGAGTCGATCTACCAGTGGGTCAACGACAACGGGCCAGTGGACCTGCAGCGCACCGGGGTGGACATCCAGCAGAAGTTCGTCGCCGCCGGCGGCCGTCTCGGGCTGGGTGCCGTCGCGGAGCACCTGCAGAAGTACCCGGACTTTCTCAAGGATGGCGGGAAGTACCAGATCCCCGCAGACCACTTCGAGAGGATTCGAAACCTGTACGAGATGTCGGCCGAGGACGCGGGGAAGCTGACGCGCTCGGGTGATGGGCCATCCTTCAGGGACTGGCAGCGCGTGCAGACTTTCTTCGGCGAGGGGTCAGTCAGCATCGACGCTATGGAACCCTCCCACTTGGAGTACCACGAAGTGCAGCGGGGAGCCTACGGTTCAACGCTGGCTGCGGAGAAGGAGTCGCTCCGCTCCACCGACGAGTCCTTGCGACATGACGCGTACGTCGAACACCGACCGTCCCTGCAGGAAGGCGCAGAGGCGACGATGGTCGCGGCAACGATCGAGAGTGGCACGGCCTTCATCCTCGCGGTGTCCTCGAAGCGACGCGAGGGGAAGTCGCTCCGTGAGTTCACCGCAGAGGACTGGAACGATGTCGCTGGCGCGACGGGCTTCGGCGCCTTCACGGGCGGAGTGCGAGGCGCCAGCATCTACGCGCTCACGAACTTCACCGCGACCCCCGCAGCCGTTGCAAGCTCCATCGTCACTGCAGGATTCGGGATCGCGGCACAGGCGAACAAGCTGCGCTCCGGCGAGATCGATGAGCAGGAGTTCATCGAGAACGCTGAGCTCGTCTCCCTGGAAGCTGCGGTCAGCGCGCTGTCCTCGTTCGCAGGGCAGGCACTCATCCCCGTCCCTGTGCTGGGCGCGGTCATCGGGAACACCGTCGGAACCCTCGTCTTCTCATCGGTCACCGGGGCGCTTAACGCATGGGAAGCCGAGATGCTCATGCGTCATCTCGCGGAGCAGCACGAGCTCGACGAACATCTGGCCGCCGAGCACCGCGAACTGCTGGATCTTCTCGAGACGAGCATGCCGCGGTACCTCGATGCACTGGATCTGGCCTTCTCGCCGGACCCAGAGATCGCTCTCGCGGGCTCTGTGGAACTCGCCCTGCAGCTGGGAGTGGAACCGGATTCTGTCCTGGACACGAACGAGAAGGCGCTGTCGTACTTCCTCGACTGATCACCTCGTTCTCTCCACATGCGGCCATCAGCATCACCTCAGTTCGTCCGAGATAAGCATCAGGATCTTGCATGCAGGACCGGGCTCCGGCGCCCGGCAGTCGAGCAACGCAGCCCGAACCTCGATCGTGCCGAATCCCTCCCCGATCCTGCCTTCATGTCAGCTCCCGAGGTGACCCGTCCAGCCGCACAGGCCGAGTCCCCGGCTGCCGACCGAGCGCAGCAAGGAACACTCTCCACAGTGCTCGGCAGGTGGCGCGAGGCGGGGGAGCTCCACGAGGACGACGCCGACCTGAATACCCCCGCCCTCAACCTGCGCCTCGCAGACGCTGGCGTGCTCGTCGGCAAACCGGGGGAGTGGGAGCCGACGCGGCTCGCCGAAGTGCTGGGCGTGCTGGAGGTCGAGCGCAGCACGTACACCTCTTTGGAGTACACGCCGCAGATGCAGGAGTTGCTGTTGGGGCTGTATCGGAACGGGCGGCTCTGACGTCCGATCGATGACAACTGACCAGTAGTCTGGATCACATGAGCAGAGCACCCTCCATGTGCGGCCGGGCCCGCAGACAGCTTCATCGCACCTCCATGGCAGTCGGCATCATCCTTCTGGTGATCACCGCCGTGCTCTGTGCCCTGCCGCTGATCTTCGCCCAGACGGCAGGCGGTGCGCTCGCCGGCATGGGGACGCTCCTGTTCTTCACGTCCCTCCTGTGGATCGTGGGGCTCGTCCTTCTGATCGTCGCCGTCCTGGGGGAGCTCAAGGCGCGGAAGATCAACCGTGAGGACTGGGCGACTGCCACTGCCCTGGCCGCACATGCCGATCAGCTCCTCGCCCAGCCGCGCGCGAACGCCTACACCTCCGGCGCGGTGATCCGGCTCGACCCGCGGCGCGTGCTCGAGGTGGAGCGCCACTTCGACGAGAAGACCGCCGGGGAGGCTCGGGGCACGCTGATGCATCAGTTCAGCATGTTCGGCCAGTCGTTCGGCTTCGGCTATGCCGCGGGGGACCGTACTGCCGTGAACAACTCCGTCCACTCCGGCGCGATCCGGGGGATGTCCGACGTGCACCTCTCCCTGGACTCGACAACCCGGCACGACCTCATGGGGGACGCCCTGTTCGCCCTGTTCGAGACCGTCGACCAGAGCGGATCACCGGACACTCTCCGCGTGACCGCCCTGTCCAACGGCGCGGTGCACGAGTGGATCCATGCGCTCGTGGCCCAGACCGCGCAGCGCTTCGGAATGGACACGCACTCGGGCGTGACGGTGCAGGGCTACGCCGGGAACCTCGCCTCCCACTTCGGACCGGCAGACGTCTCCTACCTCTCGGATCGTCTCCACCTGGCCCTCGCGCAGGACAAGCGCGGCGAGCATGCGCCGGAGATCCTCGTGGACGGGGTGGCCTCCGGCCGCGGGGCGATCGTCGCGACCAGCGCCCGCATCGGCGGCGCCGACGACCTGCGAATCTTTCCCACTGCTTTCCCGGCCATGTGGGGTGAGAGCGTGGGCGGGGCGCTCGCTGCGGCTGTCCCACCCAAGGAGATCGCTCGCTGAGTTCCCGGGCCCCGGCGTTCTTCTGCGAGAGCGCGTGGCCCACCCTGAGGTCCCCGAGCTCGCCAAGCGGCGCGACCCACCACGTCGTAGCGCGGGCCATCGGGCAGAGAAAGAGGTCGAATGAAATACGTGGTCAAAGGCCTCCTGCTCGGTCTGCTGATCGGCGCGGCGGCCGGTGGCATCCTGTTCGGGTCGTTCGGTGCCCTGCTGACGTTCACGAAGAACGACGGTGGGCAGGCGCTGGGGGCGGCGCTGTTCGGCTTCGCCGTAGCGGGCTTCTACGGAGCGATCCCGGGCGGCGTGCTCGGGGGTATCGGTGGGGTGGTCGTGGGGCTGATCCGGAGGGCGATGGCGAACAGTGCCGCCGCGCGGGAGGCGCTGGCGGCGAACCCGGAGCTCTTCGGGAGCGCTCCCGTGGCTTCTGCCGCTCCCGCGGTGCCCCAGGGTCACTGGATCGGGACCGTCGGAGAGAGCCTCGAGACGCGCGCCGAAGTGCAGAACGTCGAGCTCGTCCGGGATGTGTACGCCGAGAAGGATCTCCGATGGCTCCATCGCCTCGTCACGCCCCAGGGCCACGCCCTGCAGTGGCTCGCCAACAACGACCGCGGGCTCGCAGCCGGTGACCGCATCGTGCTGCGCGGCACGGTGAAGGACCACACCTGGGCGAGCGAAGGGTCCGTCACCGAGGTCTGGTACTGCCAGGCGAGGAAGGATTCGAACCCCTGGCCAGAGCCAGCAAGGGCGACGGTGGACGGTGCGGCCGCCCCTGCGGGGCCCGAGCAGCAGAGCGTCAACACTGCCGAGCCACGCGCTGAGAACCTGGACGAGGTCCTGGCGGAACTGGACTCCCTCCCGGGGCTCGAATCCGTGGCAGGGCAGGTGCGTGTGCTCGCCAACCGTGTCCGGCTCAACACAGAGCGTGAGAGGCGTGGCATGGCAGTCTCCGAGATGGGGATGCATGCGGTGTTCGTCGGCCCGCCCGGAACCGGCAAGACGACCGTCGCACGGATCTGGGGCCGCGTGCTCGCGGCGACAGGGCTGCTGCCCTCCGGTCACGTCATCGAGACAGATCGTTCCGGGCTCGTGGGTCAGCACGTGGGGGAGACCGCCCAGAAGACGACCGAGGTGATCGACAGGGCGAAGGGTGGAGTGCTCTTCGTCGACGAGGCCTACAGCCTCACCCCGGACGGCCCGGCGAGCAACGACTTCGGCTCCGAGGCCGTCGACGTGCTCCTCAAACGGATGGAGGACGAGCGGGATGCGTTCTGCGTCATCGTCGCGGGCTATCCGCAGGAGATGCGGCGATTCCTGGAGAGCAACACCGGCCTGCTCTCCCGATTCGCGCAGACGATGGAGTTCCCGAACTTCGACGCCACGGCGCTGGCGACGATCTTCACGCGGATGGCGACGAAGGCTGACTATGCGCTGGCCCCCGACGGTCAGCAGCTGCTGTTCGCGGCTCTCGCCCGGCTCGCCGACGCTCCGCCGACGGGATGGGCCAATGCCCGCAGCCTCCGAGCGCTCCTCAGCGCGATGGTCGATGCGCAGACCGAGCGCCTGGCCCACGAGAGCGACCTCGGCTCCATCGACCTCGGTCTGCTCACCGCAGAGGACGTGAGGGCCGCGGTGGACAAGCAGTTCCCGGGGGTGCGGAGCAGCCGGAGCTGAACGTGCTGCTCCGCCTGCCGCCCGGGAGCGCCCGCTCGAATCCCGTCACGGGAGCATCCGGACGGCGCCGGTGACGCCGCAGCGACCACCGCCTGCTCGTTCACCGTCGAGGGACGGCCCGTCAGCCTCCTCACCTCGCGTCCGCTACGCCATCTCCGCGACCTGCGCCCCGTCGTCGGCGATCGCGAAGACGTGCAGGTTCTCGTTGCTCGGGAAGGTCACGGCGGCGATCTGCGTCCCCTCGGGCGGGGACCAGGCGTCGGTTGCGAAGAGATAGGTGGTGCTCGCCCCGCCGGAGTTGTAATCCATCGTCGCGACCACCGTGTTGCCGTCGATCGGGGAGCCGTCCTCAGTCGGCAGCACCCAGTCCCCGAGGGTGATCGGCACCTCCTGCGTGGTGCCGTCGGTGAGCTCGACGGAGACCGTGTCGTCGACGTTGCCGTGGGTACCCACACCCACGAAGGAGATCGACTCTGCCGCGCCGGGCAGCTCGACCCGCTGCCCGTCGGCGGTCAGGGCGTTCGGACTGCCCGGGGCCACGTCGGGCCACGAGAAGGCCAGGCCGTGCACCTCATGTCCGGAGCCCGGCACGAGACCCGCGTCGGCCAGCGCCTCCTGCGACAGGCTGTTGCCCGACCCGTCGAGATCTCCCTGTGAGGAGCCGTCGTCCGGAGCGCTGCCGACGGTGTTGAATGCCGCTGTGAGCGACCCGGGCGGGGCGACGCGAAGCCGGATCGGCAGCGTCCTGACCTCGTCGGACCCCTTGCGACCCACCGTGAGCTCAACGTCATGATCCCCGACGGCGACCTCGTCGGAGACGGTGAGGTCGATATCGGCGACCACCTGCCCGGAGCTGTCAGGGCGCAAGGGCCGTGCCGTGGCGGAGATGCCTTCAGGAGCGTCCACGTCGACGGCCACCGGACGGTGATTCCCGCCGAATGCCTGCACGGTGGTCGTGACGGTCGCGGACTCTCCCGGAGCGACGGTGCGGAAGGATGGAGTCGCCGTCGCGACGAGCTCGGATTCGCCCTCACGGAACGACGGCGGAGCCGCCTCCTCGCCGGTGCCCCAGCCCTGATCCGGGAAATCGGACATCGACAGGTCGATGACGCCGCCCTCGGCGATCAGGTCCTCGGGCAGGGAGGTCCGCTCCCACGGCTCCCCGTCGACCTCCATGCCGGCGATGTATCTGCCGCCCTCGGCGGCGCCCGGGGCGAGGATCTCCAGCTGGCGATCCTCGCCCAGGTCGATCGCGACCCGTTCGAAGCGCGGGGCGTTGAGGGTCAGCACGTCGGTGCCGGGCGTGGATGGGTACAGCCCCATCGCGGCCCACACGTACCACCCGGCCTGCGCACCGAGGTCGTCATTGCCGGGCTTGCCGTTTGGCGTGGGCTGGAACAGCTCATCGATGATGTCGTCGACGAGCTCCGAGGTGCGCGTCGGCCGCCCGACGTAGTTGTACAGCCAGGGCACACCGAAGTTCGGCTCATTGCCGATCCACAGCTTCGGTGAACCGTCACCGGCGTTGTGCTCGGTGGTGAACTCGTCGAGCCGCGCGCTCGCCGCCTCCCTCCCACCGAGCGCCTCGACCAGGCCGGCGACGTTCTGGGGGACCAGCCAGGTGTACTGATGGTCGTTGCCCTCGTCGAAGCCCTCCTGCCCGAAGCCCGATCCGGTGCTCGGCTCTATGAACTCCCCGGATTCGGAGCGGGCGGACATCAGATCGGTGGCCGGGTCGAAGATGTTCTGCCAGTACTGCCCGCGTTCCTGGAACTCGGCCGCGACCTCGTCCCGGCCGGTGGCCGTGGCCAGCTGCCCGATCGCGAAGTCGGCGATCGACCACTCCAGGGTCACCGAGGCGCCGACGATCCGGTGGTCGCCGCGGAAGTCCTCGGTCTGGGGGCCGTACCCGAGCTCGAGGTAGCTCTCGAGCCCGGGGCGCTGCACGTACCCGTCGGTGTCCGCGGGGGTCTGCGTGGCGCCCTTGATCATGTGGTCCAGGGCGGAGTCCACGTCGAAATCACGGGCCCCGAAGGCGTGCAGGGACGCGATCAGCGGCACGGAGGAGTCGCCCGTCATCTGCCCTGTCGGCTGATTCGCCACCGGCCATCGGGGGAGCCACCCGAACTGCTCCGCGTCGTTGACCAGGGACTGCGCCATGTCGGAGGCACGTTCCGGAGCGATGATCGCGTGGAGGGCAGCGAGTGAGCGGTAGGTGTCCCAGTCGGAGAAGTTGGCGTACTGGGTGTGGCCCGGGTCGACCTCGTGGATCTCGCCGTCGAAGCCGGTGTAACGCCCGTCGACGTCGTTGAAGGTGTTCGGGTGCATCAGCGAGTGGTACAGCGAGGTATAGAACATCGTGGTGTCGGTGTCGGCCCCTCCGGAGACCTCGATCCTGCCGAGCATCTCGGCCCAGGCGTCACGGTTGGCCTGTTGGAGGGAGTCCACGTCCCACTCGGGGATCTCCTCGGCGAGGTTCGCCGCTGCCCCGGCTGCGTCCACGTAGGAGATGGACGACTTGACGGTGACCTCGGAGCCGGCCGGGAAGGTGAGCCAGGCGCCGGCCGCCTGCCCGGTGGCGGTCGCCTCGCCCGGACGGAGCTCGCCGTCCTGCCAGGTGCCGAAGTCCTCGACGGCGGTGTCGAACTCCATGACGAAGTGGGTGGTGTGCTGGTTGTCCTTCCCACAGAACCCACCGGTGGTCACGGCGCCGGTCACGGTGCTCCCGTCGACCTGCAGGTCGACGTCGTACACGCTGGCCTTCGAGCCGCCAGCGTCGAGGATCACCTGGGCCGGCTCGGCCTCCGGGAAGTCGAACGTCATGCCGGCGGAGCGGGTGGCGGCGAACAGCTCGACGTCGATGTCCGAGTTCTCCAGCGTGACGGCGTACTTCCCGACCTCGGCGGACTCGGCGTCGTGCGAGAACTGCTCGGTGCGGTCCCATGGCGCCTCGCCGATGTCCCCGGTGACCGGGAGCAGCGGAAGGTCGCCGAACACGTTGCAGCCCGCCGCCGCGTGGGTCAGGCTGAAGCCGCTGATCTCGGAGTCGGAGTGGCGATAGCCCGCATAGGAGCTCGGGGTGTCGGGCGAGACCTGCACCATCCCGAAGGGCATCGACGGGCCGGGGAAGTTGTTGATCTCCCCGACCACGGCCCCCGTCGCCGCACCGGTGCCCACCATCGGGTCGACGTGGTCGAGAGGATCGTGCACCGCCGCGTCGGTCCCGCTCGGGGGAGGGGCCGCCGTCGCGGCGCCGACTGTCCCGCCGACGCTCAGCGCCAGTGCCGTCAGCAGTGCCGCGGCGCCGCGGGCCGTTCGTGATCTGGTCAAGGTTCTCATCGCGAATCATCCGCTCAGTTCGTGCCGGGCCGCTGTGCCCGAGCCACTGCGGGCCCGCGTCATCGCGAGCCTCCGGGTGACACCTCCCCACCCGAGAGCAGGGTTCCAGCCGCATGACAACCTTGTCAACAGGTGAGAAAGGGTGTTGACTCGGTGGCGTCCGAGGATGACCGCGCCGAGTGCACGCAGCAGATCGACCCAGGGCTGCGACGTCTCGGCGCGACCGTCGGACGTCCCGCAATCCCTCCGACGGCTGGGGTGATCGACGCTCCAGCCCGTCCCTCACGATGATGTGACGACGAAAGGACCGCCATGCGCTGGCGCACCGCACTCTCCACCACTGCCGCCGTAGGACTGCTCTCGATGGGCATCGCCCTGCCCGCCCACGGGGCACTGACCACGTACTGCCTGGGCACCGCCGCCGACGTGACCGTCCCCGGGGACCTGGTCGTCCGCGCCGACCAGTCCTGCGACCTGTCCGGCGTGACCGTGACCGGGGACGTCACCGTTCGAGCGGGGGCGGATCTGATCGCCCAGGGTTCCACGTTCGACGGCAACCTCCGTGTGCAGGAGGATGCCTATCTCGACGCGAAGGGGTCGACCATCGCGGGCAAGCTGGTCCTGCGTTCGGCCTACGGCGCCTACGTCGAGGACGGCGCCGTCGCCGGCCGCACCGACGCCCAGGAGTCAGGATTCCTCTACAGCCTGGGCTCGGAGCACGGTGCCAGGGTCGTCGCCGCGAGCGGGGAGACCTACCTCGACGGGTCCGTGATCCGAGGCGACGTCACCACGACCGACGAGCACCTCACGGACGTCTACGACAGCTGGATCACCGGCGATCTGAGCGTGACCGGCGCCGCCGAGGGCGGGCTGCTGTGCACCAGCGAGGTCGACGGCGACCTCAGCTACGCGGGCAGCGGGGGAGTGGTGCAGATCAGCGCCGGCGCACCGGTCGGACCCTGCGGCGTCAGCTACGTCGGCGGCGACGTCGCGCTGACGGACAACACGGACGGCGTGCTCATCAGCAGCACGATCGTCCGCGGCGACCTGCGCTGCGACGGGAACGACCCGGCCCCGACCGGCACCGACAACCGCGTGCGCGGAGCATCCGAGGGCCAGTGCGCCGAGCTCGCCGCGCCGGCGGACACCTCCGGCGGCGCCCGGCTCGCGCCGCAGCAGGTCGACGACCGCCGCGCCGGCGTCCTGGAGAAGGCCGGGGCCCGCGCCGCCGAGGGCGAGCGGGAGGCCGCCGCCGCGGGCAGCGCCGAGATCGGCGGCTGACCCGCACCCGGCGATCGTCGTGCAGCCCGGAGCCCGTCCCTGATCAGGGGCGGGCTCCGGCTATGTGGCGAGGAATTCCGGGCAGTGACCGAATCTCGACGAATCGGACATCTTTGGCAAGAGGGGTTCCCGGGGGTGACGTAGGTCGCTACCATCGCAGATGACATCGTTGTCAAAGGCGTGTCGGCACCGGAGCCCGCAGGGAGAGCCTCACCCGCGGAGCACGGCGGCCGGGCACCTCATGAGGGGAACCACCACATGTCCAGGACCAGCAGCAGACGTCTTCCGCGCTCGGCCCGAGTCTCCCGAGCAGCCCTCGCGGCAGCGCTCATCCTCGGCCTGACGGTCCTGCCGCCGGCGGCCGCCGCGCCCAACGCACCGGACGCTCCGGGCACCACGTCCGAGGAGCCCGCACCGCGCTTCTCGACCTCGTACGAGACCGACGACCCGGAGCTCGACTGGACCGATCAGGCCGAGACCCGCCCCGACGGGACCCCCTGGTCCGAGAACATCGCCACCTCGTCGGTCCCCGGCGACCTGACCTCGCGCGTCAGCGCCGTGACCGCGAGTGCCGAGAACTCGCCGCAGGAATCGGCGGCGAAGGCGGTGGACGGGAGCTCCGCATCGAAGTGGCTGGCCTTCGACTCCGCGGCCTGGCTGCAGATCGAACTCGAGGAACCGCTCGTGGTCGCCGACTACCTCCTGACCTCCGCCAATGACTCGCCCGAGCGGGATCCGAAGGACTGGACCCTGCAGGGTTCGACCGACGGCGCCACTTGGACCACCCTGGACACCCAGGCGGACCAGTCGTTCGACGGGCGCAGCTCCGCGAACACCTACGAGACCGACAACACCACCGCGTACCCGTTCTACCGACTCGACATCTCCGCCGTCGCCAGTGGGGACACCGTCCAGCTCGCCGAACTCACCCTGTCCGACGGCTCCGCCGAGGCCGATCCCGGAATGCAGGTCACGCCCGGCACCGGCCCCGCCGCGGCGTACGCGTCGGCGACCGAGGTCGGATTCACCGGAGTGGGCTCCCTGCGCTACTCCGGCAGCACGACCTCCGAAGGCGGCGGCCACCACTGGCAGAAGCTGCACGACGTGGATCTCCCCATCGCCGCGGACACCGAGCTCAGCTACCGCATCTTCCCGGAGTTCGGGGGCGACCTGAGCTACGCCTCGACGAACGCCGCGATCGACCTCGCCTTCACCGACGGCACCTACCTCAGCGAGCTCGACGCGCAGGACCAGTACCGGTTCGACAGCTCACCCGCCGGGCAAGGAGAGTCCAAGGCCCTCTTCACTGACCAGTGGAACCAGCGCACGCTGCGGCTGGGCGAGGTCGCGGAGGGCAAGACCATCGACCGCATCCTGCTCGGCTACGACGCCGCCGTCGGGCCCGTCGGCTTCGCCGGCTGGATCGACGACATCGAGATCGCCGAACGCCCGGTCCAGAGCGAGGAGCGTCCCTCGGACTGGGTCGACACCCGCCGCGGGACCCATTCCTCCGGCTCCTACTCGCGCGGGAACAATCTGCCCGCCACCGTGGTGCCGCACGGCTTCAACTTCTGGACCCCGGTCACGGATGCCAGCGCACTGAACTGGCCCTACTCGTATCACCAGGACAACGACGAGCAGAATCGTCCGCAGCTGCAGGCCTTCGCCGCCAGCCACGCCCCGAGCCCCTGGATGGGTGACCGGCAGACCTTCCAGTTCATGCCTTCGACTGATGAAGGCGCCCCGGAGACTGACCGGGATGCTCGGGCGATGACGTTCTCCCATGACAAGGAGAAGGCCACCGCCCATCACTACAGCGTCGAGTTCGACAACGGCATGGTCACCGAGATGGCGCCGACCGATCACGCTGCGCTGGTCCGTTTCGACTTCCCGGAGGGCGACGCCTCCGTCATCTTCGACAACGTCGATGACGACTCCGGTCTCACGCTGAACGACGACGGCACCGTGTCCGGGTACTCCGACGTGCGCAGCGGACTGTCCGCCGGCGCCACGCGCCTGTTCGTCCACGCCGAGTTCGACCAGGAGGTGGTCGAGCAGGACGCCGAGGATGGCAACACCGGCTGGGTGCGGCTCGCACCCGAGGCCGACGGCAGCGCCACGATGCGCATCGCCACCTCGCTGATCAGCCTGGAGCAGGCGAAGCAGAACCTGGAGCAGGAGATCGCGGCGGACGACACCCTCGACACCGTGCGCGACCGCGCGCAGGCGGCCTGGGACGAGAAGCTGTCGATCATCGAGGTCGAAGGCGCCTCGCCGGACGAGCTCACCACCCTCTACTCGAACCTGTATCGCCTCAGCGCCTACCCGAACTCGGGGTTCGAGAACACCGGCACCCTGGAGGAGCCGCAGTTCCAGTACGCCTCCCCGGTCTCGGACCCGACAGGAGAGAGCACCGAGACCGAGACCGGTGCGAAGATCGTCGACGGCAAGATCTATGTCAACAACGGCTTCTGGGACACGTACCGGACAGCCTGGCCCGCGTACAGCCTGCTCATGCCCGATGACGCGAGCGAACTGGTCGACGGCTTCGTACAGCAGTACCGCGACGGCGGCTGGGTCTCCCGCTGGTCCTCGCCCGGCTACGCGAACCTGATGACCGGCACCAGCTCCGACGCCGCCTTCGCCGACGCCTACACCAAGGGAGTCGAGCTCCCGGATCCGATGGGCACCTACGAGGCCGGCCTCAAGAATGCGACCGTCACCCCGCCCGGCAGCGCGACGGACTCCGACGTCGGCCGCAAGGGGCTGGGCACCTCCATCTTCCGCGGCTGGACCGATACCGAGGTCGGCGAGGGAACCTCCTGGGGGCTCGAGGGCGGCATCAACGACTTCGCCCTGGCCCAGCAGGCCGAGCAGCTCGCCGCGGAACCGGGGCTGAGCGACGCCGACCAGGAGCGGCTCCACACCGAGTCCGCCTACCTCGAGGCACGGTCGAACAACTACGTCAACCACTTCGATCCGGAGGCCGGCTTCTTCCAGGGCCGCAATGACGACGGCAGCTTCCGCTACGCGCCCGACGAGTATGACCCGAGGTCCTGGGGAGAGCACGACTACACCGAGACCAACGGCTGGAACTTCGCCTTCCACGCCCCGTTCGACGGGCAGGGCCTCGCGAACCTGTACGGCGGTCGAGAGGACCTGGCGAAGAAGCTCGACGAGTTCTACTCGACCCCGGAGACGGCCGGATTCCCCGGCACCTACGGCGGCACCATCCACGAGATGACCGAGGCCCGCGACGTCAGGATGGGTCAGTGGGGGTTCTCGAACCAGGTCTCCCACCACATCCCGTTCGCCTATATCGACGCCGGCCAGCCCTGGAAGACCCAGCAGATCACCCGTGAGGTGCAGTCGCGCCACTTCGTGGGCAGCGACATCGGCCAGGGCTATGCGGGCGACGAGGACAACGGGGAGACCTCGGCCTGGTGGCTGTTCACCATGCTCGGGCTCTATCCGCAGCAGCTCGGGGACGGCACCTACGCCGTGACCTCGCCGCTGTTCACGAAGGCGACAGTCCATCTCCCAGGCGGTGAGGACATCGTCGTCAACGCCCCCGAGAACAGCACCGAGAACATCTATGTCCAGTCCCTCGCGGTCGACGGCGAGAACCGGGAGCAGGCCTGGATCGACCACGAGACGCTCGCCGACGGCGCCGTCCTCGACTTCACGATGGGCCCGGAGCCCTCCGACTGGGGAGCGGATCCCGAGGACGCCCGTCCGTCGCCCACCACGGGCGATGAGCCCCCGGAGCCGCTCACCGATCTCCTGGCCGACCCGGCGCAGGTGGGAGGGGTCGAGGGCGCGGAGCAGGTTGTCGACGACGACTCGTCGACCCAGCTCGTCCTCACCCCGGAGGACGCCCTCACCTATCAGTCGGACACCCCGCGCAATGAGGTCACGATGTACACGCTGACCTCGGGCGACGACTCCGTCGGACATCCGACCGCGTGGGTCGTGGAGGGCTCGCGCGATGGCGGACGGTGGTACGAGATCGACCGCCGCGAGGGCGAGGCCTTCGACTGGGAGAACCAGACCCGGCCGTTCCAGGCCACAGGGACGCGCGGCCCGGGCACGTACACCCACTACCGGCTGCGGGTGCTCGAAGGATCTTCCGACGAGGTCGGGCTCGCCGAGCTCGAGTTCTTCGACATCGACGTCGACCAGCCCGCCACCGAGAAGTAGGAGCAGACGATGTCGCATCGCCGCCTCGCCCCGTTCATCGCGTTCGCAGCCGCACTGAGCCTGGCCGCCCCGCTCGCCTCCGCCGCGCCGACGGACGCGGCCTCCCCGGCCGACTCGGTCGACCTCGTGAACCCCTTCATCGGCTCCCAGGCCGAGGGGAACACCTTTCCCGGAGCGAGCCTGCCCTTCGGGATGGTGCAGCTCTCCCCGGACACCGGGCACTACGCCGGGTACCGGTACACCGACGACCGCATCCGGGGCTTCTCGATGACCCACGTCTCGGGCGTGGGCTGCGGGCTGGGCGGCGATCTGCCCATGACCCCGATGACCGGACGGCCGGACTCCACCGACTACGGCGAGTACGCGCAGCCCTTCCGGCACGAGACCGAATCGGCCTCCCCGGGGTCCTACCAGGTGACCCTCGATGACCCTGATGGTGCGGTGACCGCGGAGCTCACCGCCACCACCCGCACCGGGCAGCAGCGACTGACCTACGAGGGCTCCGAGGAGTCGGGCCTGATGCTCAACGCCGGGCAGGCGCTGCACGGGATGAGGAGCTCGAAGGTCGAGGTCCTCGACGCCCGCACGATCCGCACGACGGTCGAGGGCTCCGGCTTCTGCCAGGAGACCGAGCCGTACACGCTGCACTTCCTGACCACCTTCGACCGCGACATCGAGAACGTCGACCTCTTCGACGGCGACGAGTTCACCGCCGCGAGCACCGATGGCTCCGCCGCCACCGAGGGGGAGTCGCGGCAGGGAGCCTGGATCGGCTTCGACACCACGCAGGACCAGGACGTCGAGGTCACCACCTCGTTGTCCTGGGTCGACGCGGAGGGTGCCGCCGGGAACCTGGCCGAAGAGGGCGGGCGCAGCTTCGACGAGGTGCGTGATGCCGCCCGCAGCGTCTGGCAGGAGCGGCTCGACGCCATCGCGGTCGAGGGCGGGACCGAGGGGCAGCAGAGCACCTTCTACTCCTCCCTGTACCGCAGCCTGCTGGGACCGCACCGCGGCGACGACGTCGACGGCCGCTACCTGGGCTGGGACGACGAGGTCCACACCGCCGACGGCCACGGGTACTACCAGACCTCCTCGCTGTGGGACACCTACCGCACCCAGATCCAGCTGCTGGCGCTGATCGCCCCGCAGGAGGCGCGGGACCAGTCGATCTCCCTGATCCTGCAGGGCGAGCAGAGCGGGCGGCTCCCGCGCTGGGGATGGGGACCGGTCGAGACCAACGTGATGACCGGCGACCCCGTCACCCCGCAGCTCGTCACGGCCCAGCAGTACGGACTCCTCGAGGGCTGGGAGGATCGACTCTGGACGCAGCTGGTCCAGAACGCCGACACCGTCCCGTCGTCGGACCATCCGGCCAACGGGCGCGCCGGCAACGACCACTACCTCGAGCACGGGTACGTGCCCGCCGAGACCGGGGCGGAGTGCAGACCGGGCGACTGCGACCTGGACCATGCAGGGTCGGCGACGATGGAGTACGCGGTCGCCGATGCGGCGATGTCGGTGCTCGCCGAGGACCTCGGCCACGAGGACGACGCGCTCCGCTACGCCGAGCGTTCCCGCTCCTGGGAGAGCATCATCAACCCGGATACAGGGTTCCCCCAGCCCCGCGATGCCGACGGGGTCTTCGTCGGCGATCCGGACCCGGCCTTCACCAAGGGGTTCCATGAGGGCACCTCCTGGCAGTACAACTGGCTGGTCCCGCAGGACGTGCCGGGGCTGATCGCGAAGATCGGCGGCACGGAGGCCACCAACGAGCGTCTGGACAGCTTCTTCGCCTACGACCAGCTGCTCACGGACCCCGAGGGGACCGCCCGCGACGTCTGGGTCAACAGCGCCTACGACTACTACGGGACCTCCCGCTACAACCCGCAGAACGAGCCGGACCTGCACGCCCCCTACCTCTACCTGTGGACGGGGCAGCCCTGGAAGAGCTCGGACGTGGTGCGGGCGGCGCTCACCCTGTTCTCGGACAACCCCTCCGGCATCACCGGCAATGACGACGTCGGCACCATGTCCGCCTGGCACGTGCTGTCCTCGCTGGGCATCTACCCGGCGATCGCCGGCACTGACGTCCTGACGATCGGGTCCCCGGTCTTCGACCGCGCCGTGATCGACCTGCCGGAGCCGTTCTACGACGGTGATCTGGTGATCGAGGCGCCCGGCACCTCGCAGGACGCCCGCTATGTCCAGCAGGTGGAGCTC
This sequence comes from Brachybacterium sp. AOP3-A1-3, assembly GCF_052378285.1. NCBI lineage: Bacteria > Bacillati > Actinomycetota > Actinomycetes > Micrococcales > Dermabacteraceae > Brachybacterium > Brachybacterium sp. AOP3-A1-3. Next base: position 612,315 of record NZ_JBQSXM010000001.1, on the reverse strand, counting down.
GACGGCCGCACGCACCGCCAGAGCTGGCTGACCGCCGCCGACCTGCGCGACGGGGCGGACCTCGATATCGGCCTCGGCACCGAGCCCTCGGACTGGGCCACCCGCCGCGGCGAGCAGCCGCCGGCCCCGGTCCCCGGGCGTGGAGAGCGACAGCAGGAGGATCTCGGCGCCGCGCTCACCACCGAGGCGCCGCTGACAGTGATCTCGGGCGAGGAGACGACGATCGACGCCACTGTGTCGGCCGTGCTGACCGGGCGCGGCGAGATCACGGCCGACGTCGCCCTCACCTCCGACGATGCTGTCGCCGTGACCCCGGAGCAGGGGGAGCTGCGCGTGCAGGGAGACGGTTCCCCGCAGCGCGCCGAGCTGCCCGTGACGCTGACCGTCCCGGCCGATGCTCCCGCGGGCGAGCACACCGTCACCGCGACGGTGACCTCCCGGCTCGGCACCGTCGAGTCCGAGCTGGTGGTGGAGGTGCTGGATACCGGCTGCGAGGCGGCGGGCTCCCAGTGCATCGTGCCGCTGGAGGATGCGCTCACCCTGGACGGTGTCGCCACGCTCGAGGACACCTCGGCGGGGGACTTCGACGGAAAGGGATGGGCCTTCGCGGGCGATGAGCTGCCGGCGCCCGGCGAGGCGCTGGTCGACGACGTGGTGATGCAGATCCCCTCGACCGAGGGCACGGACCCGAACCTGGCGGTCGGCCCCTTCACTGTCGAGGTCGGGCAGCTCACCCAGCGGCTGACCCTGCTCGCCACCGCCCGCAACGGCGATACGAGCGACGTGCCGCTGACCCTCACCTACGCCGACGGCAGCGCCGAGGAGACCACGGTCTCGGTCGGGGACTGGGCAGGCGGCTCACCGAAGTTCGACAACCGGCCGGGCCTCCACCAGGAGTACCGGATCGAGAACGGGGTCGGCCGGGTAGGACCGGAGACCGATCTGTGGCTGCTCGACGTCCCGGCCGACCCGACCCGGGAACTGACCTCGATCACGGTCGGCGACGACCCCGACCTCGCCGTGATGGCGGTGACGGCGCAGCGCGCCTGACCCGCGCCGCCGCAGAGGCGGGCCGGATCGCCGCAGCGTGGTCACTCCAGCGGCGTCGCCGTGGAGCGGCGCACGACCAGCTCGGTCGGCAGCCGCACCCGGCGGCGCCGCCCTGCTCGGCCATGGATCCTCTCCAGCAGCATCTCGGCGCCGACGGTCCCCATGTCGGCGGGGGAGTTCGAGACCACGCTGACCCCCAGCACGTCGGCGAGCTCGACGTCGTCGAAACCGATCAGCGCGGGAGGATGCGCGGCGTCCGCCACCGCGCGCATCCCGCCGACCGCCATCCGGTTGTTGGTGGCGAACACCGCGGTGGGCGGGGAGGGTAGTGTCAGCAGCTGTCGCATCGCGGCCTCGGCCCCGTCGGCGTCGTGGGCGTCGGTGATGATGAGACCCTCGTCGATCGGCACCTCGGCCTCGGCCAGGGCGCGGCGCACGCCGGCGATCCGCTCGCGATGGGTGGGCAGAGAGCCGAGATCGCCGATGACTCCGATCCGCCGGTGCCCCTGGGCCAGCAGGTGGTCGATGGCCGCACGGGATCCTCCGACGTTGTCGAACATGACCTCGTCGACCTCCAGGCCGTGGCCCGGTCGGTCCAGGAACACCGTCGGGGTGCGGCTCTCCGCGTGATGCTGCAGATGACGGTGGTCCGTGCGCGAGGAGACGACGAGCAGGCCGGCGACACGACGCTCGAGGAAACCGCTGATGACGCGTGCCTCCGAGGCCGGGTCCTCGTCGCTGACTCCTGTGAACAGGAGCAGGCCCTGTGCAGCCAGCACCTGGCCGGCGGCATAGGCGATCGCCAGGTAGAACGGGTTGGAGACATCCGCGATGACCATCGCGACGACGTTCGATGTGCTGTGCGAGCGCAGGTCGCGCGCCAGGAGGTTCGGGCGGTACCCGAGCTCGGCGGCTGCCTGCTTCACCCGCTCGTAGGTGATCGGCGCGACGTGCGCCTCATCATTGAGCGCGCGGGACGCCGTCTTGATGCTGACCCCGGCGGTCTCGGCGACCTGTCGCAGCGTGGGGAGCCCCCGCAACGCGTCGTGCGTGGACATTGGGCTCCCTCGACAACTGCTCCGGCATGGTTGTCAGCATGATAGTCGCGCCCTCTCCGCCCTGTTCTCAGCCGCCACATCCGCACGACTGCCGCAGGGTCAGGGTCGTCCCGAGGACCAGATGCTCCACCGGCAGCGAGTGGTCTTCGAGGCGCGCGAGCAGTCGCTCCGTGGCGCGGTGGCCGAGCTGCCCCGGGTCCTGCTTCACCACGCTGATCGCGGGGTCGAACAGGTCCGCGTGGCCGAAGTCGTCGAAGCCCATCAGGGCGATCTCCCGCTGCAGCCCTCGCTGCTGGAGGGCCCTCACCGCTCCCGTGGTGATCTGGTTGCGGGCGGTGAACACCGCGGTCGGCGGGTCGTCGCCGTCGAGGAGGCCGAGCAGCGCTTGCACGATCTCCGCCTCGGTCGTGAGTCCGTCGACGACCTGGAGTTCGTTCGCGGGCAGTCCGGCGTCCTCCCATCGGCGTCGCGCACCGGCGATGCGCTGGGCAGCAGTGTGCAGCGTACCGAGATGGGTGAGTACCGCGACGCGGCGATGTCCGTGGTCGATGAGGTGCGCGATCGCGTCCCGGGCGCCCTGGGTGCTGTCTGCCATCACCGTGTCCACTGTGATCCCGTGGGGTGGGCGGTCGACGGCCACGATCGGGGTGCCCAGGTCGATCTCGTGCTGGAGGTAGGAGAGATCGCCGGGGGAGGGCATGAGGACGAGCCCGTCCACACGACGGGCCAGGAGGCCGAGTGCGAGCTGGCGCTCGCGGTCGGGATCCTCGTCGGTGCTTCCCGTGAAGATGCTGACGCGGTGCTGTTGAGCGGCGTCCTCGATCGCTCGGTGGAGGGCGGCGTCGAACTCGTTGTCGACGCTCGCGACGAGGAGCCCGAGGCTGTCGGTGCGGCCGGTGGCGCGTCGCAGGTTCCCGGCGATCATGTCGCGCCTGTAGTGCAGCTCGGCGGCGGCCAGATGCACCCTTTCCGCTGTCCGCTCGGTGACCCCGGGCTCCCCGTTGATCACGCGGGAGACCGTCTTGAAGCCCACGCCGGCGCGTGCGGCGACGTCCTTCATCGTGGGGCGTTTCGTCGCCACCAAGGGCTCCTCTCGACAGAGGTGGCTCCATGGTCGAGCGACCATGGAGCCACCTGCTGCGTTTCGTCCTGCGGGAGGGTTCAGCCGTCCAGGAGTGCCAGGCGATCGGGGTCGTCGGCGAAGACCTCCTTGGCGTTCTCCTTCGTCACCACCACCGGGTCCAGGGCGTAGATCGGCACGTCGATCGTCCCGTTGTTCTCGGTCTCGTCGGCCGCGGGCGGCTCCTCGCCCTTCTGGTACGCGGAGATGAGCTCGATCGTCTTCGCGACGAGGTCCTTCGTGGGCTTGTGGACGGTGGAGTACTGATCGCCCTTCCAGATCGAGGTGATCGATTCGGTCTCCGCATCCAGGCCGTCGACGACGGGGACGTCCTGGCCGGCAGCCGTGCAGGACGTGATGATCGCGCGGGCGATCCCGTCGTTGGGGGACAGTGCGCCGTCGATCTGCTTGTCGGAGTAGTTCGAGGCGAGCAGCGAGTCCATGCGGCTCTGTGCCTTGCCGTTGTCCCAGTCCTGGGTGGCGACCTGCTGGAAGTCCACCTGCCCGGAGACGACCACCACGGTGCCGTCGTCGATCTTCGGCTGGAGCACAGACATCGCGCCGGTGAAGAAGTTCGGGGCGTTGGGGTCCGCGGGGCCGCCGCCGAACAGCTCGATGTTGTAGGGGCCCTCGCCCTTGCGCTCGGCGAGACCGTCGAGCAGCGACTGGCCCTGCAGCTCGCCGGTGCGGATGCTGCCGAACTGCACCACGGCGTCGACCGCGTCGGTGTTCTCGATCAGCCGGTCGTAGCCGATGATCCGCACGTCGGCGTCCTTCGCGGCCTTCAGGGCGCTGCCGAGCTGGGTGCCGTCGATGGGGCCGACGACGATCGCCTTCGCCCCCTGCTGGACCATGGCCTCGATCTGCTGCTGCTGCTGAGGGACCTTGTTGTCGGCCGCCTGGACGAGCGCGGTGAAGCCTGCCTCCTTCAGCTGCGCGGTGAACAGGTCCTGGGCCTCCGCCCAGTTCTGCGTGCCGAGCCAGGGGAGGGACACCCCGACGGTCGCGTCGGCGTCGAATCCGCCGCCGGCGCCCGAGTCCCCGCCGCCCGTGTCCTCGGCGGTGCGGCCCCCGCCGCACGCGGCCAGGAGGAGGGAGCTGGCTGCGGCGACGCCGCCCAGGGCGAACGTCCTTCTCTTCACGGTCGTCATGCTCGTGACGGTCTTCGTGGTCTTCATGGGATCTCCTTATGAGGATGGGTGCCCGCCATCGGGCTCCCAGATGAGGTGATGCGGGGTGAGGTGATGTGGGAGAGGGCGGTGCGCCCGGGGTGGCTGTCGCCCGGTCGCCCAGGGGACTGCGCCCGGCCGCCCAGGGGGACTACTGCCCGGTTGCGCCGGGGGTCGTGGGGGAGATCTGCACGGGCTCGGTGGTGCTCTCGGACTTGGTCCGGTCGCCGAAGAGGCGCCCGCTGATCGAGGGGCGGCCCTGCTGCTTGTTGTAGACGTCGAAGGCGACGGCGGCGAGGAGCACGAGTCCCTTGATCACCTGGGTCTTGTCCTGGCCGACTCCCATGAGGAACAGGCCGGAGTTCAGCGTGGCCATCACGAGGCCGCCGATCATGGTCGCGGTGACGGTGCCGATGCCTCCGGAGACGGCGGCGCCGCCGATGAACACCGCGGCGATCGCGTCGAGCTCCCACATGTTGCCGTCCGAGGGGCCGGCGGAGGTGGCCCGGGCGACGAACAGGATTCCGGCGAGAGCGGCGAGGAACGACATGTTCATCATGACCAGGAAGTACACCCGGTTGACGCTGACCCCGGAGAGGGCCGCGGCCTGCTTGTTGCCGCCCACGGCGTAGATGTGGCGGCCGAACGTGGTCCGCTGGGTGATGACGTGGTAGATGATCACGAGCGCCACGAGGATCAGGCCGGGCACCGGGAACGACGTGCCGGGGCGGCCGGAGCCGAACAGGAAGGTGACGTAGGCGAGGACCGCGCCGACGAGCACCACGCGGATGATCACGGCGGTGAAGTTCAGGCCGGTCTCGCCGTCGGCGACCCGGCGGCGGTAGGTGCTGATCTGGCTCCAGGCGTACAGGGCGATCGCGAGGATCCCCAGCAGCAGGGTGGAGTTGTTGAGGTAGGTCCAGCCCGGGCCCCATTCGGGGAGGTAGCCGGCGCCCAGCACGTTCAGCTCGGGCGGCACGGGGACGCTCACGGACCCGCTGATCCAGATCACGCCGCCGCGGAAGAGCATCATGCCGGCCAGCGTGGTGATGAACCCGGGGATCCCGATCTTCGCGAGCCAGAAGCCGTGCCAGCAGCCGATGAGGGCGCCGATCACGAGGCCGGCCAGCAGCGCCGCCCACCACGGGAAGTGGAGGTCGCGCGCGGAGAGGGCGACGCACATGCCGACGAATCCGGCGACCGAGCCGACGGACAGGTCGATGTGGCCGATGACGATCACCATCACCATGCCGATCGCGAGGATCAGCACGTAGGCGTTGCCGGCGATGAGGTTCTGCATGTTCCCGGGGGTGAGCATCTTGCCCCCGGAGGCGAGGTGGAAGCCCAGGAGGAGCGCCACGAGGGCGAACACCATCGTGAACTGACGGAAGTCCGTCCCGAAGACCTGCTTCACTGCATTCATTGTTCTGTTCTCTCGTTCCTGCGCCGGTCAGGCAGCGGATCCGACGGTGGTGGTCATCATGCGCATGAGCGTCTCCTGGTCGGCCTCGGAGCGAGGAACCTCCCCGGTGATGCGTCCTTCGCAGATGGTGTAGATGCGGTCGCAGATCCCCAGGACCTCGGGGAGTTCCGAGGAGATGACGATGACGGCCTTCCCCTGGTCGGCGAGGTCCTGGATGAGGCGGTAGATCTCGAACTTCGCGCCGACGTCGATGCCGCGGGTGGGCTCGTCGAGGATCAGCACGTCGGGCTCGGGGAACAGCCACTTCGCGAGGACGACCTTCTGCTGGTTGCCACCCGAGAGGGTGGCGACGCCGACGTCGATGCCGGGGGTCTTGATCCGCAACGACTTGCGGTACCTCTCCGCGACGGTGCGCTCCATCGCGTCGTCGATGAGGCCGCGCTTCACGACGGCGCGCAGGTTGGCCGAGACGATCGTGTCCTTGATGCTGTCCAGGAGGTTCAGGCCGAGGAGCTTGCGGTCCTCGGAGACGTAGGCGAGGCGGTGACGGATCGCCTGCCGGACGGTCTTCAGCTCGACGGGTGCGCCGTGGAGAAGGATCTGGCCGGACTTGTGCACCCCGTAGGAGCGGCCGAACAGGGAGCGTGCGAGCTCGGTTCGGCCGGCGCCCATCAGGCCGGCGAAGCCGACGATCTCGCCGCGGCGTGCCACGAAGCTCTCGTCGTCGCAGACCAGCTTGCCGGGCACGGTGGGGTGCTCGACCGTCCAGCCCTTCACCTCGAGGATGACCTCGCCGCCGGTGTTCGGCTCGTGATCGGGGTACCGGTTGTCCAGGGAGCGACCCACCATGGCCCGGATGATCCGGTCCTCGTCGACCTGGCCGGCCTCGACGTCGTAGGTCTCCACGGTGCGGCCGTCACGGATCACGGTGACCGCGTCGGAGACCTCGGCGATCTCGCCCAGCTTGTGGGAGATCATGATCGAGGTGATGCCCTTGGCCTTCAGACCCTTCATGAGGGTGAGCAGGTTCGCGGAATCATCCTCGTTCAGAGCGGAGGTGGGCTCGTCGAGGATCAGGATCTTCACGTTCTTCGCGAGCGCCTTGGCGATCTCGACCAGCTGCTGCTGACCCACGCCCAGCGTCTTGATCTGGGTGCCGGGGTCGACGTCGAGACCCACCCGGGCCAGCAGGTCCAGGCTGCGTCGCCGCAGGGTGCGTCGGTCGATGAGCCCCTTGGCGACGATCTCGTTGCCCAGGAAGATGTTGTCCTCCACGGAGAGCTCGGGGATGAGGGCGAGCTCCTGGTGGATGATGACGATGCCGACGCTCTCGGAGGACTTGATGTCCTTGAAGGCCATCTCCTCGCCCTCGAACAGGATGCTCCCGCTGTAGGTGCCGTGGGGGTAGACCCCGGAGAGCACCTTCATGAGGGTCGACTTGCCGGCGCCGTTCTCCCCGCAGATCGCATGGATGTCACCCCGGCGGACGGTCATCGTGACGTCGTCCAGAGCCCGGACGCCCGGGAACAGCTTGGTGATGGTGCGCATCTCCAAGATCGCGTGCGGATCGCGCATGGGAACCTCCACTCCTCATTGAGTGCGACCGTCGACCGGTCGACAACGTTGTCATCATAGAGGTGGAGGGGTCGATGGGTCCGCCGAAAACAGATCACAGGAACGTCACGGTTAAGGAAAGCGGCATCCGCGGCTGCTCTGCGAACACCTCGAGATGCTCCGGCGTGAAAGGGCCCGCTGTGTGATGGGCCCATCGGGCAGGCAACAGGGCTCTTCAGAGGTGAGGGGCGAGGCACCTCATCCCTGTCCACCCTGGTCGTGCCGCTCGATCGCATCGCCTAGCTCGCGGAGCGCATCGGGGTGGAAAATAGCGCGAGTGCTCAATCGCGCGACGCGGCCGAGCGAGCATCCAAGTACTCGTCGGCCTCCTCGCGTGTCAGCGCCCTCACGGCCCCGCTCTCGAGCTCGTCGGCTCGTCGCGCGGCGACCAATGCCCAGGCCCCATCGACCTCGCCGGGCTCTGGTTCGTCGATCATCGGACCGGCTCCAGCACGAGCAGGGAGACTGCCGGCAGCGGGAGCTCGACCGTCAGCTCGAGGGTCCCCTCGGCGCTCGCCGTCACGTCGGCCGCCTCCGTCAGCTCCTCGAGCCCTTCGCGCGCATGGATCTGGGCGAGCTGCTCGTCGCTGGGGACCTGAGGGGATCCCAGGCTTTCCCAGATGGTGTGACTGTTGGAGTGCTCGGCGTCGATGCGGTGATGGGTGAGCCGGTACGCGACGGCCTCGAGCCCGCGCACGGTGAGGGAGACCGGGGTCGGTGCGTCGGCGGTGCGGTACTGGTCGTCGGTGTGCCGCCAGAGAGCGGTGACGATCCGGCCGGCGCTGTCGCGCGAGGCGAGCACGTCGATCTCCTCGGGCATGGCGCCGCCGCCTGCCTGATCGAGGAGCTCGACCCCGTGGGCGGCGTCGCTCGAGGCCTCGACCCGGGTCTCCCCGAGAAGCGACAGCAAGCGGTAGCCGTTCAGCAGTGGCTTCTCGATGCGGTCCGCGGTGAGGAACGCGCGGGTGCCCTCGAAGTAGCGCTCGCCCTCGAAGTAGAAGGCCCACGACATCGCCTGCTGGATATTCGCGCCCTCGAGGTCATTGAGATCCAGCAGCTTCTTCATGAGCTTGACCTGGAACACCGGGTAGTACTCGGTGTTCTGGAAGTGGAAGTTCGCATTGTCGTAGAACGAGAAGTGAGCGGGAACGCCCGCGTCGCACTCGTCGATGATCGCCGGCAGCGTCCGGTAGGCGGGGAACTGCGCCATCACGCGCAGCATCGAGCGCACCTCGTAGAGCATCTTGCGGGCCGACGGGCTCTGCTGCTCCGGGGCGTCGCCGCCGGTGGGGCCGTACACGCGCCACGGGGTGAAGGAGGAGCCCTTGGTGTGGAAGGAGACGAAGTCCAGCGGCAGGTCGTGCTCGTCGGTGTAGGCGAGGAAGCCGTGCAGGAACTCGGTGCCGCCACCGGTCACGGCCGGGCCGCCCACCTTCGCCTGTGGCAGCACGCTGCGCACGCCCTCGACGGTCGCCGCGTACAGCTCGTGGAACTGCTGGGGCGTGCCGCGCCAGTAGAAGATGTCCGGCTCGTTCCACAGCTCCCACAGCCAGGTGTCGACCTCGTCGGCCCCGTAGCGCTCCAGGCAGTGCGCGGCCAGTGCGGCGAGCAGGTCCCGCCACCGGTCGTAGTCCCGCGGCGGGTAGGACCACTGGCCCGCCTCGTATGCCGAGTACATGGTGGGGCTGGGGGTGATCGTGAGCTCGTCGGCCCCGGGCGGGAGCAGATCCCGGGGCGTGAAGCCGATCTCTACCAGCACGTGGTGGCCGGCCTCGACGATCGCGTCGTAGGTCTGATCCAGGATCGTGAAGTCGTAGTACGGGGTGCCGTTGGCGTCCTCGTGGTAGACGTTCCCGTTGCCCCAGTGGGGGATACCGAAGCCGGAGCCCGAGCACAGCGCGTAGTGAGGGCGGATATGGAACCCGGTGCTGGTGAGGTCGCCGAAGGTGTTCAGGAGGTGACGCCCGGTGGGGGTGTAGGTCCAGTTGATCTCGTCGTAGCCGACGCTCTCCCACAAGCGGGTGAGCGGCCCGATCTCGCGGCCGGCATCGATCTGCACCGCGGCGGCGGTGACATGCGGGGCGTCGGGATCGCTCGGGGCGTTGGGCGGGAAGGCTCGGGCGCTGGTGAGGTTCTCGTGGGTGGGCTGAGCGGTCGTGGACACGCGCGGTCACTGCCTTTCGGGGCGTCACGGAGGATGCCTGGCAGGTTACGCGCTCGCACGGTCCATGGGAATGCGCTGTCCATTCGAATGTCCCGCGCACCCCTCCGCGCAGCCCGCCACGCACAGCCGGCCCCGCTCCTCGGGGCGGCGCCAGGGGCGATCCGCCCTGAGCCGGGACGGGCGCTCAGTCCGGTCGATGCAGATCGAACTTCTGGGCTACGTCGATCCCGAAGTACGCGCTCGGCCCCCCACCGCGCAGCACCGGGTCAGCTGCGGCGGTGTCGAAGAGTCCTTCGACCAGCAGCGAGTCCTCGATGTGGACGGCGACGACCTCGCCGACGACGAACGAGGAGCCGGACGGCTGGCCGGAGACTGCCTGGAGGTCGATGATCTGGGTGACGCGGCACTCGAAGTTCACCGGAGAAGCAGCCACCCGAGGCGCGGCGATCTCGCTCGATGCAGCGGCCTCCAGCCCCGCGACGTCGAACTCGTCGACCTCGGCGGTCGTCGAGGAGGCGTTCATCTTCTCGGCCAGAGCGCGGGTGACCAGATTCCAGGTGAACTCGCCGGTCTCCTGGCAGTTGGCGACCGTGTCCTTCCAGGCGTTGCTGGAGAACCCCACGAGAGGCGGCTGGTAGTTCAGTGCGTTGAAGAACGAATAGGGGGCGAGATTGCGGCGGCCACGAGCGTCGAGCGTGCCGATCCAGCCGATGGGGCGCGGCCCGACGATGGCGTTGAACGGGTCGTGGGGCAGCCGGTGCCCCTCCGCGGGCCGATAGAAGTGGATCATCGACTCATTGTGTCGGACCATCCGTACCAGAATCGTCGCCCCGTCGGCTCCCTGCCGGCACCGCCCCGCGCCCGTCGTCCGCCTGTGTGCTCGGGCACTGCGCGTCCCCTGGAACGGCTGAGCGTCCGCTATCGGACTGTGCACCTTCTCCTGGACTGCGCGGCGACAGGGCGCACAGTCCGGCAAGCCGGGTAACGTCAGAGGCATCGACGGTGGCCCCGTCTCGACGGAGCCCGCCACCTCCTGTTCTTCCTCCTGTTCTTCCTCGGCCGCGCCGAGACCCCGACCCTTCTGAAGGAGCGCCCCATGAGCGTCCCCCACCTGCTCGATCACATCGTCATCGCCGGCCCCGACCTGGCCGAGATCGTGGACTGGTTCCGCGAGCTCACCGGCGTCACCGCCGCGCCCGGCGGCACCCACCCCACCGGCACCGCCAACGCGCTGGTCGCCTTCACCGTGAACGGTGCGAAGCGCCCGCACTACCTCGAGCTGATCGGCCCCGACCCGGAGCGCGAGGGGGAGGAGCTGCCCAAGACCTTCAGCATCAACCGTCTGAAGAAGCCCACCCTCATCACCTACGCCGTGCACCCCGAGGGCATCGACCAGGTCGTCGAGCGCGCTCGCGCCGCAGGCTTCGACCCCGGTGACGTGGAGGAGCTCTCCCGCACCACGGCGGACGGCACCGAGCTGCAGTGGCGGCTCACCCAGGCCGCTGCCCCGCGCAACTACGCCGTCCCCTTCCTCATCGACTGGGGCACGGCCACGCAGCCGGGCCTGGGCGACCTGCCCTCGATCGAGCTGGTCTCCTTCGAGCGCATCGAGGTCAACCCCGCCCCGCAGCAGAAGTCCCTCGACGCCCTGGGCCTCGAGGACGGCGTCGCCGAGATCCGCGAGGCCCGCGGCTCCCGCTTCGTGCTGCAGCTGCGCACCGAGGACGGCCGCGACGTCGAGATCTGAGACGCGGCCGGACGTACTCTGACGTCCACGGCACGGACGAACTCGGCTCCGACGTTCACGACTCTGACGTTCACGACTCTGACGCTCACGACGACGGGAGAACCATGGCGGCGAAGAAGCTCACGAACCTGGTCCCGAAGGGGAACACGCTCGTCAACCTCGCGATGACGATGAGCCCCTTCGCCATCGCCCTGATCAAGAAGGCCGCGGACAACCCCGAGGTGTGGAAGAAGGTCCAGGAGCAGATCCTGCGCCTCGTCCAGCACGAAGGGGACACCCCGGAGGACATGCGCCAGACGATCGAGGCTCTGCGCGAGCAGATCGGGTACCTCACCGAATCGGCCGACGACGACGCCGAGGCGAAGCAGGCCGAGGCCTGGGGGAAGCAGCTGGAGCAGCTGGACCGGGCCGCAGCGCTCCTGACGGCGCCCGGCGCGACCCGCAAGCAGAAGAAGACCCTGAAGAAGAAGATCGGCACCCTGCGCGCCGAGATCCTCCAGGCCTTCATCGCCGAGGTGGACGAGGACGCGCAGAAGGACGGCACCTCGGGCGAGTAGCCCCCACAAGGGCCGACCGTTGCTGGACCGAACGCCTCGACGCCTGGGAAGAATGAGCGCCATGAAGGAAGACCGCACGACTCCGCAGGAGGTCGCGGTCGTTCCGTGGCCCGGATGCCCGAACTCGGCTGCCGGAGCATTCACCGTGCACGTGCAGGAGCCGTCCGGGGCAGGCCGGACGTTCTGGGGATGGATCGACACGACGTCAGCTCCCAGCACGCACGTCTGGCCGGGCACGACATCTGCTGCGATTACCCCCGTGGCGCAGGTTGTGGAGAGCAGCGAGAGCATCGTCGTCACGGTCGAGAACTTCGCCCAGGGTGATGACCTCCTCGCCCATGTTCGCCTGTCCGACGGTTCGGAGATCGAGCCGGCTGACAGCCATGTCGGCGCACTGGGACGGGCAGCCGGGCGGGCATACGCCGAGGCGGTCCGCGGGCTTCTCACCACCGCGGCGGCGCACAGCGGTGCGGTCGAGCCTGCCGGGGAGCAACCGGTGCGATCTGTGACCAGCGTGCCGTCGGCCCACCCCGCATCGGCGTCTGGGTCCGCGCTGGACCTCGAGTCGTGGCACCTCACGGAAGAATCCGGGGTGGTGCTGCGGGCCCTCGAGCATGGCGATCCCGTGCTCGACGCAGACGGCGAGACGCTGCGGGCGCGCCGGTTCGTCGTGCTGCGCGCAGGTTCCCTGGTGGGGGAGCTCGTGCTCCCTGCGCGGGGCACCGCGCGTTGGTGGCCGGCAGGCTCCTCGCCGCTCCTGGACGCTCCGCTGTCCCGGCCGGACATGCCCGATGGCGTTGCCCGGATCCTGCAGTCCATTCAGGAGGCGGCTGTACCGATGAGCTGACGGAACGCCGTGGCGCTACCGAGAAGCAAAACGCCGTGGTCCGCGATGTCGTGGAGCACGGGCTCAGCTTCGCCTGCACCGTCCGTCTCTGTCGTGGTCATGATCAGTGGGTGCACTGCATTGCCGGTCCAGCGGGTGGCCTGTTCGGCGAGGACATCGACTGCGCGGTCCCAGCTCGAGATGCTGGGCCCGGGGTGGAGGAGGAAGAGGTCGATGTCGCTGACAGGAGTCATCCGCCCCAGTGTGGCTGAGCCGAAGATCGCCGCGAATTCCGGTCGGGGCGACCAGAGGTCGAGCTCGGTGCGTAAACGGTCGATGAATACGCTGCGCAGCCCTGCGAGTTCGAGGATCGCGGGCGCTGCGAGGTGCTCCCGGTTCAACCGGTGGGAGCGCATGGATCCCAGCGGCAAGGTGTCGACGATCCCCTGCCCCACCAATCGCGCAAGAGCGTTCCGGATGCCTTCGCGGGAGCGACCGGGGATGAGGGCGTGCAGCTGCGAGACGGTGAACCAGTTCTCGGCGCCGGCGAGAACACTCAAGATATCTGCGTCGAGTGTCGGCGTGATGGTACGCAGCGGTGCGTGCAGCAGCATGTGTCCACCTCCAACTATTCTGTGTGTCTACCCAGAATAGTACGCGATACTCACGCCGCCTCTCCGAACCAGACCAGGTTCCGCTCCATCGAGGTGCCGTCGCAATCCAGACCGATCACGGCAGATTCGGCGCCGTCATCATGTCGAAGGCGCCCCTGGTTGAGGCAGTGATAGTGCCCGTGGAGCCAGACCCGTGGCGTAAGCGCCGTCGCCACTTCCCAGAGACGCAGCCGGTTCTCCGCGCAGTAGTCGGGTACACCCGGGTCCATGTCCTCGTAACACGCCTCGAAGCGCGGGTCGAGGGGCAGCTCGACCCCCGCTGGGCAGTCATGCGCGAGGACGATCTGCGCGGGCCCGTCGGCGATGCGCGGTCGATCGCAAACTGCGCGGTGATCTCGTCCGGCCACCAGGAGATTCCGACCAGCCGCCCTGAACGATCGATCGAGGCCGCCCCGCCGAGCGCCACGGCAACCTCGTCGCCCACGGTGAGGCGCTGGCCATCCTGCAGATGCCGGACCCGAGGCGACACGATTCCGCAGCCCTCACCGTCACGTTCCAGCTGCTCGAGATAGCTCGTGTCGTCGTGATTGCCGCGCACGAACAGCAGCTGCATGTCGTACTTGGCGAGAGCCTGCTCGACGGCCTCGCGGAAGCGCGCCTCGAAGGTGTACCCGTAGTCACCCAGGTGGAGGATGGTTCGGGCGCCGCGAGAGCCGACGGCGGAGATCGCCGCCGCAGCCCATCGCGTGTTGCCGTGCCAGTCCCCGGCGACGACCGTAGTGCGTGGATCGAGCGCGATCATCATGACCTCCTGGGCGGGATAGGAACGTCATCGTGGCAGAGGAGACCCTGCGCCGGCATGGCCCGCGCTCGTAGTGTGGATGACCGGATCGTCCCGCCGGCGGACTACCCGCGTCGACCGTGCGCGCTGCTCAGGCCGAAGGCGTCGGCGAGACGTGCCGCAGCGTCGGTCGGCGACACGCTCTCGGTATCGATCGCGATGTCCGCGGGAGGGACTTCCCCCGCGAAGCTGCCGGCGGTGCGGAGATGCCGCAGGGTCTCGACGCTGGCGAGCTTGCCGAACTGCTTGCGGTCCGCGTTCTCGATCCGGCGCTCCTGCTCGGCGGCAGAGACCTCGAGGCCCGCGAACCGCACGCGCCCGCCGTGGTCGTTCACCGCGGACACGGCACGCTCGGGGAAACCGGCGGGAACCGTCGACTCCGGCGCGAACGTGAAGATCAGCGAAGTGTCCGCGTCGGCGGCGGCGGCGAACGTGTCCAGCCAGAACGTCTCCCGCAGCCGGACGAACTCCGGTGAGCCGAACTCGAAGACTTCGAGGAGCAGGTCGACGACGAGATGGTTGTGGAAGACGGGGATCCCGGTCAGCTCGGAGAGCTGCCGGGCGACGGTGAGCTTCCCCGACGCGACGGGGCCGTGCAGGAAGACGAGGTCCATCCGCGCACAGTAGTCGGCGTGAGGGGCCGGCGGAAGGCGATTATCACGCGCAGCCCGCCGCCGCCGGCCGCAGCCGCCGCAGCCCGTTGCGGGGCGCCGATAAGGTTGTCCGTCCTGCTCCGGTACGGAGCGACGCACTCGACCAGGAGTCACCGTTGACCGCATCGTCCGCCCATCCCGAACGCTCTGAGGTCGAGGAGACCCCACCGGAACGGTTCGTCAGCGGCGACCCGTATGCGCTGGACCCGTCGGCCGTGAAGACCCCGCCCGTCGGCTGGAAGGCGTCCTCGAAGTTCTTCGGCCCGGGCCTGATCGTCTCCGCCTCCGTGGTGGGCGCCGGTGAGCTGATCACCGCCACGTCCCTCGGGGCCAAGGCCGGCTTCGTGCTGCTGTGGCTCGTGTTCGTCTCGACCATCGTCAAGGTGGCCGTGCAGATGGAGATGGCCCGCTACTCGATCGTCACCGGTGAGGGCGCGATGGAGGGCTACAACAGGGTGCCGCCCAAGGCTGGTCGGGTCAGCTGGGTGTTCCTACTGTGGGCGCTGATGGCGCTGAGCAAGCTCATCCAGACCGGCGGACTGATCGGCGGCATGGCCGCGGCCCTGTCGATCCTGGCACCGCTCGGCTTCGGCCCGCTGTCCCCGGCGGCCGTGACGATCTGGGCCGTGGTCGTCACGGTGATCGCGATCGCCACGCTCATCTCGAACAGGTACGGGCTGATCGAGAGCGTCGCGACGTTCCTGACCATGGCGTTCGTGCTGGTCACGGTGCTGGTCGTGATCGCCCTGCCATTCAGCGCCTTCGCCTATTCGGGGGCGGATCTTGCCTCCGGACTCAGCCTCCAGCTGCCCATCGGCGCGATCGGCATCGCGCTGACGATGTTCGGCCTGACCGGCGTGGCCTCCGAGGAGATCACCGCCTACACCTACTGGTGCCTGGAGAAGGGCTACGCGCGCTGGTCCGGCCCCAACGACGGCACCCCGGAGTACCGCGCCCGCGCGCTGGGCTGGATCGCCGTGATGCAGAAGGACGCGATCGTCTCCTGGGTCATCTACACCGTCTCCACCGCCGCGTTCTTCCTCCTCGGCGCCGCCGTGCTGCACCCGCAGGGCCTGGTCCCCGAGGGCAACGAGATGATCCTGACCCTGTCCGAGACCTTCTCCGGGGTGTTCGGCGAGGTGGGCCGGATCGTGTTCCTGCTCGGCGCGCTCGCGGCGCTGGGCTCGACGATCTGGGCGGCGATCCCCTCGTGGTCGAGGTCCTGGGCCAACGCCCTGTCCATCGTGGGCGTCTTCGACTGGGCCGACGCCCGCAAGCGCACCTTCTGGATGCGCGTGTTCATCGCCTTCCTTCCGGCGATGTGGCTGCTGACGTTCCTGTGGATCAACGAGCCGCTGCTGATGATCATGGTGGGTGGCATCGCCGGGGGCATCTTCCTGGCCGCGGTCGCCATCTCCGCGCTCTACCTGCGCGGGCGCATCGAGCCCGCGCTCCGGGGTGGCCGCTTCCTCCACATCGCCCTGATCGTCAGCTCCCTCGCGATCATCGCGCTCGGCTTCTATTCGGCCGTGACCACGGTGATCGGCTGACGTGCGAGAGCCCTGCACCCCGCCCGGACCGCCCTCGACATGGAGCCCGCTCGTGACCCCTCACCCGGACCCCTCGCCGACGGTGCACCCTGGTGTCGCCTCCACCCTGCGCGGCGGGCTCGACGAGCTCGGCCGCGTCATGCCCACGGATCTGCGCACGCTCGAGGACATCCTGGAGTACCGCCGCGCCGGCGCCGCCCGCACCACCACCGCGGCCGAGATCGCCACCCGCCTCGGCCTCTCGGCCGACGAACGGACCGACGTCCCGGCGTGCCCCGTGACCGTGTTCGGCACCGGCCGTGCCCCGGCCGCCAGGGTGCTGTTCCTCCACGGCGGCGGGCTCATCGCGGGCTGCCGCTTCGATGGGGCCGACGTCATCGCCCGTCACGCCGACGCCCTGGACCTCGAGGTATGGACGCTCGAGTACCCGCTGGCGCCGGAGCAGAACCTCGACGCGATGATCGACGTGGTCCTCGAGGTCATCGCCTCGGCAGGAACGGATGTACCCCTCGTGCTCGCCGGCCAGAGCGGCGGGGGAGGCCTCGCCGCGGCGACCGTGATCGCCGCCCGCGACCGCGGGATCCACCTCGACGGTCAGCTGCTGGTGTGCCCCATGCTGGACCGGACCGAGCGCCCCTCGACCCGGCAGTTCGCGGACTCCCCGGCCTGGAGCGCGATCTCCCACCGCACGGCCTGGTCGCACGTGCTCGACGGCGCGCAGACCCTGCCACCCGGCGAGACCGCGGATCTTCGCGGAGTGCCGCCCACCTTCCTGGACACCGGGGGCGCGGAGCTGTTCCGCGACAGCATCCTCGACTACGCCGCACGGCTCAGCGCCGCCGGCACCGCGGTCGAGCTGCACATGTACTCCGGGGCCTTCCACTCCTCGGACTGCGTGCTCGAGGACGCCGAGGTCTCCCGCGATGCGCACCGAGCCCGGGAGAGTTGGCTGCGACGTGTGCTCGCCAGGGACGTGTGAGGCAGATGCGTCTCCCCGCCGGCCCTACCCGTCCTGCATCCGGGCCCTGAGCACGTCGAACTCGCACCCCGGAGCATCGGGATCGAAGCCGCGCTGGCTCAGCCAGCGCGCCACCACCAGGCTGCGCAGCGACCACCAAGCGCGGATCACGTCCCGGTCCGCGCCCGGGCCGTAGCCGGCGAGCAGGTCATCCAGGCGTTCCTCGTGCCCGAGGGTCAGGATGGCGAGGTCGTACATGGCGTCACCGGGGGCGGCCTCGGACCAGTCGATGATCCCGGTGACCTCGTCCCCGTCGACGAACACGTGGGTGAGCTGCAGGTCGCCGTGGATGAACGACGGCGACCAGGGCCGCAGCGCCGCCTCGGCGATCTCCCGGTTGCGATGGATCACCTCTGCCGGCAGGACAGCGTGCTCGAGCAGCCAGGCGCACTCCCGGTCGAGCTCCGGCACCATGCCCATCGCCCGGATCTCGACTTCGGCATGCGCCGGGTCGCCGTCGACCTTCAGGAACGTCTCGCCCACGCGCAGCGTCGCGCGTTCGGTGTGGGCGACGACGACCTCCACCTCATCCATGCGGGTCATCCTCGCGGAGACTGCACGGGATGTCACCGGGTTATCCGCGTGGGGCAGTGGGCTGGCGCCGCGTCGTGCCATTCACTAGATCGAGTGCTCAGAACCAAAATATTCATAACTTATGACTCCGCGCCGTACGGCTGTGGACGGTCTCAAAGTAATGGATACCCACGCCGACCGTTGGCTGCGGTGCGTCCGCTCTATTGCGCACGATTCCACGCCGCGTGCACTTCTTGCCAGCCTTGCAGCTCCTGCACCAGCGCGGCAGCCACGTCGGGCACCTCCGCCGAGACGTCCCGGCTCTCGGCCGGATCGGCGTCCAGATCGAACACCGCCTGCCCCACCGACGTCGGCGGGTCCATGCCCTCGCGGGCGTCGACCACCAGCTTGTAGCGGCCGCGCCGCGCCGCCCATTGCCCCTGGTAGGTCCACATCAGCGAGCGCTCGGGTGCGGTCGCTTCGCCGCGCCAGGCGTCCAGCAGGGAGACGCCGTCGACCTCCGGCAGCTCGGCCTCGGCCCCGTCGACGGCGTGCAGGATCGTGGGCAGCAGATCCATCATCAGACCCGGCTCGTCGAACTCCGACCCCGCCGGGAGATGGCCCGGCCACGACGCGATGCTCGGCACCCGGATCCCGCCCTCGAACACGGAGCCCTTCGACCCTCGTAATCCGCCGGTCGAACCACCGGTGTAGGAGATCTCCTCACCGCCCAGCCAGTTTCGGCTCTCGCGGGAGGGGCCGTTGTCCGAGGAGAACACCACCAGGGTGTCCTCACGAATCCCGGCCTCGTCCAGCGCCGTGAGGATCTCGCCGATCGCGTCGTCCATCGCCGCGATCATGGCTGCCAGCTCCTGGCGCCCCGGCGGCAGATGCGCCACGCGGTCCATGTGCTCTTGCGGAGCATGCAGCGGATAGTGCGGGGCGTTGAAGGGGACGTAGCAGAGGAACGGGTCCGCTGAGGTGTGGCGGGTGATGAAGTCCGCGGCCCGTCGGCCGATGACGGTAGTCAGATACTCACCGTTCAGCCAGACCTCGTCCTCCCCGTCCCACAGGTCGTGCACCGGGTTGTCGCGGCCCCAGTAGAAGATGTGCGAGTAGTAGTCCACGCAGCCGGCGCGCAGTCCGAACACCTCATCGAACCCGTAGCGCGTGGGGGCGTAGGCGGGGTCCACGCCCAGGTGCCATTTGCCGAACAGGCCGGTCGCGTAGCCGCGTTCGCGCAGGTGGGAGGCGAGCGTGGCCTGGTGGGGGAGTCCCACGGTGTCGCGCCTGCCGCCCAGGATCGACTCGACCCCGGCATGGCCCGGGTACTTCCCGGTGAGCAGGGAAGCCCGCGAGGGCGAGCACACCGGGGAGTTCGCGGACCACTGGGAGAGCTTCACCCCGCTCGCGCACAGGGCATCGAGGTGCGGGGTGGGGATGTCGTCGGCGCCGAAGCAGCCGAGGTCGCCCCAGCCCAGGTCATCGGCGTAGAGGACGACGATGTTGGGGCGGTGGTGGTCGGTCATGAGCGCGGGCCCGTGGCGCCGACGAGGCCCTCGCCGACCAGCCCCTCGACCCTCGCCGCAGCCCGCAGCACCGCCGATTCGCCGAGCGCCGGCCCGATGATCTGCAGCCCCACCGGCATCCCGTGCACCTGGCCGCACGGCACCGAGATCGACGGCAGGCCCACGAGGTTCGCCGGACCCACCAGGCGCATGAGCTCCTGATCGCGGTCCGCCACCCGCCCGTTCAGATGCACGGCCTCCTGACCGATCCGCGGCGTCTGGATCGGGAGGGTGGGCGCCACGATCACGTCGACGCCCGTGAAGACCTCCTGGAACTCCCGACGCACCTGCGCGCGGATCTGCTGGGACTGGACGTAGTCGACGGCCGACGGGATCGCCCCGCACTCCAGCAGCAGCCGCACGTCCTCCCCATAGTCGTGCGGGCGGCGACGGAACTGCTCGTCGTGAACGGCGGTGGTCTCGGCCGTGTCGATCACGGTCAGCGCGAAGATCGCCTCGCCGAGCGACGGGAGCGTGAGCGGGACGAGCTGCGCCCCGTCCCCGACCAGGGCATCCAGCGCTGCCCGCACCACGGTCTCGATCTCGCGATCCACATCCTGGAAGAAGAACGACTCCTCGATCCCGATCCGCAGCGGCCCTGCCTGCTGGGTGTCCTGCTCGTCCTGCAGGTCTCGCGCGGTGGTCGTCGGCGGGAGATCCAGCGAGCTGGGCACCCGCGGATCATGACCGGAGATCGCATCGAGCATCATGGCGGCGTCCTGCACGGTCTGCGTCAGCGCGCCCACGTGGTCCAGGCTCCACGACTCGGGATAGCAGCCCTGTGTGCTCACCCGCCCGTACGTCGGCTTCAGACCCACGATCCCACAGGCGGCGGCCGGGATCCGGATCGACCCCGAGGTGTCCGAGCCGATCGCTGCCAGGGCCATGCCGGTGGCGACCGCGACGGCGGAACCTCCGCTGGACCCGCCCGGTGTCCGTTCCCTGTCCACCGGATTGCGGCAGATCCCGTAGTGCGGGTTCTCCGTGGTCACCCCGAGCGCGAACTCATGGAGGTTGGTCTTGCCCACGCTCACCGCGCCGTGGGACTCGAGGCGCTCGACGATGCTGGCGTTCTCGGTCGGGACATGGGCCCCGAAGATGGCCGAACCCATGGTGGTGACCTGCCCGGCGACGGCGAGATTGTCCTTGACCGCGACCGGGATCCCCTGCAGCGTTCCGCGGCGCTCGCCGTGGCGGAGGTGCTCGTCGGCCCGGTCCGCGCGCCGGCAGGCCCCGTCGGCGTCGACCGTGATGAAGGCCCGCAGATCCTCGTCCAGCTCCTGGATCCTGGACAGACAGGCGTCGGTCAGATCGCGGGACGTGATCTCCTGCCGATCCAGGGCCGCGCGGGCCTCGACGACGGAGAGCGCTGGTCGTCCAGCTGCGGGGCGGCCAAACTGGGGGCGGTCAGTCATGCGGATCCGTTCCTCGAGGGTCGAAGGTGGTGGCGGGCTCGACGTCCTGCAGGCCGTCCACGTGCAGACGGTCCCGCAGGCGGTCGAGGTGATCCGCGTGGACGAGCAGAGCCGGCTCGTCGGATTCCGGGGTGCGCGGGAAGCGGGCACGGACCACGCTCAGCGGGGTCGGCTCGGGCATCCTCACTCCTTCGTGATGTCGACGTCCTCGGGGGAGAGGACGATCGGGGTGTACGTGGGGTCAACGTGCGAACGGTAGTAGCGCATGCCCAGCGGCACCAGGGCGCCGATGAGGAGGAAGGCGATGATCGGCGGCCAGGCGTTGGCCGGCAGCAGGGTGACGCCCACGACCGTGATCGCGGCGGAGACCACCATGCCGATCACGAACACGGGCTTCCCGGCGGGGGAGCGGTACGGCCGTTCCCACTCGGGGTGCTTGCTGCGCAGCAGGTAGGCGGAGAGGCAGCCCAGGAAGTAGACGGCACCGGCGGCGACCACCGAGAGCGAATAGGTGTACTGCACCCAGTTCGTGCTGGTGAACGCCGCGAAGAAGATTCCGAACGCGAGCACCACGATGTTCGCGATGTAGGGCTGGCCGTGCTTGTTGGTGCGCAGGAACCACGGCGGCAGCTGCCGCAGCTGGGAGGCACCGTAGAGCACGCGCGCCGAGGAGGTCCAGAACCCCATCAGCGTCGTGAAGGCGTACAGCAGGCCCGAGAAGATCGCGAGCAGGCCGACGACGGCGGGCATGCCGAGGCTCTTCACCAGCTCCGGCTCCGGGGTGCTCAGCTGGGCGATCACGTGGTGCGGGGCCAGGCCGCTGATCGCGAACGTGGCGATGAAGTAGACCACGGCGGGGATGAACAGCGCCGCCAGGATGACGGTGACCATCTTCTTCGCCGGGAACGTCGTCTCCTGGATCATGGTGGGCGTCATCCCGAAACCGATGAATTTCAGGACCAGGGCGGAAGCGGCCGCCACCGCGCCGAAGATCCCGTGGGGGAAGAATCCACCCTCCTGGGAGATATTCTCGAAATCCCAGTGACCGCTGGCGAAGTAATAGATCGAATCGCCCAGCGTGATGCCCACCATCAAGATGAACAGGGCGATGGCGAGCAGGCCGGTCAGCTCGATCTTCACGTTCGAGAAGAAGAACCAGATCACCATGATCGCGATCGCGATGAGTGGCTTCGCGGCCTCGGGCACGTCGAGGAAGAAATCCGCGGCGGTGACGAAGATGAAGGCCACCAGCGGCGGCTCCACCACCTGGACCAGGAAGAACAGCCATTGCGTGGCCCACCCGGTCGTCGAGTTCATGGCGCTGCTGGCCCAGACGTCCAGCGAGGACGTGAACGGCAGCATCGAGGCCAGCTCTGAGAAGGCCAGACCGATCGGGATGAGGATGACGGCGAGGATCGGGAAGATGAACGCGGCGCCGGCGCCGGTCAGCTCGAACCAGTAGGGCGCTTCGGCGAGCCATCCGCCGAGCACCGAGCCGGCCGCGATCGCTATGAGGCTGAAAAGGGACAATTGGCGTTTGAGGCCCGTTCTCTGCGCTGCCATCACGTCTCCTTCGACGAATTTCCAGCGGGGAATTCAGACTATTCCGGCACGAGGTCGGGCGTCAAGGCAGATGTGGGCGTCGGTGGTCGCGAGGTCAGGCGAGGGCGAGACAAGCATGGGCATGCCAGGCACCGCCGGGTCGAGCGCCGCCGCGGGCGCTGCTCGACGCTCACGTCGGCCCTGCGCCCGGTGCCCCGCCCGCACCGCCCCTTCGAGCCGCCAAACCGTTCCGTGACCCATTCGTGCCCACCTCGACTTCTGTCGAACTGTTTACGGAAAAAATAACTGTCGCTAGCGTCACCTCCCATGGACCAGCAATGGAGCGCCAGGGACCAGCATCGTGACGCGGTGCTGGCGCTGCTGCATCGCGGCCACCAGCTCACCCGCGGGGAGATCTCCCAACGGCTGCGGCTCACCCGCACCACCGTCTCCGACCTGCTGGGGGACCTCCTGGACTCCGGCGTCATCACCGTGACCCAGTCGCGGCCGGCGTCGGGGCGGGGGCGTCCGGCAGAAGTGCTCGGCATCCACCCCGGCGCCGTCCGGTACATCGGGATCGACTTCTTCCATACCGGCGCGACGATCTGCCTGGCGAACTCTGCCGCGGAGGTCGTGACCACCGGGACCGTGGACTACGAGCCCGGTGCCGGCTGGGAGCGCCGCGTGGCCACGGCGCAGCGGCTCATCGGAGATCTCGCCACGGGGGACGTGCACCTCGGGGTCCTGGCCGGGATCGGCATCGGACTCCCGGGGCCCAACTCGGCCAGCTGGGACGGCTTCGCCCACCGGGAGCGGCCGATGGAGCCCTTCCACATGGTGCGGGCCCGGATCCGTGAGCTGTTCGCCGACTCCTTCGACTGCCCGGTGCTGGTGGACCACCACATCCGCTTCGCCGCGCTGCACGAGGCCACCAGCAGCGGGGAATCCGACCGCCACATCGTGTACCTGCGGCTGTCCACCGGCGTGGGCGGGGCCGTGCTCGGCTCGGGCTCGGCGCTGCGCGGTGCCCATCTGCTCGCCGGGGAGATCGGCCACATGATCGTGGACCCCGGCCCGCAGGCCGCGGAGTGCCGCTGCGGCCGGCGGGGCTGCCTCGAGACCGTCGCCTCCCAGGGCGCGGTCCGGCAGCGCTGGCAGGACATCGTCGCGGCCGACGCCGGCGTCGAAAGCGCCCCCGACCCCGTCACCCTCTCGGATCTCGAGGTCGCGCTCGGCGCCGAGGACCCGCGCGCCCTCGCCCTCGTCACCGACCTCGCCCGCACCGTCGGCCGGGCGCTCGGCCTCGCCGCGCTCGTCACCGATCCCGACGAGATCGTGCTGGCCGGCGAGGTCGCCGTGCTCCTCGAGCCCGTGCTTCCCGTGCTGCGCGAGACCGTCGCCCAGAACTGCCTGACCGGAGCGGACCTCGAGCTGAGGATCGCGAGCGCCACCACTCAGCAGGGGGCCCGCGGAGCGATCGCCGCCCTGCGCTCCACCGACCAGCTGCCGGACTACTTCGCGGCGTCGCGAACCAGCCGCAGCCCCTACCTGACCTCTGGAGGTCGACATGTCCGCTGACCCGCAGGCCGCGGTGGTGAGCACCGCCGGCACCGCCCCGCCCGACGGCGGCCCCACCGCTGCAGTCACCAGCACGAAGCGTCGAGCGCCCTCGCTGCTCGTGCTCAACATCGCCACGATCTTCCTGGGCCTCGGCCTGTGGTGGCTGATCTCGCTGACCGGCCTGCAGATCCCCAGCCCGGTGGAGGTGCTCCTGGCCGGGATCGACCTGGCCGCCTCCGGCATCCTGCTCACCGACATCGGCGCCTCCCTGACTCGTGTCCTCACCGGGTTCCTGCTGGGCACGGCCCTGGCCATCCCCGTCGGCTTCCTCATGGGCTGGTACGGCTGGGCGCGCGGCCTGCTCGAACCGTGGGTGCAGTTCTTCCGCACCGTCCCGCCGCTGGCGATCATCCCGCTGGCCATCGTGCTGATGGGCATCGGTGAGCAGCCGAAGATCTTCGTTATCTTCCTCGCCGCGTTCCTCTCCTGTGTGATCTCCACGTTCCAGGGGGTCGTGCAGGTGGACCGCACGCTGATCAACGCCGCGCGGGTGCTGGGCGCGAAGGACGGCACGATCTTCGCCCGCGTCGTCGTGCCGGCCTCCACCCCGTTCATCCTCGTGGGCATGCGCGTGGGCCTCGGCTCCGCCTGGGCCACCGTGGTCGCCGCCGAGCTGATCGCGGCGCAGCAGGGCCTCGGCTACCGGATGCAGCAGGCCCAGATCTATTACGACCTCCCCACGATCTTCGTCGGCATCCTCGTCATCGGGCTCTTCGGCCTCGTGATGGACCGGGTGCTGCTCGCGATCGAATCGAAGCTGACCCTCTGGCAGGAGCGCCGATGAATCCGGCAGAACAGACCCTGACCGCCACGGACCGGAAGATCCAGGTCCGCGACATCACCAAGCACTACGAGGTGGGCGGCAAACGTTTCGAAGCCCTCGGCGGGGTGAGCCTCGACGTCGCCGAGAACGAGTTCGTGACCGTCGTGGGTCCCTCCGGCTGCGGGAAGTCCACGCTCATGAACATCCTCGGTGGGCTCGACGAACCCACCAGCGGCTCTGCCGTCGTGGACGGGAAGGAGGTGCGCGGGCCCAGCCCGGAGCGAGGCATCATCTTCCAGCAGTACGCCCTCTTCCCCTGGCTGACCGTGCGCCAGAACGTCGAGTTCGGGCTCAAGACCGCGCGGGTCCCGGCCGACGAACGACACAGGACCGCCCAGCACTTCATCGAGATGGTGGGCCTCGCCGATTTCGCGGACTCGCTGCCCAAGACCCTCTCCGGGGGCATGAAGCAGCGCTGCGCGATCGCCCGCGCCTACGCCATGGATCCCTCGATCCTGCTGATGGACGAACCCTTCGGAGCGCTCGACGCCCTCTCCCGGGTGCGCATGCAGGAGCACCTCCTGGAGACCTGGGAGCAGGACAGGCGCACGATCGTGTTCATCACCCACGACGTCGACGAGGCCGCCTTCCTCGCCAACCGCGTCGTCGTCATGGCGGCCAGGCCCGGCCGCATCCACCGCATCATCGACGTCGACCTCCCGTACCCGCGCACCGAGGACGTGCGCCTCAGCCCGGAGTTCACCGCGATCCGCAACGACATCTGGACCTCCGTCTACCACCAGTGACCCCGCCGGCACCGCCGCCGACGACACCGCACCCGCCCTCACCCCGATAGGACACGATCCCCATGGACGTCACCCGCCGCACCCTCCTCGGTGGCCTCGCCACCCTCCCGGCGCTCAGCGCCCTCGCCGCCTGCGGGAGCTCCGGCTCCGGCTCGGGCGACCTCACCGAGGTCACCTACGGCTACATCCCCGACTTCAACGGCGCGAGCCTGCTCGCGATCGCCGAGGACCAGGGCCTGTGGGAGGAGAACGGGCTGAAGGCGAAGCTGCAGACCTTCACCAACGGCCCGCTCCAGATCCAGGCCCTGGGCACCGGAGACCTCGACTTCGGGTACATCGGCCCCGGCGCGATGTGGCTGCCGGCCTCCGGCAAGGCGAAGGTCGTCACCGTCAACGGCGTGGGCCAGGCCGACAGGGTCATCGCCCAGCCGGGCATCGCCGCCATCGAGGACCTCGCCGGGAAGAAGGTCGCGATCCCCGAGGGCACCTCCGGGGACATGATCGTCCAGCTCGCCCTGGAGGGCGCCGGGATGAGCATCGAGGACATCGAGAAGGTCGCGATGGATCCGGCGACCGTCGTCTCCGCCTTCTCCTCGGGGCAGGTCGACGCCGCCGGGATCTGGTACCCGCTGATCGACACCATCAAGGCCCAGGTCCCCGACCTCGTCGAGCTCGCCCAGAACTCCGACTTCGCCGACATCATGCAGTTCCCCAACGTGATGGTCACCGGGGCCGACTTCCCGGAGAAGAACGAGGAGACCACGATCAAGGTCCTCTCCGTGCTCCGCACCGCCATGGACTTCCGGGCGGAGGACCTGGACGCGACGATCGAGCTGGTCGCGAAGATGACCCAGGCCGATGCGAAGGCCGTCGCCGGGGATGCCGCCAACGGTGAGTACTACAAGGCCGCGGACCTCGACGGACTGATCGAGGACGGCACCATCGAGACCTGGCTCGAGGCCATGAACACCTACTTCGAGGACAACGGGAAGATCGAGGGGGAGACCGTCGCCCCCGCCGACTACTGCACCTTCGATCTCTTCACGAAGGCGGGCGAATGAGCGAGCCCCGGAACGTCCTGTTCCTCCTCACCGACCAGCACCGCACCGACACCCTCGGCTGCTACGGCAACCCCGATGTGCGCACCGAGAACCTCGATGCGCTCGCCGCCTCCGGCACCCGGTTCGACCGCTGGTACACCCCGACCGCGATCTGCACACCGGCCCGCGCCAGCGTGCTGACCGGCGCGGCACCGTTCCGGCACAAGCTGCTCGCCAACTACGAGCGCAACGTCGGCTACCAGGAGGACCTGCCCGACGGGCAGTTCACCTTCTCGGGAGCTCTGCGGGAGGCCGGCTACAACTGCGGCCTGCTCGGGAAATGGCACGCTGGCACCGAGAAGCTGCGCACCGACTACGGCTTCGAGGGCGCGGAGCTGCAGGGCTGGCACAACCCCGTCGACCATCCGGACTACCTCGCCTATCTCGCCGAGCACGACCTGCCCGGGTACGAGATCTCCGAGCAGATGCGCGGCACCCTCCCCAATGGCGGGCCCGGGAACCTGCTGGCCGCCCGGCTGCACCAGCCGCTCGAGGCGACCTTCGAGTACTACCTCGCCGAACGCGCCATCGAGCAGCTGCGGCGCTACGCCGAGGACCTCGACGCGAACCAGGTGCCCTTCTACCTCGCGCTGCACTTCTTCGGGCCCCACCTGCCCTACATCGTTCCCGACGCCTACTTCGACATGTACGACCCCGAGGAGATCGAGCTGCCCGCCTCGATCCAGGAGACCTTCACGGACAAGCCCCCGGTGCAGGCCAACTACTCCGCGCACTGGACCTTCGACACGATGACCGAGGCGGACAGCCGCAAGCTCATCGCCGTCTACCGCGGCTACGTCACCCTCATCGACGAACAGATCGGCCGGGTGATGGCGGAAGCAGAGTCCCTGGGCCTGCTCGAATCGACGGCCGTCATGTTCAGCTCCGACCACGGCGAGTTCACCGGATCCCACCGCCTGCACGACAAGGGCCCGGCGATGTACGAGGACATCTATCGCACCGCGGGCATCGTGCGGATCCCCGGGGCGCCGGCCGGCCAGGTGCGCCAGGAGTTCGTGAGCCTGCTCGATACGACCGCGACCGTGCTGGACTGGTGCGGGCTCGACCCGGCGCCGGCCGTGGACTCCCGCTCGCTGCTGCCGCTGGTGCGCGGGGAGGATGTCCCGTGGGACGACGCGATCGTGTGCGAATACCACGGCCACCACTTCCCCTACCCTCAGCGGATGCTCCGCACCGACCGCTACAAGCTGGTCGTCAACCCGGAATCCGTCAACGAGCTCTACGACCTCGAGCTCGACCCCGACGAGCTCCACAACCGCTACGAGCAGCCGGAGATGCGGCAGCTCCGCACCGACCTGATGAGCAGCCTCTACCGTCGCCTGCGCGATAGGGGCGACAACTTCTATCACTGGATGACCTCGATGTATGACATCGGGGAGGTCGACTACGACCCCAGCATGAGCGGCCTGGACGAGGGTGCCCACGGAGGTGTCGCCGCGGGGTGATGGGGCGTCCCTCGTCGCCGTACCCCCGCGGGCTCCCCGCGTCGAGGAGGGCGCCCTGCTCTCTGAGGGCGCCCTGCTCTCTCGAGGCGACTGTCGGGCAGGCGGCGGCGGCTCAGCCGCCCACCACCTCCCACGACACCACGCTCACCGAGTGCGCCGGCGCCACGAAGACCCCGCCCGTCAGCTCCCGCGTGCTCTCGCGGATCCCCAGCACATCGGGGGAGCTCAGCGTGTTCACGGCGAACAGGTCCTCGGCGTCGGCGCCCAGGGTGTGCACCGTGACCGGGCCGTCGACCAGCTCGCTGTCCACGGCGAGCACCGCCTCGACGTCCTCGTCGGGGGAGCGGTTGATGATCGCCAGGTACCGGCGCGAGCCGTCCTTCGAGGCCGATGCGCTCACGTCGAGCAGCCCGACGGTGGTCAGCACCGAGACGCAGTGCGCCTCGCCGCCCCAGCCCTGCTCGCGCCGCACCGGCTGGGTCACGGCGGGCCCGGCGACCCGGGTCGGCAGCGGCACGGTGCCGAAGTGGTTGAGGTACAGGTCCCACACGTGGAAGGTCGCCGAGCGCACCAGGCCACCCTCGCGCACGGCGAGCAGGCCGTTGGCGTTGACGAGGTTCACGGTGTTCGCCATGGTCACCGGCACGAGGTTCCCCGCGGCGCGGTGGATCGCGTGGAACACCCCGGAGTAGAACAGGGCGTCGGCCAGGGTGCGCGGCGAATAGCGGCTCACCCGCCAGCCGTTCTCCGCGGAGACGCCGGGCTCGTCGGAGGGGCCGGAGGTGTCGCGCTCGGCGATGCCGCCGTCGGCCCCGGGCTGCGGGTCCTCCCAGCTGCGCGGCTCGAAGTGGCGCATGTTCCACTCGTCGAAGGCGATCTCGAGGGGACTGGAGATGCCGTGACGATCCGCGGCGGCAGCGACCTTCTCGGAGAACCCCTGCAGCACCTTCTCGAAGTGCACCGCCTGGGAGACGACGGCGTCGAACTCCTCACGCGAGGGATTCACGAGGTGGAAGCTCGCCCCGTAGGCGTGCACCGAGAACCAGTCGGTGATCTCGCCGAGCTCACGCACCACCACGTCTGTCCACCGGTCATCGTCCAGCCCCACGCACACGAAGCGGATCGAGGCGTCCACCGCGCGCATGAACCGCGCATGCTCCAGGGCGTCCTCCGCATAGCGCTCGGGGCTGCGGTGGCCCATCTGCCAGGGCCCGTAGACCTCGTTGCCGATGCCCCAGATCGGCACCGCGCGAGGGCCCTCGAGGCCGTCGGCCGCGCGGCGTCGGGTCATCTCGGTGTCCCCGGCGTAGTTCGTGTACTCGACCCAGCGCACCGCGTCCTCCACGCTGCGGCAGCCATGCGCGAGATACGGAGTGGCGCCGGTGGCCTCGCACCAGGCGAGGAACTCCGGGGTGCCGAAGCGGTTGGTCTCCTCCGAGCCCCAGGCGAGCTCGAGGCGATGGGGTCGCTCATCGCGCGGGCCGGTGCCGTCCTGCCACCAGTAGGCGGACGTGAAGTTCCCGCCCGGCCAGCGCACCACCGGCAGGCCCAGGTCACGGCAGGCGTCGATGACGTCCTGCCGGCATCCCTCCAGCGGGCCGTCGCCGCTCACGGACAGCTCCGAGCCCTCGTCGAACACCCCGCCCTCGATGTTGCCGAAGAACGCGGATTCCAGGAAGTGGCCGTAGATCTTCGGATCGATGGGGCGCGGTCCGGTCGTCTGGGTGAGATCGATGCGGGCGGGGGACTGCGGGGTCATGGGTGCCTTTCGGAGAACAGGGGGCCTCGTCGACCCGTTCGTCGTCCCGACAGCATGGTGGCGACCGGCGGCTCCCGCAATGGAGTGCCCCGATTCTGGACGGGCGGCCGACGGCGCAGCCCCGGTCCGGTTCCGCGCTCACCCCGCGAGCAGGCGCTCCGGGATCGCCTCACACCCCTCGACGCCCGCCACCAGCGACGCATCGATCGTGGAGCCCTGGCGCACGATCGTGAGAGTGCCGCGGTTCTCGAGGATCACCAGTTCGACCTGCTGAAGGTCCAGCACGCCGGAGATCCGCAGCCGGTTCAGCAGGTCCGACTCCGACAGTCGACGCCGACGCAGAGCGCCCGCCACGGTGCGCCCGCCGATCATCACCACGGTGGGCCGACGGAAAGAGCCCATCGCGCGAGCGCGACCGGTGCGTCGCAGCGTGCCCATCAGCCACTCCAGGAGCATCAGCGTGTTCAGCACGAGCAGCGCACCGAGCAGGGTGGGGGATTCGCCCAGCATGGCCCGGGCGGTGACGCCGCCGATCACGGCGAGCACCACGAAGCTGCCCACGGTGGGGTTCGCCATCAGCCGCTGGCCGGAGACCTGCACGAGCAGGGAGAAGAACACGTACAGCACCACGGCGGAGGCGATCACGCCCAGCGCGCCGCTCCAGCTGATGCCGAGGTAGTCCTGCCAGATGAGGTTCCAGTCGATCATCCGTCCATTGTCGGGGACCGGTCGCGGCGCCGAGCACGGACGCCCTGCGGACGGCCCGGGCCGTTCAGGGAGCGGCTCGTCCGTTCATTCCGCGACGGCCCACACCGCCTCGGGCACGAGACCGACCTCGACCAGGGTCCCCGGCGGCCACGGTTCGTCCGTCGGCCCCAGCGGCCGGCGGACCACGAGCGTTCCCGCATCGGTCTCGACGTCGTGGTCGACGTGGTCGCCGCCGAAGGTCGTCGAGAGCACTCGCCCCAGACGGGGATCGACGCCTCGGCGCTCCTCGATCCGCGTCATCGTGAAGGCGTGCGGATGCCCGAGCACGACGCACTCATCCCCCTCCCGTCGCAGCTCGGAGGATGCCGGGACCTCCCATGACGAACCCAGG
Organism: Brachybacterium sp. AOP3-A1-3; assembly: GCF_052378285.1. Classification (NCBI taxonomy): domain Bacteria; kingdom Bacillati; phylum Actinomycetota; class Actinomycetes; order Micrococcales; family Dermabacteraceae; genus Brachybacterium; species Brachybacterium sp. AOP3-A1-3. Next base: position 581,260 of record NZ_JBQSXM010000001.1, on the reverse strand, counting down.
ATGCTCACCTGCGCCCGATGCCCGCCGCCGCCGTCCACCACCCTCTCGACCTGCGCCGACAGATAGTTGGGGACGCCCACACGGGTAGCGACCCAGGCGCTCGCCGGATGGGAGTAGACCTCCCGCGGGGTGTCCACCTGCACGAGGATCCCGTCACGCATGACGGCGATCCTGTCGGCCACGGCGAGCGCATCGGACCAGTCGTGGGTGACGAACAGGGAGGCGCTCCCCATCCGCCGGTGGATCCGCGAGATCTCCCGCAGCAGACCTCCGCGAGCGGCAGGGTCCACGTGCGCGAGCGGTTCGTCGAACAGCATCACCTCGGGCCGACGCACGAGGGCGCGGGCCAGGGCGACGCGCTGACGCTGGCCGGCGGAGAGCTCATGGGGGAGCCGGTCGGCGAGGGTGCGGAGGTCCAGAGAGGTCAGCGCGACGTCGAGCACGTCGGCGGCAGCGAGGTCTCCATCGCGGCCCTCCACCGCAAAGGCGACGTTCTCGGAGACCGTGAGCTGGGGGAACAGAACAGGGGTCTCGAACATCATCGTCGCGGGGCGCCGCTCCACCGGTACCCGCGCCATGTCGCGGCCGCTGATGCGTACGGTGCCCGTGGGAAGTCGCTCGAGCCCGGCGACACGTCGCAGCAACGTGGTCTTCCCCGAGCCCGACGGGCCGATCACGGCGATCATCTCCCCGGGGCTCACGTGGAGATCGACCCCGGCGACGCCGCTCAGCTGGAGCCCGGCCTGCGCGGTCATGAGGACCTCGCTCGCGCGCCGAGGGCCGCGGCGCTCCCCGAGGCGACCAGGGCGCTCGCTCCACCGATGACGAGGGCGACGATCCCGGTCAGGGCGAAGGTCTGCTCGAGCGCTGCCCGATCGAGCAGGTCGAGGGCGAACGAGGCCACCATCGGTGCATCCGGGGTGGAGACGAACACGACCGGGGTGACCGAGACGATGTTGCGGGCGGCCACCGCCGCCGCCGTCGCCGCGACGAGTGCCCCGGTCTGCGGCGCCACGAGCTGCAGGGTGATGCGCCGCCGGCCCGCCCCGAGCACGCCGGCGGTCTCGTGCAGGGCCCGCGGGACCCGGCGCTGCCCGGCACGCGCGGCGAGATGCACCATCGGCACCGCGGGTGCCATGAATACGGCCACGAGCGCGACCGATCCGGAGGCGAGCGATGCCCCGCCGACCAGGGCGGGCAGCTGCCCGAACGGGGTGGGGGTCGCGAACCCGTAGGCCAGGAAGATCGCGATGCCGAGGGTGGTGCCCGGCATCAGCAGCAAGGAGGTCTGGAGGAGGTCCACGCCGCGGGCGAGCCGCTTGCCACCCTGGTCGGAGGCCCACGCCGTCAGCAGGCCCACCGGGACCGCGAGGAGCAGCGCCACCAGCGCGTAGCGCACGGTCGACCCGATCACGTCCATCATCGTCGGCGTGAGCAGCGACCCTCGAGCTCGGATCATCGTGGCGGCGGAGGCGAGCACCAGGAGCAGCACGACGGCCAGGACCAGGACGCTCAGGACCCGGCAGCCGTGCACGAGGATCGAGCGGGGCAGCACCAGCCGGGGGCTCGCACCGTGACCCTGCCAGGGATCCACGAGCGCTCCGGCCTCCCGTCGGCGCCACATCGCCAGGAGGAGGGGGAGAACCGGCAGGGTCAGCAGGACGGCGATGAGCGCGGCGGTGCTCTCCCCGCCCCACGCGATCACCTCGATGTAGGCGGTGTGGGCGAGGGTCGGCATCCGACCGCGCAGCACGGCCGGGATCGAGGGATCCGACAGGGCGGAGACGAACAGCAGCGCGGTCGAGACCGCGAGGGGGACGCGCAGCGGTGGCAGCAGCACCAGTCGGATCACCTCGGTCGCGCGTGCGCCGGTGACCCGGGACATCTCCACGAGCCGTGGATCCACCTCGCGCCAGGCCATCCTGATCGTCAGATACGGGATCGGCAGATGCGCCACGACCATGGCGAGGGTCATCCCCAGCGCTCCGTAGACGTCAGGCAGGATCCCGGTGAGCAGACCACCGCGCCCGCCGACGGCGACGACCGCTGCTGCGACCACATAGGGAGGGACGAGCAGGAGCGCGCCGATGGTCGCGTCGAGCACGCGCCTCCATCCCCGGGAGAGCGTGCGAGCGGTCAGCGCCAGCGCGAGGCCCACCGCGGTACCGATCACGGTGACGACGACGGCAAGGGCCAAGGACACCGCCAGGGTGCGCCCGAGACCAGGGACGACGCCTGTGGTCGCGACCGCAGCGATCGCCTGCGACACCATGCGCAGCACCGGCCAGCCGACGACGACCGCTGCGCCCGCGCCGGCGACGACGAGGGAGGCCGCTGCAGCGGTGCGGGGCCAGATCCTGCTCACCGTTCGACCTCCTCGGTGTACCAGGCGAGGAGAGCATCCCGGCGTGAGGAGCGCTCGGCGAGCGAGGCGCCGATCACCGGATAGCGACCGTCCGCGAGGACCTCGGCGAGGTTGCCGGGAAGGTCCGAGCGGGTCGGGATCTGGTCGATGCCGCTCGCGGCGCCGGCCCGCTGGCCGTCGGCCGAGAGCGCGAAGTCGAGGTACTCCCGGGCGGTCCCGGGATGCGGGGCATCGGCCAGCATGGCGACGGCTCCGACCTCGTAGCTCGTCGCGTCCTCGGGCAGCACCACTTCGACATGGCTGCCGGCGGCGCGGGCGGCCTCGCAGTACGGCGCGAAGGTGATGGCGACGGCAGTCTCCCCACGCGCGACCACCTGCGCCGGCGCCGTGCCGGAGCGGGTGAACTGGAGGACCTGCCCGTACAGGCCGGCGAGATACTCGCGGCCGGCGTCCTCGCCGAGGCGGTCGATCTGCAGCGACATCGCCGTGTAGGCGGTGCCGGAGGTGCGAGGGGATGCAGTGCTGATCTGACCGTCCAGTGCCGGATCGAGCAGATCGTCCCAGGTGCGGGGGATCTCGGTGCCGAGGTCGGAGATCGCCTGCGGAGCCACGCAGAAGGCCAGCATCGAGGAGTACACGCCGCTCCAGCGGTCCTCGGGGTCGCGGAAGTCTTCGGGGATCCCCGCGGCCTGCACGGAGCGGTACGGGGCGAGCAGTCCCTCGTCGGCGGCCTCGACGTACATCTCGGAGCCGCAGCCGTGCCAGACGTCGAACTCCGGCAGATCCTCGCCGTGCCGGATCCGCTCGAGGGCTTCCGACGTGGGCAGGCGCACCGTGGTCACGCCGTACCCGGTGCGTTCGGTGAACGCGCCCGCCCAGGCGCGGCAGACCTCGGCGTCGTTGGAGCAGAGGACGGCGAGGTCGCGATCATCCATCTGCCTGTCGCCGGTCGCCGTGCAGCCCGTGAGGGCCAGCAGTGCGAGCACCACCAGCGCACTCACGGCGCGCGGCGACCGACGAGGAGGAGTCATGATCCTTCGAGGGTAGGCCAGGGATCAGCTGTCGGACGTGGAGGCCTGAGCCTCTTCCGCCTCCGCCGCGAGTCGCTTCTCCTCGCGGGCGCGCATCAGCGCCTTCTCGTCCTTGCCGATCACCCACATGATGCCGACGACGAGCAGCGCGCATGCGGTCAGCACGGCGAAGGAGACGTCCCACCCGAACGCGTGCACCATCAGGCCCACGCCGGAGGAGGCGAGCGTCGCGCCCAGCAGGTAGCCGAACAGGCCGGTGAAGCCTGCGGCGGTCCCGGCGACCTGGCGCGGGGAGAGATCGATGGCCTGCAGGCCGATGAGCATCACCGGGCCGTAGATGAGGCCGCCGATGACCGCCACCAGCGCGATCGAGATCCACAGCGGAGCAGCGGCCGGAACCTGCCAGTAGGCCACCAGGGCGATGGCCGTCAGGGCCATGAACAGCATGCCGGTGCCGGACCGGTAGCCGCGGAAGATCTTGTCGGAGACCCAGCCGCACAGCAGGGTGCCGACGATCCCGGCCAGCTCGAACACCACGAAGCCCGTGATGCCGTCGGAGATCTCCGCCCCGCGCGTATCCGCGAGGTAGACGGTGATCCAGTTCAGCACCCCGTAGCGCAGGGCGTAGACGAACACGTTGGCGACGGCCAGCAGCACGATCACGCGGTTGGTCAGGACGTGCTTGCGGACGAACTGCCACATGGACAGATGCTCATCGGCGTCGTCGATCTCGACCTTCGCCGGATCATCGCGGTGCTCTTCGATGGGCGGCAGGCCCTCGGAGACGGGGGTGTCGCGGATCAGGAAGAACGCCACCACGGCGACGATCAGGGCGATCACCGCGGGGAACCAGAAAGCGGCCCGCCAGTCGTCGGCCGTCCAGGCCAGTGCAGCCGCCGCGGCGACGCCGAGCCCGGCTGCGCCCACGTTGTGCGCGGTGTTCCAGATGGAGGTCTTCCAGCCGCGCTCGTTGGTCGAGAACCAGTGCACGAGCACGCGGCCCGAGGCCGGCCATCCCATGCCCTGGAACCAGCCGTTGATGAACATGACGGTCGCGAACACCGCGATGGACCCGGAGACCCACGGCACGAAGGCGACGAAGAGGTTCGTCAGCGCCGAGAGGGCGAGCCCGATGGGCAGGAAGTATCGGGCGTTGGAACGGTCGGAGACCGTGGCCATGAAGAACTTCGAGAGGCCGTACGCGAACAGCACGGCATTGGCGATCAGGCCGATGCCGAGGGTGCTCAGCCCCTTGTCGTCCATGAGGAGCGGGGCCACCAGGGAGACGTTGTTCCGGATCAGATAGAACCCGGCATAGCCGAGGAAGATCCCGAGGAACACGTTCAGGCGGCGGCGGGGATAGACGCGCTGCACCTCCGCGTCGTCCAGGCGCGGCTTCGGGGGCGGGGCAGAGAGGAACCCGCGGCGCTTCGTCGGGGCAGACATCGTTCTCCTTCGTCATCGGGGAGGGACCGGACGCAGGGCGAGCCCCGGGTGCTCCCCGGGACCGGTGCTCCGTTGCAGCACGTGCGTCCGTCCCCTTCAGCCTGCCCAGGCGTCGGTAACCGTGGGGTGGCGCTCGGTGACGATCGGTGACGAGATCAGTGCGGACGGGTCGAGGGCAGCACGCGCACTCGGTAGCCCTGGCCCCGGACCGCCTCGATGAGGTCCGCGGGCGCGCCCTGGGCGCGCAGCTGCTGGCGCAGCCGGTAGATCATGGACTTCACCATGTCGCGCCCGCCCTCGGCGCGGCTCGTGCCCCAGACCTCGTGGAGCAGCGTCCGCAGAGGCACCGCACGGCCCGCGTCCTGGACGAGGCGGCCGAGCAGTCGAAGCTCGGTCTCCGGCAGGTCGAGCTCGGCGCCGTCCCAGCTCGCGCCGCCCCACTCGAGGTCGACCCGCAGCGGCCCGCAGCGGAGCGCCTGGCCGGCAGAGTCCGCGACGGAGGTCGACCCCGAGGAGCGTCGCAGGATCGCCTGCACCCGCAGGGCGAGCTCGCGGGGGCTGAAGGGCTTCGTGAGGTAGTCGTCGGCCCCGGCGGTGAGCCCGGCGACGCGGTCGTCGACCTCCCCGAGTGCGGTGAGCAGGATGACCGGCACGTCGGAGGTCTCCCGCAGCGACCGGCACAGCTCGATGCCGCTCTCCCCGGGGAGCATCACGTCGAGCACGACGAGCTCGATCGGCTCGGAGTCGAGCAGGGCGCGTGCCGCGATCGCGTCGGCGGCGGTGCGGGTCCGAAGCCCCTGAGTCTCGAGTGCGAAGGAGATGATCGCCGTCATCTGCTCCTCGTCGTCGACGATGAGGACCAGGGGCGCCTCCGGGGCCGTAGGGCTCGTGGAGTCAGACATGGGCGTCCTCCTGGGAGGGCCACGGCAACACCACGAGGATGCGGGTGCCGCGGCGTACGAGGGAGTCGACGACGACGCGCCCGCCGTGCGCATCGACGATCTGCCGGATCACGCCCATCCCGAGGCCGGTGCCCTGAGGGTGGCCGCTGACCTGGGGTGCGAACAGTTCAGCACGTTGCTCGGGGCTCATCCCCGCACCCTCATCGGACACAGCGATCGTGGTGCCTTCGGCGGTCGCTTCCACACGGACGGTGACCTCGGCATCGCTGCCGGCATGGCGAACCGCATTGTTGATCAGATTCCACAGCACCTGGCGGATCATCGCACGGTCGACGTCGAGCACGAGGGGTCCACCCCGGCTGTCCAGATGCAGAGGCGTGCTCCGGATCCGCCGCAGCTCGAGGACCGTCTCCCGGACCAGCGTCCGGATGTCGACCGCGGTGCGGTCCAGCGTCGGCTCACCCGTCTCGAGCCTGGCTTCGAGCAGGAAGTCCTCCGCCATGCTCACCACGAGCGAAGTGTTGCCCACGATCGTGTCGACGAAGTAGCGCTGCGTGGCGTTCAGCGGTCCGGGAGTCTCCTCGGCGAGCAGATCGGCCGCGCCCTTCACCAGCGTGAGCGGAGTGCGGATCTCGTGGGAGAGGACCCGTGCGGACAGCTTCTCGGGAGGGCTCGCTCCGGTCTCGCCGTCGCCGTCGTCGTCTGAGGACGCCGACGATCGACGGTTCCTCAGGGTGTTCGCTCCGCCGCCGACGAGAGCTCCCAGCAGGAGGGCAGCAAGCAGCAGAGCGGCGAGCTGCCATCCCTCGAGCTGAAACACGTCTCCTGACATATGGCCAGGGTATTCGTGGATGCCGTCGGGCGGTGACGGCCGCCCTTCTCAGCTGGTGACCATCCCGTTCACCTCGGCGATGGTCGCCTTCGCGGCCTCCTGCGGCGTCGTGGTCCCGAAGCGCACGTCGGTCAGCAGCCGGGTGAAGGTGTTCTGCGAATCGGCGGTGCCCATCGGTTGCACGGCCGGGGCGGCGGCCAGCTCGGGCGTGATCGCCTCCAGGAAGTCCACGACGTCGTGGTCGGTGGCGGTGAGGGAGTCGCCCATCGCCTCGATCGCGGCAGGGTCGGAGGGGACGCCGCGGTTCAGCAGCTGGATCGCCTGCGCCTCGGGGGCGTTGACCAGGAAGTTCACGAGCTGCGCGGACTGCTCGGTGTTCTGGGACGTCGCGGCGATCGACCAGTACATCGAGGCCTTCTTGAACAGGCCGTTCTCGGAGGCCGAACCGGAGAGGGAGGGCGGGCGCAGCATGACCACGTCGTCGTCGGATCCGACGGCGTCGCGCAGCGACTGCAGCTGATTCGTCCAGGTCCAGCTCATCGCCGAGCGGCCCGTGGAGAAGGCCTGCTGCTCGAGCGCGGTGGCGCTGTCCTCCACGGAGGCGTCCGCCGGGAGGGTCGCCCCGGACTCCTGCAGGTCGAGGTAGAGCTGGAACCACTGCGCGAGGGACTCGGGAGTGCAGCCCATCCCGTCGGCCGCCCACAGGTCCTCGCCCTTCTGGCGCAGGAAGATCGTGAGGTCCGCGTAGCTGGCCCCGCCGGTCATCCCGGTCGCGACCCCGGAGTCGCTGATCAGCGTCGCGATCTCCGCGAAGTCCTCCCATGTCCACGTGGTGTCATCGGGCAGCTCCACACCTGCCTTCTCGAACAGCGCGGGGTTGGCCACGACCACCCAGGCGTTGGACCCGGTGGAGAGCCCGGTCAGCACGCCGTCCACGCGGCCCGCATCCAGATCGGCGGCGTCCAGGCCCGAGAGATCCAGGCCGTCCAGGGATTCCAGATCGGCGAGCACGCCCCGCCCGGAGTACTCCGCGATGTACTTGCCGTCCATGTTGATGACGTCCGGCGGGGTGCCGCCGGCGACCTGCGTGGCGAGCTTGTCCCAGTAGCCGTCCCACTCCGAGGGCTGCACCGAGACGTCCACCTCGGGCTCGTCCGCCGCGAAGGCATCGACCATCTCGCCGGTGAACTCCTGGTAGAAGGCCGGGCCCCAGAACATGAAGCTCACCTCGTTCGAGGTCTCGGCGCTGCGCGAGGACGGCCCACAGGCGGCGAGGAGCATCGAGGAGGCGAGACCGCCCGCGAGCACACTGCGGCGGCGCGGTCCGCGTGCGCCCCGTCGCGCGCAGCCCGATCCGGTGGTGCGCAGCAGCGGCGAGGCGGGGAGCAGCGCGTGGGCCGATGGGCAGCGGGAGCGGGTGAACGCCGAGCCGTGCGCCGAGGTGGCGCGGAGGGAGGTGCGGGAGAGCGGTGCAGTGTGCATGGGGATGTCCTTCGAGCGTCGTCGACCTCAGGAAATGCCAGGTGTGCCCGGAGCATAAGAGCCGATGGATAGCGCTGTCCAGGGTGGCCGGGAGTTGCCGTGATTTCCCGGCTCGCCGCAACGTTTGCAGGGGTGCTGCGAACGCCCGAGCCTCACGTCGACTCCCGGCGGACACGTCTCACCGCACCCGAGCATCTCTTCGAGCGCCGCGCCGCTGAGCGACGGTGTGGGTTCCGGCTCGTCGACCTGCAGGGAGCCCGCATCGACCTCGAGCATCCAGGCGAGCGTCCTCTTGCCGATCTTCCCGGCGGCGATCTGCTCGAGGTGTGCGGCGTGCAGCCAGGACGGGAAGGAGCGGCGGGTGGCCGCCGTCATCCGCTTCGTGATCGGATCCCCGTAGCGGGCACCGGTCCAGTGATGGCGAAGCAGCTTCTGTGTGCTCATGGTCAGCGCCGCTGCGACCTCGGAGGAGCACTCGAGGTGCAGGCTGGACAGGCGTCGTCGTAAGGCGTCCGTGGACGTGCCGGTCTCCCAGACCAGCTCGGCCAGATCTGCGAGGTGCAATCGGGTCCAGTCCACGGCTTGCATGCGGGCGTGGGGGAGCAGGAGTTCGGCGGCGAAGGCGTTGGCCGCAGCCTCGTCTCGCTCATAGCCCGTTGTGCCGTCGAGGACTCCCCGATGCCCGAGGACAAGGTGGCCGAGCTCGTGGGCAAGGCTCCAGTTCTCGTGGAACCAGTTGCCGGTGGCCTTGATCGCCACCACGGGACGCGCTTCTGCGAGGAATGAATACGCCGTCGTGAGCTCCGACAATCGGATCACGTCGACGTTGATCTCTGCGAGCCTGTCGATGAACTCCGTGACGAAGTCGTGGCGCAGGCGTCTCCGTGCCTCGTCCACGCTCGAAGGGAGTTCCTCCGGTGCGGTGATCGTGCCGGCCTGGGCGTATGCAAGGCGGATGTCCTCCAGCATCGGGCGGTCCTGCTCCATGCCCGTCACGCGCCGATCGCCGTTGTCGTGATCGAAGGAATGGCGTGCGGACAGGACGAGCCGGTGCGGGTCCGGCTCGCCGGTGATCAGCTCATGGATATCGGCATCCAGAGTTCGCGCAGTCGCGGGTCACCGACCGTGCTGCCGAGGCCAGCTCACCCCGGACTGCGTCCCGCTGGATAGGCTCGCCCCCGAGTACCGATGTCGTTGCCGCACGAGGAGAACCGATGCCCAGCCCAGCCGAAATCGACGCCATCACACAAGGCGACCTGATCGCCACCGGCGCCACCCGCTGGGCCGGTGACGCCGACGTGATCGGCGCCTTCGTGGCAGAGATGGACTTCGGTATCGCCCCGCCGATCACCGAGCGCCTGCACTTCGAGGTGGATCGCGGAGCCTTCGGCTACCTCCCCGCCCACCTGGCGACCGAGCTGCACGGGGCCACCGCCGGCTTCCTGCAGCGCCGCACGGGCTGGACCGTCGACCCCGCGCACATCCACGAGATGCCCGACGTCATCTCCGTGTTCCAGGCCGTGATCGGGAACTTCCTGCGGCCGGACTCGAAGATCATCGTGCCCACCCCGGCCTACATGCCCTTCCTCGAGGTCCCCGAGCTCATGGGCCGCGAGATCCTCGAGGTCGAGATGCTGGTGGAGGATTCCGGCGACTCCGGTGTGCACTACTCCTACGACCTCGCCGCGATCGAGGCGGCGTTCGACGCGGGCGGTGAGCTGCTGGTGCTGTGCAACCCGCACAACCCGACGGGCCGGGTGTTCACCCGCGAGGAGATGGAACCGCTCGTCGAGCTGGTGGACCGCAAGGGCGGGCGCGTGTTCTCGGACGAGATCTGGCTGCCGCTGGTGCTGGAGGGCGAGCACATCCCCTACGCCTCTCTCAGCGAGACCGCAGCCGGGCACACGATCACCGCGGTCGCCGCCTCCAAGGCGTTCAACCTGCCGGGGTTGAAGTGCGCCCAGCTGGTCACGAGCAACGACGCGGACCGCGAGCAGTGGGAGCGCGTGGGCCATTTCCCCATGCACGGCGCCGCGAACCTCGGGCTCGCCGCGACCGCCGCCGCCTACACCCAGGCCGAGGACTGGCTCGACGACATCGTCGGCTACCTGCGACGCAACCGCGAGACCCTGGTGGAGCTCGTCGCTTCCCTGCTGCCGAAGGCGCGCCTGACCACGATGGAAGGCACCTATGTGGCATGGCTCGACCTGCGCGTCTACGGCATCGAGGGGTCGCTGCACGACCATCTGCTCGAGCGCGCCCGGGTGGAATGCACCGAGGGCACCGCCTGCGGATCGGCGTGGTCCGGGCACGTGCGCCTCATCTATGCGATGCCGCGCCCGCTCCTGATCGAGGCGATCACCCGCATCGTCCGCGTGCTGGAACCGGGCCGCGCTGACGGGTGAGACACCGGGCAGGTGGGGCCGATGCGACCGATGGCCTGTCAGTCCTTCCAGGCCCGGTCAGTCACTCCAGAGGTTGGGGCCCGTCGAGTTCGCGGAGATGGTGAGTTTCGCGGACCAGTTCGGCCAGGCACGCCAGCCGTTGGGCTTCGCGTAGCAATGACCCTCAGCCTCCTCGCCCTCGGCGACCACCTGGAGCGCGGGCAGGTCCTCGTCGCAGCGTGGCGCGTCGTACGGCGAGTCACCCTTCTGGGACTCGGCAACCGTCTGCTGGGCCTCGAGGTGGATGGCGCGGTCGGTGACCACGACCTCCTGCTCCAGCACCGTGTAGTGAATGGTGTCCCTGTCGATCACCGTCTGCTCGCCGGAGGTGACGGTCAGGTTCGAGACATCATCGACCTGAATCGTCGAGCGGACCGGCTGGTCATCGACGGTCACCGTGCACTCGTAGGTGGTGCTGTCGGAGGTCGTGCACTCCGAGCTGGTGGGCAGCTCCATCTTCGCCTGCTCGAGCACGCGGCGCTCCATCGCGTAGCGCAGCACGCCGGCGACCATCTCCTCCTCGGTCGTGGCGCCCTCGACGCCCTCCTCCGCGGGATCCGGGATCGACGGTGCGCCCAGCTCCGCCTTCAGGCCCGTGGGGACGGGGTCCCCGGAGCCGCCGCGCACGTCGATGCGCGGGGCGATCAGCACGGCGGCCACCACGAGCGCGGCGATCACGAGCAGGATGACCCAGCCGGGAAGCGAGCCTCCCTCCTCCTCGGAGTGTCCGCCGGACGGGCCGGCGCCTGCGGGCGCAGCGGCATTCGGGGGAGTTTCTGCACTCATGTCGATCAGGGTAGAAAGGTCACCGGGAGAGCGCAATTCGGGCGATGACGTGCAGCGCCCCGGCCACGGCCCGGCCCCGTCACCCACCGCAGACCATCACGTCCGCAGGTGCGAGGCCCCGTTCAGATCCAGTACCGCGCCGGAGGCCCACTGCGCTGCGGGCGAGGTGAGGTACAGGATCGCGGCGGCGACCTCCTCGGCCGTCCCTACCCGTCCGAAGGGGCTCTGCGCCCGCAGGTCGTCCCCGGCAGGGCCCTCGAGCTTGGGCTGCTGGCGCTCGGTGCCGATGAATCCCGGCGCGACCGACGCCACCGTGATGCCGTGCGGGGCCAGCGCGAGTGCCATCGACTGGCCGAAGGCATGCAGGCCCGCCTTCGCCGCCCCGTAGGCAGGGGCGTCGGGCTCACCGCGGAATGCGCCGCGGGAGCCGACGTTCACGATCACCCCGGGCGCCTTCCGGGCGATCAGGCCGCGCGCCATCAGGTAGGTGAGGTTCGCTGGCGCCGTGAGGTCCACGTCGAGCATCCGCGTGAAGCGCTGCTGCCAGGCGGCGTAGTCGGTGCCGTCCACCCGGTGGTCGGTGCCCGGACCGGGCGCGATCCCGGCGTTGTTGACCAGGATGTCGAGCTGCCCCAGGCCCCGCTCGGCCTCCTCGATGACGGACCGGGCGATCTCCGGATCGGAGAGGTCACCGGCCACGAGCACATGACCCTCGCCGTGCAGCAGGCCCAGCGTCTCCTCTGCGGCCGCGGCGTTCGACCCGTAGTGCACCGCCACCTTCTCGCCGCGTGCGCTCAGCGCGATCGCCGTGGCCCGGCCGATCCCGCGGGATGCTCCCGTGACCAGTGCACATCTCATCGTGGTTCCTCTCCGTCGGCTCGTCGGCCCGTCGTCCCTCCACCATGCCGGACAGCGCGGGGCCGACGAGCGCGGCGCACCGGCGACCACGGACGCCATCGTTCTGCGTTCTGCGTTCTGCGCCCTGTGCCCTACGCTTGGTGCTTGGGGCTCTGCGCCGTGGTCGGCGGGCGCCCCTCCGGGGAGGGACGACAGCTGCGGTAGCGTGCGAGCGATGACGAACGATATGGCCCGGCCGGGTCTTGGGCCACACCTGCTGGGACCCGAGCTGGTGGACCTCGGCCCCCTGGGGAGAACCAGCACGGGCCGAGGGCTGAGCGTTCTTCTCGCGATGCTGGTGCTGCTGGGGCTGGGAGTGCTCATCGCCGTCGGGATCCTGGTGGTGCACGCCATCGTCTACGGTGAACCGTCGTCTGCACTCGTCGGCGGGGTGGTGGCGGTCATCGCTCTGCCAGGTATCGGCGGGCTCTGCTTCTTCGCCCTGCGCACCCTGCAGTCCTCCCTTGCGATCCATGAGCACGGGATGGTGGCTCGGCAGCCGTTCTCCGGGACCCTCGTGATCTCCTGGGCAGAGGTGGCCGAGATCATCCACCCCCGGTACCCGACCCGGTATGCGGCCTTCATGGTCGCGCTGACCTCCGGGCGCTGGGTGGGGATCGGGCGCCTCAAGCTCAATCCCCGCCGGGGTCCGGACCGGGCGTTCCACCCCCATCCCGACACCGCGCTCGTCCTGGACCACTACGCGCAGTGGTGCCGGCGCCACGGCCGCCCCATCGCCATACACAGCGCGGGCCTCTTCGGGAAGTGATCGCGCGTCCGTCGCCGCGGGACCCGTACCGGAAACTCCGGATGAACGTCGCACCAATTCGCCAGTGCACATAAGAGCACGCGTCGAGCACAACGGAGCGACGGCGTTACGGTGGATCCCGACGTGACCGGGCCCACTGCGGACGGTGGGCCACAGCAGGCAGGAGCCAGGCCGCTCCCGGAAGGACCACCATGACGTCGAACCGTGCCGCGGTGATGCCGGAGATCGGGACCCTCGAGATCCGCGATGTCCCCGCCCCCACCCCCACCCCGCTCCAGGCGCTGGTGCGCATCGAAGCCGTCGGGGTCTGCGGCTCCGACACCGCCTACTTCCAGGTCGGCTACATCGGCGACTGGGTGGTCGACGGCCCGCTGATTCTCGGGCACGAGGCCGCAGGCACCGTGATCGCCGTCGGCGACGAGGTGACGACCGTGCAGGTGGGGGATCGGGTCGCGATCGAACCCGGCACCCCGTGCCGCCAGTGCCACGAGTGCATGGCCGGTCGGTACCACCTGTGCCCGGACTTCATCTTCCTCGCCACCCCGCCCTACGACGGCGCCCTCGTCGAGCAGCTCGCGATCGACTCGCGCCAGCTGTTCCCGCTCCCGGACTCGATGTCCTTCGAGGCGGGCGCGATGTGCGAACCCCTCTCCGTCGGCCTCTGGGCCTGCCGCCGCGCGAACCTCCAGCCCGGCGACCACGTGCGCGTCACCGGCGCCGGACCGGTCGGGATCCTCGCCGCGCAGGTCGCCCGCGCCGAGGGCGCCGCCGACGTCGTCGTCTCCGACATCTCCGAGTTCCGCCTCGAGCTGGCCCGCAGCCTCGGCTTCCGCACCGAGCTCGCCGGAGCCGTCCCGGCCGAGCGCGGCCACGAGGACGCCGACGTGCTCCTCGAATGCTCCGGGGCGCCCACAGCGCTCGCCGAGGGTCTGTGGCGGCTGCGCACCAACGGCCGGGCTGCGATGGTGGGCATGCCCAAGCAGGACGTCTCCCTTCCGCTGTCGCGGCTCAACGTCAAGGAGATCTCGATCGGCCTGGTCAACCGTTATGCGCACACCTGGCCCACCGCCATCGCGCTGGTCTCCAGCGGCCGCATCGACGTCGAATCGATCATCACCCACCGCTTCGACCTCGCGGACACCGAGGCCGCGATCACCCTCGCCCAGCGGGTCCCCGACTCGATGAAGGCCGTCATCTACCCCGGCGGCCTCCCCGATGCCGAGCACCCACGGGAGGTCCGATGAGCACCAGCACCACGGCCCTGGCCACGGCGCGGGAGGACGCCCCGACCTCGGCGTCGACGCTGCCGCCCCTGTCGGCGCAGCGCCTCGCCGCCCGCCGTCAGCGCCTGCGCCGCGGCTACGGCCTGTTCGCCCTGTTCGCCTTCCCCAACCTCGCGCTCATCGCCGTCTTCGCGTACTGGCCGATCGTGGCGAACCTCTACCTGAGCCTCACCAGCTGGGACTTCATCTCCCCGGAGCCGCTCTTCGTGGGGCTGACGAACTACACCTCGATGCTCGTCTCACCGTCCTTCCACAAGGTGCTGTGGGTGTCCCTGGTATGGGTGGTCGTCGTGGTCGGCATCAGCCTCGTGCTCGGGGTGCTGCTGGCGGCGCTGTTCTCCAAGAAGCTGCCCGGCACCTCGGTCGCCACGGGCATCGTGTTCACCCCGCACGTCGTCTCCGGCGCCGCGCTCGCGGTGGTGTGGCTGTTCATCTTCGACCCCAACTACGGCCTGGCCCGCGTGGTCTTCAACCTCTTCGGGGCGGATTCGCCGAGCTGGACCACGGACGCGGACTGGGCCCTGCCCGCGCTGCTGATCGTCTCGATCTGGAAAGGCGTCGGCTTCGTCTCGATCGTGTATCTCGCGGGCATCCAGGGCCTGCCCACCGACGTCCTCGAAGCCGCCGAGCTCGACGGTGCCAGCTCCTTCCAGACCTTCACCCGGGTGATCCTGCCGCTGCTCTCGCCCACCACGTTCTTCCTGGTCATCACCCAGACCATCGGTGCCTTCCAGGCGTTCGACGTGATCGCGGTGATGACCAACGGCGGACCCGCCTCGTCCACCACCACGCTGAGCTGGTTCATCTACGAGCAGGCGTTCCTTCGTTCCAACGTCGGCCTCTCCGCCGCCGCCGGCACCGTCATGTTCGTGATCCTCATGGTCATCACGGCCCTGCAGTTTCGATTCGTCGAGAAGAAGGTGCACTACTGATGGCGAATCCCACGACCACCCGCACGGCGGCCGACGGGGCCCAGCGGGCCGATGAGAGCGTCGACAGCTCCTCCGGCAGCGCCGGGCCCGCCCGTCGCCGTCGCCCGAGCTCCCTGAAGCGCACCTGGTGGGGATACCTGCTGCTGATCGCCGTGGGCCTGGTCTTCCTCATCCCGCTGTACATGCTGCTGTCCACGTCGTTCAAGACCAACGGGGACATCTACTCCTGGCCCATGAAGTGGCTGCCCAGCGAGCTGACCTTCGACAACATGCGCGAGGCCTGGCGGATCGCGCCGTTCGGGGCGTTCATCAAGAACTCGGTGATCGTCACGGTCATCGGCGCGACGCTCAAGGTGGTGCTCGCCGTCTTCGCGGCCTACGCCTTCGCGTTCCTGCCCTTCCCGGGCAAGAAGTGGCTGTTCGTGGTGATGCTCGGCGCGCTCATGGTCCCCGGTCACGTCACGCTGCTGGTCAACTACATCACCATGGGCAACATGGGCCTGATCAACACCTACGCGGGCCTGATCCTGCCGGGGGTGGCCTCCGCCTTCGGCACCTTCCTGCTGCGCCAGCACTTCATGTCGCTGCCCGCCGAGGTGTTCGAGGCCGCCGAGGTGGACGGCTGCGGTCACCTGCGCCGGCTGGTCTCCTTCACGCTGCCGATGTCGATCCCGGCCGTGGCCACCGTGGCCCTGGTCGCCGTCATCGACGAGTGGAACAACTTCGTGTGGCCGTTGATCATCACCAACTCGGTGAACATGCGCACCCTGCCCATCGGGCTGATGTATCTGAAGTCCAACGACGGCCTGACCAACTGGGGCGTGCTGATGTCCGGCACGCTCATCGTCGTGCTCCCGATGCTGTTCGTCTTCCTGTGCGCCCAGCGCTACATCGTCACCGGGCTCACCGGCGCCGCCGCCGGCAACGGCCGCTGAACGTCGTGCCCCGACCTGCAAGGAGAGCCATGCCTCCCACCCGTTCCCGCGGGCGCTCCGCCCGCCCCCGCACCCCCTCGCGCCGGCAAATGCTGGGCGCCGGCCTGCTCGCCGCCGGGACGCCGCTGCTGGGCGGCTGCTTCGGCCTCGGCGACACCGAGGGGCTCGTGCTCGAGCAGCCCGGCGGCGAGACCCCCGCCGAGTTCGCGGACCGCCAGCGCGTGGTCATCTGGAGCGCCTACACCGCGCACAACGCCGAGGTGATCCAGGCGAACATCGACGCCTTCCACGAGGCGCAGAGCGACATCTACGTCGAGGTGCAGATCTTCGACAGCTATGACGGCGTGGAGTCCAAGCTCTCCGCGAGCCTGCAGGCCCGTCAGGTGCCCGACATCGTCGTGTTCAGCGATGTGGTGTGGAACCGCTTCTATCTCGCGGAGGTGCTCGAGCCGCTCAAGGGATATTTCGACGACTCGTTCGGCACCGACAGCTACCACGAGCGGTTCCTCGCCGAGGGCACCGTCAAGGACGACATCTGGTGGCTCCCCTTCGGCCGCTCGACGCCGCTGTTCTATTACAACCGCGAGATCTTCGACGCCGTGGGACTCCCGGACCGCGCGCCGGAGACCTACACCGAGTACGCGGAATGGGGCCGCGAGGTCACCGGCTACGAGTACCACGGCAACAAGGTCGCCATGCGCGCCTACATCGGGGGCGACGACTGGTACTTCTCGGGCTCGCTCTGGGCCTTCGGCGGCGCCTACTCCGACGGCCTGGACATGACGCTGACCACGGACGAGTCGATCGCCGCTCTCGAGTACGACCGGAAGTTCATCCACGACGACGGCTCGGGCTATCTCGCGGCCGACGCGACCGGCGACTTCTCCTCCGGTGCCTGCGCCACCGCCCTGCAGTCCACGGGCAGTCTGTCCGGCATCAAGGAGGCCGCGACCTTCGACTTCGGCTGCGGGTTCCTGCCCCAGGAGGTCACCACGGGTGTGCCCACCGGCGGCGGCGGGCTGTCGATCATGAAGTACGCCTCCGCGCAGCGGAAGCAGGCCGCCTGGGAGGTCATCAAGTTCCTCAGCACCGGGCAGGCCTCGATCGACTGGACCCTGGGCAGCGGCTACGTGCCCACCACGAAGGACGCGATGGAGTCCGACGAGATCGCGGCGCGCTCCGCCGGGGACCCCCGCTATCAGGTCGGCATCGACCAGCTCGAGGTCGCGCAGGGGCCCGACGTGGCCCGGCGCTATGTGCCCGAGACGATCGTCGAGGCCAAGAACGCCATCCAGTCCGTCTACTCGGCCGGAGAGGACGCCGAGAAGGTGCTGACCAGGATGGAGAAGGAGCTGGAGCCCGCGATCGACCGGGTCCGGGAGAAGTACGAACAGAGAGTGGGAGAGTGAGAGGCACGATGGGAAAGATGCTGATCGTGGGGCACCGCGGAGCGATGGCGCACGCCCCCGAGAACAGCCTGGAGGGCTACGCGCTGGCCGAGGAGATCGGGGTCGACGAGATCGAGCTCGACGTGCGGCTCAGCGCCGACGAGGAGCTGTTCCTCCTGCACGACGCGACGCTGGACCGCACCGCCGGCGAGGACTCCGCCCGCGACCTCGGTCCGGCGGGGGAGATGACCCTCGCGCAGCTGCGCTCGGTGGTGCTGGACTCCGGCACGGGGGTCGTGACGCTGGGGGAGATGTACGAGGCGACCAGCACCGTCATCCAGCTCGAGATCAAGGCACCGGATACGGTCCCATACCTCGCGAGATACTTTGCGGACCACCCCGACCATGCGGCGCGCACCCAGCTCACCAGCTTCAAGGAGGAGCCGTTGCGCGAGGCCAGGGAGCTGTTCCCCGATGTGCCGCGCGGCATCATCCGCCACAACATCGCCACGGCGGAGGAGTTCGAGGGCGGCTGGCAGGCCCTGGTGGAGCACACCGGCGCGAGCCGGATCTGCATCGGCTTCGAGGGTCTCACCGCGGACCACGTCCAGGCGTTCCGGGACCGCGGCCTCGAGCTGCACCTGTGGCCGATGCGCTCGATCGAGAACATGCGCGAGGCGGTGCGCCTGGGGGCCGACGGCACCACGGCCGACGACCCCGCGCTCGCCATGGACTGGCTCCGCCAGGTCGAGTCCGAGGCGACCTCCGCCTGAGCAGTCTCCGCGAGCAGCGTGCGGCCGGGTGTGAGGGGCGTGCGGCCCGGAGCGAGGGCCTGCCGGATCACGAGGAACGAGGCCACAGATGGGTCAGTCGTCGTCCCCGATCTCCGCACAGATGCGGCACTACTATGCACTGATGAGCGCGCAGATGCCCCTGGACCAGCAGATCCTGCATGTGTACGTCGCCATGCAGAATCTCGCCCATGGTCGCACCGTCAACGACATCGCCGAGGAGATCGGCAAGTCGCGCTTCGTCACCGCACGCATGGTGCGGCGGGCTCGGGACCTCGGGCTGATCGAGGTGCGCCCGGCCGTGGCGGTCCCGATCGACGTGGACCTCTCGGCGCGGCTCGCCCAGCGCTACGGCCTGCAGTCCGCGCTCGTGGTCGCCACCCGATCGGCGCAGGACACCGAGGTGCGCGAGGCGATCGCCGCGGTCACCGCCCGCTTCATCCGCGAGACCGTGCAGGAGGACGACGTGCTCGGCTTCGCGCCGGGCCGCACCCTCGTGCTCGCCTCCCGCCAGATCGAGGTGCTGCCCAGTGCGGACGTCGTCCAGCTGACCGGCATCGGCTGGCCGCGGCTCGAGGACGGCGTCGAGGTCATCTCCAACATCGGCCGCGCGGCCGGGGGAGCGACCTCGCCGTTGTACGTGCCGATCCTCATCGACCCTGAAGCGACGCCGATCCTCCGCCATCCGGCGATCCAGGAGACGATGGCCAGGTTCCGGCACGTCCGCAAGGCCTTCCTCACCATCGGCGGCTGGCCGGATTCCTCGCTGCTGGCGCAGATCCTGGCCGAGAACGGGGAACGGGAGGCCTTCGAGGAGAGGGGAGTGGTGGCCGAGTTCGGCACCACGCTGCTGGACATCGAGGGCCGGAGCGTGAGCGGCCTCGAAGGCCGCTTCATCGGCATCCCCGAGGCGGAGCTGCGCCGGGTGCCGCTGCGGGTGGCGATCGGTGGTGGGGAGTGGAAAGAGCGCGGAGTGCTTGCGACGCTCCGCTCCGGGCTCGCCCACGTGATCATCACCGACGTGCGCTCGGCCGAGCTCGCTCTCGCCGCGGCGGATGTTCCCGACAAGCCTGTGTGAGGCCTGCCTCCTGGCCGGTGCGGATCGGCGGCTCGCCGCCCGTCGGGCAGCCCTCGGAAGGTACGGCGCTCGGGGGAAAACGCCAGTCGGGTCAGGTGGTGCCATACTGGAAGAGCGTGCTTGTGATCGTGGTCACATCGACGAGAAGGGAGTGTCATGGACGGGCAAGGGGGTGTCATGGACAGGCGGAGCACTCGAGCGGATCCCAGCTCGGTACGCCGCTGGAACGAATATGCCGTGGTCCAGTCCCTCCGGACCCGTGGACCGCAGCGGATCACCCAGCTGGTCAGCTCCACCGGCCTCTCCCAGGCGACGCTCGCCGAAGTGATGCGGGGTGTCGCCGCCAAGGGCTGGGCCGAGGTCGGTGCCGCCCGGGCCAGCGGGCCGGGCAGGCCGTCGCAGGTGTTCAGCGCGCGCATCCCGAGCGGGCACGTGCTGGGGATCGACGTCGGCATCCACACCGTGCGCGGCGTCCTCTCCGATCTGGCCGGGGCCCCCCTGATGCATATCGAGCGCGCCGTGCCCACGGGGCCCGTCGGCCGGGACTCCTCCCCGGCGCACGAGGTCGTCGCGGACGTCGTGGCCGAGTGCACGAAGGGGGTCGACGACGTGTGGGTGACGTCCCTGGCGGTGCCCGGCACGGTCGACGATGGCGGGCAGCTGACCCGTTCGATGTCGTTCCCCGCCTGGGAGGGGCGCAGGCCCGGAGATATTCTGCAGGCGCAGATCCGTGGACACGCGATGACCAGCAACGACGTGATCGCTGCGCTGTGGGCGGAGCACGAGGCGGGAGTGGCCCGTGGCCACGGCGACGTGGTGCAGATCCAGCTCGGGCGGCGACCCTCCATGGCCATGCTGATGGGCGGCGCTCCCCATCGGGGCGTCCACTTCATCGCCGGGGACCTGTCCATGAGCACGTTGATCCCCGCTGAGGACTCCCTGGACTGGCTGGATGACTTCCAGGCCGCGCGCGACCCCCTGCGAGAGGCGGTGCGCGCCGCGCTCGCCGGCGACGAAGCTGTGCAGGACGGGGCGCGGGACTACGTGCTCCAGATCGCGCGGGCGCTCGCCCTGGCCGCCACCCTCGTGGATCCGTCCCTGGTCGTGATCGGCGGCGCCCTGACCCCGCTCGCCGCGTACTTCGAGGACGACCTGCGCAGCTATCTCGAGAGCCACGTCCAGATCGCTCCGGCGATGGGCATCTCGCAGCTCGATCAGTTCGCGAGCGCCCACGGGGCCGCGCTGCTCGCCACCCGCGACATCCTGTCCTCCCTCGCCGATCCGACGACGGGGCTGCGGCCGTTCACCCGCGCGGCGTACGCGGAGAGCGCCGCGTCCTAGCAGGCCGGACCGACCCGGCCGACGCACGCTGGACAGAGCCACGCCGGACCCGAGCGTGCAGGACCGGAGCGCTCAGCGCCGCCAGAAGAAGCAGTGGATGACGCCGCTGGGTGCCTCGACCTGCTCCAGATGGAAGCGGTCCGTGAGCTCCGCCGGGGAGTCCCACAGGCGCAGACCTCTGCCGTACTCGAGCGGCGCGATCGCCACGTGCATCTCATCGACAAGGTCCGCCTCGAGGAACTGGCGGACGGTGGAGACCCCGCCGCCGATGCGCACATCCTTCCCGTCGGCCGCCTCGAAGGCCTGCGCGAGCACCTCGTGCGGGGTCCCGCCGACGAAGTGGAAGGTGGTGTCCGAGAGGTTGAACGACGCGCGCGGGTGATGGGTCATCACGAACACGGGAGTGTGGAACGGCGGCTCCTCGCCCCACCAGCCGGTCCACTCCTCGTCCGGCCACGGGCCGCGGACGGGACCGAACTTGTTGCGACCCATGATCTCGGCACCGATGTTCCGGGAGAAGTCGCGGGTCAGGCGATCCTCGAGGCCCCGCGAACCGCCGCCATCGGAGCGACCGGGGAAGTTCGCGGTCTCGAAGGCCCAGGCCATCAGCTCCCCGGGATTCACGGGACCGGTGCCCACGGTCCCGAAAGGATGCTCGAGGTCCTGGTCCTCCCCGGCACCGAAACCGTCGCCGGAGATGGTGAAGTTCTGGATCCTGACCCGCTGGGGCTGTTCTCGTGGCGTCATCGCACACTTCCTGTCGAGGCAGCGGCGGCGTGCCGCTGGCCGGTCACGCTACTCCGTCCCGTCCCGTCCCGTTCCGTCCCGTCCCTGTGGGAGCTGGGCGTCGCGACCCCGGACGCGTCGAGGGCGGCCCCACCAGGTGGAGCCGCCCTCGGATCAGGTCGACGTCGGCGCTGGGCCGATGCCGTCCCCGCAGATCAGTCGGTCTTGTCCTTCTTGCCGAACATCCCGCCGACCGCGCCCTTCACGGTGTCGCGGGCGTCCTGGAGCTTGTCCTTGGCATCAGCCTTGCCCTGCTGGGCCTGGCCCTCTGCCTGGGTCTCCTTGTCTCCGGTGAGCTTGCCGAAGCCTTCCTTGGCCTGGCCGCCCATCTTGTCGGTCGCGTTCTCGAACTTCTCGTCTGCACTCATGAGGTGCCTCCTTCGTCGTAGCGAACACAGGATGCCTACAGTCCGGAGTATAAGAAACTCGGCCGGGAACCCACTGACCCCCCGGTCAGGCCCGGCCTTCCCAGCCGCCCGGCATCCCCCGCCACCTGGACCTCCGTGACGTCGAGCCCGCGATCACAGCGCAGGTGAGACAATCTTCGGACCGGACGAGAAGGACTCGTCGCGAGGACCCCTTCTGCGCGCCGACCCGGATGCGGCGCCGGATCCTCGTTCGTCGACGTCCTGGGAGACACCGATGCCCCTGGTCAGCTGGACCGAGAACGACGCTGTGCAGACGGCGCGGTGGAGCTCCGAGAACGGTGCCCCACCGCCCGCCGCTGTCGAGATCGCCGATGACACGCTCACCGCGAACGCCGCTCTGCGCCACCTGCGCTCCGGCAGCTCGCTGCTGTGGCGCGGAGACTTCCACAACGCCCGCCAGCTCCTCAAGGCCGTCTCCCGGCGCATCGATCACGGAACGATCTCCCGCAAGCTGGGCATCTCGGCCCTGTTCCGTGCGCATCGCGCGGAGCGGGCAGAACGCTCCCAGGTGCTCGGCGGCATCATCGTGCTCCTCGAGCCCGGGGGTCGTCTCGCGCTGCGCCGCGCCCCGGACATCGCGGACGCCTGCCGTGAGGCGTACGGCGAGCTGGAAGAGCCCACGCTGGTCTCGCTCACCGAGCTGCAGGGCGTCCTGAGCGCCTACCAATGGCATGAGCAGGGGGTCCCGGTCCCGGCGCTCGGTGCCCGCATCCACCCTCGTCACAGCGTCTTCTCGCCCTCGCGCTCCGAATACGTGGACCTCGTGGCCCGGGTGCCGCTGCCCACCACGAGGGAGCAGCTCACGGCCTTCGACATCGGCACCGGCACCGGGGTGCTGGCGGCGGTCCTCGCCCGACGGGGTGTGGTCAACGTGGTCGCCACCGATGTGAACCCCCGCGCCGTCGAGAGCGCCCGGGAGAACATCGAGCGACTCGAGCTGACGTCGGCGGTCACCGTGATCGAGACGGATCTCTTCCCGCCGGGGCGCGCCGACCTCGTGGTGTGCAACCCGCCGTGGCTGCCGGGGACCCCCACCTCCGCGCTCGAGCTGGGCATCTACGACGACGGCTCCACCATGCTGCGCGGCTTCCTCACGGGCCTCGCCGATCACCTCACCCCCGGAGGAGAGGGCTGGCTGGTGCTGTCCGACCTCGCCGAGCACCTCGAGCTGCGCAGCCGCGACGAGCTGCTGCGCCTGATCCGCCGGGCCGGGCTGGAGGTGGCCGGCGAGGACTCGACCACGCCCCGCCACGGCCGCGCGGCCGACGCCCTGGACCTTCTCCACGCCGCCCGTCGCCAGGAGGTCACGACCCTGTGGCGCCTCCGCGCCAAGGCCGCCTGACCCTGATCCCGTCGGCCGGCCATCGGGCGGACCGGGCTTGCGTCGTGCGCCGCGGCCTGTACTCTCCTGGCATGACGAACCGATGGTTTACCTATGCGAAGTCGGCCCTGGAGGGGCCGGCGATGCCATAGCGTCACCATCCCTTCAGAGCCGCCGGGGCAGAGCATTCGCTCTGCCCTTCGCCATTCCCGGCGGGCTCTGCATCGGGTCCGCTCTCCCTCAGGACAGGACCCATGACAGTTCTCGATACAGCCCCAGCCAGCACAAGCCCGGCGACCACAGCCTCTTCGGCGACCACAGCCTCCTCTGCTTCTTCTGCCACTTCGGCTTCGGCAGTCACCCCCGATCGCCACATCGCGAGCCTCACCCCGCTGCCCACCCCGGCCGAGCTCCTCGCCGAGCTGCCGCTGCGCCCTGATCTCGCCGATCTCGTGAGCAGTGCCCGCGACCAGGTGCGCGCAGTGCTCGAGGGCACCGATGACCGCCTGCTCGTCGTGGTGGGCCCCTGCTCGATCCATGACCCGGAGGCCGGGCTCGAATACGCCTGCCTGCTCGCCGGGATCCAGGAGGAGCTGGGCGATGACCTGCTGCTGGTGATGCGCACCTACTTCGAGAAGCCGCGCACCACCGTCGGCTGGAAGGGCCTGATCAACGACCCGCATCTCAACGGCAGCCACGACATCGCGACCGGTCTGCGGCGGGCCCGCGACTTCCTGCTCGACGTCACCGGGCTGGGCCTGCCCTGCGCCACGGAGTTCCTCGAGCCGATCAGCCCGCAGTACATCGCGGACCTCATCAGCTGGGGCGCGATCGGGGCCCGCACCACCGAATCGCAGATCCACCGCCAGCTCGCCTCCGGACTGTCCATGCCGATCGGGTTCAAGAACGGCACCGACGGCGGCATCCAGGTGGCGCTGGACGCGGTCGCGGCGGCGTCGTCCCCGCAGTCCTTCCTCGGGATCGGGGCCGACGGGCGGGCGAGCCTGGTCTCGACCACCGGCAACCCCGACGTGCACCTGATCCTGCGCGGCGGGGCCGACGGCCCGAACTGGGGGCCGGGCCCCGTGCGCACCGCCGCCGAACGTCTTGCCGGGCAGGGCCTTCCGCCCCGCCTGGTGATCGATGCGAGTCACGGCAACTCCGGCAAGGACCACGTGCGCCAGGCCGAGGTCGCCACGATGCTCGCCGACCAGATCGCTGTGGACGGCCGCGTAGCAGACGGCCGCGTGGCAGACGGCAGGGCGGCCGGCGGCGGGGCGATCGCCGGGATCATGCTCGAGAGCAACCTCGTCGCCGGCGCGCAGAAGCTCGACGTCGACGCCGGTCCGGCCGGTCTCGTGCGCGGGCAGTCCGTGACCGATGCGTGCATGGACTGGGACACCACCGCCGACGTGCTGCGTGCGCTCGCCGGCGGGGTGCGCAGGCGGCGAGGGGGTCACACCCTTCTCGCGGGCTGACCGGGCAGACCGGGCTGTCCGCGAGAACGGGCTGACCGGCCTGACCGGGCTGGCCGGGCTGGCCGGGCTGGCCGGCCGAGCTCAGACCTCCTGGGCGGCCAGCGGGATCCGACCACCCGCGAGGACCATCTGCACCTGACGCTCCGAGAGCCGATGATGCAGGCCCACCTCACGGCCTCCGATCTGCGCCGTGACCGAGGTGCCGCTGTGGAGCGCCTCGTGCACGCCGTCGATCACCACCTGGTCGTCCTTCCCGATGCGGGCGAGGTCCGCGGGGTCGTCGAACTCGAGGGCGAGGATCCCGAAGTTCGCGAGGTTCTGCCAGTGGATCCGCGCGAAGCCCACGGCGATCACGGCCTTCAGCCCGAGGTAGCGCGGCGCGATCACCGCATGCTCGCGGGAGGAGCCCTGGCCGTAGTTCTTCCCGGCCACGACCACGTGCCCGCCCTCGGCGGCCCGCGCGTTCGTCGGATAGTCGGGGTCGATCCGGGTGAAGGCGAACTCGGCGATCTTGGGGATGTTGCTGCGGAAGGGCAGTACGCGGGACCCGGCGGGCAGGATCTCGTCGGTGGAGACGTCGTCGCCCATCACCAGGATCGCGGGCACGTCCAGACGGTCCTCGACCGGGGCGAAGTCCGGCAGCGAGGAGATGTTCGAGCCCTTCACCAGCTCGACCTCCGTCGCCTCCTCCGGGGGCAGGGGAGCGGCCAGCATCGAGGGCAGATGTGCGTACCGCTCGGGCATGGTCGGGCGCGGGTAGGTCAGACCGTGGGAGTCGGCGAGGGTGCGCGGATCGGTGATTGTCCCGGTCAGGGCGGCCGCCGCGGCGGTCTCGGGGGAGCACAGCCACACCGCGTCCTCCTCCGTGCCGGAGCGGCCCGGGAAGTTCCGCGGCATGGTGCGCAGCGAGTTGCGGCCTGCGGCGGGAGCCTGGCCCATGCCGATGCAGCCCATGCAGCCGGACTGGTGGATGCGGGCGCCGGCCGCGACCAGCGAGGTCAGCCAGCCACCGGTGATCAGATCCGCCAGCACCTCGCGGGAGGTGGGGTTGATGTCGACCGACACCTGGGGATGACTCTGCTGCCCGGCAAGGATCTCGGCGACGACGGCGAAGTCCCGCAGCCCCGGGTTGGCGGAGGAGCCGACCACCACCTGGAACACGTCCTCGCCGGCCGCCTCGGCGACCGTCACCACGTTGCCGGGGGAGGAGGGGCGCGCGATCAGCGGCTCCAGGGTCGAGAGGTCGATCTGCTCGGTGAGGTCGTAGGTCGCACCGTCGTCGGCCTCCCAGCGCTCGAAGGCGTCCTCGCGGCCGACGGCCCTGAGGTAGTCGCGGGCCACATCGTCGGCCGGGAAGACCGTCGCGGTCGCCCCCAGCTCTGCGCCCATGTTCGCGATGACGTGCCGGTCCATCGCCGTCAGCTGCGCCAGACCCTCGCCGTGGTACTCGATGATGCGGCCCACGCCGCCGCTGACGCCATGACGACGCAGCATCTCCAGCACCACGTCCTTCGCGGAGACCCAGTCCGGCAGGGTGCCCGTCAGCTCCACGCCCCACACCTCGGGCGTCGTGACGTACATCGGCTGCCCGGCCATCGCCATCGCGATCTCGAGGCCGCCCACGCCGACGGCGAGCATGCCCAGGGCGCCCGCCGCGCACGTGTGGGAGTCGGACCCGATCAGGAGCGCGCCGGGGCGGCCGAAGTGGGCCTGGTGCACCGGATGGGAGACTCCGTTGCCCGCCTGGGAGAACCACAGCCCGAACCGCGCGGCGGCAGATTGCAGGAAGAGGTGGTCCTCGGGGTTCTTCTCGTCGGTCTGGAGCAGGTTGTGGTCGACGTACTGCACCGACAGCTCGGTGCGGATCCGGTCCAGGCCCATGGCCTCCAGCTCCAGCATCACCATGGTGCCGGTGGCGTCCTGGGTGAGGGTCTGGTCCACGCGCAGCCCCACCTCGGATCCGGGCGTGAGCTCACCGTCGACGAGGTGAGAGGCGAGAAGTTTCTGAGCGACGTTCTGTGCCACAGCGCAGTCCTCCAGGGGTAGCGGCCCGCCGTCGTCGGTCCGACGGTGGACCTCCCTGCCAGGGTAGGCCGGATCTGCGCAGGTGCCCAGGGTGGGGTCCAGGGCGGGTGCCCGGGGCGGGGCTGCGGCGGGGAACTGCGGCGAACTCACCCGGCCCGACGGAGCGTGCGCTCGATCGTCTCGCGCACCCGTCCGGCCATCCCCGGTCCGTCGACCGAGGCGCGCCCGGCCACCTGGAGCGGGATGAACTCGGGCCAGTTCGATCCGAAGTTCAGCAGGCGCTGGAGGTCGGTGGCCGGGTCGACCCGCGTCCCGGCGGCCTGCTCGTAGTCCTCGAGGAACCACATCGCGGCATCGGCCGAGAACAGCACGGCGAGGTTCAGCCGGCAATGCCCCACGTCCAGGCCGCGATCGGCGAGGCCGACGGTGGGCCAGTCGACCACCGCCGAGATCCACCCGCCCTGCCACAGCACGTTGAAGTGCTGGTAGTCGCCATGACTGAGCACGGCGACCGCAGGATCGGCCGGGCGGGCCGCGAGCGCCCGGGCTTCGCGCGCGATCCCGGCGAGCCCGACGTCGAGGGTCTCGAGCCAGTGCAGATCACTCGAGATCCAGAGCTCGCAGGCGGGCAGCGTCGGCGGCGGCACCGCATGGATCCGCGCCAGCATCTCGGCGAGGCCTCGCACCCAGGCGCGCAGGTCGGACGGCGCGAGCTCCACCCGGCCGGGCAGGAACGTCGTCACCGTCGTCGGACCGCCGGAGGCCTCGCCATCCGGATCCGCGGCGAGGAGGGTTGGGGTCGGGAGGTCGACGTCGGCCAGCGCGTGGAGCCCCTCGACCTCGCGACGAACCATACCGGGTCCCCGGCCATGTGTCGCGGGCCATCGCCGCACCACGACGTCGGCCCCGCCGTCGGCGCGACGCAGCTGCAGCATCTGACCGGTGATCCCGCCGACCATCGAGCGCACCACCGCGACCTCGCCGACCACCGGGGCGAGCCAGGAACGCAGGAGGGGATCGAGCACCGGAACCTGTGTCGGATCGGAGTCCTGGCCGGGATCGTGATCCTCGCGTGGCGGCATGGAGTCGACCCTGCCAGACGGACCGGTGGTGCTCAATGGACTTTCCCTCGATTGGTCGATTGGTCGATTGGTCGACGGGCTGGTGGACTGGTGGGCTGACGGGACCAGCGGCACCGACAGGGCCCAGGGGAATACGCCGTCGGCCGGTCGCGTTGACTCCTGTTCCGCGCGGGCCCTCCCGCGCGACCCCACCCCAGGAGAGACCATCTCGCAGCCTTCTGTCGCCCTGCCCGCCGTCGCCCTGCCGTCAGCCATCCAGTCCACCGCCGCTGCTCCGTCGGTTGCGGCGCCGTCTGCCTCTGCGCCGATTGCCCAGTCGTCTCCCACCGACGCCCGCCCCGCCTCGAAGGAGCCCCCTATGCCCCCTGCGACCGCTCTCCCCACCCTCGCGGACCTCCCCTCGCTCGCAGACCAGGCCGAGCGACTCATCGCCCTCGGGGTGCACACCCTGGCCGGGCTCAGCGAGGAGCAGCTTCACTCTGCCGTGGTGCAGTGGGGGAGCGAGCGCACCGATGCCCTCCTCGTGATCGACCCGGCGCTCGCGCCGCCGTCGGCCCTCACCCCGCTGCTGCGGCGCGGAGTGAAGCCCGGCTTCGTGGTTGAGGACATGATCGACGTGGACCGGTTCGCGCCCACCGGGATCGAGCCGGTCGGCGAGGCGATCTACCTGGTCGAGGGCCTGGAGCGCGGGGACGAGTTCGCGAACTGGTCCGCCGAGGAGGCACTGCCGGCGATCACCGGCCGCGAGCGCACTCCGCTGCTGCTCAGCGAGGGCATCCACTGGGTGCTCCAGCAGGGCGAGGTCCTCGAGCGGGGCCACTGCTTCATGACGATCGGCTCGCGCCTGACCAAGCCCAACGGAAAGCTCGACTCGCGCACCCCTGCGCTGTGGATCTCCAACGGCACCGGTCGGGATGGGAAGGAGCGTAAGGATGCCCCGAAGCTCGGCTGGTGCTGGTGGGGCAACCGCCACACCTGGCTCGGCTTCGCCTCCGCCGACCGCCGCACCACAGCCCGGCGCACCACCGCCTGATCGCGGGTCGGCGTCGGAGGGAATCGCCCGCCGAACCCGCGATCTGTGTCGGTGAGCGCCTCCTCACCGACACACAACGCGGTGTCGATCGCCGGCGTGCGGCAGGACGCGAGCTCCGCAGGCCCCGGCCTCCCCGTCGTAGTAGGCGTTGAGAGACATCCATTCCGCCTCTTCTGGCGGGGTGGACGCGTGCTCTGACGGGGTGGACGCGTGTTTCGACGGGGTGGACGCGTGATCTGACGGGGTGGTCGCGTGGCGAGGCGCCCCAGTACCCACGCAGGCGCCTCCACGGGGAGATACCGACAATGAGGTCGCAGTCCGAGAACGCTTCGCGGTAGGTTTCGGGCATGACCTCCGCTCCCGCTCCGACCTGGTGGGAGGACCGGCAGGCTTTCGCGCTCCGCGCCGCCGCCGAGGATCCCTCGTTCGACGATCCGCCCCTCTCCGCCGACGTCCTCGCGCTGCTGGACGAGGTCGAGGCCGCCTTCGCGGTGACCGGCGCGGAGACCCCCGGCTGGGAGGACCCGCACCTCGACCCCTCGGCCGACGGCGAGCGACGTGACAGCCGCGACGAGGAGTACAGCCGCTGCCTGGACCCCGGCAAGTACCGGATCCTGTGGACGCGGGCCGAGGCCTGGGTGCAGGTCCTCACAGCCCGAGGCTGGGCCGATGAGGTCGAGGACGCGACCGAGAACGCAGCCGGGGACGGCGCGCAGATCAGCTGGGCCGTCGCCCCTCGCGCCGACCTGTATCGCACCACCGTGCTGCGCCCCCGTCGGGCCGGAGCGCAGCCGCTCGTGCTCGCCCGCACCGCACCGGAGGACGCCGTGGGCAGCACGAACCTCGCCGGTGGTGACGCCGTGAGCCTGGACCTCGTCGTCGGGTTCGGGGAACCGGTGGTCGCGGTCCTCGAGCCGGACTGCCTGTGCGACGCCTGCGACTCCGGCTCCCGCGACCTGCTCGAGCAGCTCGACCAGGCGATCCTCTCGATCGTCGACGGGTCGAGCGAGGTCGTGCTCGGCCCGCACGGGACCAGCGATCGCACCTCGTTCGGCGCGTCCAGCGGCGGCGACGATCGGGCGACGGTCGCGAGGACGGTGACCGCCGGCCCGTGGGCCGACGGCTGGACACCCCGGCCGCTGTGCCCTCCGATCGATCCGCTGGACTCCGCATGGGCCGACGAGATGCTGCGTGAACCGTGGTCGACGCGTCTGCTCGACACCGCACTCGCCGTGCTGCCGGTGCCCCTCGAGACGCGGATCAACCGTCTCCGGCCCGGCCGTTCGGGGACGGCGGTCGCCTATGCCTACGAACCGGCAGTGGAGCAGGAGGTCACTGCTCCGCTCGATGCGCTGGAGAACCCGCCCGACGGGTACCGCCGTCTGCACCGCAGCGCCCTGGTGACCGGCATGGACTTCGAGCAGGCCAGCTCCGCCGTGCGCTGCTGGGTGGTGCACCGACGGGCGGGACTGCAGGTCTCGGCGTCGCACACCCCGGCCGAGCCGGGAGTCGAGGTGCACCTGCGCCTTGGTATCGGACCGCTGCGGATCACCGCTCCCTGCCGCGTGCTGTGGGTGATCGACGAGCCGGATCGTGCCGGTTTCGCCTACGGCACCCTGCCCGGGCACCCCGAAACCGGCATCGAGGAGTTCACCGTGACCCGCACCGCGACGGGCGTGGTGCGCTTCCACCTCGATGCCGTCTCCCGGCCCGCCGCCTGGTACGCACGGCTCGGCGCGCCGTTCTCCCGGCTCCTTCAGGAGCTCGTCACCCGTCGCTATCTCCGAGCGCTCAGCCTGCCCGCGCGATCGTGAGCGTCGCGCCGCCGAGCCGCGCAGTGGGGCATCTGCCCGCAGCCGCGGCCCGCACGTCTGGTCATTGATCCGAGCCCGTCAGCCCCGTCAGGAGCCCCGCATGTTCACCGGCCTCAGCGCCTTCCCGCTCACCCCGCTCCGCGATGACCAGCTCGATCGTGCGGCGTACGGCCGTCTGATCGACCGGCTCGTCGCGGCCCGTGTCGACTCGATCGGGGCCCTCGGCTCGACAGGCTCCTACGCCTACCTCGACCGTGCCGAGCGACGCGCCGTCGTCGAGGCGACCGTGGAGCACGCGGACGGCACCCCGGTGATCGCCGGGATCGGGGCGCTGCGCACCTCGCAGGTGCTCGCGCTCGCCGCCGACGCGCAGGCGGCCGGAGCGGACGCCGTGCTGCTCGCGCCGGTCAGCTACCAGGCCCTCACCGACGACGACGTGGTCGGGCTCTACGAGGACGTCACCGCCGAGCTCTCGGTGCCGCTGGTGCTCTACGACAACCCCGGGACCACGCACGTCACCTTCTCCCTCGATCTCTACGCGCATATCGCCCACCTCCCGCACGTCGGCGCGATCAAGATCCCGCCGATCATCGGCGGAGCGGACGCGGCCCGCGAGCGGGTGCAGGCGATCCGCGCCGTGATCCCCGAGCACGTGGGGATCGGCATCTCCGGTGACGGCTACGCGGCGACCGGGCTGCTGGCCGGCTGCGATGCCTGGTTCACCGCCGTCGGCGGCACGATCCCGCAGGCGATGTCGGCCATCGCGCGACCCGCTCTCGACGGGAGGGCGGAGGACGCCCTCGCGGCGTCGGCGCATCTCGCCCCGTTGTGGGATCTGGTCGCGGAGCTCGGCAGCCTGCGCGTCTCCGCGGCGCTCGCCGAGCACCTCGGTCTGGTCGCCGCGCCCTGCCTGCCGCGCCCGCTGCGCGGGCTGCGCGGCACCGACAGGGAACGGGTCCGCGCCGTCGCCGACCAGCTGGGT
Organism: Brachybacterium sp. AOP3-A1-3; assembly: GCF_052378285.1. NCBI lineage: Bacteria > Bacillati > Actinomycetota > Actinomycetes > Micrococcales > Dermabacteraceae > Brachybacterium > Brachybacterium sp. AOP3-A1-3. The sequence continues at coordinate 549,609 of NZ_JBQSXM010000001.1, read as the reverse complement.
CTGGTCAGCTGACAGCCTGAGCCGGGGGAAGCGACTGCCGCGCCGACGATCGCTGCGACGGCGGCGAGGACCGTGCTCAGTGCACCGAGAAGCCGCCGTCCACGGCGAGCGACTGCCCGGTGACATAGGCCGAGCCCGGTCCGGCGAGGAACACCGCGGCCCCGGCGAAGTCCTCGGGCAGACCGTTCCGGCCGACGACGGTCCGAGCGGCGAGGGCCTCGATCACTGCCGGATCGGCGATCGTCTCGCGATTCAGGGGCGTGCGCACGAAGCCCGGGATCAGCACGTTCGCGGTGACCCCCTGCGAGGACCAGGCCTCCGCCTGCACCCGGGCGAGTCCTTCCACCGCGGCCTTCGAGACCCCGTAGGCGCCGCTGTTCCCGAACGGCCGATGCGCCTGCTGCGAGCTGATGTGGATCAGACGGCCGTAGCCGCGCTCCGCCATCCCGGGGGCGAGCCGCTGGCCGAGCACGAACGGGGCATCGAGGTTCACCGCCATGGTCGCGTCCCACGTCGGCTCGTCCAGCTCCGGCATCGGCGGGCGCAGGTTGATGCCCGCGCAGCTCACCAGCACGTCGACTTCCCCGGCGGCGTCGGCCAGGGCGTGGGCGCCGGCACGGGTGGAAAGATCTGCGCGGAGGCCCTCGGCGGTGCCGCCGTCGGCCCGGATCTCCGCGACGGCCTCGTCGATCGCGCTCTGCGTGCGGGCCGCGATCAGCACGCGGGCCCCTGCTCCCGCCAGGGCGCCTGCGATCCCACGGCCGATCCCGGAGCTGCCGCCGGTGACCAGGGCCGTGCGTCCGTGCAGGCCGAACAGGGACTCGAGGGTGGGGGAGGAGCTCATCGCCGAAGCATAACGACAGGGCCCATGATGCGTCGGCTAGGACCACGCTGGTTGGGACCACCTCGGATGGCCGGGGACTCACCCGTGGGCACCCCCGTGTGCAGCAGGACTCTCGCGGGGATGATCGTGCTCCTGCTCAGGAATCCAGGTCGTGCCGCGCACCGTGGGCGATCATGCCGATCAGGCCGAAGATGATCGCGGGCGCCAGGTTCACCACCGAGTCCAGGAAGGACCGGTCCAGGATGGTCGAGACTGCCGCGATGATCACCGCGATCGCTACGGCGTAGAGAGCGAGCACGAGGGTCATGTACTTCGCGCGGTCGGCCATGGTTCCTCCTGTATCGAGCTGCAGGTGGTCCGGGTGCTGTGCGTCCGGCGACGCTACCGGCCGCTGCACCTCTCCGCCAGCTACTTCAGTCGGTCCACAGCTGCTGCCCGCCCACGACGTCAGTCGGTGCGGATCACGGTGACGGGGCCCTCGTCGTCCGTCGGCGGCTCGAAGTGGTCGACGTAGATCTCGGCGAGCGCGCGCGGCAGGCGGAAGTCGTCACCGTGCTCCTGGGCCCGTGCCTCGAGCCGGGCAAGCACCGTGGATCTGGACGCGACGACCTGCACGATCTCCGGCACCACGCCCGACGGGAGCAGCAGCGCCCGCCAGTGATCCCGCATCCCCCGGGACCAGAAGGACAGATCCAGCACCACATCCTGCCCCTGCTCCACGCACGACAGCAGGCGCTCCTCGATCACGGCGATGATCTCGGCGCCCACCGCCTCGGGAAGCGGCATCGAGCGGTGGCCGCGGGCCCAGGCCTCGGTGTCCACGGACAGCCGCACCATCCCGTCGGCCTCATAGCGGCGCGCGATGGTCGACTTCCCGGAGCCCGCCGGCCCGCACATGAAGATCACCCTACTCATCGCGCCAGCGTAGGGGAACCCGGACTCAGCGGTCGACGCCGCGGAAGTCCCAGCGGGAGAGGTCCGCGGCGAGCGGGTCGGGGGAGCGTTCGGGCGGGATCTCCGAGGTCGCTCTGATCGAGTGGATCCGGTCGGTGCGGAATCCGCGGACCCCGTCGCGCAGACGGCACCAGCCCACCAGGATCCATCCACCGCGCACTGTGATGAGCCCCAGCGGCTCGACCATCCGATGAATCGGCTTCTCGGTTCCGGACGAGAGGTACTCGATCTCGACCACTCGACGGTCCTCGACCACGTCCCGCACCACCTGCGAGATGGCGTCTGCCGTCGGCTGTTCGGGGGCCTGCGCGGCGACCCTGCCGGCGAGCGCCCGCGCCCGCTGCCGACGCTCGGGAGGCATCGCACCCAGCACCTTGTCCATCGCCCGCTGCGCGTCCCCGGCGAAGGGGGATCCCATCATGACGCTCAGCCCGGCGGTGACCGCGGTCGCCTCGGCCAGGGTGAACGCCAGCGGAGGCAGGGAGTAGTCGCGACGGATCGCGTACCCGCCTCGTCGGCCCGGCTCTGCATAGATCGGCACACCGGAGGCCTGCAGAGCTGCCAGGTCCCGCTCGATGGTCCGGGTGCTCACCGCGAAGCGCTCGGCCAGCCGCGGCACCGGGACCGGCCGTTCGGCATTGGCCCTGAGCACGTCGAGAAGGGCGTGGTGCCGTTCGCTGCGTCGCATCGTCCCAGAGTAGGCAGACCCGCCGACAGCCGGCGGAACTCCCGTGGAAACACCGACACCCAGCTGTCGTGGGCATCGAGGACGCTGGGTTCACGAACTCCCCGAAGAGAGGACATCCCCGAGATGACCAGCCCGAACATGTTCATCGTCTACGTCAGCGACGTGGCCCGCACCGTCGACTTCCACCGACAGCTCTTCGACATCGAGCCCTCGGCGTTCCCCAGCCCCGGCTTCGCGTCGTTCACGCTCGCCGGAGGCACGGAACTCGCCCTGTGGAGCGGGCATGCCGACGCCCTGGCCGGCGGCCCCGTGCGCACCAGCGAGGTCACCCTGTGCCTGTCGGGGGGACCAGAGACGATCGAGGAGCAGCACCGGAGCTGGCGGGCGCTCGGCGTCGCCGTGCTGGAGGAACCGCATGATGCCGTCTTCGGGCGCACCTTCGTGATCGCCGACCCCGACGGGAACCGGATCCGCGTGGCGCCGGTGGACTGAGCGGGATGACGGTGCAGCTGCGGCAGTCACGCGCAAACATTCGGTCCCCAGCGTTGCCTCACCGCGGTATGGGCGGTGAGGCAACGCTGGGGACCGAAAGTTCATACGGCACTACCAGCCGGGTCAGGAAGCCTGCTCGACCTGCTCGGCCTGCTCGACCTCTGCGGGGTTGCTCCGAAGCGTCGCGGCGAGCACCACGGCGAGGGTGGTCATGATGCCGCCGAAGGCGAAGGCCCAGGTGGCGCCGCTGGCCTGGGCAGCCTGCGCCGAGGCACCGGACTCGACCGCGAGGACCGAGCCCAGCGTCAGCAGCGCGATGAACACCGCGGTGCCGAGCGCGCCGGCCAGCTGCTGCAGGGTGTTGAGGATCGCCGAGCCGTGGCCGTAGAGAGACCGCGGCAGCGCGCCGAGGGACAGCGCCATGAGCGGGGTCATGACCATGGCCATGCCGATGCCCAACGGGATGTTCAGCGCGACGATCAGCCCCTGGGTGGTGTCCGCATCGAACAGGAGCACCTCGAGCCAGCTCACGATTGCCATCAGTGCGGCGCCGGGAACGACGATCGGCCGCGGGCCCACCCGGTCGTACAGGGCGCCGACGAATGGGCCGAGCACGCCGGAGGCGGCCGCGCCGGGAAGCATGGTCAGGCCCACCTCGAGGGTGGACATGCCCAGCGAGCCGGTCATGTACAGCGGCAGCGCCACGACGGTGCCGAGCATGGTCGCGAAGCCCAGCAGGATGACCAGCACGGACACCGAGAAGGTGCGCACCTTCAGCGGGCGCAGGTCCAGCAGGGGCTCCTTGCCACGGGAGTGCATGCGCACCTGGCGATTGGCGAACACCGCGAGGGAGAGCACGCCGACGCCGGCGACGAGCAGCGGCACCAGGCGGGCCTCGCCCTCCACGATCTGGCTGATCGAGGCCAGCGCGTAGATGACGCCGCCGAAGCCGATGGCGGAGAGGATCACGGAGGTGACGTCCAGTCGGACCTTTTCCGGCTCGGTGTAGTTGCGCATGAAGATCAGGCCGATGACCAGGGCGACCACGATGATCGGCAGCATCATCACGAACAGGTAGTGCCAGGACCAGTGCTCCAGGATGAACCCGGAGATCGACGGGCCGAGCGCCGGGGCGGCCGAGATGACCACGCCGACCAGACCCATCACCAGGCCGCGGGCCGTGATCGGTACGAGCGCGAGGATCGTGGTCATCAGCAGCGGCAGCACCATCGCGGTGCCGGCGGCCTGGACCACGCGGGCTCCGAGCAGCACGGGGAAGCTCGGGGCGACAACGGCGATCGCGGTGCCGACCAGGAACAGCAGCATCGCGGTGATGAACACGGTGCGCACCGACAGCCGTTTCATGAGGAAGCCGGTGGTGGGGATGACGACGGCCATCGTGAGCATGAAGCCGGTGGAGAGCCACTGGGCGGTGACCGCGGTGATCGACAGGTCCGCCATCAGCGTGGGCAGCGCGACGGAGAGCAGGGTCTCGTTGAGGATCATCACGAACGCGGAGACGACCAGGACCGCGATGATCGGGGCGACCTTGTAGGAGGCCGGCGCGCGGCCGTCCTGCACGGTGGTGCCGGGGTTGTCGGCTCCGTCACGGGTGGCGTGCTCGGCGTCGGCTGAGGCGGAGCCGCCGGAGATGATTCCGGGTGCGTCGACGGCGGGGAACTCGCCCGTGGGCTGACGGGTGGACGTCATAAGGGTGGCGTGCTTTCTGCATGGAGGGACCGGAGGGCCGGGACCTGCCTGCCCGCGCGCGCTGCGGGGCGGATCAGTCAGATCACCATCCGGTGGGGCCCACGGGCAACGCCCGCGGCCCGACAAGTCTTTCAGGACAGCGCGCCTCCCCCGTAGGGAATGTGCGCTACGCATCCACCAACGTCGGGCCGGGCTCCTGCATTCCCGGCCAGCGCACTTCGTGCTCGCGATTCTCAGGTGGTGCGTCACACGGGCGCGACGGTCCCACTGCGCAGAGTCCCCGAGTCCCCGAGACCTCGAGGCCCTGGCCCGTGGGCTCGCCGCCTCTCGGTCTGCTCCTGCGCACTCCTGCGCACTCGGGATCGGCCGCCGTCGAGCCTGCGTTATGTGTCGGTGAGAGCGCCCTCAACGACACGTACAGCAGTCTCGAGGGGAGAAGGCCTCACTGGATCGGGCTGGATAGCCGGGAGCGCGACGAGGGGAGCGCGACGGGGGAGCGGCGGGTCGAGCACGCGTGGGTGGTTCAGCCGCGGTGCTGACGCCACCACAGCGCAGCCTGCACGCGGGAGTCGAGCTGCAGCTTCATGAGCGCGTGGGAGAGATGGGACTTCACCGTGGTGATCTCGACGAAGAGCTGGGAGGCGATCTGCTGGTTGGAGAGCCCCTGCGCGACCAGGGCGAGCACGTCCTCCTCCCGGCGGGTGAACGGGGGTTCGGGGCTATCGCCGAGGTGCGGCCGACGGTCGGGAACCGAGCTCGTCGCCGGTTCACGATCCCGGTCGACGGCCACCGACCGATCCCGCAGCGCCCCCACCACGGCGCGGGTCGCGGCGGCGGAGAGCACCGCGTCGCCCCGGTGCACGTCCCGCACGGCGGAGAGGATCCGCTGCGGGTCCTCGGACTTCACGAGGTAGCCGTCGGCCCCGGCGGCGAGCGCGCCGAGCACATAGTCGTCGAGGTCGAATCCAGAGATCACCAGCACGTTCGCCCCGGTCTCGCGCAGGCGCGGAGTGATCTCGATGCCGGTCGCGCCGGGCATCCGCACGTCGGTCAGGACCACGTCGGGCCGGTGCTCCCGGGCGGCGGCGACGGCGGAGTCCCCGTCGGCCGCCTCGGCGACGACGGTGATGTCCGCCGCGGAGTCGAGCAGGGCGACCAGTCCGGAGCGCACTGCCGGGTGGTCATCCGCCACCAGGACGCGGATCGGCAGGCTGGGGGAGCTGTCGTGCGAGGACGCATCGATCACGGTGTGGCCTCCAGGGCGGTGGGGGAGGAGGCGCGCGGCTCGCGCTCCGGGGCAGTCGTCGGGATCGTCGGGGTCTCCGTCGCCGGTTCCATCGACCTCGTGGCCCGGGCAGGCAGCTGCGCGAGCACCCGCCAGGTGCCGGCCTCCGCGCCGGGGCCGGGGCCGGAGGTGGCGCTCCCGCCCACGGCCGTCGCCCGGTAGGCGAGGGCGCCACGCCCCACACCGGTGCCGGGGACGGAGCGCTGGGCGCGGCGGTTCCGCAGCTCGAGCGTGACCGTGCCCGCATCGGCATCGGCATCGGCATCGGCATCGGCATCGGCGTCGGCGTCGGCATCAGCGTCGGCGTCGACGCGGACGCTCAGCGAGATCGGTGCCAGCCCGTGGCGCACGGCGTTGGTCGAGGCCTCGGCCGCGATCCGCAGCAGGGCCGCCTGCACGGAGGGCTCCACCTGTGAAGGATCCGTCGCTGCCGGGTCGATGACCACCTGGGCCTGCGGGTCGCGCCCCCGCAGGCGCGCGGTCAGCGAGGGCCAGTCCAGAGTGACGGTGGGCTGGGTGCCGGACTCCGCGGTGGAGAGCACCCCGATCATCGAGCGCAGGTCCCGCAGCGCCGCATGCGCCGACTCCCTGGCGGTGACCAGAGAACGGTCCCGCGCCTCGGGCTGTTCGAGGGAGGCGGCGAGGTTGGTGTGGAGGGAGACCGCGCTGAGATGGCCGGCGATCACGTCGTGCAGGTCGTGGGCGATCGTGAGGCGCTCGGTCTCCACGGCCTGGGCGGCGCGGGCGGAGGCGAGCTCGTGCTCGAGATCGGCGAGGGACTCCGCGCTCAGCCGTGCGTCGCGATGGCGGCGCACCTCCCAGCCCCACAGCAGCGGAGTCGACAGCACGAGCGCGGCGACCAGCAGCACCACCAGGAGGATGGGGCCGGGGGCGCCGAGCAGCAGCGCGGCGAGGACGGCGATCGCCCCGGCGCCGATCGAGAGGATCGTGGTGACGCGGGCCAGCCGGATGCTGCCGTGCAGGACCGGGTCGAAGATCGCCTCGAACAGCAGCAGGTAGGCGGAGACCTGGCCGCCGACCACGATCTCCGCGATCGCGAGGGGCCCGGCCACGGCGAGCGGGATCACGGGTCGGCTGCGACGCCACAGCAGGCTGACGCAGGCGATCAGCAGCATCACCACCGAGACCCACGTCGGCCACCGCAGCGCGCCGCCGACGAACCCGGAGTTGCTGGCTCCGGTCGCCGCGAGCAGCACGACCGCCCCCGCATAGCCGGCCGCCGCGAGCGCGTCGTGCCGCGTGAGCCGAGGGCGCTCGGGAGTCCCGAACGGGTCTGGAGACATGGTCCGAGGCTACGCGGAGGCCGTGCACGTCGCCTCCTCCTTCAGCGCATTCGGCACCTTGGGAGGAGGACCGCGGAGGATGCCGTCGTCACGATGGAGGGCATGGAATCGCTCCCCGACGCCGTCGGCCCGCTGGGCCTGGTCCTGCTCGCCCTCGTGGACTCCACCTCGATGGGCACGCTGGTGATTCCTGTGATCCTGCTCGTGGTGGGCCAGGGCGGGGCGCTGCGCATCGCCGGGCGCACCCTGCTCTACCTCGCGGTGATCGGCCTTTTCTACCTGCTGCTGGGGATCGCGCTGCTGGCCGGGCTGCTGCCGCTGATCGAGTCGTTCGGGTACCTGCTCGCCTCACCGGCGGTGATGCTCGCGCTCGCCGTGGCCGGGGTGCTGCTGGTGGTCTGGTCCTTCCGTCTGGACCCGAAGTCGGTGCGTAAGCGCGGCGGGGATCCGGAGGCGTCCGCCCGGCGCTGGACCGATCGCGCCCGACGGGCCTCCGGGCGGCCCGGCCTGCTGATCTCCCTGGCGCTGCTGGCCGGGGTGATCGAGGCGGCCTCGATGATCCCGTACCTCGCGGCGATGGGGATCATCGCCGACCTGGGGATCGGGTTGGGCGGCGGAGCCCTCGTGCTGGGGGGCTACTGCGCAGTGATGATCGTGCCGGGGGCGGTGCTGTGCGGCGTGCGCGCCGCTCTGGGTGCGCGGGCCGATGCCCTCCTGGACCGCGTCCACGAGTGGGCGGTGAAGAACGTGACCAGCGCCTTCTCCTGGGTGGTGGGCATCATCGGCGTGATCCTCCTGCTCAACACGATCGGTCCTGCCCTGTCCCTGCTGACCGGCGGTCAGGGCGCCTGAGATCCGGCCCCGTATGCTCAGCGCCTCAGCGCCTCAGCGCCTCAGCGCCTCAGCGTCCGGTACGTCGCCCACGCCGAGCGGGCGGAGTCCACGACGACGACCGCGGGGTCTCTGCTCGAGCGGCACCCGGTGCCCGCGTCCTCGCCCCGACGGCCCGTGGTGACCGCGACCGTCAGCGCGAAGATTCCCAGGCCGAGCGTCGCGAACTCGACGGTCTCCCCGATCAACCCGGCCAGGAGGGCGAGCCCCTCATGGTCTCGCCCGGTCAGCTCATGCTCGAGCCCGGTCACGGGGACCGTCACCACGAGGCCGATCCCGAGCAGGACGGCGCCTGCGGCCAGCCAGGGGAGGGCCGGGGCCCGACCGGAGCGCCCAGCACGGCCAGAGCGACCCTGCAGCGCTGCGACCGCGAGGAGCGCAGCCGCGACGCCGAGCAGGGCCAGCCGGAGCAGGGACACCTGGCTCATCAGGTCCGCCATCCCGGCGAACCCTTCGCCGTGCAGCGAGCCGAGGGGGAGTGCGCGATGGCCGAGGAACCCGATCAGCACGCCGAGCATCGCGAGCGCGCACCCGCTGAGCGCGAGGACCAGGGAGGCGCGGGGCGTGGTGCGCCGATAGACGATCAGGAGCGCCAGTCCTGCCAGGGGTGCGAGCAGACCGACGAGTTCGAGGATGCGGATCATGGACAGGGCTCCTTCGGGGGCAGTGCGCGGCCGACGGGATCGGCGTGCTCTCCGGTTATGGCACACGCGTGCTAAAATAGTAGAGTCGATCGCCGGTTCTGGCAAGGGCGTGCTATAAAAAGGCATGCCCAAGATCGTGAACCCCGAGGAGCGTCGACGCGCCATCGTCGAGGCCGTGTTCGTGGTCGTCGCCCGCGACGGCCTCGCACGCGCCTCCCTGCGCAGCATCGCCGCCGAGGCCGGCCTCGCCATCGGCTCCGTGCGCCACTACTGCGGCAGTCAGCAGGAGATCCGGGAGCTGGCCGTCGAGGCCTTGTCCACGGGATTCGAGGACAGGTTCCGCGCGCACCTCGCGGATCTGCCCGCCGTGCAGGCCGGGGCTCTGTCCCGTCGGGCGCTGGCGCAGCGCGCGCTTGAGGAGCTGCTGCCGCTGGACGAGCGGCGCCGATCGGAGATGGCGGTGTCGCTGGAGTTCACCGTCGCGGCGCGCACGGATCCGAGCGTCGGCCCGCAGGTCGCCCGGCTCCGTCGGGGGATGGTGATGGTCGTCGCACGGATCCTCGCCGGGCTCGAGCAGGCGCAGGCGCTGCGCGAAGGGGTCCAGGTGGAGGTCGAGATCGATCGCCTGGCGGCACTGCTGGACGGCCTGGCGCTGCGCGGACTGGACCCCGAGGAGCTGTCCCCCCAGCGCGCTCGGGACGTGCTCGTGCGCCATCTCGACGACATTCTGGAGCCCACGAGCCTCTGAGCGGGCCCGAGCGCGCCCGGACGGCCCGGCACCCGGGTGGGTTCCCCGCCGTGACCTGGTGCCTGCGCGGTAGCATTCGAGGACGACGGCTCCGACACCGGGGCTGTCGGGTGCGACGGACCGATGAGGGGGCAGGGTGATGGCATCCCCACAGTGTTCCGGCGATCTCGCCCGTCACGCCCGCACCGTCGGTCCGGGCCCCGTCGACCAGGAGGTCCCTCAGTCATGAGCAACGGCGTCACCGGCTCCACCCACCGCACGGCGGTGACCCTCTCGGACGTCGCCCGCGCGGCGGGAGTCTCCATCGCGACCGCCTCGTTCGTGCTCAGCGGCCGCGACGGCAGCCGCTCGGCCGGCTCGCCCGCCACCAAGGCGAAGGTGCGCGCGGCCGCGGAGGAGCTCGGGTACGTGCCCAACCGCAACGCTCAGGCGATGCGCACCGGCCGCGGCGGCGGCATCGTGCTCGCGCTCGGCACCCTCGATGACCCGTGGGGCGTGCAGCTGGCCACGCAGGTGAGGGAGGATGCGCTCGAGCACGAGCTGTCCACCCTGGTCCTGGCCGATGAGCGCTGGAGCGAGTACCTCTCCGGGGCTTCGGCCGACGCCGGCTTCATCACCAGCGTCGACTTCCAGGAGGACGGTCCCGAGAAGGTGCGGCGACTGGCCGCGGCCGTCCAGACCGGGATCGTCGCCTTCACCGCGAAGATGGAGCCCGAGGGGTTCGACGTCATCTCCTCGACGCCCTACTGCGCGATCGCCAAGGCCTACGCCCGGCTGCGAGCCCGCCACGAGACCGTGCACCTGCTGGCCCCGGATCTGGCGGGCCGGATCCCCGGCACGATCAACCACCCCCGCACCCTCGCCTTCCTCGACGCGGCGCACGAGCACGGGGACGAGGCGCCCGAGCGGCTGCTCCGCCTCACCCAGGCGAGCGGTCGCGACACCTATCTGGCAAGCCTGGAGTGGCTGGTGGCCCCCGATCGCCCCCGCGCCGTCATCTGCTTCACCGGCTACCAGGCCGTGGCCCTCCAGCTCGCCGCCGAGCGGCTCGGCCTGAACATCCCCGACGACCTCGAGATCATCGCCATCGGCGACGTGCCCGCAGAATCCGAGTACTTCGGCCCGATCAGCTACTACGGGGTGGACGACGTGTTCGCCCGCATCTCCGCCGTGGTGATCGACGCCGCCCGTCGGCGCGGCGAACGAGCCGGCGAGAAGCACTCCTTCGACTGGGAGTTCTTCCCCGGCGCCACCACCCACCTCGACGAATGAGCCCGATGCCCTCCACCACCTGGACCCTGCCCGGCCTGCACCTGCGCGACGTCACCCTGCCCGTCCCGCTGGACCATGCCGACCCCGCCTCGCCGGCCCTGGAGCTGTTCGCCCGCATCGTCGCGGAGCCCGACGGCCAGGACCGACCCTTCCTCGTCTACCTCCAGGGCGGGCCGGGATCCGAGGCACCGCGGCCTCTCGAGGCAGGGTCCCCGCCGTGGCTCGCCCGCGCTCTGCGCGATCACCGCGTGGTCATGCTCGACCAGCGCGGCACCGGCCGCTCCACGCCCGTCGGTCTGGATGCGCCCCTGCCCGAGGGCGCGATCGACGGTGCCGACACTCTGCGCGCGGCGAGCCCTGCGCAGCAGGCGGCCTATCTGACCCACTTCCGGGCCGACGCGATCGCGCACGACGCGGAGCTGCTGCGCGAGCATCTCGGGGCGTCGAGCTGGTCGCTGCTGGGGCAGTCCTTCGGCGGCTTCACCACCCTGCGCTACCTCAGCGCCCACGCCGGCAGCGTCGACAAGGCGCTGTTCACGGGCGGATTGCCGACGCTCGGCCCCGACATGGACACCGTCTACGCCACCACCTGGGACGGCATGATCGCCCGCAGCGAGCGCTACTGGGCACGCTTCCCCGACGATCGTGACCGCATGCGCCGGCTCTCGGATCTCGCCGGGGCCGGGCAGCTGCGACTGGCCGACGGGCAGAACGTGGGAGTGGAGCGCCTGCGCCGCCTCGGCCATCTGCTCGGAGCCTCCGGCGGCCAGGAGCGCCTGCACTACCTGCTGGATCTCGAGCCGACATCGCCCGCCTTCCTCCACGACCTCGCGGCCGCCCTGCCCTTCAGCGGTCGCAACCCGCTGTACGCCGTGATCCACGAGAGCTGCTGGGCCGACGGCGTGGCCACCCGCTGGACCGCCGACCGCATGATGCCCGAGGCGGTGCGCCAGGACCCGACGCTGCTGGGCGGCGAGCACATCCATCGCGACCTGTTCGCGGAGGACCCGGAGTTCGCGCCCTGGGCCGAGGCCGCCGATCTGCTCGCCGAGCACGAGTGGCCCCGCCTCTACGACGAGGACGCCCTGCGCGCCGCCGACGTTCCCGGCGCGGCCGCCGTCTACTACGACGACGCCTACGTGCCGCGCCAGTACTCCCTGGCCACGGCGGAGCTGCTCAGCGGCGTGACGCCCTGGGTCACCAGCGAGTACGAGCACAACGGTCTGCGCGCCAGCGGCGACGGGGTCATCGACCACCTCCTCGATCTCGCGACCGGCCGCCGCGCCGCCTGACGACCTGACCGCCTGAGCGACTGAGCCGTCTGACCTCAGAGCCGCCTGAGAGCAGAGATCGTCGTCTCAGCAGCCGTCGGCCTGCGCCGTCTGCTGACTCGGGCCGCCCGCCAGCCCGGACTGCCTTCCAGCCCGGACTGCCTTCCAGCCCGGACTGCCCGCCAGCCCGGGGTGCCCGCTTGCTCGGGCTGTCTGCCGTCCCGGGCTGCCGGCGATGCTGTGATCCGCCACACAGCTCCTCGTCGACGTGCCTGGCTGCAGGCTCAACGCGACATGCATTGGTGACCAGTGGTCGGTATCGGCTCGACTTATTAGTGCGTTGGAACTAATAATGCTCATCGTGGCTGCGTCGAGCGGCCGGCAATGACGCACATGCGGCACATGACGAAGGAGTCCACCCGTGACGACACCCTCAGGCGGGACCGGTTTCGCCCCGGATCCGACCATCGACCTCCAGGGCAGCCCGAACCTGATCGGACCGAAGCTCCCGATCCCTCACCTCGGCATCAAGCCCGAGGCCAAGAGGCCCATCTGGTTCATCGCGGGCCTCGTCCTGGCGCAGTTCGGAATCTTCGTCGCGCTGCTCGGCCCGGCCACCGTGTCGATCCAGATGAAGGCACAGACCCTGACCACGGATCCTGCCGAGCAGGTCGCGATGACAGCGATGGTCATCGCCCCCGGCGCGCTCGCGGCGGTCATCTTCAACGCGGTCGGCGGGCGGATCTCGGATCGCACCACCTCCGGTCTGGGCAGGCGTCGACCGTGGATCGTCCTCGGAGTCCTGGGCCTGACGCTCTCGCTCCTGCTCATCGCGCTCGCCACCGGCCCGCTGATGATGGCGATCGGGTGGTTCCTCGCCCAGGCCTGCGCGAACCTTGGCTTCGCCGCGTACCTCGCGTCCGTCGCGGACCAGCTGCCCTCCGAGCAGTACGGCAAGACCTCCGGCCTGATCGGTATCGCCCAGAACTCGGCCATCATGGTCGCGACTTGGCTGAGCGCGGCGTTCTCCACCAACATGCTCCTGCTCTTCATGGTCCCGGCGGTGCTCGGACTGGTCCTGGTGGTGGCGTACGCACTGATGCTCCCCGAGCCGGTGCTCAAGGAGAACCGCTACCCGTTCAACCTGAGGGAGCTGATCGCGACCTTCTGGACGAACCCCGTGAAGTACCCGGACTTCGGCCTGGCCTGGTGGGGCCGCTTCCTGATCATCCTGGCCTCCTACCTCTTCGTCACCTTCCGGTTGTTCTACATGACCAACCACCTCGGTCTCGCCGCCGGCGCCGCAGCGGCCGCGGTCGCCGTCGGAGTCACGATCTACACGGTGGCCTCGATGGTCGCGGGCCTGCTGGCCGGGTGGATCTCGGACAAGCTCGGGCGGCGCAAGGTCATGGTCGCCGTCTCGATCCTCGTCTTCGCGATCGGCACCTACGGGCTCCTCCACGCGGACACCGTGACCGGCTTCTACGTCTGCGAAGCCATCATGGGAATCGCCTACGGCATGTACCTCGCCGTCGATCTCGCCCTCGTGTTCGAGGTGCTCCCGGATCGGGAGAACACCGGCAAGCATCTGGGCGTGTTCAACATGGCCAACGCTCTGCCCCAGTCCCTGGCCCCCAGCGTCGGAGGATTCCTGCTCGCGAAGCTCGGCGGAGGCACCGACTTCACGGCGCTGCTCGTCGCGGCCGCGATCTCCGCGGTGCTCGGTGCGATCATCACGATGTTCATCCGCGGCGTGAAATAGAGTTTGCCTGACATCGACGGCCGGGACGGAGCGATCTGTTCCGGCCGTCCTGCTTCCATCACTCGAAGGAGACCACGCGACCGATGAGCGCCACCGGCCAGGATGCCCACCCCGCCCGCCGTCGGCCCGGACGGCCCCGTGGGCAGGACTCCGCCGTGGTGCGCGAGGGCGCGATGCGGGCGGCGATCGACCTCATCGCGAGGCAGGGCTTCGCGGCGACCTCGATGGCGCAGGTCGCGGCCGCCGCGGGGATCTCGCCCTCAGGGCTCGTCCATCACTTTCCCTCGAAGAAGGCCCTGCTCGGCGCGGTCCTCGAATATCGCGACACGGTGGACAGCTTCCCCCGGGAGGCGTTCGGGGATGGCCCCTGGGCCGATTTCGACCACCTGGTGCATGTGGCCGGGCTGAACATGGAGCGGCGCCAGCTCGTCCTTCTCTACACGACGATGATGGGGGAGGCTGCGACCTCCGAGCACCCCGCGCACGAGTGGCTGAAGAGCCACTACGCAGCCGTCGTCGGGACGCTTGCCGACGCGGTCCGAGCCGCGCAGCGCGACGGCCATATGCGGCCCGAGGCCCCAGCGGATCGCATCGCGCGCTCCACGGTGGCGCTGATGGACGGCCTCCAGGTCCAGTGGCTGCTGGATCCGGAGATCGACATGGAGGCAGCCCTGGGCGACTATGTCGCCGAGCTCAAGCGGCGGTGGGGCACAGACCCCGCCTGACCGGCGGCAGGCTTCTCTCAGGCGTCGGCCGCGAGGCGGAATCCCTTGTTGCCGCTCGCGTCCTCCGCGGCCGTCGAGCTCCGGGCCGCGACCCGGTAGCGGTTGCAGTACGAGTCGTGGCACAGGTACGAGCCGCCGCGCATCACCCGCACGTCACCGTCGAGCGAGAGCGCATCACCGGTGGACCAGTTGTCGCTGCACCACTCCCACACGTTCCCCGCCACCTCGTACAGCCCGAACCCGTTGGGTGGGAAGGACCGCACGGGCGCCGTCGCGACAAAGCCGTCCTCCTGCGTGTTCCGCACGGGGAAGGCGCCCTGCCAGATGTTGCAGCGGTGCTCGCCGTCCGGCGTGAGCTCATCGCCCCAGGCGAATCGCGCCTGGTCCAGGCCACCGCGGGCTGCCTTCTCCCATTCCGCCTCCCGGGGCAGACGCATCCCGCACCAGGTCGCGAAGGCCTCCGCGTCCCGCAGCGAGACGTGCACGACGGGATGATCGGCGCGGCCTCCAGCGCCGGACTCTCCCACGTCAGACGCTCCCACGTCGGACCCCGGGCCCTCGGGCTGGTCCCAGCGGGCCCCGTCGACCGCTCGCCACCACGGGGTGCCGGGCGGCTTGCGGCTCGCTCGGCGCAGGTCCTTCTCGAGCAGCGGGGCGAACACGAACGACCAGCCGAACTCCTCCGCCTCGGTGACATATCCGGTCTCGTCGACGAAGGCCGCGAACTCCGCGTTGGTCACGCAGGCCGGGTCGATCCGGAAGGCCGGGACGTCGACCGTGCGCACCGGGGACTCGCCGTCGGAGGGGTTGCGGTCGCGGTCCTCCGAGCCCATCCGGAACGCCCCGGCGGAGATCACGACGGCGCGATCGGCGCGGGAACGCACCTCGGCGACGGGTGCCGCCCACTGGTGCGGCCCCTGATCGGCGGGGTCTCCGAGGTCCGAGGGAACGGCCGACGGCATCTCGACTGCGCTCCGGCCGGCGCTGCAGCACGCGGCCGGAGTCGCAGGGGCTGGGTGCTCGATATCGTTCATGCCAGGTCTCTCTCTGTCAGGGTGGTCCTCCGGCGGCGTCGTTGACACGCCGTCAAGCCAGTTCATACGGTATCCGGACCTGCTGTGGCGCGGGCCGGGACCAGGACCGACGGCGAGGTCGCCGCGAACTCGGTGTCCGCCCGCCCCACCCTCCCGAAAGGCACCCACCCATGCTCACCGGCATCGACCCCCTGCTCACCGGAGACCTGCTGCGGATCCTCGACCACATGGGGCACAACGACACCCTGCTGATCACCGATGCGCACTATCCCTCCCATGCGATGGGGGCGCCCGTGATCGACCTGGCCGTCAGCTCCCCGGAGGCGGTGCGGGCCGTGCGCACCGTGCTGCCCGTGGATGTCTACGCGGGCCCCTCGGTCACGCTCATGACCCCGGAACCGGGCACCGGCGAGGAGGTGCAGGCCCAGCTGCAGGAGTCCGCGGCGATCCGGGCGGACCGCCTCGAATGGATCGACCGTTTCGACTTCTACGAGCGGGGCCGTGGCGTGTTCGCGGTGCTGCGCACCCTGGAGACCCGCAAGTACGGCTGCGTCATGCTGCGCAAGGGCGTGGTGGGGGACGACGAGGGCTGAGCGCGTGTGACGGTTGTCACCGGGTCGCTTCATTGTTAGCGTCGGGGCTCCGGGCAGAGCGCCGAAAATCGTTTTGATGGCTGCCGCACGACGTGGTGCGGCCGCCGCCGCCCTGCACGGGACCACATCCGACGACGATGACGGAGGACCGCGCCGTGACGCACCCTGCCCCTCAGCCCAGCGCTCAGACCATGCACGACCGCACCGGGCAGGAGGGGAAGAGGCCGGGCCGCCGCCGGGTCCTCGCCTCCCTCGGCGCCCTCCCCGCCGGCGCGGTGCTCGCCACGGCCGGAGCCGCCCAGGCCGCCCCGGCCGGCCGGGGCAAGGGCACGACGAAGGGCTCCGGCTCGGGGGACTTCGCCCTCGGGGTCGAGAACCTCCTCGTCCCGGAGACGCTGGAGATGCTGCGCGACGCGCGCGTCGGCCTGATCACCAATCCCACCGGCGCTGACCAGCAGCTGCGCTCCACGATCGACCTCCTGGTCGAGGCGCAGACGGAGGGCGGTTTCACGATGAGCGCGCTGTTCGGGCCCGAGCACGGGGTGCGCGGTGCGGAGCCGGCCGGAGGCTCCGTCGGCGACTACGTCGACGAGAAGACCGGGCTGCCGGTCCGCTCGCTCTACGGCGCCACGCAGAAGCCCACCCCGGAGATGCTGGCCGACGTGGATGTGCTGGTCTTCGACATCCAGGACATCGGCGCCCGCTTCTACACCTACATCTGGACCCTCTTCTACGCGATGGAGGCGGCGGGCGAGAACGACAAGCGCTTCGTGGTGCTGGACCGCCCCAACCCGCTGGGCACCGACATCGAGGGCTTCCTCCTCGACCCGGAGCTGTCCAGCTTCGTGGGCCTGAAGGAGATCCCGCAGACCCACGGCCTGACCGTCGGCGAGCTCGCCTCCCTGTTCAACGGCGAGTTCCTGGGCAAGGCCGTGGACCTCGAGGTGATCGAGATGAGCGGCTACGACCCCGAGGCCCCGCCGTCGGCCGATCTGCCCTGGGTGCTGCCCTCCCCGAACATCCCCACCCCGGAGACGGCGGTGGTCTATGCGGGCACCGGCCTGATCGAGTCGATCAACATCTCCGAGGGCCGTGGCACCACCACGCCGTTCCTGTGGTTCGGCGCTCCCTTCATCACCGAGGCCCAGGTCGACGCGATCATCGCGGACCTGCAGGCCGCGGAGCTGCCCGGCGTGCTCTACCGCCCCATGTTCGCCACGCCCACGGCCTCCAAGCACGCCGGAGAGTTCTGCGGCGGCCTGCAGCTGCACCTCACCGATGCCGCGGCCTACGAACCGGTGCGCACCGGCATCCACGTGCTCGCCGCCCTGTTCGCGAACGTCGACGAGGTCGACTGGCGCGAAGGAGAGGACTGCCGCACGGAGGACGACGTCTGCTGGATCGACAAGCTCTCCGGCACCAAGCGCACCCGCGCGATGCTCGAGGCAGGTGACGGCGCACAGGCCATCGTCACGGCGTGGCGGCGGGAGTCCCGTCGCTTCGAGGTCATCACCAAGCGCTACCGCCGCTACTGAGCAGGAGAGCTCCCATGACCCCCATGCACCCGGATTCCCCCACGGATCGCTCTGTCCTGTCCCGTCGTGCCTTCGCCGCGGCGCTGGCCGGCGGTGCCGTGGCCCTCCCGGCCGCCGCCCACGCCGCTCCCGCCGGGCGTGGCGCCGAGACCGCACGAATCGACGAGCTGATGGCCGGCATGAGCCTGGACCAGAAGATCGGCCAGCTCTTCGTCGCCGTCGGCTACGGCTCCGCGGCCGACGAGCCCCACGACTCGAACACCTCCACGACCGGCGTCGACACCATCGCGGACATCGTGCGCACCCACCACGTCGGCGGGCTGATCTACTTCACCTGGAGCGACAACCTCCAGGACATCGAACAGATCGCGACCCTGTCCAACGATGCCCAGGCCGCCGCCCTGGACTCCGGCGGCATCCCGCTGATCATCAGCGCCGACGAGGAGCGGGGCGTCGTCTACCGTCTGCCGGCCCCGGCCACCCCGCTGCCCGGCGAGATGGCCCTGGGCGCGACCGGCTCACGGGCCCATGCCCGCAGGGCGGGAGACATCGTGGGCTCCGAGCTGCGTGCCGCCGGCCTCCACCAGGCCTTCGCGCCCGACGTCGACGTGAACATCGAGGCGCAGAACCCGGTGATCGGCGTGCGCTCGCTCGGCGCGGACCCGGCGGCCGTCGCTCGCCTGGCGACCGCGCAGATCAAGGGCCTGCAGGGGGCGAACTGCTCCGCCGCCGCGAAGCACTTCCCCGGCCACGGCGACACCGCCACGGACTCCCATCTGGGACTGCCGGTCATCGATCACACGCGCGAGGAGCTCGACGCGATCGACCTGCCGCCCTTCCTGGCGGCGATCGACGAGGGCGTGGACGTCATCATGACCGCCCACATCATGGTCCCTGCGCTCGACGACTCGGAGCGCCCCGCGACGCTCTCGCACCCGATCCTCACCGGACTGCTGCGCGAGGAGCTCGGCTTCGAGGGCGTGATCGTCACCGACTCGCTCGCCATGGAGGGCGTGCGCACCCTGTTCGGCGACGACCGGGTGCCCGTCGAGGCGATCCTCGCCGGCGCGGATCAGATGCTCATGCCGCCGGATCTCGTGGTCGCGATCGACGGGGTGCGCGAGGCGGTCGCCTCCGGGGAGATCACCGAGGAGCGCGTGGAGGAGTCGGTGCGCCGGATCCTCGCCCAGAAGCTGCGTCGCGGGCTGTTCGACGAGGTCCAGGTGGATGCCGCGACGGCCGCCTCGTCGATCGGCACGAAGCGCTCGGTGGGCAGCGCCCAGGCGGTCGCCGACGACGCGGTCACCCTGATCGCGGACGACGCAGGCACCCTGCCCCTCGCCGCCGGCTCGAAGGTGCTGGTCACCGGGGTGGGCACCGCCGCGAAGCTCAACGTGGCCGTCGCCGCCCTGCGTGAGCACGGGCTGGAGGCGAACTCCCTGGTCATGCTGAGCGACGGTCGCACGATGACGGCCGGGGCCGACGCAGAGGCCGAAGCGGCCGCCCGCGGCGTCGACGCGGTGCTGGCGTTCACCTCGTCCTCGGGATTCACCACCCCTGCCTCGCAGGTCGCGACGATCGAGAAGCTCGCCGCCGGCGACGTCCCGGTGCTGCACGCCTCGCTGCGCAACCCCTACGACGTGGTGCACGTCGGCGAGGTCGCGGCGTCGATGGCCGCCTACGGCAACTCCGACTGCAACCTCCGGGCCGTGGCCGGCGTGGTCGCGGGCGCCGTGAACCTCCGCGGGAAGCTCCCGGTCGCGATCCCCACGGCCGACGGCACGGGGGAGGCGTTCCCGCTCGGGCACGGCCTGCGCTGAGGGATCCTGCCGCCGGATCGCGCCGGGGTCGCCGCTCACGGGGAGGCGTCGGCGTGCTCCTGGGCAGGTCGCTCGGGGTCGACGAGCTCGTGGAGCGCGTCGGCCTCGAGCGTGTCGTCGGCCCCGCGCGCTCCGTCGGCCTCGCGTGCGGCGTCGGCCTCCCGGGCGAGGCGGCGCCGGCGCCCCTGCACCCAGGCCCGGGTGAACACGCCGCCGGCCAGCAGCAGCACCGCACCCATCAGGGCGATGACCACGGTGAACGTGGCCTCGAGCGAGACCAGGGAGATCAGGCCGCTGGAGAGGATGATGCCCAGCGCGCTCGCGGTGCGCAGCTGCGCGAACACCTCGGCGCGGTGCTCGGGCTCGACCAGGCGATCCAGGACCAGCGAGTAGTAGGTCGCCAGCGGCGCGAGCACGGAGCCCACGAGCAGGGCGCCCACGACGGTGGCGGTCACCGAATGACCCAGCCCCACCGAGGCGACGCCGAGACCGGTCACGGCGAGCCAGGCCAGCACGGTGCGCCGGCGCGGCACGCGGTTGCGCACGCTCACCCAGACCCCGCCGCAGATGGACGTCACGCACAGGGCCACGGGGAACACGACGCCCCAGGCGGCCGGCAGGCCGAAGGAGACCGCCATCGAGACCGCGCCGATCTCGATCGCGGAGATCGCGGCCGCGCTTGCCGCCGCGCATGCCAGCCACAGGGCGATGATCGGCGTGAGGCGCAGGCGGCTGCGTCGGTGCTCCGGGCCGGGTGCGGTGGCGCTCGCGACGCGGGGCAGCAGGAACAGGGGCCCGACGCCCAGCAGCACCATCGCCCAGACCGCGGCCTGCGGAGAGATCCCGCCCAGCGCCGCAGCGAGCACGGGCGAGGCCACGAAGGTCACCTCGTTCAGGGTGGCGGCGACGCCGAGGGCGCGCGGCAGGCGCGAGACGGGCACGAGGTGGTTGAGCACGGCACGCAGGGTCCCGAAGGCCGCGCCGTTGACCAGGCCGGCCGCGGCCGCACCGCCGACCACGAGGGCGAAGGGGGCATCGGTCGCGGCGAGCACCGCGATCCCCACGAGGGCGAGGGCGCGCAGGCCGATGAGCGTGCGCACGAAGGGGAGCGGGGAGAAGCGTCGGCCGAAGCGGGTGATCGGCACGGCGCCGATCACCTGGGCGAGGGTCATCGCGAGCATCATCGCGGCGCCGCTGGCGGCATCCCCGGTCAGCGGCAGCGCGATGAGCGCGAAGGCGATCGGGGCGGCGGCCTGCGGCACGGCGAAGAGCCCGGAGGAGGCGAACCAGCGCAGCAGGCGCACATCGGTGGTGGGGCGACGCATGGGTGACCTCCTTCGAGGCGGGACGGGACGGTGCGAGCGCGCTCGCTATGAGCAACATAGTGCTCATCGCCCAGGATGCGCAATATAGTTCCCATCACTCCCGCTAAGCTCGTCGCCATGACCGGAGGAATGCGCCCCGCCGTCGTCGAGCAGCTCGGCGACCGCATCCGTGCGGCCCGCCAGGAGCTCGACCTCAGCGTCGCCGCCCTGGCCGAGCGCAGCGACGTCAGCCGCCGCATGCTCACCCAGATCGAACTGGGCCAGGCCAACCCCTCCGTCTCGACCCTGGACCGCGTGGCCGCCGGGCTGGGGACCACCTTCGCCGCGCTCATGGGAGTGGGTGCCGACGCCCCGCCCGACGGGGTCGAGGTGTGGTCCACCGAGGCCGGCAGCTGGTCCGTGCTGCTCGATGCGATCGACACCGAGGGCCTCTCCGTCGAGACCTGGAAGTGGAAGCTGGTGGGCGAGGACCAGCGACCCAACGGCTCCGGCGTGCCCTCGCCGGGCGTCATGATCCACGTGATCGACGGCGCCCTGGAGATCGTGTGCGGCGAGGACGTGCAGGTCATCGAGGCCGGCGGCTCCGGTCGTGTGATCACCGACCAGGAGTACGTGTACCGCGCCCGCGACGCCCAGGGCGCCGTGTTCACCTCGGTCGCGCTGCAGTCCCGCGCCGGTTAGGGTCGGCGGAGGCAGGAGCTGCTGTTCCCGCCGCGATCGCACCCGCTCGACGAGGAGCCCCTGTGCCCGCAGCATCCGTCTCGACGACCCCTGAGCCCGCAGCGCCTGTCCGTCTGATCCCCGGGGAGAAGCGGCGCCTGCTCGACGCCTCCCCGCACGCCGGGGAGCCCTGGTACGTCAACGACCACACCCTGATCCGTGCGGCCGACGGCACCTGGCACGCCTTCGGGATCTGGCACCCCGAGCCCGCCGACCCGCTGCACGAGGACCGCTTCCTCCACGCCACCGCAGCAGACCTGGAGGGCGCCCCCTGGACGGTCCACGACTCTGTCCTCCCCGCACGGCCGGATCTCGGCGAGACCCACGTCTGGGCCCCGCACGTGATCGAGCATGAGGGTCGCTACTGGATGTTCTACGCCGGAGGCACCGCCGACCACACCTCCTATCGGATGACGCTCGCGACCAGCGAGGACCTGTTCAGCTGGACCCGCCACGAGCCGCCGCTGTTCACCGACGGCTTCGACGCCCGAGATCCCATGGTGATCCACGACGGCGTGCGCTGGCTGCTGTACTACACGCGCACCTCCGCACCCGACGGTGGCTTCCACGAGGTCGCCGTGCGCACCTCCGAGGACCTCCTGACCTGGTCCGATCCTGCCGTCGCCTACCGCTCCACGCAGTCGGGGACCGTGGGCGGACCCACCGAATCCCCCTTCGTGATCCGTGCCGGCGAGGGCTGGGTGCTGTTCGTCTGCGAGTCCACCGCCTACGACAGGACCCTCGCCTACTACTCCACCGACCCGCTGCACTTCGAGGACTCCGGCGCTCTCGACGTCGACTTCGACGAGCACTGCGCGGAGATCGTCGCGGACGGCCCGCGCACCTGGATCACCGGCGGCGGCTGGGGGAGGGGCGGGCTGACGATTCGGCCTCTGGAGGTGTGGACCTGATGAGTCCGCTGGGCGTGCTGCAGATTGGCTGGCGAGGGGACGGCGTCGCGCCGACGCGATCGGCTGTCACTCATCCCTTAGCGTGCGGAATGCGACGCAGCCTCGTCGAAGGGCCAGCACACGTGGCGCCCTGAAAATATGTGGTCCGCGCGGCGGCTGGACCATAGATTCAGGACATGGTGCTGACACTGATGTGCGGTCTTTCGTTCTCTGGCAAGAGCACGTTGGCGGCGCGCATCGCGCACGATCTGCCGTCTCAGCTGATCAGCCTCGATCACATCAACGCGGAACGAGGACTTGCGGGCGGTCAGGGAATCCCGGTGGAGGAATGGTCGACGACGAACCGCATCGCCCACGATCGTGCCGAGGAGCACCTTCGGCGCGGGTGTCATGTCGTCATCGACGACACCGGATCGCCGAGATTCATCCGAGATGCATGGCGGGTCACGGCGGAAGCCGCGGGTGCGTCCTTTGTGGTGATCTGGGTGCAGATCTCCAAGGAGCTGCAACGCGAACGCGTTCTCGCGAACAGAGTCCGCCCTGTACGTGCCGACGTCACCGATGAGGTGCTCCGAGATCATGGAGCGAGCTTCGACGATCCCGAGGACGAGGGCGCGCTCGTCGTCGACGCGAGAGGCACGGACGACCCTGAGCAGGTGGACATGATCGTGCGGAAGCTCAGGATGCTGGGGACTCGATAGGTCCACGGCGTCCGCGCCACTCCGGCGACCAGCTGGAAAGCCCGAAGGGATCAGAGCTGTCCGGGTATGCGCTGCATAGCCGTCGCCCGTCGCCGGTCCATCGAGACCGTGATCTGGGAGCCGATCACCCGGGCGAGGAGCGCGATGATCAGCGTCGCCATCACCGCCATGACGTTGTCGAACCCCATCTGCGACGCGGGTGGCATGCGCAGCTCCTCGGGCTGGGTCACCACGGCCAACCAGGAGATCCCCGTGACCAGTCCGGAGATGGCGAAGAGCGCGCCGAACAGCACCACGAGCGGCCAGAGCCGCTTCACCGCAGCCCAGACCGTGATGCCCAGGGCGAGGAGCGTCATCCACGGCATGCTCGCGATCCACGAGTAGAGCGTGTCGCCCTGGTTGCTCAGGGACCAGGTTGCGAAGAAGGTCGCGGGGAGCATCACGAACGACAGTGCCGCGGCACTGCTCGTCTCGGGCCAGCGGCGGCGTCCCTCGGGCAGTACGAACAGCAGCAGTGCCACGATCAGCAGTACGGGTGGCAGCAGCGGATATCGTGCGAAGTACAGAGCGATGAGCACAGGGAGGATCGCGACGACGGCGACGATGTACGCGGTCACGAGGCCGATCGAGCCGATCACCAGCGCTGCGCCTCCGGCGACCGACATCAGCGACGGTCCGGCGGAGACGACCACCCAGTTGCCGAGCCAGTCCGTACGGGAGGTGTCGTAGGTGGCCCCGGAGCGCGGAGATGTCCAGTGGGAGTTCAACGCGGATCCTCGAGACGTCGACGGTGGGACGGGTCCCACTCTAGGGTGAGGCGCCGACACCTCGCGGCCACGTGGAGGACTGCGTGCAGGGCCATATACGTAGGCGCTGCTTCGCACTAGGCTCGACCGGGCGGGCGAGCGTTCTCCGGTTCCGACCGGACCGCTCGACGAGGAGCCCCCGTGCCTGCAGAACCGACCCCCGACCTCCCCGGAACCGGCGCTCTCGCCGGGCACCGGATCACGGCCGTCGACTCCACCCGCGTGCGCAGCAGGCACCCCCGCACGATCGGCCGCAACGCCCGGCTCGGGGCGCACGGCGACGGGCCCGACGTCCTCGCGATCACCGTGCGCACCGACGCCGGCGCCAGCGGCTGGGGCCTGTACGAGGGGCCGGAGCCCGACCTCGCCGGCTGCGTCGGCCGACCCCTCGAGGAGCTCTTCGACCCCGCTCTCGGGGTGATCGACTCGGCTGCCCTGCCC
Organism: Brachybacterium sp. AOP3-A1-3; assembly: GCF_052378285.1. NCBI lineage: Bacteria > Bacillati > Actinomycetota > Actinomycetes > Micrococcales > Dermabacteraceae > Brachybacterium > Brachybacterium sp. AOP3-A1-3. The sequence continues at coordinate 525,133 of NZ_JBQSXM010000001.1, read as the reverse complement.
CTGGACATCGCCCTCCACGACCTCGCCGCGCGGATCCTGGGCGTGCCGGTGCACGAGATGCTCGGCGGGCACGGCACCGCGCCCGTGGCCTGCTACTCCGGGGCGATCTACTTCGACGACCTCGACCCCGAGGAGAGCCCGCGCGGCCTCGACGGCGTGCTCACGGCCTGCGCGGCCGACTGGGACGCCGGCTACCGCGCCTTCAAGCTCAAGATCGGCCGGGGCAACCTGTGGATGCCGGCCGACGAGGGCTTCGCCCGGGACCTGGACGTGGTGCGCGCGGTGCGCGACGCCTACCCCGATGCGCGACTGCTCGTGGACATGAACGACGGCTACAGCCCCGAGCAGACGCTCCGCTTCCTCGACGCGATCCAGGACTGCGACCTCTACTGGATCGAGGAGCCCTTCGCCGAGGACGTCGAGGGACTGACCCTCGTGCGCGAGCACCTGACCCGCACCGGTTCGCGGGTCCTGGTGGCCGACGGGGAGTCCGACCCCGATGTGGAGCGGGTGCTCGACCTCGCCGAGGCGGGCCTGCTGGACGTGCTGCTCATGGACGTGCTGTCCTTCGGTGTCACCGCGTGGCGACGGATCATGCCGCGGGTCCGCGAGATCGGCGTGCTCGCCTCGCCCCATGCCTGGGGCCATCCGCTGAAGACCCTCTACGCCGCGCAGCTCGCCGCTGGGCTCGGGACCATCCCCGTCGTCGAAGCGGTTCCGGGCCTCACCGAGGGTGTCGACGCGACCGGCTACACGCTGCGCGACGGGGCCATCACGCTGCCGAGCGATCCTGGCTTCGGCCTGCATCTGGGCGGCTGACGCCGGCCGACGGTCCCCGCGGACTCGGCGCCGATCCGTCGCGCCCGCCCTCGGGATCAGCCGTCCGGTATCAGGCGCCGTGGCACCGGAGGGCCGCCGTCACGGCGACGACCGCGCCCTCCGGAACCAGCCCGATGTCCGCGAGCTGGGCGATCTCCACCCAGCGGGGCGTGTAGACGTTCTCGTCCGATGACCGCTCGACCTCCGGCCCGCCGAGACGCAGCGGACCGTCTGCGACCGTCACCGCGAAGTACCTCGCCGCGGGATCGGAGCGGATCTCCAGCTCCTGCGGGTCGCGCCCGATCAGACCGGTCTCCTCCTGCAGCTCTCGCAGGCAGGCCTCCTGGACGCTCTCGCCCCGCTCGACGCCGCCGCCCGGCAGCACCGCATAGTCCCGTCCGGCCCTCCGTCGGCCGATCACCAGCACCGACCCGGCGCTGACGACGACGGCGGCTGCTCGGATGCGCATGGGCCGAGCGTAGCTGCGGAAAAGCCCGTGCTTGCCGGAACTGTGCATGGAAAGGTGTGCACATGACGCACCGGTTGACCTGGACCGACTTCCCCGACCCGCTCCGCGAGCGCCTCGAAGGACTCCTGGGCGGGACCGTGGTGTCCACGACGTCCTGCCTCGGCGGCTTCTCGCCGAGCAGCGCCGAGATCCTGAGCTCGCAGGCCGGGCGCCGTCTCTTCGTCAAGGCGGTGCGGGAGAGTGACAATCCCGGCTCGATGACCTTGAACCGTGCCGAGGCCGCCGCTCTCGCGGCCATCCCGGCCTCCGCCCCGGTCCAGCCACTCGTCGACGCTTTCGCGCACGAGGACTGGTTCGTGCTGGTCACCGAGGTGGCCCCCGGGGCACTCCCGGCTGAACCCTGGACCGGCGAGCAGCTCGACCAGGTGCTCGCCGCCCTCGATGCGCTGCAGGCCGCGACCACCCCGTGCCCCGTTCCAGGCCTGCGGAGCGTCGCGGAGACCCTGGGCCCGGACCTCCTCGGTTTCGACCGGGTCGCCGAGGACCTGCCGACGGATCTGCACCCCTGGATCGCCGAGCGGCTCGACATGCTGCGGGAGGCGGCACGACGGGGCATCGACGCGCTCGACGGCGACACGCTGTGCCACTCCGACGTGCGCGCGGACAACATCCTGCTCACCACAGAGGGGGAGGTGAGCCTCGTCGACTGGGCCTGGGCCTCGCGCGGCAGCCGCATCGCCGACGCCCTCCAGCTGCTCGCCTCGGTCCCGGACCCCGACGGCACGCTGGGCGTGAACGACCGTGTGGACGCCGTGCTGGACCGGCACGGTCTGCCCCGGCAGGTGGGCACCGATCTGCTGACCGGCATCCTCGCCTTCTTCGTCGACGCCGCCCGCCTGCCCCACGCCCCGTCCCTGCCGCTGATCGGCGACCATCGGCGCCGAATGCGTGACTCCCTGTTCGCCGTGGTGCGCGAGCGCTGGTGAGGGTCGGGACCCGGGCGTACGCTCTGAGACATCCGGCAGTCGACTGCCAGCACCGAGTCGACAGCCAGCAGCAAGGAGGAGACAGAGATGTCCCAGGTCATCGCCGTCGTCGGCGCGACAGGCACGCTCGGGCGGACGGTCGTCGAAGTGGCCCGCGCCGAGGGGCTCGAGGTGCGGGAGATCGCCCGCTCGCGCGGCGTCGACATCGTCACGGGTGAGGGCCTCGACGAGGCGCTCCGCGGCGTCCAGCTCGTCATCGACTGCTTCAAGCCGCCCACCCTCGAGGCCGAGCAGGCGACGGAGTGGTTCCACGAGGCGATGAGCGGCCTCGGTGACGCGGCACGCCGAGCCGGCGTGACGCGCACGGTCGTCACCTCGATCGTGGGCATCGACGGGATGCAGGACTACGGCTTCTACCGTGCTCAGCTCGCGCATGAGCAGGCCGCGCGCGAGCATTGCCCGGGCACCGTGATCGTGCGTGCCACGCAGTTCCACGACTTCGTGGGGAACATGCTCGTGCGCGACGGCGACGGCGACGGCGACAGCGAAGGTCTGCAGGTCATGGAGGCCCCCTCGCAGCCCGTCGACACCCGCGCGGTCGCCGCCCTGCTGCTGCGCACGGCGCTCGCCGAGCAGCCCGACGCGCTCCTCCAGATCGCTGGACCTCAGGTCGAGAACACCCTGGACCAGGCCCGGCGCCTGCTCGCCGCACGCGGGGACGCCACCCCCGTCACAGGCGCTCCGGCCAGCGAGTCGATGTCCCGCGGCGGCATGCTGCCCGGCCCCGAGGTGCCGACCGTCGGCCCGACCTACGAGCAGTGGCTCGACGAGCACGAACGGCACGAACGGCACGAATGACGGGAGCCGGAGCCGGCGACGGTTCAGAGGCTGAAGTCGGGGTCCGGTTCCCCGAACCCCTCCGGGAGCCTGACCGGACAGAACTGCTGCATCGTGGGGTTCACGTAGTCCTGGGCGAACCGGACCGCTTCCTCCGGGGTGCGTGATCTCTGGTTGAGGCTGTCCTGCATCATCATCATGGCGTCCCAGAGCTTCGTGCCGACGGGTAGCGGCGGGCGGGAGCGGGCGAACTCCATGATCTCGACGAAGAACTCGATGCTCGGATCCCAGGCCTCGGGGTCCTGGACGGCCTCCAGTCTCGTCGGGATCCGGGAAATCTGCGGCATGAGGATCCGCTGTCCCTCGTACCCGGCGTAGAACGTCATGAGCTTCCAGGCCGCCTCGGACCTGCTCGACCCCTTCGGCATCGCCAGACCGAAGCCGCCTGCCCAGGTGAAGGGGTCGTCGCTCCCGTCGGCGATCGGAACGTGCGTCACCCCGTAGCGCATGTCCGGTCTGTAGTCGGTCTGGGACTGCACTCCCCAGGGGCCGGAGATCTGGAACATCTGCCGCTCGGAGAAGAACGAGGTCTGCGTCGGCGGAGCGTTCGGCGGCTGGTAGGTCGCCTTGAAGGCGTCGACGCGGGGGAAGTCGAGCCGATCCACCCAGCTCGCGTACTCCGTCGCGACGGCCAGCATCTCCGGGGAGTCGAGCGTCATGCTGCAGGTGCTGTTGTCGAAGAACGTGACGCCGGAGGCCATCGCCCACATCAGCAGCGAGGCCTCGCCATCCCACGGGATCCAGGTGATCCGCTCGTAGTTGCCCTGCTCGTCCTGGATGTCGAAGGCGTCGCTGATCTCCCACATCTGGTCCAGCGTCATGGGGCCGTTCGCCGGGTCCAGCAGCGTCGGATCGACCCCTGCCTCCTCGGTGAGGTCCTTGTTGTAGTACATGGCCCGGGTGTCCGTATCCAAGGGGAGCCCGTACCACTGGCCGTCGTAGAGCACCTCGTCCGTCGAGAACTTCACCCAGTTCGCCATGAACTCCTCGGGCTCGACGCCTTCGTACTCGCGGATCAGCTCGTCGAGCGGTTCGAGCAGGCCCAGGGACGCCATCTCGGCACCGCTGAACCGTCCCATGAAATAGACGTCCGGTCCCGTGCGTCCGCGGACGGCCGTGATCACCGAGGACGCATCGCCCTGCGAGCTGCTGGGCACCTGCGAGACGGCCACGGTGATGCCGGGATTCTGCTCGGTGAACGCCTCGATGACCTCGGCTTCCTTGTCCACGTCGCTCGCCCAGATGCCCCACAGGGTCACCGTGTTCGGGTCCCGATCGGATCCCGTGGGGCGATTCGTGCATCCCGTGATGGCACCGCCGGCCACGGAGACCGTGCCCCCGGCGGTGAGGGCGTGCAGGAACGCACGGCGATCAATCATGGCGGCACCCCAGGAACGTCGTCGTTCGGGCTGGGAGGAGGACACTCATCATCGACCTTTCCCCGAGCGGCGACGGTGCGGCCCGGTCCGTCACCGTATCCAGAGGAAACGGGGCTCGAAAGGCCGCAGGCGGACTCGCGAGTTCGCACGACGGACGCCGCTGCCCTCATGGCGGGCCGCGCGGTGCGGAGAGCTACTTCAGCCCGGCCATCTTGATGTTCGCGATGATCTGCCGCTGGAAGATCAGGAACAGGATGATCACGGGCGCTGCGGCGAGCGTCGATCCTGCCATGAGCAGCGCCAGCTCGCTGGAGCGTTCGGAGCGGAAGGTCGCCAGGTACTGCTGGACCTGGTAGAGGTCAGGGCTGGTGATCGTCATGACCGGCCACACGTAGGCGTTCCAGAACACCAGGAACGACGTGATGCCCACGACCACGAAGGGCGGTTTCGACAGCGGCACGAACAGTCGCAGGAATATCCCGAACTTCCCGCAGCCGTCGATCATCGCGGCCTCCTCGAGGCTGCGGGGGATGTTCAGATAGAACTGCCGGATGAAGAACACGTGGGCCGCCGCGGCCGCGCCGGGCAGGATCAGCACCGCGAGGGTGTCCAGCATGTGCAGCTTCGTGACCACGATGAAGCTGGTCAGCAGGATCGTCATGCCGGGGATGAACATCGTGGAGATGACCACCACCCACAGCGTGCGCTTGAAGGCGAAGTCGAGCCGGGCGAAGGCGTAGGCGGCGAAGGAGTTCACCGTGAGGCTCAGCAGGGTGAACAGCACCGCGCCGAAACCGGTGATCGCCAGGGTCCGCACGAAGGCGGGGTCGGCGAGGATCTGCTGGTAGTTCTCCAGTCTCCACACCTCGGGGAAGAACTGGAACGGGGTGCGCACCACCTCCTGCTTCGACTTGAAGCCGGCGATGGCCATCCACGCCAACGGGAAGAGGGCGGCGGCGACGATGATGACCGCGACGACCGTGCGGATGATCGCGGTGAGCACCCGGCGGGCGGTCAGCGGTCGGCGTCGTGGCTGCGCAGGAGAGGCCGATGAGGGCGGCGCGGGGCGCTGGGAGGTCTCCAGGGGCAGATTCATCAGTCCACCAGCTTCTCGGAGTTCAGCACCCGGAAGATCAGGGCGGAGACCGCTCCCAGCACGAGGAACAGCAGCAGGGCCGCCGCGATCGAATAGCCCTGATAGGCATCCCCGCGGAAGTGGTTGAAGATGAAGAGGTTGGGCAGCGTGGTGGAGTCCAGCGGCCCGCCACCGGTCATCACCAGGGGCAGCTCGTACTGCTGGATCGCCGCCACGAAGCCGGTGATCAGCAGGTACAGCAGCACGTTCTTCATCTGGGGGATCGTGATGTACCGGGTGCGCTGCCACCAGTTCGCCCCCTCGAGCTGCGCGGCCTCGTAGAAGCTCTCCGGCACGTCGAGCATCGCCGCGATCATGATCAGGGTCATCAGTCCCAGCCCCATCCAGATCGCCGGCACCGCGATCGCCGGCAGCGCGAGCCGCACGTCGCCGATCCACGCCTGGTCCTCGATCCCCACCAGTCCGACGACCGCGTTGAGCAGTCCGCCGGAGTACTCGTAGATCAGGGCGAAGGTGATCGAGGTGATCACGGCGGAGATGATCGTGGGGATGTAGACGGCGATCTTCAAGGTCGTGGCCAGGCGCCGCCCCACCCCGGTCACGAAGCTCGCGATGAGGAAGGACAGCAGCAGCTGGACGGGAAGGGTCATGAGCACGAAGAGGAGGCCGCGCCGGATCGCCGCCCGGAACTCCGGATCGGTGAGGACATTGACGAAGTTCCGCAGTCCCACGAACTCCGAGGCCTGGTAGAAGCTCCAGTTGAAGAAGCTCAGGTAGATCGCGGAGATCGTGGGCACGATGACGAAGATCGTCAGCAGGATCAGCACCGGTGCCAGCATCAGCAGGGCGATGCGATTGTCGCGGGGCGGATGGGAGCGCAGCGGGACGGGGGAGTGCAGGGGCGCGGGGGAGCCCTGCGTGGTCGGGGAGCTCGTCGCCACCGGTCAGTCCTTGGGAGCCTTGCCCGCGAGCTCCTCGCGGTCGATGACCTTCTGGATCTCGCCGTTCGCGCCGCTCAGCGCCTTCGCGGGGTCCTCGCCGTTCATGCCCTTCTCCAGAGCCTTGCCCATGGCGAGCAGGATGTCCCAGGGATAGGACGGGGAGGGGACCGACGCCGGCGCGATGTCCTCGCTGACCACGGCGGACCACGGGGCGTCAGCCGCTTCGGGAGCGGCCTGCACGGCCTCGGCGACGTCGGGTCGGGCCGGCGCCTTGGTGAACTGGGTGCCCACGAAGAAGGGCACCAGGTTCTCGACGTCCCCGGCGAGGCACCAGGACAGGAAATCCGCCGCGCCGTCCGGCTGATCGGTCTTCGCGTCGATGACCCACTTGAAGTTGCCCAGCGTCGCCACGGAGGTCGAGAGGTCGCCGTCGCTCGTGGGGAAGGGCGCGATGCCGGTGACGCCCAGGAGGTCGTCGTAGTCCGAGGCGATCTCGCTGAACGCCCAGGAGCCGGAGGTCATCATGGCGCACTTCTGCTCGCCGTACGCCTTCGCCTCGACATAGGCGCCGAGGGGCTGCTTGGGGATGTAGCCCTTCTCCCGCAGCGTCTTGTAGAAGCCCAGCAGATCCTCGTACTTCGGATCCTCGGCGTCGGCCTCCGACCAGTCGTCGGTGATCGGGAAGTGACCCGCCACCTGGAACTGCTGGCCGACCGTCGCCCAGGCGAAGGTGTCCTGGTCGCCGGCCGTGGTCAGGGCGAACGCCCCGTCGGGCAGGGTGGGCAGCAGCGACTCGCAGGTCGAGTAGAGCTCGTCCCACGACGTCGGCGGCTTCTCGGGGTCCAGCCCTGCCGCCTCGAACATGTCCTTGTTCCAGAACAGTGCGGACTGCGGCTCGAGCAGCAACGGGTAGCCGTAGATCTTCCCGTCGACGGTCACGAGCTCCTTGGCCTGGTCGGTGAGGTTCTCGAGCTGCTCGGCGTCCAGCAGATCGTCGAGGGCGAGGAACTGTCCCAGCCGTGCGCCCTCGTCCATCGTGGAGGGGTCGGTGTAGACGTCCGGCATCGTGCCGGCCGCCTGAGCGGACTTCACCCGCTGGTCCCAGGCGTCCGCCGGGACCTCGACGTCCTTGACGAAGAACTCCTCCTGGGCGTCGTTGTACGAGGACACGATCCCCGCGTACCACTCGTTCTCGAACGGGGTGAACGTGCGGTGCCAGAACTCGATCGTGGTGCGCCCGTCGGCCGCGTCGGCATCGTCCTTGGACTCGCCGGGCGTGCCGCTGCCGCAGGCGGCGAGGGAGGCGGCGGCCCCGGAGACCGCAGCTGCGGAGAGGAGGGTGCGTCGTTTCATGGTGCTGCTCCTTGTGTCGGTGCTGCCATTTCGGGGGAGGAGCTGCGTCGGGCAGGTCAGCTCCGTTGCTGGCTGGGAGTGCTGGATGTGGGGAGGTGCTGGGCTCGGGACCACATCGGACCGGATTCCGGACCACCGCTCAGCGACGTTGTCGAGCGTGCCCGTCGTGCCGATCGATCCCGTCTCGACGCCTCGTCGCCTCGGTCGGTAATCGTTTGCGCGCCAACGTAGTCCGGGGTGCGGGAGGTGTCAACGACCTAGGGCTGGTGGCGAGCCGTTGACGCCGGTCGCCCAGCTCCGTATCGTGCCGGTAAACGTTTCCTGATCATCGTCGATCTCCTGGGAGTACCCCGTGACCCACCCCGCCCGAGACCTCGCCGCGCTGCGACCCGTGCAGACCCGTTCGATCAGCCCCGAGAACGTCGACGGCTCCGTCGGCGGCGGCGGTCGCGCCGTCGAGGGCACCGGTGCCGAGGCGGCCCGCGACCTCGGCCAGGGCTGGAAGGTGTCGCCGAGCGTCGACGTGAAGGCGGGGGAGACCTTCACCCTCGCCGACATCGACTCCGCCGGGGTGATCACCCATATCTGGATCACCACCCACACCGACCACTGGCGCCAGCTGGTGGTGCGCGCCTACTGGGACGGCGCCGAGGAGCCCGCGGTCGAGGTGCCCTATGGCGACTTCTTCGCCAACGGCTGGGGCGTGTTCGCGCAGGTCGACTCGCAGGTGGTCGCTGCGAACCCGCACGGCGGCTTCAACTCCTACTGGCCGATGCCGTTCCGGGAGGGTGCTCGGCTCACGCTGGAGAACACCTCTGACCAGGACGCCCGGGTCTACTACCAGGTGACCTACGAGCTCGGCGGCGACCACCGCGAGGACGCCTACTTCCACGCGCAGTGGCGCCGCTCGAATCCGCTCCCGGAGGCCACCGAGCACGTGCTGCTCGAGGGCGTCGAGGGCCAGGGCCAGTACGTGGGCACCTACATCGCCTGGGGCGTGCACTCCAACGGCTGGTGGGGGGAGGGCGAGATCAAGTTCTACCTGGACGATGACCTCGCTGACCAGCCCGACGGCGGCTTCCCGACCATCGCCGGAACCGGCACCGAGGACTACTTCGGCGGTGCCTGGAACTTCGACGTCCCCGGCGAGGGCTACACCGCCTTCTCCACCCCGTACCTGGGCATGCCGCAGGTGATCCGGCCCGACGGGCTCTACATCGCCCAGCAGCGCTTCGGCATGTACCGCTGGCACGTGGCCGACCCGATCCACTTCACCACCGGTCTGCCCCGCGTGGACATCCAGGCCCTGGGCTGGAAGAGCGCCGGCCGGTACCTGCCGCTGCGCGATGACATCGCCTCCACCGCGATCTTCTACCTCGACCGCCCGGTGACCACCCGTCCCGAGCCGCCGACCTTCGACGGCATGGAGGTCCACCTCGGATCCGCCGCCGGCCCGCACAGCCCCGCAGGTCCCGCACGCGCCTGATCGGCGCCCAGCAGCAGGGAGGACCGCGGTGTCTCAGAGACCCACGATCATGGATGTGGCCGCCGCCGCCGGCGTGTCCTCGGCGACGGTGTCCCGGGTCGTCAACGGCGTCGCCTCCGTCGACCGGGACCTCGCCCGACGAGTGCGTGCCGCGGTGCGCACCACCGGGTACGTCCCCAATGCGCTGGGCCGCTCCCTGCGCCGCGGCGGGACCGCACAGATCGCCGTGGTGACGCCCGATGCGGAGAACCCGTACTTCACGCAGATCATCAGCGAGGTGGAGCGGATCGTGCGCGCCGACCACTACTCGGTCACGGTCGCCCATACCGAGGACGATCTGGACCTCGAGCGGGAGTGCCTGGCCCAGCTGGTGGGCCGCCACGTCGCCGGCGTGCTGCTGGTCCCGGTGCACGGAGCCCGCACCGACCTCTCGCCGCTCACCGAGGCGGGGATCCCCGTGGTGCTGGTGGACCGCTGGATCGAGGGGGCGTCGACCGACCTGGTCGCGACCGACAACCTCGATGCCGGCCGACAGGCCGCCCTGCACCTCCACGAGCGCGGCTTCCGGGCGCCGGCCGTGATCGCCGGTCCCGCCGACCTGCGCACCACCGAGGAGCGCGTCGTCGGCCACCTCGCCGCCTGGCGGGAGCTCGGGGTGCCGGCCCCGGACTCCGTGATCGCCCGGGGCGATCTGCATCTGGAGTCGGGACGCGACCTGATGGCGCAGATCCTCGCGGCCGGCGAGGCCGATTGCGTCTACGTGACCAACAACCGGATGTCCGCCGGGGCGTTCGAGTCGATGCGCGGCGTGGAGGGTCCTCCGGCCCTGCTCGCCACCGACGACGACCTGTGGACCCGCCTGGTCACCCCGACGGTCTCCGTGGTGCACCAGCCGGTGGGCGCGACCGCCCGGGCTGCGGCGCGCATGCTCGGCCAGCGCGTGACCGATCCCGAGGAAGAGCCCTCGACGACCCTGCTGCGCTCCCGGATCATCGAGCGGGAGTCGACCCGCAGGCGCTGACGGGCAGAGGGTGCGAGGTCAGCCTGCCGCGCGGACGACCACGCAGCAGCGACCCTTGCGCGGGCACAGCTCCGCCCGGTCGCGGTTCTCGCCGCGGGCGTCGAGCATCCCGCCGATCATCGCGTGGTTCAGCCCGCACACCAGGTCCGTATGGGTGCGGCTGAGGCGGTGGAACGGGCAGTTGCGCAGGTCGATGTCCCCGTTCAGCTCGAGCGTAGGCTCGTAGCCGCGGGCCCGGAGCACGTCCAGCAGCTCCGCGTGCGCGACCCCGGCCGTCTGTCCCTCCGACTCGGCGACCCGCAGCAGCGCGCGCTGCACGGTGCCGTCGTCGTCCGCCTCGAGGGCGGCCGCCATCAGATCCGCCAGCAGCTCGTAGTCCCGGGGTGGGACCGAGACGGTGCGCTCGCCCCGGGTGCGCACATAGCGCTTGGCGGGGCGACCGGCCCCGGGGCCGCCGACGCCGACGGGGCGGGAGTAGGTGGTCTCGAGCAGGCCGGCGTCGACGAGCCGGTCGAGGTGATAGGCGGCCAGGGTGCGGCTGATGCCGACGGTGCTCGCGGCGTCCTCGCGGGCGACGGGGTCGTCATGGGCGGAGACCGCCTGGTACAGGCGGCGACGCACCGGGTCCGTCAGGGCGCTGAGCCCGTCGAGGTCCTCCGGGGTGGGAAGTCGGCTGCGATCCATGCCCACGACTCTAACACCAACGACTCTTGACAAATAGGGGTCGGAGGAGGAATCTAAAAAACGCCATCATTGGTTTTAGAAGGAGTTCGTCATGGCAGCCTCCACGCTCCCCGTCCCCGTCCACACCTCCAACCCCACCCCGGCCTCAGCCTCCGTGCTGGTCAGAGTCCGTCAGGACCCGGCCTTCGCCGCCTTCTGCGTGCTGCGCCTGGGCTTCATCGCCCTCCCGCTGCTCATGGGCCTGGACAAGTTCACGAACCTGCTCACCGACTGGCCCGGCTACCTCGCCCCCTGGATGGTGGCCGTCCTCCCGATCTCCGCGCAGGCCGCGATGCACCTCATCGGCGTCGTCGAGATCGTCGCCGCGATCGGCATCGCCCTGCGGCCGCGGCTGGCCGCCTGGGTGGTCGCCGCCTGGCTCGCCGGCATCATCCTGAACCTCCTCACCTACCCCGGATTCTTCGACGTGGCCCTGCGGGACGTCGGCCTGCTGGTCGCGGCCGTCTCCCTCGGTCTGCTGGCGTCCCGGTACGACCGCCCGCGCAGCGAGGTCGACGCCCGATGACCTCCACAGTCAGCCTCCCGGACGCCCCGGCGCACATGGCCCTCGAGGCGCAGCGCGACATGGCCGCCGCGGAGGTCGCCGCCGCCGACTTCCTCCGGGCGCTCGGCATCCCGCTGGACTCCGAGCACCTCCGGGCGACGCCCGGTCGCATGGCCCGCGCCTGGGCCGAGATGCTCACCCCGCGCCCGTTCGATGCGACCACCTTCCCCAACGACGAGGGATACGACGAGCTCGTGCTGGCCCGCGACATCCCCTTCCGCGCGGTGTGCGAGCACCACCTGCTGCCCTTCGTCGGCACCGCGTGCGTCGCCTACCTCCCCGGCGAGCGGATCCTGGGGCTGTCGAAGCTCGCCCGCATCGTCGAGCATTTCGCCTGCCGTCCGCAGACCCAGGAACGGCTCACCCGCCAGGTCGCCCTGTGGCTCCAGGAGCAGCTGCACCCGCAGGCCGTCGGCGTCGTCCTGCGGGCGGAGCACTCCTGCATGACCCTGCGCGGCGTGCAGGCCACCGGATCGAGCACCATCACGTCCTCGCTCCTGGGTAGTCTGCGGAGCGACCCCCGTTCGCGTCAGGAGTTCCTCGCCCTCGCCGGCGCCGGAGCCTGACCCCACGCCACCATCCAGCACCACGGGAGGAATCATGTCTGTACCCCAGAACATCGTCGTCATCGGGGCCGGGCTCGCCGGAGCCAAGACCGCCGAATCGCTGCGCAAGCACGGCCACACCGGGTCGATCACGCTGGTCGGCGAGGAAACGCACCTCCCGTACGAGCGGCCGCCGCTGTCCAAGGAGTACCTCTCCGGGGAGGTCTCCTTCGAGGACGCCCTCGTGCGGCCCGAGCAGTGGTACGCCGAGCAGGACATCGACCTGCGCCGCGGCGTGCGGGCCACCGCGATCGACCGCACGGCTCGCACGGTCGCCCTCGACGACGGCACGACGCTGCCCTACGACGCCCTCGTGCTCGCGACCGGCTCCTCCTCGCGCCGCTCCGAGCTGCCGGGGGCCGACGCCGACGGGGTGCTGTACCTGCGCACCCGCGAGGACTCCGACGCGATCCGTCCGCTGGCCGCCGAGGGCACCCGGATCGTGGTGATCGGCGGCGGCTGGATCGGCCTCGAGGTCGCCGCGGTCACCCGCTCCGGCGGCGCCGAGGTCACCGTGCTCGAGCGCGGCCACCTGCCCCTGGCCCGCCTCCTCGGCGATGAGATCGCCCAGGTCTACGCCGACCTGCACCGTGAGAAGGGGGTGGAGCTTCTGACCGACGCCGAGGCCGCCGAGATCCTCGTGCAGGACGGTCGGGCCACGGGCGTGCGCCTGCAGGACGGTCGCGCCCTCGAGGCCGACGCCGTCGTGGTGGGGATCGGCGCGATCCCGCACCTCGAGCTCGCCGAGGCCGCGGGCCTGGACGTCGCCGAAGGCGGCGTCGCGGTCGACGCGACCCTGCGCAGCTCGGATCCCGCCATCTTCGCCGTGGGCGACATCGCCGCCCATCAGCATCCGCTGCTGGGTCGCCGCGTGCGGGTCGAGCACTGGGCCACCGCGCTGAACCAGCCCAAGGCAGTGGCGCGCACGATCCTCGGGGACGCCGCCGAGTACACGGAGCTGCCCTACTTCTACACCGACCAGTTCGACCTGGGCATGGAGTACCTCGGCTCGGCCCCGCAGGACCAGGTGGCCGAGGTGGTCGTGCGCGGCGACCTCGCCGCCCGCGAGTTCCTCGCCTTCTGGCGCGACCGCGACGGCGTGATCCTCGCGGTCATGGCCGTGAACATCTGGGACGTGATCGACGTGATCAAGCCGCTGCTCACCGAGCGCCGCGCGGTCGACCCGGCGCGGCTGACGGACCCCTCCGTCGAGCTGGCCGACCTCTGAGCCCACGGGAGCACCTTTCAGCGTTCTGCCCTGCCAGCTATTCTGGCTCCGACCCGGTCGGGGGACCGGGAAGGGGGACGACGATGAGATCAGAACTGTCGCGACGCACGATGCTGGGAGCCGGCGGTCTCGTCGCACTGCTCGGCACGGCAGGGTGCTCGAACCTGCCGCAGGTGCCGTTCGGCGCTGAGGACAGCGGGTTGGAGACGCTGCTGCAGCGGATCGGCGGATCCGGCATCACCGGGACGAGCCTCCATCCGACCGCGGTGCTCTGGGCTCGCCCGGCCGCGGTGGCGGAGGTGCTGGGTCTCGACGGTTCCGTCGATACCCACGTCCCGGGGCCGGTGAGGTGGTTGCAGGCTCTCGAGGTCACCGATCCGCAGATCGTCACCGATGCCATCCTCGGACGGACCATGGTGACAGATCCGGACTCGCTGGCCTCCGCAGAACGATTGATGACGCCGACGGAAACCATCCGCGTGAACCGGGACGGGCACGAGGGTGTGCTGTGGGCCGGCGCTGCCGGGATGCTCGAGGACCTCGCGGAGGCGCTCGGGGAGTATGTCGTGCGGGATGGGGACCGGCTGCGGGTCGCTGAGGGCTTCGAGCCGGCCACGTCCATCTACACGCGGATCGCGGCACCTCTCGGAGAGGATCTGGCCTTCTCGACCGACGAGACCCTGGACGGGTTCGACGCCGAGGAGTCCGTCGCCGACCTCTTCCCCGATCGTGGCGAGCTCATCGCAGCGATGGACCTCGAGGACCCCCACCTGGTGACGGGTGCCAGCTATACGGACCTCTCGGAGGCCTCTGACGCGCCCGGCCCCACCGCGTTCGTCTTCGGAACCCGTTTCGATTCCGCCGAGGCGTACACCACGCGCGGTGCTGTGCGCGTGCATGGCGACGCGAAGGTCGTCGCGACGAGGATGCTCGACGAGGCGTCCTCCAAGGGTGACGAGATGACTGGGCTGCTCCGGGTGGTGGCGGCGAAGGCCGAGGGCGATCTGGTGCGGGTGGAGATCTCGTCAGGTTCGCCGGAGGATGACCTGTTCTGGGACGCCCCTAAGCATTTTCATCAGCATCCGCCTCCCGGAATGCAGCAGCGCCTCGACTGACGGCGGACATGCCGTGACCTGGACCACCCTGTCGGCATAGGCTTTCCCTATGACTGCACCCACTCGCCGTATCGGCTCCCTGACCGTCTCCGCTCTCGGCCTCGGCGCCATGCCCCTGTCGATGGGGCGTGGCGAGCCCGCCCCGGAGGATCGCGCGACCGCCACGATCTATGCCTCGCTCGACGCGGGCGTCACCTTCCTCGACACCGCTGACATCTACGCCCCCACCTGGGACACCATGGGGCACAACGAGAAGGCCGTCGCCGAGGGCCTGCGCACCTGGGACGGGGACCGCTCCTCCGTGGTCCTGGCGACCAAGGGCGGGATCACTCGCTCCGAGGGCGAGGTGGGCGGCCGCAACGGCACCGCCGACTACCTGCGCTCCGCCCTCGAGAAGTCCCTCGCGAACCTCGGCATCGACTCCGTGGATCTCTACTACTGGCACCGCCCGGACCGCAGCATCCGCTACGCCGAGGGCGTCGAGGCGCTCGCTGCGCTCAAGGAGGAGGGCCTGATCCGCGAGATCGGCATCTCCAACGCGAACGTCGAGGAGATCGACGTGGCCCTGGAGGTGCTCGGCGAGGGAGGCCTCGCCGCCGTGCAGAACCAGTTCTCACCCACCTTCTTCCACACCTCCAAGCGCGAGCTCGAGCATTGCGGCGAGCATGGCATCGCCTTCGTGCCGTGGTCGCCGCTGGGCGGCACCGGCGGTGGCGCGAGCGCAGTGGGGGAGCGGTTCCCGCAGATCCAGGCCATCGCCGAGGCCCACGGCGTGAGCCCGCAGCAGGTCGTCCTGGCCTGGGAGCTCTCTCTCGGCGAGCATGTGGTCCCGATCCCCGGCGCGAGCCGTCCGGAGTCGATCACCGATTCTGCCGGCGCCATGACCCTCGAGCTCGGCGCCGAGGACCTCGAGCAGCTGAACCAGATCATCGCCTGAGCGACAGCGCGCAGCTTCCTCCCGCTGCGCGCACCCGCCTCCCGCCACCCGCCGCGCCCCCTCGCGCCGCGGGCCGCCCGCCCCCCGCCGTCCGTCGCGCGCACCCCGGCGGAACAGTTCGAGCCTGCACCACGTGTCGGTGAGCGGCCCCTCACCGACACGTGGTGCAGGCTCGAGCCCATGCCCCGCCTCGGGGGCGACGATCGGGGATCACCGCCAGGAGCCAGGAGCCAGGAGCCGGGAGCCGGGAGCCGGGAGCCGGGAGCCGGGAGCCGGGAGCCAGGGGCCAGCGGCACGGGCGTCGCGCCGCTAGGAGACTCTCGGCCTGTAAATCGTTCCGCAGTCTGCTAGCGTCCGAGTCCCGACCGCTCGACGAGGAGCTGCTGCATGTCCCGGACCGTCCCGACCCTGCCCGATCTGCCCCGGAACGATCTCAGTCGGAAAGGTTTCCTGCGCATGAGCGCCTGTGCCACCAGCGCCGCCGTGGCCGTCGCCGCTGCCGGTCCCGCCCTCGCCGCGGGTGCGGCCCCGACCATCGCCGCCGGCCCCGCCGCGCCCGTCGGCCCCACCCCCGCGGGCCCCGCGGTGCCCGACCAGTCGGAGGCCACCGCGGACCTGGTGCGCGGCACCTCGACCTTCCCCGGCAACGATGGTGAGGCCCATACCGTCACCTGGGACGAGCACTCGTTCCTCGTGGACGACGAGCGCCTGCTGATCTACTCGGGGGAGATCCACCCCTGGCGGGTCCCGGCCCCGGCGCAGTGGCGCGACCTGCTGCAGGTCCTCAAGGCGGCCGGATTCAACGCCGTGTCCTTCTACTTCTTCTGGGGCCTGCATCAGTCCGCCCCGGGCGGCGACTTCGACTTCACCGGGATCAGGGACCTGGACCTGCTGCTGACCATGGCGGAGCAGGAGGGGCTCTATGTCATCGCTCGGCCCGGTCCGTACGTGAACGCCGAGATCTCGATGGGCGGTCTGCCCGCCTATATGACCAACCGCGCCGCGTCCCTGCGCTCGACGGACCCGGAGAACTTCGCGGACTCCTGCGCCTGGCTGAGCGCGATCAATCAGATCATCGCGAAGCACCAGGTCAGCGACGGCGGGGGCAGCGTGTTCCTCTACCAGGTGGAGAACGAGCTGATCACCGAGGATGCGGAGCGCTCGGCCTTCCTGCGGGCCCTGTCCGATCACGTGCGCTCCACGGGCATCGCGGTGCCGCTGTTCCACAACGACTACAACATGGGCGGCCGCTTCGCGGACACCGCGAAGCACGGCACCGATTTCTACGCCTTCGATCATTACCCGCTGGGCTTCAACGCGGGTGGCGCGCGGTCCCGGATCGGGGAGTCCGAGCAGGGATACCGCCAGATCAGCCCGGACACCCCGCAGTTCATCACCGAATCCCAGGGCGGCGCGTTCACCCCGTGGGGCGCCTCCTTCGACTCCCATCAGGCCTATGAGTTCACCGACCCTGCCTTCACCCGGCAGTGGGGCGTGCGCAACCTCGCCAACGGGGTCACCGCGTTCAACTACTACATGGCCTTCGGCGGCAAGAACCTGGGCTACACGGGCTCGCCGTCCTCGGGGTTCACGAGCTACGACTACGGCGCGGCGATCACGGAGGATCGCGGTCTCACTGAGAAGCTCGCGGTGCAGAAGGAGCTGGGCTACCTCCAGCTGGCCATGCCGCAGATCGCGTCGATGACGCCGGTGGCGCCGCAGCCGCTGCTCGAGGTCGAGGGCGCCGAGATCCAGGCCTATCAGCGGGTGGCGACGGACGACGTCGCGTCGGCGACCGAGGGCGGCGCTCCCCGCCTGCTGGCCTTCCGTCTCGCCGATTCCAACGACGAGACCGACACCCGCTTCGCGACGGCGCTGGTCCTCGGCGATCCCGATGATGCCGGGGACGCCGCACCGACGGCCGACGACCGGGACGCCGCGATCACCTATACCGGCGACTGGGACCAGGTCGAGGACGGCACCGCCTCCGGTGGCACCCTGTCGCGCACCGAGGCGGCGGGTGCCACGGCGACCTGGACCTTCACCGGCACCGCGGTGGACGTCATCACCTCCACGGGCACCGACCATGGCCGGGCGCGGGTGCTCGTGGACGGCACGGAGCAGGGCACCTTCACCAGCCACGTCGACACCGAGCAGAACAAGCCGGCCCAGCAGATCAGCTACCAGGTGACGGGGCTCGCCGAGGGCGAGCACACCCTCGTGGTCGAGGCGCTCGGGGAGCCTGCCGAGGGCGGGGAGGGCACCGTGGTCACCCTCGACGCCCTCGACCTGCCGGGCGCCTCCGGAGACGACGGGGTCGAGATCCCGGACGGCGTGGTGGGCTGGCCCCGCGTCCCCCAGCAGGAGGACGCCGTCCTGCATCTGCACGGGCGGGACGCCCTCACCCTCGTGGTCGACACGGTGATCGGTGGTCATGGCCTCCTGTACTCCACGGCCGCCCCCTTCGGGCCGACGCTCCCGCGTCGCGGCGGGCACCTGCAGCACCTCATCGGCCAGGAGGACGACCCGGTCGAGATCGTGCTGCGCTACGCCGAGCAGCCGCAGGTCGAGGCACCCGACGCGGTGGCGACCACCTGGGATGCCGAGACCGGGCAGCTGCGCCTGAACCTCACCCCCGGGGACACCCCGATCCAGGTCGACGTCACCGGCGCACCGGTCACCTCCGAGGGCACGGGGGAGGAGAGCCTGCTCGCTCTGCGCCTGCTCGGCCGTGCCGCCGCCGCGACCACCTGGTTCCTCGGCGGCCGTCCCGCCGACCGCATGCCCGCGACACCGGGTTCCCAGGACGCCCATGTGGTGGTCGAGGGGGCGGAGATCGCCCGCACGGTCGCGTTCTCCCGCGCCGACGCGGACCTCGTCGTCGGCTCCACGAGCGGCGCCGACGTGCGCATCGACGTCCCGGAGAGCATCCGTCGGGTGCGGGTGAACGGCACGAGCCGCCCGGCGAAGGACGGGATCGCCACGATGACGCTCGCCGCCCCCGAGGTCCCGGCCGTCCCGGACCTCGCCTTCCGCGTCGCCGAGGAGGGCCCTGAAGCGGCCGCCGACTTCGACGACTCGAGCTGGAGGGTCGCGGACTCCACGGAGGGCTCCACGCCGTTCCAGGGCCCCGGCCGGGGCGGTGTGGTGCTCGATTCCAACCACTACGGCTTCTACGAGGGCGGCGTCTGGTACCGCGCCGCCTTCACCGCGACCACGGGGCGCGAGGTCGTGCTGCGCGGCAACGGCGGGACCGGTCAGCCCGCCCAGGGAAAGCCCCCGGCCTTCCTGCAGATCTGGGCCGACGGGACTTATCTCGGCGCGGCGCCGGCGACCGGTTCCGACCAGGTGTTCACCCTCCCGGATGCCGTCGCCGCCGCGGGGGAGAGCGCCGTGCTCAGCGTGCTCGTGCACACCCTCGGCCAGAACCTCGACTGGAGCGACGACGCCCTGTCCAAGCAGAACCGCGGCCTGTTCGACGCCGTCCTGCCCGCGGACGGCGAGATCGTCTGGCGCCTCCAGGGCGCCGACGGCGAGGACCCGCTGCGCTCGATGTACAACGTCGGCGGGCTCCACGGGGAGCGCCACGGCTGGCATCTGCCCGGCCATGACGACTCCGCGTGGGAGCCGACGGACTCCCTGACCGCCGAGGCTCCCGGCATCCGCTGGTACCGCGCGGACTTCGAGCTCGACACCGCCGACGGGGTGGACGCCGCCTGGCGCCTCGCCGTCCGCTCGCCCCGTTTCGAGGACGACCGCACCGATGCGAGTCAGGCCGTGCTCTACGTCAACGGCTGGAACATCGGGATCTACATCGGGGACATCGGCCCGCAGTCCGACTTCACGATCCCCTCGGGGCTGCTGGACCATCACGGCCCGAACACCCTCGCGATCTGGGTCGCGGCGAAGGAGGCCGGGGCCGGTCCCGAGTCGATCGAGCTGGAGCAGGTCTTCGCCCGCACCGGGTCGATCGGGACGGCGCCGCCGCTGCTGTGAGCGTCGCGGCGCACACTGCGCTTGTCCCCGCGGGAGTGCAGGCGTAGCGTGTCCGCGGTCGGCGCCCGTCAGGGGCGCGGCACCACGATGCAGCGAGGAGATGAGCATGCGCACCCAGCATGCAGGAAGCGAGGCGGCCCACCGGGCCTTCTCGGTGTGACGCGGCACGGCCGCATCCGCCATCGCTCCATCCCCGCATGCCCTCGACAGCTCGGCCGCAGATCGGCCGGTGCGTCGGCGTGCCCGTCGTGAGGACGACCCCATGAACACCCTGACCGAATCCCAGATCCGCAACGCCTTCGTCAACGCCAGCAAGGGTGAGGCCAAGCGCGCGGGCCTGCCCGACCTCGACTCGATCGACTTCTCCGAGCTGGACTATCTCGGCTGGCAGGATCCCAAGCGGCCCCAACAGCACTATGTCGCCCTCGAGGTGGACGGCGAGCTGACGGTGCTGCTGCTGCGCGGCGCCGAGACCCCTCCCAGCCGCAAGATGATGTGCGCATGGTGCGAGGACGTGGTCGACGGGATCCACGCCGCCTCGTTCGTCGCGCCGCTCGCCGGTGCCGCCGGCCGGCGCGGCAACTCGATCGGCACTTCCGTGTGCGCGGACTTCAGCTGCTCGCGTCACGTGCGCCGTCTCCCGCAGGCCTACGAGCTGCGCACCCAGGACCCGGCGCTGGTCGCGTACCACCAGGAGATGCGGATCGAGGGGCTGCGCGAGCGCTCGACCGCCTTCGTGAAGGCGCTCCTCGCGCGCAGCTGACGGGCCGGCGGGACGGGTCAGGTGGCCGTGAGGTCCACGACGACGTCGGCCCGGCCGCGGGTCGCGGCGACCCGGCGAGCATTGGTCTCGTCGGGTCCCAGCGCCCACTCGTGGGCGGCCTGCGGGGACTTCCCGAACTGCTCGTGGCGGGCGATCAGGCGCTCGTGCCGCAGGGCGTCGGGCACCTCGATGAACCAGCGGGCATCCAGCAGCGCTGCCACCTGGGCGAAGGCGCCGTCGTCGGAGAGCAGGTAGTTGCCCTCGGTGATCACGAGCGGCACCTGCGGATCCACCTCGATGGCGCCGGCCAGGGGCTGCTCGAGCTCGCGCTCGAACATCGGTGCCCACACGGGCGGGTCCTGGGGCATCGCGGAGCGGATCCGCTGCAGCAGCGACACGTAGCCGGCGGCGTCGAAGGTGTCCGGGGCTCCCTTGCGGTCCATCCGGCCCAGCCGCTCCAGCGCGACGTCCGCCAGATGGAACCCGTCCATCGGCACCACCACCCGTGAGCTCTCCGGCAGCCGCTCCTCCAGCAGCTGCGTCAGCGTGGACTTCCCGGCGCCGGGCGCCCCGGCGATCCCGAGCAGCCGCCGGGTGCCTGACCGCAGTGCCTCGTCGACCAGCAGCAGAGCCCGGGACACGGCCTGATCGGGAGAGATCATCTCAGCGCTCCTGCCCATGCAGCCTCACCTCCACGACCTCGCCGCGCAGCGGCAGGTGCAGGAGGATCCGGTCCGGCGCCCGGCCGGCTGCGGCCAGCGCCTGCGCGTACGTGCTCATCTGGCCCAGATAGTTCCGGCGCACATGCCCCACCGGGTCATCACCCGGGTACGACTTGTGGTCCACGAGCACGAGGGAGCCGTCGGGCAGGCGCAGCAGGGTGTCGATCCACCCCTCCATGACCTGCGAGTCCTCGTTCCACCAGGTGATCGGCTGTTCGGTGAGCTGCTCGGCCCCCGGGAACTGCGCGTCCACGAAGCGCGCCCAGGCCTCCCCGGCATCCATCAGCACCTGCGCCTCCACGGTCCGCGTCACCACCCAGCGCGACAGCAGCCGCTCCGCCGCTGCGAGCCGCTGCGCCGGCGAGAGATGCTCGAGCGGCAGGCCGAGGTAGGCGTGCACCGCCTCGCCGACACGCTCCCACTGCGGGCCGCCGCCGCGCACCAGCACCGGGCCGATGCTCCGCGGCTCGTCGACCTCCCCGAGCGCCTCGTCCGAGCCGACGCCGGACGCCTGGAACCGGGCCGAGGCGCGCCCCGTCCCGGGGTCGTCCGGCCGCAGCGGCACATCGGTCGCCGCGAGCGGGTCCGCGTCGCGGGTCAGCCGAGCGGGCACGTCCTCCATCAGATCGTCCACGTTCACCGCGGTCACCGTCGCCGGCAGCGTGCCGTCGGTGCCGTGCACGGTGAGGGCGTCGGCGGACCAGCTCACCATGGGCGGCGTCGCGATCAGGCTGTCCAGCACGGTCGCGGCGCCGGGCACGGCGAGCACCGACGTGCGGGCGGCGCGGGTGAGCGCCACATAGTGCAGCCGCCCGGACTCCTCCGCCTCGGCATCCCGCCGACGACGTGCGAACCCCGACGCGGCGAGGTTCTCCGCCGTGTCCGCCGGGGAGGCGATCTTGGGCCAGAACCGCAGGCTGCGGCCGGCGAGCGGGGCGGTCACGTCGAGCGCGCCGGGGGAGACGACGAGCACGCCGCTGGAGTGGTCGCGCTCCTTCGGGGGTGCGCCGAGGTAGGCGACGACGTGATCCCATTCCAGGCCCTTGGCGCCGTGGATGGTGCCGACCCAGACCGCCTCGGGCAGGGCGGAGAGGTCCGGTCCCTCCGTCCACGCGTCGAGCTCGGCGCGCAGCCCGGTCAGCGTGATGGGGGAGCCCTCCGCCCGACGCCGCTGCGTCGTCTCCTGCGCCATCGCGCGCAGCGCATCCAGGGTGCGACGGCGGGAGCCCTGCCCGGTCCAGCGCTTGATCCGCTGCGGCAGGTCCAGCGCGTCGATCAGCGCGCTGATCATCTCCACCGGGGTGAAGCCGATGCAGGCGCGGCGCACCTCGCGCAGCCCGGCCAGCACGGGATCCTCCCACCAGCTCGCGTACACGGCCTTGCGCGCCTCCCGGTCCGGCGCCGCCATCAGCTGCGTGAACCAGTCCTCGTGCGCGCCGTGATCGCTCAGCAGCGTCACCAGCTCGGTCAGCGCCAGGGTGTCGGAGCCGTCCAGGGTCACCGCGAGCGCCGCGCGCACCATCTGCGCCTCACGCGACGCGAGCAGCGGGTGGGCGGCGCCGGCGGTGGGCACCCCGCGCTCCTGCAGGGCGGCGACCACGGAGGCCCGCTGGGTGTTGCTGCGCACGAGCACCGCGGTCGAGCCCGGGGTGAAGGCGCCCTCGTCGATCCGGCACCGGATCTGCTCGGCGATCATCGCGGCATGCTTCTGCGCGGAGACCACCCGGCGGTCGTTCTTCGTCGCCTCCCACACCTCGAGCACGCCGCCGCCCGCCACAGCCTCCCGCTGCTCGGGGATCTGGAGCTGCACCCTCTCCCGGCCCTCGCCGTCGGGCGCGAACACCGGGGTGAACAGGGCGTTGGTGAAGTCCACGAGCAGCTTCCGCGAGCGCCAGGAGTGGGAGAGGTTCGTGACCTCGCCGGTGCCGAACACCGTGCCGCCACCTTCGAGCGCGCGGATGATGTCCTGCATCAGGCGCGGGTCGGCGTCGCGGAAGCCGTAGATCGCCTGCTTGGGATCGCCCACCCAGATCTTCTCCTCGATGAGCTGGGAGAGCTCGAGGAACAGGGCCAGCTGCACGGGGGAGGTGTCCTGGAACTCGTCGACCGCGAGGAGGCGGTAGCGCGAGGCGATCGACTCCCGCACCCGCGGCGAGCCCTGCAGCAGGCGCAGCGCCTGCACCTCCTGGTCGATGAAATCGATCAGGCCCAGCTCGCGCTTGTAGGTCTCGTAGGCGTCCAGCGAGTCCGCGGCGACGTCGAGCACGAGCGCGATGAGGTCGTGGAGGTCCTGCTGCCAGGCAGGGTTCTGCGCGAAGCCCTCGGTGATCTCGACGGCCAGGGGCTCGAGGGCCCGGTTCGCCGGGGCCCCGAACTTCCCCCCGGCCAGCCGCAGCCAGCTCGACCACGGCGCCCGCTCCCGGTCACGCAGGGTCCGCTCCAGCCGACGCAGCGCCTCGAGGTCTCCCCGCGCCTTGTTGATGCTGCCCTTCGCGATCGGCCCGCCCTTCACCCCGTCCCCGGTCTCATCGACGGACGCGGCCAGATCCTCCGCGAACCCGTCGATCCGCTGTCCCAGCTCGTGCAGCCAGCGGCCCCGCAGGTCCTCACCGGGCTCGGGCAGCTGGGCCGCCTCCCGGAACTCCTCCCAGGACACGGGCGCGGCGGCGCGCAGCTCCTCGGCCCCCAGCAGGTTGGTGCGGGCGGCGTCCGCGACGTCCTTCACCCGGCCCCGCCAGGCCTGCTTGCGGGTCCCGAAGCCGAAGCCGGTGTCCTTCTCGTCGCCGTCGTGCTCGGTGCGGGCGAGCATCGCCGCCCAGCGCACCCCGGCCGCGGCGGCGGTGCGATCGATCGCCGCGGCGAAGGCCGCCCTCTGGGTCGTGTCGTCGAGCACCTGCACCTGCGGGGAGATGCCCGCGTCCAGCGCGTACTCCGTCACCAGGCGCCCGGCGACCGAGTTCACCGTGCTGATCAGGGCGCTGTCGATGCCGCGCGCCGCCTCGACCTGCTGGCGGTCCAGGAGCGTGGAGCGAACCCGCTGGGAGAGCTCGTCGGCCGCCTTGACGGTGAACGTGGTGGCGATGACCTGCGAGGGGTCCAGCCCGGCCCCAAGACGCTCGGCGAGCAGCCGGGTCAGGGTGTACGTCTTGCCGGACCCGGCCGAGGCGTTGATCAGGGTGAAGCTCATGATGCATCGCCTCTCAGGCCGCACAGCAGGGAGAAATCGCAGTAGTCGCAGCGGGCATCGACCACGATCCCGCCGCCGGCCCGCGCCTCCTCCTGCGCCGCGGCGTAGGTCTTCTTCGCGTCCGGGCGGGGGGTGCCGAGCCCCTGCCCGGCATCGCGCAGGATCTGCCCGGACTGCGCGGTGACGGTGCCCTCGCCGATCGCGTCGAGCGCCTCGGTGATCTCCGCGGTCGTCGTCGACCAGGCGGCGGAGATGTCGAGGGTGGGCCGGCCGTGGGGATCCAGCGCCGGGTTCGCGGAGACGAACTCGCCCTGCTTGAGCAGGAAGTACCCGACGTCGGCCGAGTCGTCATGCAGCGACCAGGCGTAGGAGGCGAGCTGCAGCGCCTCGCCGGCGTCGAACAGCTCGGGGTACTTCTTGGCGGCCGAGGTCCACTTCAGGTCGATCACGGTGGGCTTCCCGGCGGCGTCCTCGGCGAGCACGTCCCGGAAGCCCAGGAACGGCACCTCGAGATCCCCGCGCTTCAGGCGCAGGGTCAGCGGCTCCTCGAAGCGCGATTCCACGGAGGTGATCACGAGCCCGGCCTCCGCGAGGCGGCCGAAGAACTCGACCAGGGAGCGCACGGCGGTCTCGCGCATGGTGGTCAGCTCGACCTCCCGGCCGGGCAGCAGCAGCTCCGAGGCGAGCTGCGGGACGAGCCGCTCGAGCGTCTGAGCGATCTGGGCGGCCGACGGCGGACCGCTGCGCCCCCGCTCCCGCCCGGTGTTCACCAGCTCCTCGACCACGGTGTGCACGAGGGTGCCGATCATCTGGTTGCCGCTGGGCACGCTCGCGACCGAGGCAGGACGGATCCCCAGCCCGGTGCGGTACGTCCACTTCTGCCGGCAGCCGATCAGGTTCTCCGCCTGGGAGTAGCTCAGTGCGGTCGGCACCAGATGCGGCGCCGGGACGGTGCGCTTGGTGAGATCCTGCGCAGGCTCCGCCGGCCGGACCAGCGCCGGGACGCTCAGCGGCCGACGCGACCCGGCGAGCTCCCAGACCCCGCCCCCGATCGCCGTGCGCGGATCCACCCGATACTGCTCGAGCACCTCCGCGACGTCCTCCCCGGCGGCGGCCCGCTGCGCCGCGAGGTGCGCGAGCAGGGAGTGTGGCGCCGTGGCCTTCTCGGAGCGGCTGCGGGTGCGCACCACGACCAGCCGCCCGGCTCCGAGCAGCCCGCGCAGTCCCGCATCGGTCTCGAGAGCGGCGAGGGCGGCGGGGTCGATGACTCTCGCACCGAGCTCCTCGAGCGCCGCGATCTCGATCGCATCCCAGGTCACGCCGGTCTGGGGATCCTGGCGGTCCGCGCCCCACCACAGCACGTCCCCACCGCGCGGGCGCAGCTGCGCCGGGCGGGTGCAGGCGGTCCAGGCGTCGGTCGCCTCGGGCCGGGCGACGGGGGAGGCGGCGCGGCCGCCGGAGGCCTCGACGATCTGGGAGAGCTCGCGCGCGCCGAGCACGTGGTCCTCGCCGAGGGTGTCGAGCACCGCCAGGAACGTCTGCAGGTGCGCGCTCGCCCGCACCAGACCCGGATCGCCCTGACCGAGCGCCTGCAGGCGCTCGCCGAGCCAGGAGGTCGCCGAGCGCAGCCGCGGCGGCGTCAGCTGCTCCGGGTCCAGCGGATGCGTGACCAGCGTGGAGACCGCCCGGGCGATCTCGAGGGCGGCGGCCTCCTCGGGATCGGCGGCGAGCCGGGCGAGGTCGGTGAGCACCGCCTCCCAGACCGGGCCACCGGTGCCGGGCTCGGCGGCCAGCGCATCGAGGAACCGGCGACGCACCCGCGAGGGCACCAGGCCGATGGGTTCACGGTCGGAGTCCGGCGCATCGAGCACGCGCAGGTCGAGGAAGGCGCCGAGCTGCTGCACGTCCACCGGGGCGATCGCGATCGAGAGGTACAGGGGAAGGATCTGCAGGCTCGTCCGGTCCGCCGAGGCCCCCGCCACCCCGATCGCCGCCAGACCGCGACGGTGCAGCTCCTGGTCCAGGAGGATCGTGTCCTCCGTGGCGAGGACGTGGACAGGATCCCCGTCGCGCCCGGCGAGGAACCGCGCGGCGGTCTCCGCGGCGGTCCATTCGTCGTCGGTCTCCAGCAGCATCAGCTCCGGCTGCCCGGCTGGTGCGGCGGGGACGGGCACGACGGCGACTCCGGCTCCTGCCAGCAGCTCCAGCAGCTGCGGCCACAGCCCGGGGAGCGTCGCCGGCTCCTCCTGGCAGAGGACCCGGTCGATCCCCAGCGGCCAGGGGGACGCGGAGAGCTCCGCGAGCAGGTCGACGATCTCCCGCAGGTCATCGGCGGCGCCGGCGGAGAGATCAGCGGCCGCCTCGATCGCGCACAGCGCCTCGATCCGCGCCGGCAGCCCCGGCGCCCGACGCAGCGAGGCCCCGGCAGCCACCGCCGCATCCCGCCACGCCAGCATCGTGCTCGCGGTCGCCCACGGATCGACGTCGAACGAGGCCCGTGCCCACTCGTGGTCCGCGGCGGCGATCGCGCGGGCGTACTGCGCGGTCCGCACCGCCGGATCGACCGACGGGCGGGTCAGCGCGAGCCTCGTCTGCAGCAGCTGCACGAGACCGCGGGGCCCCACGCGCACCGTCCCGGTCGCGCCGGCGCCGTCCGTCCAGGCGGTGCCGTCCAGCGACCAGCCGAACTCGATCTGCATCTGGGCTCCTCCGTCGTCGCGTCCCGCCCCAGACTAGGGGAGGGGGCCGACAGCGGGGATCAGGTCCGGCCGACGGGTCAGCGGTTGAACGGATCGTCCGCCCGTACTCCCCAGCTGAACCCGCGCTCGTAGTACACGGAGCCGGAGGTGTCCGGGGCGAGGAGCAGCTCCTGGCCCTCTCCGCTCACGTGCAGCGTGCCGTCGTCCTGCTCGGCCACCTCGAGCGCGAGCGTCGTCGGGGTGATCTCGGTGTACTGCGCAAGGGTCTGCCCCTGTGCACGCAGCGGCCGCAGCGACAGCTCGACCGTGTCCTCCCCGGTGCGCTCGTAGCTGCCGGTCAGCAGCTCCCCGTCCGCCAGGCGGAGCTGCACGGCGGCCCGCCCGTCGTAGGCGACCTCGCCGAACGCGATCGCGCTCCATCGTGTGTCCTCGCTCAGCTGCGCGGCAGGCTCGGCGGCGTCCTCCTGCACCTCCCACACCCCGGCGGGAGCGGACTCGTCCGTGGTGCGCTCGGGGTACATCGAGCTGACTCCCCAGCCCACCAGCCCCACCAGCACGAGGGCGGCGATCGGCCCCAGGATGCTCATGATCCGCGCCAGAGGCGGCCACGGCATCAGGGTGGGCAACGGTCCGCGCCGGATCTCGCCCTGGTCGATGAACGCCCTGGCCAGGCGGGGCATCCACGGGATCAGCACCAGGATCGACATGACCAGCAGGATGGTGGCGATCAGCTTGACCGGGACGTCGTAACCGATGTTCAGCACGAGCACGAGGGACATGTCCGCGGCGGCGATCAGAGCGCCCAGCGGCACGGACCGCCGCCACAGCAGGGCGAGCGCGGCGCCGGCCTCCGCGACCCCGCCGAGCACCTGGAACAGCGGGGAGAAGGCGACCATGCGCCACAGCATCCCCATCGGGCTCATCTCGCCCTGGGTCACCAAGGCGTCGCCCATGTCCGTGACCCCGAACTGTCCGAGCACGATCTTCGCGACGCCGTAGTACAGCAGCGCGATCGCGAGCAGCAGGCGCACGCCGCCGTGCGCCCACCAGCCCAGCGTCACCGCGACGAGGCGTCCGATGCGCTTCTCGGTGGAGTAGTCGTCGGAGGGAGGGGCGGGGGAGGAAGGAACCTCAGGGGAGGAGGAGGGATCACTCATGACCCCAGTCCAGTGGATCTGCGCGCAGGTTGCATCGGTCGTTGGGCGAGGCGCAGGTCATCGACCGTCGAACCCTCGGCGGCGAGCTCACGACTTTCGACGTACGCCTCCGAGCGGGTCAGGTGCGTGCGCCGTCTCAGATCCGCGCGAACTCCTGCACCCACGACGCCTCGGACTGCACCGGCCGCCCCGCCACCAGCTCACCGTCCGCGACGAACCCCTCCTCGCGTCCGGTGAGCTCCCGCACCAGGATCTCCCGATGCCGGGCGAGCTCGTCGGCCGCTTCGGCCTCCCCAGCGAGGTCCCGCAGCTCCTGCGGGTCCTCGACCAGATCGAACAGCTGCTCGTGCCCATCCCCGGAGAACCACACATACTTGTGCCGCTGCGAGCGGATCCACTGCATCGAGTGCCGGCCCAGCGAGCCGATCAGATGCTCCCCGTGCAGGTGCTCGCGCACCGGCTCACCGGGGCGCAGGCTCATCCCGTCGACGCCGCCCGGCACCTCGACGTCCGCGAGCCCCAGCAGCGTGGGCATCAGATCACGCAGCTCGGCGATCGTCTCCACCTCGCCGGGTTCGCCCCATCCACCGCGCCATCTCGGCGGCACGTGCACCACGAGCGGCACCCGTGCGGAGCCCTCGTAGCCCACGGACTTCCGGTACATGTCGTGGTCACCCATCATGTCGCCGTGATCGGAGACGAACACGATGATCGTGTCCTCGGCCAGCGCATGGTCCGAGAGCTTCTCCCGCAGCCGGTTCAGCTGCAGGTCGATGAACTCGATCGAGCCGTAGTAGCCCGCGCGCACCTGCTGATGGGTGGTCTCCTTCTGCGCCCCGAACTCCGCCTCGGAGGCGAAGTCGCGGCGGTGCTCGTCGAACCGCTCCACCCAGTCGCCCAGCGGCCTCGGCGGGAACTCGCGGCCGCGGTACTTGTCCCACAGCCAGGCCGGCGGGTCGAAGGGCGCATGCGGCCGATGGAACGACATGTACAGGAAGAAGGGGCGGGTGGGGTCGCGCCGTTCGAGCACGCGGAACGACTCGTCGGCCACCCAGCGCGTGGGATGCAGCCGCTCCTCGCGCTCCCAGGGCCGCGCGGTCATCGCATTGCAGCCGACCCCGGTCTCCTGGTAATCGGCGCGGGGGTCCCCGGTCTCACGGCGCAGGAAGTCGACGTAGTCGTCGATCGCCGCCGATGGCCCGCCGCTCAGCCTCCGCGAGGTGTGCAGGAACCCGTCGTGCAGCAGGACGTCGTCGAAGCCGCAGCGGGCCCGGTCGGGGAAGACGTGCATCTTGCCCACCCCGAAGGCCTGGTACCCCGCCTCCCGCAGCGTCGACTGCAGCGTGACCGGGTACGCGTCGGGGAAGGAGACCCCCTCCCGATAACCGTAGCGGCCGTGCAGGTCAGGAGACTTCCCGGTGAACATCGCGACCCGGGCCGGTACGCACGTGGGCGTCGCCGAATAGGCCCGCGTGAAGCGGTAGCCGCCGCGTGCGAGGTCATCGAGGTTCGGGGTGTCGATGTGCTCGTTGCCGGCCGCGCCCATGGCGTCGGCCCGCATCTCGTCGACGCACACCAGGACGATGTTGGGGCGGTCCATCGGAGTCCTTCTCTCTGCTGTCGGGTGGGAACGCAGAAGGCCCGGAGTGCACACAGCACCCCGGGCCCTCGACGGCATCTCAGCCCTGGTTCGCGGAACCGGGGTGCGCCCACGGCGGGGTGCCCTGCTGCCCGCCGCGGTGCTGCCCACCGTTCTGGGCCTGCTGCTGGGCCTCGCGGGCCCTCTGCTCGGCCGCGGACCGGGCACGCTCCGCGCGGACCTGCTCCTGGTCGCGCAGCTCCTGCGCGGAGATCCGCTGACGGTTGTCGGCATCGGCGACGTCCGCGTCCTTGCTCGCCTCCGCTGCGGCCTGCGACTGCAGCATGGCGGTGCGGATCTCGTCGCCCATGGAGCCCACGGCGCCCGGGTTCGAGGGCAGGTACAGCACGTTGGAGCGGGCGTTGCGCGCCACGTCCTGCATGGTGTCGAAGTACTGCGTCATCAGCAGCAGCTGCTCGGCGGAGTTCTCGATGCCCACCTTGCGGAGCATCTCGTACTGCTCGGCGATGCCCAGGGCGATCGCCTTGCGCTGAGCGGCGACACCCTCACCCTGCAGGCGCTTGGACTCGGCCTCGGCCTCGGCCTGGGTGACGCGCTTGATCTTGTCCGCCTCGGCGAGCGACTGCGCGGCGACGCGGTCGCGCTGGGCGGCATTGATGGAGTTCATCGAGTCGCGCACACGCTGATCCGGCGAGATGTCCTGGACCAGGGTGTTGATGATGTTGAAGCCGAACTCGTGCATGCGGGCCGACAGGGTCTGCTCGACGCTGTGGGCGATGTCGTCCTTGGACTCGAAGGCCGCGTCCAGGTCGAGGCTCGACAGGGCGGAGCGCACGGTGTCGAACACGTACGAGCGGATCTGCGCCTCGGCGTTGGAGAGCTTGTAGTACGCGTCGACGACCTGTTCTTCCTTGATCACGTACTGCACCGCGACCGGCACGTTGACGAACACGTTGTCCTTGGTCTTGGACTCGATGTTGACCTCGAGCTGCTGGACGCGCAACGAGATCGGCTTGGTGGTGTTGTCGACGAACGGTGCCTTGAAGTTCAGACCGGCGTGCGCGACGCGCTTGAACTTGCCGAAGCGCTCGACGATCACGGCTTCACGCGAGTGCACGGTGAACATGATCGACGTGCGCAGACCACCGAACAGCAGAGCTGCCAGGATGATCACGACGACGATCACGACGACGGCGACGACGAGGAAGATGACTGCGCCTTCCATGGGGGACCCCTTTCCAGTGGGACACGATTGTGTTCCACGCTACAGGGTCCACCGGTGTGGTCACCGCAGACCTAAGTCGGTTTCTATCCGTCGGGCGATCCGCACCGGGGGCACCGGCGGTGCGTAGCGCCGCAGCACCTGGCCGTCGCCGTCGATCAGGAACTTCGTGAAGTTCCAGGCGATGCGACCGCCCATCACCCCGCCCTTCTGGGCGCACATCCACTGCCACAGCGGGTGCGCGAGGGGCCCGTTGACGTCGATCTTGGAGAACAGCGGGAAGGTGACGTCGTAGGTCGAGGTGCACACGTCGTGGGTGTCCTGGTCCGTCCCGGGATCCTGGTGGAACTGGTCCGACGGGAAGCCGAGCACCGTGAAGCCGTGCTCGCCGTACTGCTCCTGGAGGGCCTGCAGGCCGCGGAGCTGCGGGGTGAAGGCGCACTCGGTCGCGATGTTGACCACCAGGACGAGGCGGCCCGCGTACTCGCGCATCGAGCGCGTCTCTCCGTCGATGGTGACGGCGTGGAAATCGTGGAAGGTGGCGCTCTCGCTGGTCCCTGCAGTCCGACCCATGCTCCCTGTCCTCTCGCTGTTCCCCGTCATCGTAGGGTCTTCAGCCTCCAGCTGCCTGGGTGCGGGAAGAACAGCAGGGTCGCCATCGGGCCGACGACCGGGTCCACGCCCGCCCGCGTCACCACGAGCTCGGCGATCGTGCCATCCAGCACGAGCACCAGCTCGTCCTCGGCAGTGACCGGCAGCGGACCGGTCGCGAGCTGCCGCGGGGAGAACAGGGGTCGCCCGTCGGCGCCCAGTGCCTGCGCGCGATGCAGCCGCACCGTGGTCCCTCCGATGTCCCGCACGAGCCGCAGCTCGACGCGGTCGGGACCGACCAGCTCCACTTCTCCACCGGGACGGGGAAGGGGGATCCGCAGCACGTGCGCGGTCGCGGGATCGAGCGCCTGGTCCGGTTCCGTGCTGCGCGGGGCCGACGGCAGCACCGGCTCGGCCACGATCGCGTCGCCCCGCGGATGCAGGGTCCGCGGAAGGCTCATGACTCCCCGCCACGGGGCGGTCGGGGTGCGCCCGGCATACTCGACGTCCACTGCCCAGCCCATCAGCAGGGGAGGACCCTCGACGCCGGAGAAGGTCACCGCCGCGTACAGGTCCGGACCGTGGTCCAGGGGAACCGGATCGGCCTGGGCCGTGAAGGCGGCACCGTCGAAGTCACCCCGGATCCCCCAGGTCCCCGAGGTGCCCACGGGGCCGCCGGGGTTCGTCGAGAGGATCAGCAGCCAGGGATGATCCTCCGTCGTGGCGAGCTGCACCAGATCAGGGCACTCCCAGATCCCGGTCAGCCTCTCGTCGCGATAGGTGGAGGTGTGCTCCCAGGTGATCAGGTCGTGCGAGGTGTGCACGAGCAGCTCCCTGTCCTGGGCCTCGACCGCGACCATCACCCACTGCCCGCTCGGCCCGTGCCACAGCACCTTGGGATCGCGGAAGTCCGCGGATCCGCGATCGACGACCGCCTCGGCACGCTTGGTCCAGGACGCCCCGTCGTCGGTCGAGATCGCGAGCCGCTGGTCCTGCAGTGCGCCGCGCAGGGGGTGCTCCGGCCCGCTGTGCCCCGTGTACAGGGCGACGAGCCGGTCGTCGATCCGCACTACGCTGCCGGAGTAGATCTGTACCCCGTCCTCCTCGCGGATCGCCGGGCCATGGTCCTCCCACCGGAGGAGGTCCCGGCTCGTCGCATGCGCCCAGGTCATGTGACCGTGGTCCGAACCGAACGGGTTGTTCTGGTAGAAGGCGTGCCAGATGCCCTCGTGCAGGATCAGTCCGTTGGGGTCGTTCATCCAGGTCGACGGTGCGCTCAGGTGGACCCGGGGCCGCGGGGTGCTCATGCCACCAGTGTGCGGGACTGCCGCGGGCTCACGCCAGGAACGCGTCGACCTCCGCGCGGGTGGGTGCGCTCTGCGGCCCCCTCCGGGTCACGGCGATCCCGGCGGCGGCATTCGCCCGGGTGGCCGCGGACTCCCAGTCGGCCCCGAGGGCACGCTCGGCCAGCAGCACCCCGGTATGGGTGTCGCCGGCCCCGTTGGTGTCCACCGCCTCCTGCGGGAAGGCGGGGATCTCGGTGCCGCGGCCGTGATGGAACACGATGCAGCCCTTGTTGCCGTCGCGCACGATCACCACGGCGTGCCCGCCGATCCGTCGGCGCAGCGCCTCGGGCGTGTCCTCGAGCGCGTCGAGGCCGGTCAGCGCGCGGGCCTCGTCGGCGTTCGAGGTCCACACGGTGGTGCGCGCGAGCACCCGCTCCTGCACCTCGCGGGGGAACGTCGCGAAGGGCGCGCCCGGATCCAGCACCACCTCGACGCCCTCGGGCACGGTCTCGAGGAACTCCAGCAGCGGGTCGCGCGTCGGCTCGAACAGGCTGTACCCGGACAGGCACAGCAGGTCGCCGGGCTGCGGGTCGAGGGTCGCGAGGGAGGCCGCGGTGATCTCGCGCTCCGCGCCGTAGACGGTCAGGAAGGTGCGTTCGGCCGACGGCTCGAGCATGACCACGCAGTATCCGGTGTCGGAGCCGGGACGCACCTCGTCGGAGAGGCCGACGCCGTCGGCCGCGAGCGCCTCCCGGATCAGGTCCCCGTGGGCGCCGGCGCCGTGCGCGCCGCCGTGCACCGCCTCGGCGCCGGTGCGGGCGGCCGCGACCAGCGTCGTCACTGCTCCGCCGGCGTACCACTGCTCGCTCAGCGCATTGGCGTTGCCGCCGCGCGGGGGGAGGTCCTCGACCTCGATGACGATGTCGACGAGGGCCTGGGCGGTGTGCAGCACGCGGGACATGGCCCGAGTCTAGGTGCGACCATGGCTCCATGGACTCCGCTCCCGCCCGTCCGCGTCGCCGCGGGCCTCTGCTCATCGCCCTCGTGGCCGTCGTGATCGTGGCCCTCGTGGTCGGTGTGCTCCTGTGGCGGGATCGCTTCGGCGACGGGGCCGAGGAGGCGCAGGCCCTGGCCGATGCGCTTCCGGAGGGGGACTTCGCCGAGGTCGCGCTCGAGGACCTCTCGGCCTCCGCCGCCGCCGAGGAGCACGAGCGGGTCCTCGGGCCGCTGCTCGAGGCGGTCGAGGCGCCCCCGCAGGTCGAGCTGGTCGACGCCGGGGACGCCGAGAACGGCACCCGCACCGCGACCCTGCAGTGGACCTGGACCCTCCCGCAGGACGCCGGGACCTGGGAGTACACCACCGAGGCGGTGCTGCGGCGCGGCGAGGACGGCTGGGCCGCGCAGCTCGCCCCCACCGTGTTCGCCCCCGACCTCAGCGCCCGCGAGCACCTGGACCTCAAGCGCCTCGACCCGGAGATGGGAACGGTCACCGACCGCGACGGGGCGGTTCTCTACGGTCCCCATGACGTGCAGGTGATCGGCCTGGACAAGGCGCAGCTCGAGGAGTCCGAGCTGGACGACTCCGCGCGGGCGCTCGCCGGGCAGCTCGGGATCGACGAGGACAACTACGCGAGCGCTGTCGCCGGCAACGGGCCCGAGGCGTTCGTCCCCGCGCTCACGATCCGCGTCGAGGACCTCGGGGACTACCCGCTGGCGACGGCGGAGGAGGTCCCCGGCTACCGGGCGCTCGAGAAGAGCCAGCCGCTGGCCGTCGAGCGCGACTATGCCCCGGGCGTGCTCGGCTCCCTGCGGGAGGCCACGAAGGAGGACGTCGACGGCTCCGACGGCGAGATCCTCGCCGGGGACCTCGTCGCCACCGGCGGGGTCGTCGCCGCCGAGCACGACGCCCTGGTGGGCACCGCCGGGGTGAACGTGGTCGCCGTGGACCCCGATGCGGAGGCCGCGCGATCCCTGCACAAGGTCGAGGCGAGCGAGGGCACCGAGGTGCGCACCACCCTCGACGACGACCTCCAGCGACTCGCCACGGAGTCGATCGCCGAGCAGGACGCCCCGGCCGCCGTGATCGCGCTGAAGCCGTCGACCGGCGATGTGCTCGCCTCGGCGCTCGGGCCGACGGGGCAGAGCTATCCCATCGGCCTGGTCGGCCAGTACGCCCCCGGGTCGACCTTCAAGGCGGTGACCGCGCTGTCCCTGCTGCGCGAGGGCGTCACCCCGGACACCGAGCTGCAGTGCCCGAAGACCGCGACCGTCGAGGGGCGCAGCTTCAAGAACGCCGATTCGATGGACCCGGGCCTGTTCGGGCCGATGCCGCTGCGGGACGTGATCGCGCATTCCTGCAACACGGCCCTGCTGCTGCAGTACGACACCGTCGACCAGCCCGCTCTCGCCGACGCCGCGACCACGCTCGGCATCGGCCAGGAGGCCCCGAAGGGTCTCGAGGCGTTCATGGGGTCCGTCGATCCCGAGGACACGGGCACCGAGCACGCCGCGGCGATGATGGGCCAGGGCCGCGTGCTGACCTCGCCGCTGTCGATGGCCGTGGTCCTCGCGAGCGTGCAGCAGGGCAGCACCGTCCATCCCCGGATCCTCGCCGACGACGAGACGGCGGCGCCCGAGGTGCCGAACCCGCTGACGGCCGACGAGACCGCGCAGATGCAGGAGATGCTGCGCGGAGTCGTCACCTACGGCAGCCTCGACGAGTTCGCGGACCTCCCGGGCGAGCCGGTGATCGGCAAGACCGGCACCGCGGAGTGGACGAACGAGGACGACGAGCTCAAGCTCCACTCCTGGGTGATCGTCGCCCAGGGCGATCTGGTCGTCGTCGCCTTCGTCGAGGACGGCAGCTACGGCTCGACCACGGCAGGACCCATTGCCCGCGAGGTGCTCGAGGGCCAGTAGGTCGAGAAGGGCAGCAGGTCGAGAGGGGCGGCAGGTCGAACTCGCACGGGCGGCGGCGCCTGCCCGCGGGGTGAGCCGCCGCGGGCTCACAGCCCCGCCGCGACCTCCACGGCCTGGCGGATCGCACGCTCGGCGTCGAGCTCCGCGGCCACATCGGCGCCGCCGATCACGTGCACCCGGGGCGTGCGGCCCGCGCGGCTCTCGCGCACCTCGTCGGCCAGGGTGTTCACGCTGACCTGACCGGCGCAGACCACGACCGTGTCGACCTCGAGCACGCGCTCGGCGTCGTCCTCCAGGACGTGCAGACCCTCGGCGTCGATCCGCTGGTAGGTGACGCCCTTGTGCTGGATGATCCCGGCGTGGCGCAGCTCGGCGCGGTGCACCCAGCCGGTGGTGCGGCCCAGTCCGGCGCCGATCCGGGTCTCCTTGCGCTGCAGCAGATGGACCTCGCGGGCGAGCCGGCCGTCGTCCGGGTCTCCGTCCGGCCGCGGGACCACGCCGCCGCGGTGGGCATCGGCATCGACGACGCCCCAGTGCGTGCGCCAGGCCGCGACATCGAGGGTCGGCGAGGGACGGGGGGAGGTGAGGAACTCCGCGACGTCCACGCCGATGCCGCCGGCACCGATGATCGCGACCCGCTCGCCCGCCTCGGCGCGGCCCTCGAGCAGGTCGGCGTAGCTGATCACTGCGGGGCCGTCGTCGGCAGGAGAGTCGGCGCCCGGCAGGTCGAGCTCGCGCGGGGTGACCCCGGTGGCGACGATGACGTCATGGAAGCCGAGCAGGTCCTCCGCGCCGGGCCGGAAGTCCAGGCGCATCCCGACCCCGGCCGCGGCGAGCCGCATCCGCCAGGACTGCAGCGCCTGCGCGTAGTCCTCCTTGCCGGGGATGCGGGCGGCCAGGCGCAGCTGGCCACCGATCTCGCCGGTGGCCTCGAACAGGGTGACGATGTGGCCGCGCTCGGCGGCGGCGAGTGCGGCCTCCAGTCCGGCCGGGCCGGCGCCGACGACGGCCACCTTGCGGGCCCGGCGCTGCGTGACGGGGCGCAGCACCAGCTCGGTCTCGTGGCCGGCGCGCGGGTTGACCAGGCAGCTGGCGCGCTTGCCGTCGAACACCTTGTCCAGGCAGGCCTGGTTGCAGGAGATGCAGGCGACCACCTGGGAGGCGCGGCCGTCGGCGAGCTTGGCCGGCAGGTTCGGGTCGGCCAGCAGCGGGCGAGCCATGGAGATCAGGTCGGCCTGGCCGTCGGCGAGCACCTGCTCGGCGACCGCCGGGTCGTGGATCCGGTTCGAGGCGACGACCGGCACGTCGACCAGCTCGCGCAGCATGCTGGTCTGCTCGGTGAAGGCGGCACGCGGCACGGAGGTGACGATGGTGGGCACTCGGGCCTCGTGCCAGCCGATGCCCGTGGACAGCACGTCCACTCCGCGCGCGGTGAGGCCCTGGGCGAGGGCTGTGGTCTCTGTCCAGCTCTGCCCGCCGGGCACGAGGTCCAGCAGGGAGATGCGGTAGCTGAGCAGGGCGTCCGGTCCGATCGCCTCGCGCACCGCGGAGGTGATCGCGAACGGCATCGCGCGCCTGCCCTCGGAGCTGCGGCCCCAGCGGTCCCGGCGACGGTTCGTGGCCGGGGCGAGGAACTGGTTGAGGAGGTAGCCCTCGGAGCCCATGATCTCGACGCCGTCGTATCCGGCGGCGACCGCGCGGCCGGCGGCCTCGGCGAAGTGGTCGATCGTGCGTCCGACTCCGCGGCGGGTGAGGCGGCGCACTCGGAACGGGGAGAGCGGGGAGCGGCCCCGGCCTGCGGACGCGGCGAGCGGGTGGAAGGCGTAGCGGCCGGCATGGAGGAGCTGGAGGATGATGCGGCCGTCGGCCTCGTGGACCTCGCGGGTGACGAGCTGGTGGCCGTGCAGGGTGCGCTCGGTCGCCTGGGCTCCGCGGGGAGTGAGCCGCCCGGTGCGGTCGGGGGAGAATCCGCCGGTGACGATCAGCCCGGCCCCGCCGCGGGCGCGCTCGCCGAGGTAGGCGGCGAGCTTCTTGACGTCGGACGTGCGGTCCTCGAGGCCCACGTGCATCGACCCCATGACGATCCGGTTTCGTACCTCGAAGCGGCCCAGGTCCAGGGGGGAGAGCAGGGTCGGGTACGAGCGGGGTGCGGTGGGGTGGGGAAGCGGCGTTGCCATGCCGCGATTGTGTCAGGGTCTGCGGGAGAACGCGGTACCAGGGAGCGTCGCCGGCGAGGTGCGACGGGGCTTGCTGACCTCGTCGCCTCCTCACCCCGGTATCCGGTTCACGACCGAGTCAGAAGGGGCTGTCGTCGGGGTCGTCGGGGTTGTCGGGTGAGGGTGGGCGTGGTTTCGGGGGTGGTGGAGGATTGTTCTTGACGAACTCTTCGAGGCTGGCGGTGTCGTCACCGCTCGAGTCCTCGCCCTCACCCCCGCCCAGTGCGTAGTACTGGCCCCGTAGTCCGCGCTTCCCGGCCATGCGCTGGTTCTCGATACGGCGTTGTTCGGTGATCCGGTCGCGGGCGGGGCGGGCGGCTTCGATCTCGGCGATCCGGGTCGCGTCGGCGTGGGCGCGCAGGTGCGTGTCCCAGGCCCGGTCCAGCGCAGCAGCCAGCACTGGGGTCAGCAGGTCGTGCTCCTCGTAGGTCGCGGTGCGCAGCTCACCATCGATCGTCCACCGAGTCTGGGTGGGCTCGACAACCGGCCGGCGCGGAACCGAGCGGGGAGGCAACGTGGCAGGTGGGAATCGGGGCGGGTCTTCGGGAATCCGCCTGTACCGGTCTTGGTCGGGACCGGAATCTGGATCTGCTGGCTTCCGCGGATCGAGATCCGTCCCTCCCACAGTGCCCGGTCCCTGGTCACGATCGCGATCTTGCTGGTCCTGGTCCTGGTCCTGGTCCTGGTCCTGGCCCCGTTCTTGCGCCTGTTCTCGTACGGGGTCCGTGCCCCGTTCGGGGTCGATGAGGCCGGCGGTCTTGATCTTGTGGTGGAGCCAGCACAACCGGTGAAGGTTGGCCAGGGAGGTCGGGCCGCCGGCGGCGGGGTCGGTGTGGTCGTACTCCTCGATGTGGTCGTCCTCCGACGCGAGCACCGTCGCTCGGGTGCAGCCGGGTGCGGCGCAGACCGGGTGGCGCAGGCGGAGCTGGAGCCGCATCTGCGCAGTCGGCGTGTAGGTGTCGGCGGTGACCGGGAGATACGCGCCGGTGGTGGGATCGGTGAGGATCCTCTGCCACACGCTCTGGCCTGCGGCCAGGGCTCGGGCTTGCTCCGCGGGGACCGGGATCAGGCCGTTGATCACCCCGGGAGCGTCACTCTCACCCAGCAGCGTCATCGCCGGCACCGTGACCAGCAGCTTGTACGGGGAGGCAGGCTCGGGCACCGGGTCGGTGTCGAGCATCGACTGGATCAGCACCGCATATCGCAGCGCCGCCAGAGACATCGCGCGGCCGCGTTGACGCAGCACCTCGTCGATATCGAACGGGATCGGTGCGTCGCTGTCTGAGTCGTTCAGGGCGTGGCGCTGGGCTTTCTGGATCGCCTGCGCGGCGACGTCGAGACGGTGGGCGAGGGCTTTGATCTCCAGCGTCGGCCCCGTCACCGACAACGTCGCGATACCCCGCGCGGGGTCGGTGATCTCAAGATCCACACGCCGCTCCGACTCCGGGGTGACGGGAATCGTGCCCGCAGTGACCAGAGTGATCAGGGAAGCGAGGTGGCGGGCGAACTGGTCCCTCGAGATCGACGCCAGATCCCACCCCGCCACATGCTCATCCACAACGCGGACCTGGTCATCGGGCAGTGCCCGTACTTTGCGCAGCAGCATCTGGTGGAAGTCCTCGGGCAGGTCACCCGCGGACAGGACCTCGAACGTGCCGGGCATCAGGACCGCGGACCGGTGAGCATCCCGGATCAGACACTCCGCACGGTGCAAGGACGCCCGCAGGCCGGTCGCGACCTTCAACGCCGAGATATCCGCTGAGTCGATGCACCCGTCGGACTCCGGATCCCGGGTCAGGAACGAGGTCAGCAGCTCCTGCTCGCGGGCATAGAGCTTCGTGCGTTCGCGCATGTTTGCGTGGATCGCTAATGCCCGTACCGCCTGCTCACTCTCGGGCTCCGCCTCACACGCCTCGATCACCCGCTGCGCAGTCAACGCCCGCCGAGCCCGCACCGGCCACACCGGCACCGGAGGCACAACACCGGGATCGGAGGCGGTACCGGAAGGGCCGCCGGAGCGCTCGCCCGAAACGCTGCTCGCAGGCCCATCCTGCCCACGGCCGGACAGCGAATCCTGCTCGAACTCCTCACCCACGACAACCCCTCCTTCCCACCCCTGGAAAACGTCGGCCTCACTGCCGACGACTTCACTTCATTTTACGTGATCGAACACCGTTACGAAAGACCTCACGAGCAATGTGTATGAAATTGTGGATAACCGCCCACTGTGGAGGAAAGGTGGCGTTCGGTGAGAGTGGTGCCATGGGGGAGGGCTGCCTGCGCGGCCGTCGTCGAGCTGGTCACGTGGTCAGCGTTGTGCACATCGATGCAGTTCACGCAGCGTCACATGGGGGTTGTCAAGGTTTTCGAGCTGGCGCTGTCGAGTTGGTCCGCGAGAACTCTGCGGGGAGGTGAGTGGGGAGTAGGTTCAGTGGACGAGCGATGCGACCAGCGTGTTGTGGATAACCTGTCACTGTGGAGGAAAGAATGGGACGTGAATGCCCGGAAGTGCGTATGGAGATGACACGGCGCGTGGTGTACGGACTGCATTCTTGACGGTCCACCTGGGGTGCTGAACCTCGGTCCGACGGAGTCGTGACGGCGGTCGACGGCCCGGGCCCCGTCGGCTGGATCCGTCGGGCCGTCCTGGTGGACCGTCGGCCCCTTTACATACAGTCACCCACACGAGAGAGTCGTCGTGGCATGGCACTGTTCCACGCCGCTGCCCGACGCCGCTGCCCGACAGCACGACCCGACACCTCACTCCAGACAGGACCTCCATGGATCGCAGGACCGGCAATCCCTTCACCCCCGGATTCGGCCTCACTCCGTTCATCCTCGCGGGCCGCGCCGAAGCCATCGAGGACTTCACGGCGGCCCTGGCCGGCAACGTCCCCGAGGCGCGGGCGATCCTCATCTCCGGCGCGCGCGGTTCCGGGAAGACGGTGCTGCTGACCGAGTTCAAGGAGCTCGCGCTCGACGCGGGATGGACCGACCTGCGCGTGCACACCTCCTCGAGCTCCCTGGTGGACGAGCTGCGGGGCACGGCGATCGCCCGCCTGCGCGAGCTGGACCCCGAGGCGGAGACCTCGCGGCTCACGTCCGCGCGGATCTCGGGAGCCGGCGCCTCCCGGGAGATCCATCAGCGCTACGAGGGGGAGGGGGAACCGCTCACCACGGTGCTCGACCGGCTCGCGGCGCTCACCGACGAGGACGGCGGCGGTCTCCTCGTCACCCTCGACGAGCTGCAGTCCGTGGACCGCGATCAGCTGCATGCGATCACCCAGCACGTGCAGGACCTCATCGGGTCCGGGCACGCCGTCGCGTTCCTCGCCGCCGGGGTGCGGCCCGGGGTCGACGCCCTGCTCGACCACGAGCGCACCACCTTCCTGCGTCGTGCGCACCGCATCGAGGTGGGCAGCGTCGACGTGGGCACTGCGGCCGAGGCGATCCGGATGACCATCGCCGACACCGCGAAGACCATCACCCCCGAGGCGGCGGTGCTCGCCGGGGAGATCTCGCAGGGCTACCCGTACCTGATCCAGCTCATCGGCTCGAAGGCCTGGCAGAACAGCGGTGACGCCGACACGATCGAGATCGAGGACGTGCGCGGCGGGCGCGACGGCGTGGTCGCGGCGATGATCAAGAACGTGCACGGTCCGGCCCTGCGCGGCCTCAGCGCCCGCAAGCGCGAGTACCTCCACGCGATGCTCGCGGACGACGGGCCCTCGAAGGTCGGGGACATCGCCGAGCGGATGGGCGTGGACCCGCGCAACCAGTCCACGTACCGGGAGCGGCTGATCGACGACGAGCTGATCCGCCCCGCCGGACGCGGCCTCGTGGAGTTCGCCCTGCCCTATCTCGGGGCGGCGCTGCTCCATGAGCAGGCGGAGGGGGCGGCGACGGAGCCCGGCAAGGGACTGACGCGGTCCCATCGCTCGCGGCGCGGACGGGCAGGGAAGTGATCAGCTGATGGCTACGCGGCCCTGTCCTGCCTGCCTGCCCTGCCCGCTCCACCCGCCCCGCGCGACCCGCCGTCAGATCCGGGCGAGGGCGACCGCGACGTTGTCCGGCCCGCCGGCCTCGAGGGCCAGGGCGACCAGATCGTCGGCCAGCTGGTCGACGTCGGCTGCCGGCACGGTGAGGGCATCGGCGAGGGCCGACGGCTCGACCACCGCGTGCAGCCCGTCCGAGGAGAGCAGCACGAGGTCGCCCGGCTCGAGCTGACGGATCAGCAGGTCCGGGGCGGTCGGAGCGCCGGCGGCCAGTGCACGGTTGAGCACGGCACGATCAGGATGCGCGGCGACCTCCTCCGGGGCGATGCGGCCGGCTGCGACGAGCGAGCGCAGGTGGGTGTGGTCCTGGGTGACCGCCTCGATCCGGGTGCCGCGCACGAGCGTCGCACGCGTGTCACCGATATGCGCGACATGCAGGCGGCCGGCATGGATCAGCGCCGCCGTCAGGGTGGTTCCGTCGGGCCCGTCCGGCGGGATCAGCGCCTCGGCGGCGGACCAGGCGGCGTCGAGGGCGGCGAGCGGATCGGCCGACGGGTCCTGCCCGACAGCCCCGACAAACGCAGAGAGGATCCGTGCGGCGAGGTCGTCGTCTCCGCCGAAGCCGTCGGCCAGGGCGAGCAGCACGGCGCCGCCGGGGAGCTCGCGGGTGGCCACGGCGTCCTGCTGGGCGGTGCGCACGGGTCCGCGCTCGGCGGCGGTCGCGACCTGCAGGGGCGCGGTGGGGTGGTTCGTGGTGGATGCGGTCATGGTCCTGTCCTCCTGGGGACGTTGCCCGAGGTCATGGGCGAGAGCACGGACGGCGGCGCCGCGGGAGAAGGCGTCGGCCTCCTCCTGCCGCCACCAGGAGCGCAGTTCGGTGACGGCGGCGGCCGCCTCGAGGTCGCAGAGCACCTGGATGCGGGCGAGCCCCATCCCGAGTCCCCGCAGGGACGCGATCAGCTGCGCCCGCCCCACCTGGTCGGCGCCGTAGGAGCGGTAGCCGGTGAAGGGATCGATGCGTCGCGGCGGGAGCAGTCCCGACTCGGCGTACATCCGCAGCGCCTTCGGGCTGAGCCCGCTGGCCGTGGCCAGCTCGCCGATGCTCAGCAGCGCTGCCTCCGGATCTCCCTGCGCCATGCGTTCCTCCGTCGTGCCTCGCCCGAGGTCCTCGGGCACCGGGGCGTTCCCGGCACGGACCACGCTCCGGACTGTCCCCGGGGCAGAGTCAAGCGGGCCCGGCCCGGAGCCTCCGAATATTCTGTCGACCTCCGGTGATTCTCTGTGATGCACTGCGAACATGCACTTCTCGATCCGTCCTCTGGACCCCGCGTCCGATCTCGAGCTCACCCAGTACGGCGCCCTCGACGTCGCGCTGGACGAGGCGGCGCACGGGGGCAGCGAGGTGTTCACGCTCGCCCAGCGACGGGTGCTGCTCACCGACACCCCCTACTCCAGCACCCAGCGCTGGGTGGCGGTCGCCGAGCCGGTGGAGGGCGGGGAGGTCCTCGCCGGGATCGCCTCGGTGCACCTCCCGCAGCAGGACAACCTCGACACCATCTCGGTGGGGGCCTCGGTGCATCCGGCCTACCGCGGTCACGGAATCGCCACCGCCCTCGTGGAGGAGGCGCTGATCCCGGCGATCCGGGAGTCCGGGCGCTCCCTGGTGGAGTGCTACGGCGCGATCCCGGCCGACGGCGACCCCGATGACCCGTCGGCGCCGACGAACCGTCTCGCCGCGCGACTGGGCATCTCCCGCAAGAACCTCGCGGTGTGCCGCATCCTGCCGCTCCCGCTCGAGGACTCGCTGCTGGATCAGCTGCAGGCCCAGGTCGACGAGAAGATCGGCGACTACCGCATCGAGCTGTGGGACGGCGAGATCCCCGAGGAGCATCTGGAGGCCTACGGAGTGCTCCTGCGCCAGCTCGAGCTGGATGAGCCCGACGAGGAGGTCGAGCACGAGGCGACCGAGTACACGCCCGAGCGGATCCGCCTGGTGATGCAGAGGCTCCAGGACGCCGGCACGCGCGCGATCGTCGCCGTCGCCGTCGCGCCCGACGGCTGCTTCGTGGGCAACTGCGAGGTGCACCTCCAGCAGGAGGAGGGGACGACGATAGCCTGGCAGGAGAACACGCTGGTGATGCCCGATCATCGGGGACACCGGCTGGGTCTCGGGCTGAAGGTCGCCACGCATCGGCTGCTCACGGAGCAGGCGCCGCAGGTGCGCTCGATCGCCACCTGGAACTCGCACGTGAACCCGTGGATGATCGCGATCAACGAGGCGCTCGGGTACCGGATCGCGTATCGCGAGCTCGCGCTGCAGGGCCGCCCGCAGCTCTGAGGCGGGATCCCGCGACACGCCCGGCGCTCCTCGGCTCCCCGCCGACGGGCACCGCTCGGCCTAGGTTCGTGACCACCGGCCGAGGGGGATCAGCGTGCAGGCACGGCATCTCAGGAGATCATTGCGGCCCGGGCGGCC
Source organism: Brachybacterium sp. AOP3-A1-3 (assembly GCF_052378285.1). Classification (NCBI taxonomy): domain Bacteria; kingdom Bacillati; phylum Actinomycetota; class Actinomycetes; order Micrococcales; family Dermabacteraceae; genus Brachybacterium; species Brachybacterium sp. AOP3-A1-3. The sequence goes on along the minus strand of NZ_JBQSXM010000001.1, from coordinate 480,684 downwards.
GCACGAGCAGTTCACCCTGATGATCGCGATCATGGCCGTCATCATGTCCGGCGGGATGCTCACGGGCCTGCTCACCGACGCGTCCGCGCCCGCCCAGGAGAGGGCTCCGCAGGCTGTGCTGCCGCCGGGGGACCCCTCCAACTCCACCCGGATGGACCACCGCACGCGGATCACCGGGGACATCACCCCGAAGTCCGTGGTCGCCGGCCCGGGCGGCACAGTCATCGCGAACAACATGATGTACAGCCACAGCTCGACGCTGTATGACGCGGAGACCCTCGAGCTGACCGCGACCGTCTCCGACGAGGTGGACCTGTCCGACTTCGGGATCGAGGACCGCGCCGGCGTCACACAGGGCGCTCCGGTGGAGGCGGTGTTCTCGCCCGACGGCGCCTATGCGTACGTGTCCCAGTACCGGCTCCAGGGCCCCGGCGCAGGAGCGAAGGCGACCGACGACTGCGCGAACGGCGACGCGATCGGGAAGTCCGCCGTGTACCGACTGAATCTCGCGAGCGGCCGGTGGGACCAAGTCATCGAGGTCGGGAGGGTCCCGAAGTTCATCTCCCTCTCGCCCGACGGCAGCCTCGCCCTGGTCTCGAACTGGTGCGACTCGAGCGTCTCCGTCGTGGACCTGGCCGAGGGCGTCGAGACCCGCCAGATCCCCGTGGACTCCGCCCCGCGCGGCAGTGTGGTGCTGCCGGACAACCGCACCGCCTATGTGACCGCGATGTACGCCGACGAGCTGTACCGGGTCGACCTGGTGACCGGGGAGAGCGAGCTGGTGCTGGAGACCGGCCGCAAGCCCCGCCACCTGGTCCTCTCGCCGGATGCGAGCCGCATGTACCTCACCGAGTCCGGCTCCGACCGGCTGCTGGAGCTGGATCCGGCGACCGGCGAGGTGCTGCGGGAGGCGGAGACCGGCCGCGAGCCGCGCTCGATGGCGATCTCGCCCGACGGTCTCGCGCTGTACGTGGTGAACTACTACGCCAACACGGTCTCCAAGTTCGACACGGAGACCCTGGAGGAGATCCAGACGGTGGAGGTCGGGCAGAACCCGATCGGTGTCACCTACGAGCCGACCCAGCGACGCATCTGGGTCGCCAACTATGCGGGGTCGATCGACGTCTTCGACGACACCACCCGCGCCGAGGAGATGATGTGAGCATGGTTCAGGATGACCCGAGCAGCCGCGTGATCAGCGCATCCCGGGAGATCGCGGCCCCGGCCGGAGCGATCTTCGCCCTGATCGCCGATCCGGCGGAGCAGCCGCGCTGGGACGGGAACGACAATCTCGCCGAGGCCGCCCCCGGTCAGCGGGTGATGGCGGTGGGGGATGTGTTCGTCATGACCAACCGCAACGGGGGCGTGCGCGAGAACCATGTCGTCGCCTTCATCGAGGGACGTGAGATCGCCTGGATGCCGGCCCCGGAGGGCGAGGAGACGCCCGGGCACCGGTGGGGCTGGGAGCTCGAGGAGCTCGACTCCCGGCGCACCCTCGTCACCCACACCTATGACTGGTCACGGCTGACCGACGAGAAGCGACTGGCCAAGGCCGCCGGATACACCGCCGAGAACCTGCGCGCCTCGATCGACCGGCTCGCCCGTCTCGCCGAGGGCGCGGACGGGCCATGAGCTCGCGGGACGACGCCCGGGTCCAGAGCGAGCTCGAGCAGGCCATCGCCCGCGGCGACTTCGATGACCTGTCCGGCGCCGGCAAGCCGCTGGACCTTCCGGCTTCCCCGGACCCGGACTGGTGGATCCGGCAGCGCCTCGCCGAGGACGATGTGGACCGCGACGCCCTGCTGCCTGTGGTGATGCTGCTGCGTCGCGAGTACGAGCGGCGCGACGACACCCTGGTCGAGCTGCGGAGCGAGCAGGCGGTTCGCGAGTTCGCCGCCGAGTTCACCCAGCGGGTGCACGAGGACCGCCGCGCGAACCCGCTGGCCCGCATGATGGCCCCCGAGATGGATCCCGAGGACGCCGTGGAGCGCTGGCGGGAGCTGCGCGCCGCGACGGCCGACCGCGAACCGGCTCGGGCCGAGACCGCGGTCGAGGGCCGACGGCCCCGTCGGCGCTGGTGGCTCTTCGGCCGACGGGGATGAGCCGGGAGCTCGGAGGGGTCGGAGGGCTCAGCGCCCGTCGGCCAGCGACTCCTGCGCCGTGGTGATCAGCGCACGCACGGTGCGCACCGCCGCGGTGAGCGCGGGCTCCGAGAGGTCCTGACCGATCGTGGACAGCGCGGCTGTCGCTCGACTCGCGAAATCCTGGGTCTCGAGGGGGAGGCGGGCGACCGCGGGCACGAGGCCCTTCTCGGTCGTCACCCACGCCCCGGCATCGGCGTGCCAGGCGTGCGCGCACCACATCAGGGCCGTCGCGCAGCACAGCTGGAGGTAGGCGACATCGCCGCGGCCCGTCACCTTCGCGGCACCGCCGACGAGGAATTCCGCCGTCCGGAGCTGCTCGACCAGGGCATCGCGCAGGGGAGCGGGATACGGGTCCAGGCCGTGGCGGAGCTCCTCGAGGACGCCTCGGGGATCGACCAGAGGTCGGCAGGTGGCGACCTCGCCCGCATAGGCGATGTCGACGTATCCGAGGGGATGCCCGGTCTGGTGGTGGACGGCGAACTCGCCGCGCCGGGCACGACGGCACTGTTCGCGCACCCGGTCCACGTCCCGCAGGATCAGGTCCACGGGCGTGCCGTCGACCGTGAGCCAGGCGCCGCCGTCGACCCAGGGGCCCCAGCCGCCCGGCCCGGCGACGTCGACCGGGGAGCCGACGATCGTGCTGGCTGCCTCCCGCAGGGCGGGCCGGTCGAGCGCGGACGCCTCGTAGTAGAGGCCGAGGTCCACATCGGAATCGGCGTGATGGGTCCCCCGGGCGCGACTGCCCCGAGAGTGACAGCGCGGATCCCCTGCACGGCCACCACCTGCTCGGCGATCTCCTGCAGGCGGGCATCGGTGATCATGGGGTCTCCCAGCGGCGCATGGACTCCGCGAACCACTCCTCGGGGTCCGCGGCCGACGGTGACGCCCCGTGCGCGAGCAGCCAGGCGCACACGTTCGTGCAGTCGCGGCGCAGGAAATCTGGTCCCTTGGGGTTCGCGATCAGGTCGATGACCTGGGGGACGTCGATGACCACCGGATCCGGTACCTCGGCGCGGGAGTCGATCAGGATGTTGTACGGCGAGAGGTCGCCGTGGACCAGGCCGAGACCGGCGAGGTCGATGACCACGTCGCGCAGCCGCGCCGCCCAGCGCGTGGTTGTGGCCGCGTCGGGGCTGGTCTCCTGCAGGCGCGGCGCGGCGACCGCCCCGCGCTCGTCGTCGGTGCCGATGAACTCCATGCACACCTCGGTGCCGACGATCTGGATCGGGTAGGGGACCGGCAGGCCCGCCTCCCACAGACGCTTGAGCACGTCGAACTCGGTGCGGGCCCACTGGGCGGCCGCGACCTGCTTGCCGAAGGCGGTGCCCTTGGCCATGGCGCGGGCTTCGCGGGTGTCCTTCCCGCGGCGGCCCTCGGAGTACTCGTGGGAGCGGTGGAACGAGGAGTGCTCCGGGGCGCGGTAGCGCTTGGCGACCATCAGGGTGGCCTCACCCGGAGAGCCGGTGAGCAGCTCCTCGGGCAGGGCGCGATCGAGCAGGAAGGCGTCGGCCTCCTTGCCGGTCTTGAGGATGCCGAGCTCGGTGTCGATCGCGCCGTCGTGCTGGACGATCCAGGCGGGGAAGGGCTGCGGGCCGCGGTCGATGGTGCGGGCGGTCTCGGGCCAGGTGGACCAGCGCTGGTCGTCGTCGAGCTCGGCGACGGTGGCGGTGAGAAAGGAACGGGCGAAGAAGGCGTCCTGATCGAAGGACGGTGTCATGGGGTCTCCTGAGGGAGGACCTGCGAGAAGCTCAGCAGGTCGGGGTGGAACGGAGGACTGCAGGGGTCAGCGCGGTGACAACCATCAGGTCCTCCTTCCCTCAGGGCCGGCCCGTCCGGGGCGGCGATGGGTCCACCCTAGAGGGGCGCGATGCCGGGGTCCACCTATTTACCGAGTGCCGATCGACCGTTCCTCGCCGCTGGTCATTAACCGGTTCAGGGAAACTCTTCCCACGTTGCACTTCGGACGGTTAGCCTCAAGATCCCTCTCCCCCGATCAGGAGTCGACGATGACGTCCGACCTGCATCATGCCCAGCCCGCCCACCCGTTCTCGCGCCGCGCGGTGCTCGCGGGATCCGTGGGCGCCGCGGCGCTCGGCGTCGGCATGGGTGCTCCGGCCCTGGCCGGCGGGCCCCCGGATGCCCGAGCCGTGCACTGGAAGCGCGGGCACGTGTTCCCGATGTTCAGTGCGGCCGGGAAGATCGTGGTCGCGGACGCCCGGGAGCTCGACGGCTTCGACCGTCTGCTGCTGATCACCCTGCAGGGGCTCGTGAACCGCGACCGTCCCGAGATCTACCTGATCCTCGACCCTGTCGACGAGACCTGGATCCCCGACCTGCCCGTGCGGGCGACCCGGGTCGAGGACCCGTTCATCCTGCTCGAGACCTACCGCGACCGCGTCGCCGGGGCCGTCGTCTACGACATGGACTCCCCGCACACGATCAACCTCGCCACCACGATCGCCGGCCTGCGCGGAGGGCTCGTCGCGAACGCCGAGCAGGTGCAGGCGCACGGCCTGAGCGTGCTCGAGGACCTCACCGGCCGCTTCGAGGACGATCCCGCCGCGGTGCACGACTGGGCGATGTCGACCCTCTGGCCGGAGTGCACCCGCGAGGTGCTGGTGGGCCTGCCGCCCACGCACACGGTCACCGTCGAGGGGATCACGTGGACCGAGCTGCTGCGCGAGGAGGACCGGGTCACCGACTCCTCGAACCTCGACACGTACACCGTCGACCTCTCGGGCTCGCTCGGGGCCGACGCGATCTTCCTGCGCCTGAGCGACGCCTTCCCCCAGGACGGCTGGGGCCCCGCCGTGCACGCCGTCGAGGTGACCGCGGACGGCGCGGTGATCGCGTCGTTCGTGCCCGGCACCGACGAGGAGACCCCGTTCCTGTTCGACGGCAGCGGCTCCTCGACCAAAGAAGGCCTGCGCTTCGCCGACGGCGGCGGGTCGTTCATCTACCGCGTCGAGGTCCCTGCGGGGACGTCGGCCGTGAGCGCCGCGATCGAGGTGGAGAACCAGTTCGTCATCTCCGCGACCGACCAGGCGCCCACCCGCGTCGAGCCGTTCGCCTCCTTCCGGGACTTCGCGGTCGCGACCGGAGCGCTGGTCAGCTGGCTGCCGCCCTCGGGAGCCAGCGGGAGCCAGTTCGAGGACCTGCTGGAGCAGGTCGAGCCCGGCACCGCGTACGCGGGCTGGTTCTCCAACGACGTCTCGGGGGAGTGGTCCGGCGTCGAGCTGTGCAGCCGGGCCGGGGTGATCGTCGTGGCGGCGGACTTCTACGCGAACGGGAGCGTGCTCTCCGCGATCCGCGCGCACGTCAGTGCGACCCCCTCGGCGCGATCCACGGCCGCCCCGGAGAACCGCACCTACCTGACCCTCACCATCGGCGAGGGTGACAACATCCAGTACTGCCAGCGGCACATGCGCGAGCTGTGGGACGACCCCGGCCGCGGCGCCGTGCCGATGAACTGGACCGTCTCCCCGCTGCTGGAGGACATCGGCCCCGCGCTGCTCCATCACTTCCAGGTCACCTCGACCGAGAACGACCTGCTCGTGTGCGGGCCCTCCGGAGCCGGCTACACCTACGGCGACTCCTGGCCGGAGGACGAGCTCGCCGTGTTCACGCAGCTCTCCGGGCGGTATCAGAAGCGCACCGGGCTCGACGTCGTCTACGCCTATTCCACGCCCGTGCCCGGCGGGGTCTCGCCCGTCCTGCCGGACTGGGTGCTGGAGTCCTACGCCGAGGACGTCGAGCTGCGCGGCATCATCCAGACCGACGAATCGGGCCGGATCACCGACGCCGGCGCGGCAGTGCCGCTGATCGGCACCTTCTACCCGCCCGGCGGGGTCGAGGAGTTCCGCTCCGAGCTGCTCGCGCGGATCCAGGAGCACGACGGGGACGGCCCGCTGTTCCTGGCCGGCCTCATCAACGCCTGGAACTGGACGCCGAGCGATGTGGTCGCCCTCGTGCAGGGCCTCCCCGAGGACGTCGAGGTGCTCCTCGCCGATGAGTTCTTCGACCTGTTCGCACAGACCGCATGAGCGCTGACCCCACGGACACGCAGCTGCTCGCCGCCTACGACGAGCAGCTGCGCGAGGAGGCGGACTTCGACGGAGCGCTCGACGTGACGCGGCACGGGCCCCTGTGGCTCGTCCGGCTCACGGGCGGCCGCGGGTTCGTGACCTATCGCCGCCTCGAACCGGCGGGGGCCAGCGAGGTCCGCGAGCTGGTCGCGGTGGCGGTGGCGCACTTCGACACGGACGGGTCGGTGCGGGAGATCGAGTGGAAGAGCCGCGGGCACGATGCCGCACCGGGGCTCGAGGAGGCTCTTGTCGCGCACGGCTTCCAGGCCGAGGAGACGGAGTCGATCATGATCGGGCCCCTCGAGGGGCTCGTCGGCGACGGCCGGGTGCCCGAGGGGGTGCGCGTGCGGCGCGCGACGGAGGAGGCCGACGTGCGGGCCGTGAGCGCGATGACCGATCGTGCCTTCGGGAAGGAGGTCGACGGATCCCGCGCCGACGCCCTGGTCGCACTGCTCGCCCGGGACGACGGGGCGCAGCAGTGGGTCGCCGAGGTCGACGGTCGGCCGGTGAGCGCCGGCCGTCTGATCCCCGTTGTGGGCACGGAGTTCGTCGGGATCTGGGGCGGGGCGACGCTGCCGGAGTTCCGGCATCGCGGGATCTACCGGGCGCTCACCGCAGCGAGGGCCCGAGCGGCGCTCGAGTCGGGCTATCGGTACCTGCACAGCGACTCCTCCCGGTTCTCCCGCCCCATCCTCGAGCGCTCGGGACTGGTGGCCGTCTCCACGACCACGCCGTGGGTGCGGCGATCGGGGACACCCGGGAGATAGGGCTGGACGCCCGGTGCCGTCGGCCGGGAGACTGGCTCGATGTTCCTGGAGAACCTCGGCATCGATGCCATCGACCCTGTCCGCGTCGGCCGCTTCTGGGAGGCGGCGCTGGGCACCACCACTCTGACCGCGGAGCTCGACATCCTCGAGACCCGGCTCGATATCGGCGGCGGCGCGTACCTCGACCTGTGCTTCGCCCGGGTTCCCGAGCCGCCCACGTCGCCGCAGCGCCTGCACCTGGACCTGCGCGGTGGTGAGCAGCAGCAGGACGTTGCGGCGCGTCTGCGGGAGCTCGGGGCGAGCGACCTCGACATCGGGCAGGGGGACGTGCCCTGGATCGTGCTCGCCGACCCCGAGGGCGGCGCGTTCTGCGTGATGGAGGAGCGGGAGGAGTTCGTCGCCACCGGGCCGATCGCCGCCCTGCCGCTGGACTCGTCCGATCCGGAGCGGGACGCCGACTTCTGGGCGTGGCTGACCGGCTGGGTCGATGTGGACGGCCAGGCACCGCGGGCCCTGCGGCACCCGTCGCTGAGCGGTCCGCTGCTGTCGCTGTATCCGGAGCCCGCGCCCAAGGTGCCCGGGGCCAAGAACCCGATCCACCTGGACGTGCGTCTCGAGCCGGGGGACGACGCCGACGAGATCGCCGCGCAGATCGCCGAGCGGGGCGGGTGGGAGCTCCGCCACAACTGGGGCGACCTGCCCTGGCGGGTGTTCCAGGATCCCTCCGGCAACGAGTTCTGCGTGCTGCCGGTTCCCGGGGCGGCGGCATGAGCGGCGGGCGGAGGACAGCAGGCTTCCTGGCCGTGCTGCTCGGCGGGGCGGGAATTCTGCACCTCGCGCGACCGGAGACCTTCGACGGCATCGTGCCGAGGGCGCTGCCCGGACGGGCCCGGGTCTACACCTACGCCTCCGGGGCGGCGGAGCTCGGCGTGGCCGGGCTGCTCGCCGTGCCGAGCACCCGTCGCCTGGGCGGGATCGCGGCAGCGGCCCTGTTCGTGGCGGTGTTCCCCGCGAACCTCCAGATGGCGTACGACTGGCGCGGTGCCCGGCCGCGGAAGCGGGCCATCGCCCTGGGGCGCCTGCCGCTGCAGGGCGTGCTCATCGCCCAGGCCAGGCACGTGGTGACGGCGGTGGATCGGGGCTGACCGGGGCTGTATGGCGTACCTGCTCTCGTTCTCGCGCCGTCGGGGTGGCGATTCATACGGGGAGGGGGTATGCTTCGAGCAACAGTTACATACCCCTAGGGGGTATCGAATAAAAGGGGGTGGCGATGAGCATGCACGTCGCGGAGTCGGGTATCGAGCTGGAGATCGGCGGGATGACCTGTGCTTCCTGCGCGAACCGGATCGAGCGCAAGCTCAACAAGCTCGACGGCGTCTCGGCGAGCGTCAACTACGCCACCGAGAAGGCCAAGGTCACCGCCCCGGAGGGGTATGACCCGCAGCTGCTCGTCGCCGAGGTCGAGAAGTCCGGTTATACCGCCGCGCTCCCGACGCCCCCGTCGGCCCGCGGCGCGCAGAGCGATGGCGCCGAGGAGCCGGCGCCGGATCTCGAGCTGATCGCCCTGCGCCAGCGCCTGATCGGCTCGATCGTGCTGAGCGTGCCCGTCATCGCGATGGCGATGATCCCGGCGCTGCAGTTCACCTACTGGCAGTGGCTCTCCCTCGCGCTCGCCGCCCCGGTGATCGTCTGGGGTGCCTGGCCGTTCCACAAGGCGGCCTGGGCGAACCTCAAGCAGGGCGCGGCCACGATGGACACGCTCATCTCGATGGGCACCTCCGCCGCGCTCCTGTGGTCGCTCTACGCCCTGTTCCTCGGCACCGCCGGGATGCCCGGCATGACCCACCCCTTCGAGCTGACGATCTCCCCGTCGGACGGCGCGGCCACCATCTACCTCGAGGTCGGAGCCGGCGTCACGATGTTCCTCCTCGCCGGCCGCTACGTCGAGAAGCGGTCCAAGCGGCAGGCCGGAGCCGCCCTGCGTGCCCTGCTCGAGATGGGCGCCAAGGAGGTCTCCGTGCTCCGCGACGGTCAGGAGCGGACGATCCCCGCCCGCGACCTCGTGGTGGGCGATGAGTTCATCGTCCGGCCCGGCGAGAAGATCGCGACCGACGGCGTCATCATCGCCGGGACCTCCGCGGTCGACGTCTCGATGCTCACCGGCGAGTCCGTGCCGGCCGAGGTCGCCGAGGGTGACGCCGTCACCGGGGCGACCGTCAACGCGGGTGGTCGCCTGGTGGTGCGGGCGACCCGCGTCGGCGGCGACACCCAGCTCGCCCAGATGGCGAAGCTCGTCGAGGAGGCACAGACCGGCAAGGCCGAGGTGCAGCGCCTGGCCGATCGGATCTCCGGCATCTTCGTGCCGATCGTCCTCGTGATCGCCGTTCTCACCCTGGCGGCCTGGCTCCTTCTGGGCTTCCCCGTCACCGCGGGATTCACGGCCGCCGTCGCCGTGCTCGTCATCGCCTGCCCGTGCGCCCTGGGTCTCGCGACTCCCACCGCCCTGCTCGTCGGAACCGGTCGCGGAGCGCAGATGGGCGTGCTCATCAAGGGCCCGGAGGTCCTGGAGTCCACACGCACCGTCGACACCGTCGTGCTCGACAAGACCGGCACCGTGACCACCGGGAAGATGACCCTGGTGGATGTCGTGACGGATCACGGCACGGATCGCGCCGAGGTGCTGCGGATGGCCGGGGCGGTGGAGGACTCCTCGGAGCACCCGATCGCGCAGGCCATCGCGCGGGGCGCGACCCAGGAGGTCGGGGTGCTTCCTGCTCCGTCCGAGTTCCTCAACATTCCCGGCACGGGGGTGCGAGGGACGGTCGAGGGTCGCGCGGTGCTCGTGGGTCGAGAGGCGCTCCTGGCCGAGGAGCAGATGGCGCTCTCCCCGGAGGTCGCCGCCGCGAAGGCGGAGGCCGAGGGGAAGGGGCGGACGGTCGTCGCCGTCGGCTGGGACGGCGCGGCCCGAGGGATCCTCGTCGTGGCCGACGCGGTCAAACCCACCAGCGCGCAGGCCATCGCGCAGATGAAGGAGCTGGGCCTGCGCCCGGTGCTCCTGACCGGGGACAACGAGACCGTCGCCCGGCAGATCGCTGCCGAGGTCGGGATCGACGAGGTCATCGCCGAGGTGCTGCCCGCGCAGAAGGTCGACGTCGTCACGCGGCTCCAGGCGGAAGGGCGCATCGTCGCGATGGTCGGCGATGGCGTCAACGACGCCCCGGCCCTCGCCCAGGCCGATCTCGGCCTCGCGATGGGCACCGGCACCGACGTCGCGATCGAGGCCTCGGACATCACGCTCGTGCGCGGCGACCTCCGCAGCGCAGTCGACGCGATCCGCCTCTCCCGCCGCACCCTGTCCACGATCAAGGTGAACCTCTTCTGGGCCTTCGCCTACAACGTCGCCGCGATCCCGATCGCCGCCCTGGGCATGCTCAACCCCATGCTCGCCGGCGCTGCGATGGCCTTCTCCAGCGTGTTCGTCGTGGGCAACAGCCTGCGGCTGCGCGGCTTCCGGAGCATCGCCGGGAGATCCTGACGTCGGTGCCTCGTCGTCCCCGAACGGGGCTCAGGCGTCGGCCGCCTGCTGGGCTCCCATCATGGCGGAGGTGCCCAGGTCGCTCGCGGGCAGGGACTCGCCGGCGGAGACCGCTTCGGTCCAGGCGGCGCAGGTCGCGACGGCGGCGAGGTTCGAGTTCAGCACCGCCATGATCGTCTCGTGGACGGTCTGCGCGGTGGCGAAACCGGCCTCGTTGGCGATGTTGATGGCGCCGGTCGCGTCGCTGAGCACCTCGGTGGTGAACCCGAGGGCCTCACCCTCCACCGCGGAGGCGAGGACGCAGTTGTTGGTCATGTAGCCGACCAGGGTGACGGTGTCGACGTCCTGCTCGCGGAGCCAGGCGGCGAGGTCGGTGTCGGCGTAGACCGAGCCGAAGCGCTTCACGATGCTCTTCCAGCTGCTGGTGCGGCGACCCTCGACGTCGGGATGCAGTGAGAAACCGGGCTGGCTCGGGTCGAAGACGGGGGAGCCCTCGCCCCCGGTGTGCTGGAAGACGGCGATCGGCATGCCTGCCTCCTCCGCGGCGTCGATCGTGCGCGTGATGGTGGGCAGCGAGTCGGTGTGGGCGGGGTGCTGGATCTCCAGCGGTCCGCTGAAGTAGTCCTGCTGCACGTCGATGACGATGAGGGCGCGACGAGGGGTGGTCATGGAGGATCTCCTGGGTCTGTCGAGGGTGCCGCCGGGTGTGGCACCTCTCGAGCCTCCTACGGGTCCCCCTCACGGCCCAGTGGCATGATTGCCGATATACGATGAGATTCAGCCAGACCGAGATCGGTTCCCCGGGAGGTTCTGCATGCGCATCGGGATCTACGCTGTCGAGGGCACGACGCTGTTCCATCTCTCGGTCCCCCAGATGGTGTTCGACGAGGTGGCTCGACTGGGGATCGCGCCCTGGGAGACGTTCCTGGTCAACGAGAACGGGGGGTCCGTCGGGACGGCCGAGGGATATGCCGTCACCGGGGTGCAGGACTGGGGCGAGGCCGCAGGGGCGGAGGTGCTCGTGGTGCCCACCTGGCATGCGGACGGTCGGCTCGCGGGCCACGAGATGCTGGAACGCCTGGTCGCCGCGCATGCTCGCGGGGCCACCATCGTCGGCTTGTGCCTGGGGACGATTCCCGTGGCCGATGCCGGTCTGCTGGCGGGTCGAGCCGCCGTGACGCACTGGCAGGCCTTCGGACTGCTCAGCGCACGCCATCCGGACCTGGAGCTCGATGAGACAGTGCTGTACGTCGACCATGGTGACGTGCTGACCTCGGCAGGGACCGCCTCCGGACTCGACGCGTGCCTGCATCTGGTGCGTGCCCGGCTCGGCACGGACGCGGCGAACAAAGTGGCCCGCTCCCTGGTGATCGCCCCGCACCGCGAGGGCGGGCAGGCCCAGTACATCGAGCGTCCCGTCCCCGAGCAGGACGAGCAGGACCAGCTCTCCCGTGCCATGGCCTGGGCGCTCGAGCACCTGGGCGCGCCGCTGCCCGCCTCGCGGCTCGCGCGCGCCGCCCACATGAGCCCACGGACTTTTGCGCGTGCGTTCCCGGCAGCGACGGGCACGACGGCCGCGGTCTGGGTGAAGGCGCAGAGGCTCGACGAGGCGCGTCGGCTCCTGGAGACCACGGACCGCAGTGTCGAGCAGATCGCCGGGGACGCCGGATGGGGGAGCGTCGTGACCATGCGCCAGGCGTTCACCCGATCCCTCGGGATCTCGCCGACGCAGTACCGGCGCCAGTTCCGGGACCGCTGAGCGCCGGTTCCCGAGCGCGACCAGCGCGACTCAGGCGTCGACGTCCTGCGGGAGGCCGTAGTGGTCTGCGATCAGCTCCAGGGTGCGGGCCTGGACCTCGCGGGAGTGCCCCATCGTCACCAGCATGATCTCGTCGGCGCCGGTGAGGTCATGGAGTACTGCCAGAACCAGCTCGCCGGGCTGCGCGAGACGCTGCGCGCACTGTTCGCCGCACAGGTGGAGGGCGCCGCCCCCACGCCCGAGACCCTGGACGGCGTCAATCGTGCGCTCACCCGCGCGCCCAGTGCGCAGCTGGTGCAGTTCAGCGAGGATCGGGGCCTCCATCGGGTGACCTCCCATCCCGTGACGCGGCAGGTCGAGCACGCCATGGCGCAGATCGCCGAGGAGGCCGCCGTGCTGCTGACGAGCGAGGAGGCAGGGTCGGTGGCGAAGTGCAGCGCACCCTCCTGCGATCGTTTCTTGCTCCGGACCCACGCCCGTCGCCACTGGTGCTCCACGCGCTGCGGCGACCGGGTACGGGCATCAAGGGCCTACGCCCGCAAGCAGGAGCGGGAGAGCGCTCTGCGCGGGTGAGGTTCCTTGGGTGATCGTGGGCCCGGCATCAGTTGCGGACACCCTTGCATGCGCTGTGCATGCACGACTACGGTCAGACCATGAGCACCCTCCAGGTACGTGACGTCCGGCCCGAGACGGCCGAGGTCCTCAAGCGGCGCGCCGCGTCCCGCGGGGTCTCGCTGAGCGAGTACCTCCGCGCCGAGCTCGACCGGCTGGCGTCCGTGCCTTCGCGCTCAGAGGTGCTGGCGCGGATCTCTGCCCGGTCGACGCCGGAGCTGACCCTCGCGATCGACGAGCTCGCCCGCGCCCGGGCCGAGCGGTCCGGGGAGTGATCGTCCTCGACGCCTCGGTCGCTGCGGAACTCCTGCTGGACCAACCGTCGGCCCCTGCCATCGCCGCAACCCTCGACGGGCACGAGCTCGCTGCGCCGGAACTGCTGGGGGTGGAGATTCTCAGCATTCTGCGGGCGTGGACGCGCGGCAGAGGACTGGACGCAACCCGTGCCCAGGAAGCCCTGGTCGACATGGAGGACCTGGGGATCGCCTGGTACTCCGATCGACCTCTGCTCCGGGTGGCCTGGGGGAAGCGGGACAACGCCTCGGCGTACGACGCCATCTACCTCGCGCTCGCCGAGACCCTGTCCGTCCCGGGGCACGAGGTGAGGGTGCTGACTTTCGATCGCCGCCTCGCCAGGGCGTTCCCGTCGCTCACCACAATCGCTCAGGACGGTGGCGATACCCGCTGACGACGCGAGCTCGTCAGCGCCCGCTGGAGGCCTGCCCGGCGACGATCGTCTCGAGCACGGCCGTCTCCTGCAGGCGGTGCGCGGCCTCGCGGGCGGCGGTGTCGACCATGAGGCCGTCGGCTCCGAGCGGCACGTCGGCGAAGGGGTCGCTTCCGAGCAGCACGAGGTCCGCGGGGCCGCCGACCTGCAGGGACGTGATGCCGTCGGTCGATGCGGCGAAAGCCTCGCGGGGCTGCAGCTGCTGCTCGGGGTGCCAGCCGGGACGGTCGTCGGCGCTGCGGTGCACCGCAGCCGCCATGGCCAGCCACGGGTCCAGCGGGGCGACGGGGGCATCGGAGCCGAGGGCCAGCGGAACCCCGGCGGTGAGCAGATCCCGCAGCCGGAACGCCTGCGCACCGTGCCCGGGCCACACGCTCTCGGTGGCATCGCGGTCATCCAGCAGATGGGCGGGCTGCACCGACGCGGTCACGCCGAGCTCCGCCATGCGGGCCACGTCGGCGTCGGTGAGCATCTGGGCATGCTCGATGCGCGAGGGGATCCCCACCTGGGCGATCGCGTCCAGGGCCAGCTGGGCGGCGGCATCGCCGATCGCGTGCACCGCGGCGGTGAGGCCCTGGGACTTCGCCTGCTCCAGCGCGGCGGTCAGCTCGTCCGTGCCGAAGCTCAGCACCCCGCGGCCCGCATAGCCGTGCCCGTCGGAGTAGGCCTCCCGCGTGTACGCGGAATGGGAGCCCAGGGCCCCGTCGACGATCACCTTCAACGGGCCCATGGTCACGAGCCCCGTCGAATCCAGGACGGTGCCCGTCGGCCCGGGGGCGTGCGCGAGCTCCGCGGGATAGACGGCCGTGCGGATCCGCATCCGCGGCGACCGGTCCGGCCAGGTCTCCCAAGGGCGGCCCCACTCCATGTCCACCAGGCCCACGACGCCGCGCTGCAGGGCCTGGCGCTGCATCATCGCCGCGCCGGTCGTGAACGACTCGGCGACGCCCGGCAGCTCCAGCAGCCGCGGGGCGAGGGCGAACCAGTCCTCCTCCGCGAGGATGCCGTCGCGCGGGGGAAGGCCCAGCAGCGCCAGGGCCGACGAGTTCAGCCAGGCGTGGTGGGCGTCGCCGCCGATCAGCACCGTCGGCGCCGGGCCGGTGACCTCGTCGAGCGCGGGGACCGTGGGCCGGATCGCGAGATCCACCAGACGGTGCCCGAAGCCGATCAGGGCCCGGTCGCCCGGCGTGCCGGTGTCCCGACGCAGCGCGAGCTCGGCCCGCACCAGCTCGAGGATCACGCCCACGCTCTCGGCGCCGCCGGTGTCGAGCCGGGCATGGGCCTGGGCGAGCTGCCCGGTGTGCACGTGCTGGTCCCAGAGCCCGGGGATCGCGATCGCGCCCCCGGCGTCGAGGATCTCCTCGCCGGTCGCAGGGGAGAGGCGCGGGGCGATCTCGCTGATCGCGCCGTCGTGGAGGCGGAGGTCCACTGGTCGGGCCGGCGTCCGTCCGCTCACGGCGTCGAGGGGCCGCACCTGTCTGATCAGCACCGATCCAGCGTAGCCCGCGCAGCCCTGGTCCGCCCCGCCCTGCCTCGCCCGGACCCGCACGCCCGTGACTGCTGTCATGGGTGGAGGGTGACCTGAGGGGCTGGGACGTGCGGGCCGTGCGCGGAAGGCTGATGGCCATGAGCACCTCGACCGCCACCGGCACCTCCGCACCCAGGACCCCGACCCTCGATCCGCACGCCGCGATCAGCCTGCGCGGCGTGACGAAGTCCTATGGGCAGATCCGCGCCCTGGCCGGTCTCGACCTCGAGATCGGCTCCGGCGAGATCGTGGCCCTGCTGGGCCCCAACGGCGCCGGCAAATCCACCGCCATGGAGATGATGGTGGGCCTGGCCACCGCGGACACCGGACAGGTGCAGATCCTCGGCACCGACCCCGTCACCGCCACCCGCACCGGGCTGATCGGCACCATGCTCCAGAGCGGGGCGCTGCTCCCGGACCAGAGCGTGCGCTCGATGCTGCGGATGCTGCACTCCCTCCAGGCCCACCCGATGCCGCTGCCGCAGGTCGCGGCGCAGGCCGACATCACCGACCTCCTGACCCGGCGCATCGGCGCCCTCTCCGGCGGGCAGGCCCAGCGGGTGCGCTTCGCGATCGCCCTGCTCGGCGATCCGCAGGTGCTGCTGCTGGACGAGCCGACGGTCGGCATGGACATCGGTGCCCGCCGCGCCTTCTGGAACCAGATGCGCGACGTCGCCGCGACCGGCCGCACCATCGTCTTCGCCACCCACCACCTCGATGAGGCCGAGCGCGAGGCGCGCCGCGTGATCGTCATGGACCGCGGCCGCGTGGTCGCCGACGGCACCGGGCCCGAGATCAGCGCCGTCGTGGGCGGGCGCGTGATCACGCTGCGCGGGGCCGACGCCGTCGCCGTCGCGGCCCTGCCCGGAGTGGAGAGCGCCGGGGCCGACGAGACCGACCCCGAGCGCGTGCGCGCCCTGTGCTCGGATTCCGATGCCGCGCTCGCCGCCCTGTTCACCGGGGGCCTCGCGGGCGAGGTCCACGAGGTGCTGGTCTCCGCCCCCGGCCTCGAGGAGGCCTTCCTGCGCATCACCGACCACTCTGACCACACAGGATCTACAGCCCCGGACGGAGCAGATCGATGAGCCGCGCAGCAGTTCCCGCCACCCCTGGACCCACCGCCGCACTCCGGAGCGCCGCCATGACCGCACCCGCAGAATCCACCGTCCTCAGCTCCGGCACGGGAGCCGCCGTGACCGCGGCACCTGCCGCTCGTGCGGACGCCGCCCCGTCGGCCGCCCGACGCACCCTGCACTACGCCCTGCACACCACCCGCATGACGGTCACCAACGTCATGTTCATGGTGTTCACGATCCTCATGCCGGTGGGCATGTACCTGCTGTTCTCGATGATGTTCGGCAACGAGGCCGGCGGAGAGGCCGGCGGACTGATCATGGTGAACATGGCCGCCTACGGCGGGCTCGGCGCCGCAGTCACCGCCGGCACCCAGATCCAGGAGGATCAGCGCAACGGGTTCCTGCGCCAGCTGATCGTGGCGGGCCTGTCGCCGCGCTCGTTCCTGGCCGGTTCCGTGATGGCCGCGAGCGCCGTGATCGTCCCGGCGCTGCTCGCCGTGGGGATCGCGGGCCTGCTCACCGGGGTCGAGGCGAGCATGGGGGCGTTCCTCCTGACCCTCGTGGTGCTGTGGCTCGGGCTGCTGCCCACGATCCTCATCGGCCTCGTGCTCGGCATGGTGCTCAAGGGCGGCGCCGCGATGGCCGGCGGTGTGGTGACGATGATGGCGATGGCGATCTTCGGCGGGCTGTGGATGCCGCTGGAGATGTTCCCAGGCTGGATGCAGTCCGTGGGCCACGCGCTCCCCACCTACTGGATCTCGAGCCTGGGCGAATGGTCGCTGTACGGCGGTGAGCTGCCCGTGATGGGTCTGCTGGTGATCGGGGCCTGGAGCGTGGCGCTCGGGCTGCTGTGCGCCGTGAGCATGTCCCGCGCCGTGGGCCTGAGCCGGCGCTGAGACCCGGCACTGAGACAATGCGTCCCATGGGAGAACTCAGAGCCGCCGACCTCACAACGCCAGGTCTCGGGGCCCGGCTGCGCGACGGCGACGGGTCCCTCAAGACCGACACCCGACCGCTCACCCCGCGCGGCCTGTACCGGGCGGCGGTGGAATCCGGTGGCCTCGCCTTCTCCGTCGCCCCGATCCTGTTCGTCTCGATCCCGATCATCTACGCGTGGATCGAAGCACCCGGGTGGAGGGCCGTCGTCGCCACCGGGATCCTGCTGGTCTATGCGCTGGCCTTCGTCGCCTGCTGCGGGATCGCGCTGTACTCGCTGCCGGTGCGGCTGGCCTGGTTCGCGCTGTGCACCCTCCTGCTGCTGTCGATGTTCCCCCTGATCGGTGCGAACGTGCTGTTCATGGTGATGTTCCAGGCCATGACCCATGTTCTGCTGCTGCCGTGGAAGTGGGCAGTTCCCACGATGGTCGCGATGAGCCTGGCCGTGGTGGTGCTCTCGGTGATCACCTTCCAGTTCGTGGCCACCGCGCTCGCCGTGATGGGCATGGTGATGTCCTGGGGCATCGGCTACGGGATCCGCCAGGAGAAGCTCCAGAACCAACTCGAGGCCGCCCAGGAGCGCAACGCCGTGCTCGCCGTCGCGGCCGAGCGCGAACGCATCGGCCGCGACCTCCACGACCTTCTCGGCCATTCCCTGACCTCGCTGACCATCTCCGCGCAGCTCGCGCGCCGGCTCCTGGACTCCGACCCGGACGCGGCCCGTGAGCAGCTCGTGCACATCGAGAGCACCGTGCGCCAGGCGCTGTCGGACGTGCGCGCCACCGCCAGCGGCATGCAGCACGTGCGCGCGGCCACCGAGATCGCGTCGGCTCGCACCGTGCTCGCGACCGTCGGCATCCGGGCCCAGGTGCCCACCGCCCTGCCGCCGCTGCCGGATGACCGCGCCGAGCTGTTCGGCTTCGTGATCCGCGAGGGCGTCACCAATATCGTGCGTCACTCCCGCGCCGAGCACGCCACGATCGCCGTGGACGAGAGCTCCGTGCGCCTCACCGACGACGGCGTGGGCATTCCCGAGGACGCCCCCTGCTCGGGTCTGCGCGGGCTGCAGGCGCGGGTGGCCGTGGCCGGTGGGCACCTCGAGGTCATCTCAGCGAGCGGCGGGACGACGCTGCACGTGCGGATGGAGGACTCGCGCGGCGACCGGTTCAGGGCCGACGAGATCGCGGCGACGGGGGAGCAGCGATGATCCGTCTTGTGGTGGCCGATGACCAGTCGATCCTGCGCTCGGGCCTGGTGGCCCTGCTGCGCCTGGAATCCGATCTCGAGGTGGTGGGGGAGGCGGCCGACGGGGCAAGCACCCTCGACGCCGTCGCCGAGCACACCCCGGACCTGCTGCTGCTGGACGTGCAGATGCCGGCCGGGACCCGGGCCGACGGGACCCCCGGCCCGGCCGACGGCATCGAGGTCGCCGAGGCTCTGCAGGCGGCAGGTGGGCCCGGGGCCCGGCCGCGGATCATCGTGCTGACCACCTTCGGGCGCGCCGGCTACCTGCGCCGCACGATGGAGGCCGGGGCCCACGGCTTCATGGTCAAGGACACTCCCGTCGAGCGGCTGGTCGACGCGATCCGCAGGGTGGACCAGGGACTGCGGGTGGTGGACCCCGAGCTCGCCGCGCAGTCGCTGTCCGTCGGCTCCAGCCCGCTCACCGCGAAGGAGACCGAGGTGCTGCAGAGCGCGGCCGCCGGCGGCACCACCGCGCAGATCGCCGCCACCCTGTTCCTGTCCGAGGGCACGGTGCGCAACCACATCTCCTCCGCGATCGGCAAGATCGGGGTCACCAACCGGGTCGACGCGGTGCGGGCGGCCTCGGACAACGGGTGGATCTGACCCCGGCCCGACCACGGAGGACAACCCCCGTGACCCGGCCTCGGCGCAGCACGTAGCCTGCGGGGGTGCAGACGATCGAATCCTTGCTGGGCCTGCTGATCCATGTCAGCGTCCCGGTCTTCGCGATCGCATCGATGCTCTCCATGGGCCTGCGCACCCCGTTGCGCGCCTTCCGCAACCAGCTGCGGGACCGCCGCACGGTGCTCGCCGTGCTCGGGGCGAACTTCGTGGTGGTCCCGGCCGTGGGCACCCTGGTCATCTGGCTCCTCGAGGGGCTGCTCCCGCACCAGACCGGTGCCGGGTTCATCATCGCGCTGTGCGCGGCCGGGGCGCCGTTCGTGCTGCAGCTGGGCGCGATGGCCCGCATCCCCTACGGCGAGACGGCCGGGCCGATGGCGGTGCTGCTGCTGGGCTCGATCGTGTTCATGCCGATCGTGGTGCCCTTCCTGCTGCAGGACATCCAGGTCGACGGCTGGGCCGTGGCCCGCCTGCTGCTGGGCACGATGCTGTCCCCGATGATCGCGGGGATCGTCATCGCCTGGGTGTTCCCCCGTCGCGCCGACCGGTTCGCGCGCATCGCCGGCGCCGTCGCGGCGATCTCCGCGGTGCTCATGTTCCTCTCCGGTTTCGGCTCGAACTCCGGGATCGTGCTGCAGCTGCTCCTCTCGCCGGTGATGCTCGTCGCGGTGGGCCTGGTGGCCCTCGCCTTCGTGGCCGGTCGCCTCTCCGGGGACCTCGCCGGCGACACCCTCACCGTGGTCGACGGCCCCGCGATCCTCACCAGCCAGCGCAACATCGCGGCCGCCCTGCTGGTGGCCCGCACCGGCAGCGGTGACGGCTCGATCGTGGTGGCGATCCTGCTGCTCAGCGCCGTCGGCTTCGTGATGCTCGTGCCCTACGCCCTGGCCACCGGTGTGGTGCGCCGGCGCCGCGCCGGCGAGAAGGGCTCGCTCGGGGTGCTGCTGGGCGTCGTCGGCCCGAAGACCGACTGACCCGCGACGGGGACCCGCGACAGGGACCCGCGACGGGAATTCTGCTGTGCGTGGATCGACTCACCCAGCCGTTCCACGTGCCTGGAATCGCGCCTACGCTGTCCCGGTGTCGTCCCTGCTGCGCATCGTCCGCTTCACCCGGTCCCTCGCTCCTCTCTACACCGCAGTCATCGTCTGCTCGGTGCTCACCGCCGTCGCCGGATTGACGGTCCCCTTCCTCATCGGCCACGCCACCGACACCGTCGCGGGCGCCGTGGGCGGGCAGACCGCCACGGGTACTGCTGTGCGCACCGTGCTGCTGATCGCCGCGGCCGTGCTGCTGGCGGAGCTGCTCAACACCGTGATCTCGAACGTCGGCGGCTGGTTCGGCGACGTCATGAGCAACCGGATGCGCACGATCCTCTCGGTGCGCTACTACGACAAGCTGCTGCACCTGCCCCAGCGCTGGTTCGACGGCGAGATCACCGGCACCATCGTCGCGCGGCTGAACAGGTCGATCACCGAGATCACCAACTTCACGAAGATGATGTCGAACTCCTTCGCGTCGATGCTCATCACCACCGTCGCGGTGCTCGCGATCAGCGCCTGGTACGCCTGGCCGCTCACCGTGCTGCTGCTCATCGTGTTCCCGGTCTACGTGTGGCTGACCTCGCTGACCTCCGTGAAGTGGCAGCGCCTGGAGGGCGAGAAGAACGAGCAGGTCGACATCGCCTCGGGACGCTTCGCCGAGGTCGTCGGCCAGATCCGCGTGGTGAAGTCCTTCGTGCGCGAGCGCGGCGAGCTCGAGGACTTCTCGCGCCGCTTCCGCTCCACCGACGCCACCACCCGGGCGCAGTCCTCGCACTGGCACCGGATGGACGTGATCCGTCGGGCGTTCCTGAACCTCATCTTCTTCGGCATCTACGCGATCATCTTCGTGCGCACCGTGCAGGGCCAGTTCACGCTCGGCGAGATGGTGCTGCTGGTCCAGCTGATGACCATGGCCAAGGCTCCGGTGGAGTCGATGAGCTGGGTGATCGACGCCGCCCAGCGCGCGATCGCCGGCTCCAAGGACTACTTCCGCGTGATGGAGACCCCCGTCGATCCGCGCACCGCCGCCGTGATGGCCGCCCGTCCCGTCGATGCGGCCGACGCCGGCCACGCGAGCGGCACGGTCTCGGCCGATGAGTCGCGGCCGACGGGGACGACGAGCTCGTTCGGCGAGCAGGGCGAGGCAACTGCTTCGGCTGCGTCCGGGACCGCGGTCGCGCTCGCCGAGCGCCCGTGGATCGAGCCCGTCCCGGACGCTCCCGTGGTCGCCTTCCGCAGCGTGGACTTCGCCTATGAGGACGGCGACGACGTGCTGCACGGGATCGACTTCCAAGTGGACCGTGGCGAGAAGATCGCCCTGGTGGGGGAGTCCGGTGGCGGCAAGTCGACCATCGTGAACCTGCTGCTGGGCCTCTACGAGCCGCGCAACGGCAGCGTCGAGGTGGCGGGTCATCCCAGCTCGGACCTGCCGCTGGACCAGCTGCGCTCCCGCATCGGCGTCGTCTTCCAGGACGCCTCGCTGTTCTCCGGCACGATCCGCGAGAACATCGCCTACGGCCGCCCCGAGGCGAGCGACGAGGAGGTCGTCGAGGCCGCCCGGCGTGCCAACGCCGATGCCTTCATCCTCCGCTTCCCCGAGGGCTACGAGCAGGTCATCGGAGAGCGCGGGCTGAAACTCTCCGGCGGCCAGCGCCAGCGCATCGCGGTGGCCCGCGCGATCCTCAAGGACGCCCCGGTGCTCGTGCTCGACGAGGCCACCTCGGCGCTGGACACCAAGGCCGAGATCCAGGTACAGAAGGGCCTGGATCAGCTGATGGCCGGGCGCACCTCGCTGATCATCGCCCACCGCCTCTCCACCATCGCCGAGGTGGACCGCATCGTCACCCTGCGCGACGGCCACATCGACGAGATCGGCTCGCCCGCCGAGCTCGCGACCTCGGGCGGCATCTACGCGCAGCTGCTCGCGCTGCAGAGCTCCGGGGACAGCCGCCGGCTGGCGAAGTTCGACATCACCGGCTGAGCGTCAGCCGAGGTCCCGGCGCAGCGGGACGAGGACGGCGACCACGGCGGCGAGCGCGGCGTAGCCCAGCAGGATCAGGGCCCCCAGCACGGGGGTGCCCAGGGCTGCGGCGCTGCCGGTCTGCTGCTCGATCGCGTCGGTGAGGACGGTGAACCGGGTCAGCGAGGCCGTGGCACCGCCGGGCAGGATCGGGTACAGACGGTTGATCCCGGGGATCAGCATCAGCACGTACTCCAGGAAGTAGAAGTACCCCAGCACGATGCCGACGGCGAGCAGCTGGTGGCGGGCGAGAGCCCCGATCCCGACTCCCAGCACCATGTAGACCGCGGAGGCCAGCGTGAGCTGCACGAGCATCGTGACCAGCTGGCCGGCGGGGAGGCCGAGCTCCTCGCCGTGGATCGCCGTGCCGAGGAGCAGGGCGAGACCGGAGGCGAGGGAGCTGACCAGGCCGTAGCCGAGTCCCAGGAGCGCGAAGAGCCCGAGCTTGGCGCGCAGCACGGCGCCGCGCCGGGGTACGGCCAGGAAGGTGGCACCGATGGTCCGGTGGCGGTACTCGCTCGTGATCGCCGTCGTGCCGATCAGAGCGGGGACGAACAGCAGCAGCCCGCCGATCCCGAGCATGATGCCGGCACCCTCGGCCGTGTCCAGACCGGGCATCGGGGGTGTCGCGTTCTCGGGGCCGATCAGGGCCAGGAGACCGGTCAGTCCGCCTCCGCACAGCATCGCGGCGAACAGCGTCCACAGGGGGAGGCGGGTGGAGCGCAGACGGGTCAGCTCACCGGAGAAGGCCGTCATGCCGCCACCCCCGCGCGCGTCGCCTGCAGGAAGGCGGATTCGAGGGAATCAGCCGTGGCGAGAAGGTCGCCCAGCGGGCCCGAACGGGCGACCCTGCCTCGGTCGATGAGCACCACATCGTCGATCGCCCGCTGCACCTCGCCCAGGGCGTGGCTGGAGAGCAGCACCGTGCCGCCGCGCTCGGCGTAGGTCCGCACGAAGGTGCGCAGCCAGGCGATCCCTGCCGGATCGAGGCCGTTGGTGGGCTCGTCCAGGATCAGCATCTCCGGCTCGCCGAGCAGCGCGGTCGCGAGGGCGAGGCGCTGCCTCATCCCGGTGGAGAACGTCCCGATCCGGCGATCGGCGTACTCCTGCGCCCCGGCCTCGTGCAGGACCTCGTCGATACGGGTGGCAGGGATCCCTCCCAGTGCGGCGTAGGTGCGCAGATGGCCGCGGGCGGTCATGCCCGGATGCGCGGAGGACAGGTCCAGCACGGCACCGATGGTGCGGCTCGGCTGCACGAGATCGCGATAGGCCCGACCGTTCACGAGAGCGCTCCCGCTGTCTGAGCGCATCAGCCCAAGCAGGATCCGCAGGGTCGTCGACTTCCCCGCCCCGTTGGGCCCGAGGAAGCCGGTGACCCGCCCGCGCCGTACGCCGAAGGTCACGTCGTCCACGGCGTGCACGGGACCGAAGCTCCTGTTCAGCCCTGTCACCTCGAACGGCAGAGCCGTCATGGCCGTCATGACCGTGCTCCGGCGTGGAGGCTGTCGGCGATCGCCGCGGCATCGCGAGTGCTGAGCAACATCTCGTCGAAACCGGTCGCCGTGCGGTCCACCACGAGCCGCAGGAGGGGGAGCCCTCGCTTCATGGACACCAGGCGGCGGGTGCCCGAGGGGTGCCGGAAGGTGCCCACCGTGCGATATCCCGAGATGACGAGTCCGGAGCGGAGGCCCAGGACCTCCGAGCTCCACCCCGGTTCGACTTGGACGCCTCGCAGGGCCGTGAGGGGGACCGTGACGGTGCCGCGCCGGGTCATCAGCGACTCCCATCCTGGGAACTCGAGGCGGATCTGGTGAGGTTCGATGCTGATGTGCGTCATGTCGGGCTCCGTCGCTCGTAGGATGATCTCGTAGTGCGAACATTATCAGCATGAGAACGGTAGGGGAAGTGCAGATGCCTGATCCCGGCGACCTCGGACGCTCGACGATCTCCGAGACGATCACCCACCCCGTCCGGCTGCGGATCATCCAGCAGCTCGGCGGGCGCAGCCTCACCACCACGCAGCTGAAGGCGGCGCTGCCCGAGGTCAAGCAGGCGACGCTCTATCGGCACATCAGCGCCCTGCTGGATGCCGGGCTGCTGGCCGTGGTCGAGGAGCGCAAGGTGCGCGGGGCGGTCGAACGCACCCTCGCGCTCGGGGAGCGGATGGCGCACGTCGACCACGACGGCCTGCGCGCGATGAGCGACGCCCAGCTGCGGGAGTCGTTCGTGGTCTTCCTCGGGGAGCTCGCCGCGGACTTCGACCGCCTGCTCGAGCGGGGCGCGCCGGACCTGCGGGACCTGCTCGGCTTCGGGCGCGGACCGCTCTATGCCGACGCTGAGGATCTGGCCCATATCCAGCAGGGGCTCGCCGAGCTCCTCGCTCCGTACCAGGAGGAGAGCGGCACCGGGAAGCCACGGCTCACGCTCGCGACGGTGCTGCTGCCGGAGGTCGGCGCGTGAGCAGCTTCGACGGAGTGGCCGGCGCCTATCGCCGATCCTTTGCGACCCTCTGCGCGGGCACCGTGCCGACCCTGCTGGAGGTGACCGCGCCCGGAGAGCTCCATCTCGATGTGGGCTGCGGGACCGGCGACCTCGCACTCGCCGCCGCGAGGGAGGGCCGACGGGTCCTCGCCGTGGATCCGGACGCGGACATGGTGGCCGCGACGCGCGAGGCCGCGACCCTTGAGGTCGCGGCGTCGGCCGGGAGCGCGCTCAGCGTCGAAGAGGCCGGCGCGCCGCTGCTCCCGCTGCCCGACCGCTCCGCCGGTGCGGTCACCGCGAACTTCGTCGTCAACCACGTCCCCGATCCGCGCGCCACGGTGCGCGACCTCGCGCGGGTCGCGGCGCCGTCGGCCCCGATCGCGATGACGATCTGGCCCGCCGCTCCCGGACCGCATCTGGCGGCCTTCGGAGAGGCGAGCCGAGCCGCCGGCGCCGTCCCCGTGCCCAGCACGCACCTCGCGCCGGAGCTCGACTTCCCGCGCTCGGCCGACGGGCTCGCCAGCATCGCGCAGGAGGCGGGCCTGGAGGTCGTGCGCGCCAAGGAGCTGCACTGGACCTGGCGCATCGCCGCCGACGACCTGATGGCCGGGATCGCGGGCGGCGTCGGGGGCGCGGGCCGGCTCCACCAGGCGCAGACGGGCGCGGTGCGTGCGGAGATCGAGGAGCGGGTGCGGAAGCTGTGGGCTCCGTTCGAGACGGCCGACGGCATGCTCTCTTTCCCGGTCACCGCCGTGCTGGTGGTTGCATCCCATCCCTGAGCAGCCGCGGCAGGATCCGCACCAGCAGCACCATCCCGAGCAGCTCGACGAGGGTCTGGGTGACCACCGCCGCCGGGACCAGGGGAGACGGCATCGCCAGGGCCAGCGGCAGCACCACGAGGGAGTTGCGGGTCGCGCCGGAGAACGTCACGGCGCGGGCCGCGGGGGCGTCCAGTCGTGCCAGGCGGCTCACGAGGATCCCGGCACCCGTGGCCAGCACCAGGAAGCCAGCGTAGATCGGCACGAGCGAGAGCAGCGCCGTTCCCGCTCCGAGCACGCGCGGCGTCTGCGAGGCGACCACGGAGACCAGCACGACCACCATCAGCGGCACCATCGCCGGCGAGAGATCCCAGCGCGGGGCGACACGCTGGATCAGGGCGGCCATGAGCAGGGGGAGCAGCACCAGCAGCACCAGGGCGCGCACGAACGGGCCCGCCTCGATCAGGCCCGCGGCGGCGCCACCGCTGAGCAGCGGCACCAGCACGGGCAGAGCCACCAGCTGCGCGAGCATCAGCAGCGGGGTCGCCGCGAGCAGCCGGTCCTTCGCCCCGCCCGCGAGCGCCGTGAACACCACGACGTAGTCGATGCACGGGGCCAGCAGCACCAGCAGGGCGCCGACGAGCAGCTCCGGGGAGCCCGCGAGCGGCAGCGTGATCAGCGCGACGATCAACGGCGCCACCAGGAAGTTCACCGCGAGCAGGGTCAGCAGGAACCGTCCGTCCAGCAGCCCGGCACCGAGGTCGCGCAGCGGCACCCCGAGGAAGGTGACCAGCAGCAGAGCGGCGATCGCGGGCTCCACGGCGACCTCGAGCGCAGGGGTGGCCCCGGGCAGCAGGGCGCCCAGCGCGAGACCACCGACGAGGGCGCTCAGAGAGATCGCGACCTGATGGCGCTCGAGCAGCTCGGGGAGGCTCTCGCGTGCTCGAGGGCCCGGATGCGTCCGGGGGTCCTCACCACGCGTCGGCTCCATGCTCAGCGACAGTAGTGCGCGGATCCAGCGAGCGTTCGGGTGCTGCGCGATAGCATGGCCCCGATCACACGCTCGGGGGCGACGAAGGAGCTCACATGGGATTCATCCAGGCATTCAAGGGCGCTGTCGGCGGCATGCTCGCCGATCAGTGGAAGGACTTCCTCACCGTTCCGAACGGTCTGTCGCAGACGGCGGCCCTGTTCCCGGCGGTTCCGCAGGGCACCAACGCCGGTCGCGGCTCGAACACCCGCGGGTCCGAGAACGTCATCTCCAACGGCTCCAAGATCCTCGTGCCCCAGGGCTACGGGCTGATCACGGTGGTCGACGGCCGCGCGACAGGCCTGATCACCGAGGCCGGCGGCTACGAGTTCACCGACGACTCGCCGGACGCCCGCTCGGTCTTCGCCGGCGACGAGATGCTGGCCTCGACCGTCGGCACCTCCTGGGAGCGCTTCAAGTTCGGCGGCCGACCCTCCTCGCAGCAGCTCGCCTTCTACGTGAGCCTCAAGGAGATCCCGAACAACCGCTTCGGCACGCAGTCCGAGATCTACTGGGACGACGCCTATCTCAACGCCCAGGTCGGTGCCGTGTGCCGCGGCTCCTACACGCTGCGGATCATCGACCCGCTGCTGTTCGTGCACAACTTCGTGCCGGCCACGTTCATCTCCGCGGGTGCACCCGTGTTCGACTTCTCCGACGAGAACAACGACGCCGGCAACCAGCTGTTCCGCGAGGTCGTCGGCTCGCTCGCCCAGGCGTTCTCCCGCTACACGAACGATCCCGACAAGGGCAACCGGATCTCCAGGATCCAGGGTGACTCGGTGGGCTTTGCGCAGTCGCTGTCGGCGGCCGTCGAGGAGGGCTATCGCTGGTCCAGCGACCGCGGCCTCGCGATCGTGAAGACCGCGATCGTCTCGATCGAGTACGACCAGAACACCCGCGAGCTGCTCAACGACGTCCAGAAGGCCGACGCCCTCTCCGGCGCCCGCTCGCAGTCGTTCATGAACCAGGCCGCCGCGCGCGGCGTGCAGTCCGCCGGGGAGACCGGCGGCGGCGCGGGACTGGCGATGTTCGGTGCCGGCATGGGCGCGGCGGGCGGCATGGTCAACCCGGCCCAGCCGTGGTCGCCTCCCGGCCAGCAGGGTGGTCAGCAGCAGGGTGCGCCCCAGCAGGGTGGGCAGCAGCAGGCTCCACAGCAGGGGGAGGGTCAGCAGCAGGCCGCGCCCCAGCAGGCCGCGCCCGCGCAAGAGGATCCGGTCGCCAAGCTCGCCCAGTACAAGCAGATGCTGGAGCAGGGTCTGATCTCGGAAGAGGACTACGAGGCGGCGAAGAAGGCCGCTCTCGGCCTCTGACCTGTCATGACCGTTCCTCCTCAGGATCCGCGATGGGCGCATCCCGACCAGCCCTCCCGGCCCCCGGCCGACGACGGCATGGGCGCGGGTGCGCACACCGGACCGCAGCACGACCCTCGCAGCCCGGGGGCACGGCCCGATCTCGATCGCGGCGTGCCCTCGGCCTCCGGTGACGGTCGTTTCTCCGCGCCGGGAGCCCAGAGCTCCGACCCCCGCTCCGCGCCCCAGTGGCCCGCGGGGCAGAGCGGGCAGGCAGGGCAGGGCGGCGCGCCGACGGGGCCATCCCCGCAGCACAGCCAGCCTCCGCAGAACCAGCAGAACCAGCGCCCCGCCGAGATGCTCGGGGACGAGTCCGTGGCCGGCGCCGCCGAGGCGGCGCGCCAGCACGCCAGCAACCGCATCATCGACACCAGCTCGAGCCACGGCGACGGGCTGAACAAGTGCCCGAAGTGCGGCGGCACGGACATCTCCTACTCGCTCTCCGTGAAGGCCCTGGTGTGCGCGTACTGCCGGCACCAGTGGAACGAGGTGAACGCGGAGGAGGCCTTCGGCCTGGACTCGTCGATCGCGGACCTGCGCGGCCACACGCTGGCCTCCGGCACCGCGGACGTCCGCGAGGACTTCACGGTGATGACCCTGAAGTGCCAGGGCTGCGGCGCCGAGGTGGTCGTCAACGTCGACCAGGAGCTGCAGGCGCGCTGCCACTGGTGCCGGCAGACCCTGTCGGTGAACACCCAGATCCCCAACGGCGCGGTGCCGGACGCGGTGCTGCCGTTCCAGCTCACCCGTGAGGAGGCCGTCGAACGCATCGACGCCTTCGCCGGGAAGCGGAAGGCGTTCGCGCTGGGACGCTTCAAGGCGGAGTTCGTCCCGGACAACGTCATGGGCGTGTACATCCCGTACCTGGTCGTGGACGGCAACATGCACGCCGTGCTCGGCGGCACCGGCGAGGTCACCACGCGTCGGTACACGGTGACCACCGGGAGCGGCGACCACAAGCGCACCGAGACCTACTACGACGCGGACGTCTTCCAGGTGAAGCGGGCCTTCGACCTGCTCGTGGACGATCTCACGGTCGAGTCCGCGCAGCGTTTCGACGCCCAGGACAACGAGCACGCGACGAACAACATCCTCAACGCCGTCCAGCCGTACGACACCGAGAACGCCGTCGCCTACAACTCGAACTACCTCAAGAACTTCACCTCCGAGCGCCGCGACCTCAACGTCCGCGATGTCGACGACGAGGTCGAGGAGAAGTTCCTGTCGATCGCTCGGGCGAAGGCCACGCCGACCGTGGGCCGGTACGACCGCGGGGTGCGATGGGAGCAGGAGGGCGTGGCCGTGCGCGGAACCCGCTGGGTCTCCGTCTACGTGCCCGTGTGGCTGTACAGCTACGCCGACTCCGCCAAGGGCGAGGGATCGCTGGTCCACTACATCGCGGTCAACGCCCGCAACGGCAACACCATGGGCTCGGTCCCGGTCTCGCACCCGAAGATCTTCGCCGTGGCGTGTGCGGGAGGCACGGTCGCAGCGGTGATCGGGGCCGTGGTCGGGTTCGGTTGGTTCCTGGCGGGATGAGGACGACGATGACGAGGATGAACCGGACGACGACGGTGGAGCCGTCGGCCGATGACGGAGAGGATGGACGCGATGTTCCCACTGCTCGCTGAGCTGGCGGCGGATCCGATGACGCCGATGCTGCTGGCCGATTCCGGAGACGGCGCGATCGGCATCGCCTTCCCCTTCGTCGCGGGGCCTGCGGTGTTCATCGCGATCTACGGCGGCATCTACCGTTACTACCGCAACACCGACAAGCGTCACCACTTCGAACGGGAGACGGAGGTCGCCGTCGGCAACCTCGAGCGCGGGGACCGCAAGGTCGGCACGAACAACCGCCAGAAGTCCCGCACCATGAGCGGCGACAACTCCACCGATCATCTCGAGCGGGTCCACCGCATCTCGGTGACATGACCGGCGACCGTACCGTCGCAGACGGCGCCGGCCCTGGCGCCGGGTTCGACGTGATCGTGGTCGGTGCCGGTCTGTCGGGGCTGGTCGCCGCGACGCAGATCGCCGACGGCGGCCGACGGGTGCTCCTCCTGGAGCGCGAGGGCGAGCAGGACCTCGGCGGGCAGGCCTGGTGGAGCTTCGGCGGGCTCTTCCTCATCGACTCCCCGGAGCAGCGGCGCCTCGGCATCCGCGACAGCCTCGAGCTGGCCCGGCAGGACTGGTACGGCTCCGCCGCCTTCGACCGGCCGGAGGATCACTGGCCGCGCCGCTGGGCCGAGGCCTACCTGCAGTTCGCCGCGGGGGAGAAGCGGTCCTGGCTGCACAGCGTGGGCCTGCGGCTCTTCCCCGTCGTCGGCTGGGCCGAGCGGGGCGACGGCCGCGCCGAGGGGCATGGCAACTCGGTGCCCCGCTTCCACATCACCTGGGGCACGGGACCCGGCGTCGTCGAGCCCTTCGCCCGGTCGCTCGCCGCCCACCGCGCGACAGGCCGGATCACACTGGCCACCCGCCATGCCGTCGAGGAGGTCCTCGTCGAGGGCGGCCGGGCCGTGGGGGTGCGCGGGCAGGTGCTCGTCCCGGATGCCACCGGGCGCGGCGTCGGATCGACCCGCGAGGTGCGCGACGAGTTCGAGCATCGAGCGGCGGCCGTCCTCGTCGCGACGGGCGGCATCGGCGGCAACGAGGAGCTCGTGCGCGAGCTGTGGCCCGCGGATCTCGGCACCATGCCCGAGGACTTCGTGCACGGGGTCCCCGCGAGCGTCGACGGCACCGGGATGCTCGCCGCGGAGCGGGCTGGAGGGAGCTGGATCAACCGCGACCGGATGTGGCACTACACCGAGGGGATCCGGAACTGGGACCCGGTGTGGCGCGGCCACGGCATCCGCATCCTGCCCGGCCCGTCCTCGCTCTGGGTGGACGCCCGCGGGCACCGGCTGCCCGCCCCGGCCTTCCCCGGCTTCGACACCACCTCCACACTGCGGCACCTGCGCACCACCGGCCATGACCACTCCTGGTTCGTGCTCACGCCGAAGATCATCGCGAAGGAGTTCGCGCTCTCCGGCAGCGAGCAGAACCCGGACCTCACCGGCAAGGACGTGAGGCAGGTGCTCTCGCGCGTGAAGCCCGGCGCGCCCGCCCCGGTGCAGGCGTTCCTCGACCACGGCGAGGACTTCCTGCAGGCCGGGGACGTGCCCGAGCTGGTGGGCCGTATGAACGCTCTCACCGGCGAGGACCTCGTCGAGGCCGGCGAGCTGGAGCGGGTGATCCGGGCCCGGGACGCCGAGATCACGAACCGCTTCTCGAAGGACACCCAGATCACCGCGCTGCGCGGGGCCCGTCACTATCTCGGGGATCGCCTGATCCGCACGGCGGCCCCGCACCGTCTGCTGGACCCGTCGGCCGGCGGGCTGATCGCCGTGCGGCTGCACGTGCTGCTGCGCAAGACGCTCGGCGGACTCGAGACGGACCTCGGCGGACGGGTACAGCGGGCACCTGCGGCCGCGGTTCCGGGCACTGCCGAGCAGGACGCCTACGCCGTCGATCGTCGGCTGCCGGGCCTCTACGCCGCAGGAGAGGCGAGCGGCTTCGGCGGCGGGGGCGTGCACGGGCACAACGCCCTGGAGGGCACCTTCCT
This sequence comes from Brachybacterium sp. AOP3-A1-3, assembly GCF_052378285.1. Lineage (NCBI taxonomy): Bacteria > Bacillati > Actinomycetota > Actinomycetes > Micrococcales > Dermabacteraceae > Brachybacterium > Brachybacterium sp. AOP3-A1-3. The sequence continues at coordinate 449,361 of NZ_JBQSXM010000001.1, read as the reverse complement.
CGGTGGCTGCCTCTTCAGCGGGCGCCAAGCCGCCAAGGGCGTGCTCGAGGACCTGCGATGAGCGGTGCGCCCGCCCTTGCGGCGGGCGCGGCGATCCCGCGGGCGCTGCTGCTCATCGGCGCCGTCGGGGTCGGGAAGACGACCATGACCGACGCGATCGCCGAGGAGCTCGAGGCACGCTCGATCCCCGGCTCCGCTTTCGACCTGGACTGGCTGCGCCGGGCCTGGCCCGCCCCCTCGGACGACCGCTTCCACAGCCGGCTCGAGCGGGCCGCGCTCCGCGCCGTGAGCGCGGTGCACCGGGAGGCCGGGGCCCGGGTGCTGGTCGCCGCCGGGGTGATCGAGGAGCGCGACGCCCGCGCCGACTACGAGGCGGCGTTCGGCTGCCCGCTCACCGTGGTGCGGCTGACCGCGCCGCGGGGTGTCGTCCGTGCGCGCCTGCACCGCCGGCACGAGGACGATCCGGACGGCCTCGCCTGGCACCTGGACCGCTTCGACGAGCTCACCGTGATCCTCGACGCCGCCGAGGTCGAGGACGTCACGGTGCCCGTCGGCCCCGACCCGCGCAGCACCGCTCAGGCGGTGCTGCGCGCAGTCGGGATCTGAGCCGTCCGCTCTCAGAGCTGCTGCTCGGCCATCCACTCCCACAGGCTCACGCCGTCGTGGGAGGGATCGTTGCGGGCCGCGTAGATCCACGACCAGTGACCGGGATAGTCCACGCCCTCCCAGGTCACCGTGTCGTACAGGCTGAGGATCGACTCATCGATCAGCTCGTGGGCGTGCACGGAGTTTGCCTGCGGGTTGATCGTGTCGTCGTTCGCCGCGGCGATCAGCCAGGTCGGCGTGGTGACCGCCTCGAGCTGCTCATCGCTGACCAGCGGCGTGGGACGACCTTCGACCGCGCAGCAGATCGGCACGGCGGAGGCGAACGCCCCGGGGTTCTCCACGATCATCTTGAGCGTCATGTAGCCGCCGTTGCTGCACCCGGTCACATGGACCCGATCGCGGTCGATGCGGTGGGAGGCGGCGACCTCCTCGATGATCTCGTCGATCAGCGGCTCGAAGGCATCGCCGTCCGCCATCCACGCCGACGTGCACTGGGGCGCGACGACGTAGGCGCCGCCGAAGAGCTCCTGCGCCTCTTTCGTGGCCGGGCCCAGCGCCCCGCGGTTCGCCCGCAGCTGGGTCTCGTTGTCGTAGTAGTCGGCCCCGCCCTTCCCGACGCCGCCCTCACCGCCGCCGTGCAGCCAGACCACCAGGGGCAGCTCGGCCTTCTTCCCGCGCTGAGCGGGGCTGAAGAGGCGGTAGTTGGTGCCGGAGGCGGAGACGCGGGAGGTGAAGGCGTCGACCTCGGGGGAGACGAGGTCGCCCTGGATGAAGGAGGAGATCTGCGGGACGCCCTTGCCGTGCAGGGGGAGCGGCTCGTTCTGCGTGATCGTGTACTCGAGGTCGAGCTGCACGTTGCGGCCGACGGACCCGATGTAGGCCAGGGTGCTCGCGCCGTCCACGCCGAAGCCGTGCTCGAGATCGACCGTGATGCGCCCGTGATGATCAGCGGTCACGGCGGTGACGGTCCGGTCCAGGTCGTAGGCCACCGAGCCCCGGAGCCTGTCCGTCCCGCGGGCGTGGACGGTGAAGGTCGAGGTCGGGAGCTCGCCGGTGGGCAGGCCGCCCCGGCGGGTGGCGTCGATCGTCACCGAGACGATCTGCTCTCCGCCGTCGAGGACCTCGGCGTCGAGTGAGAACGGTGCGGAGCGCTCCGGGCCCTTCGCGAGAGCCGCGGGGGCGAGGCCGACGGTCGCGGCGGCAGCGGCAGCAGTGGCGGCGCCGGCGGTGAGGACGGCACGACGGGGGAAGGGACTGCTCATGGGGAACTCCTTCGTTCGGACGGGCACTGATGTGGCCCGCATCACCACGAATGAATCTATGACCCCTCGGGGAGAGCGTCAATAGTGGAACGACACTATTCGGTTCGACGGCGGGGCGCGCGACGGCGGGGCCCCGGGGCGCCAGGGCCCCGGGGCTGTCGCCCGGCCTCACTCCCCGGTGGGTTCTGCCCCCGGCAGCAGGATGGTGGAGAAGTCGTCGTCGCCGTGACCGGCGGCGATCTCCGCGTCGAGGGAGGCGAGGGCTCCGCGCAGGGCGGGCAGGTCGCCGCCGGGGCGGGTGCTGTCGTCGGCGGCGGTGACCGTGCCGATCATCAGCCGTGCGTCCTTGGCGATCGCGTCGGCCGTGAAGTCGCCGCCCTCCGTGGTGCGCTCGCCGCGGACGAAGGCCCCCTTCATGCCGGCGATGAAGGCGAGGCCGGTCGAGCCGAGCATGTCCAGCGTCTCCTCGGCGGAGGCGCCGGCGGCCTCACCGAGAGCCAGCGCCTCGCGCAGCCCCTGGGCGCTGATCGCCAGCGCAAGGTTCGCCAGCAGCTTGCCGGTGGCGGCCTTCCGGCCGGAGTCGACGCCCGTCAGCCGCGCCGGATCGGCCCAGGGCGCCACGACCTCCAGGACCTGCTCGCGCAGGGAGGCGTCGGGCGTGCCGACGTACACCCCGAGCGATCCCTTGCGGGCCGGGCCGAGCGTCCCGATCACCGGCACCCCCACATAGGTGGGGACGGCCTCGGCGAACTCGTCGGCGTCCTCGGGCGAGACGGTCGTGGTGTCGATCCAGGGGATGCCGGCCGGGATCAGGCCGGCGGCGATGACGGTCTCGCGCACGGCCTCCGGACCGAACAGCGAGGTGATCACGAGGTCGGCGTCGGCGACAGCGTCGGCCGGGGAGTCCGTGACGGCGGCGCCCGCCTCGGCGAGCGTCGAGGTCCGGGCCGCGGTGCGGTTCCAGACGGTCAGCTGATGGTCGGGGAGCAGGTGGAGGGCCAGTTCCGTGCCCATGCGGCCGGTGCCCAGGAACGCGATTCTCATGTCCGTCAGTTTCGCATCGATCGCCGATCCATGTCCGATCCATATCGGGATCCGTGTCGGCCGGGCCGGGCCGTGCCGGGTCATGCGGGGCGGGAGCGGTGTGGACGATCGTCGGGAAAACGGTGGGGAGGACCCGTCGTCCACACCGACGTTGTGGTCTGCGATGCAATTACTGCACAATGGAAGGCATGTCACCGAGCATCAGCCGCCGCCGTGCACTTGCCGCCGCTGCCGCAGCGGGCCTCGGCCTGCCGGCAGCAGCGTCCCACGCAGCCCCTCAGCCCGGTCGCCGCGGTGGCCAGTTCGACCAGGTGCGCGTGGCGACCTACAACGCGTCGCTGAACCGTGCGAAGGCCGGTGAGCTCCTGCGCGATCTCCAGACCGGCAAGGATGCGCAGATCCGCGCGGTCGCCGAGGTCATCCAGATCAACAACCCCGACATCCTGCTGCTGAACGAGTTCGACGCCGACGAGGACGGCGCGGGCGCCGATCTCTTCCGCAGCAAGTACCTCGAGGTCGGGCAGAACGGCCGCACCCCGGTCTTCTATCCCTATTCCTTCACGGCCCCGGTGAACACCGGCGTGCCCAGCGGGCTCGACCTCAACGGTGACGGCATCGCCGACGGCCCGGACGACGCCTGGGGGTACGGCGAGTTCCCGGGCCAGTACGGGATGGTCATCCTCTCCCGTCATCCGATCCTCACCGAGCAGGTGCGCACCTTCCAGAAGCTGCGCTGGGCCGACATGCCGAGCAACCTGCTGCCCACCGAGTACTACGGGGAGCACGCCGCCGATCTGCGGCTGAGCTCGAAGTCCCATTGGGACGTGCCCGTGCAGGTCGGCTCCTCCACCGTGCATGTGCTCGCCGCGCATCCCACCCCGCCGAGCTTCGACGGGCCGGAGAAGCGCAATCAGCGACGCAACAACGATGAGATCCGCCTGTGGGCGGACTACCTCAGCCCCGGTCGTCGCTCGCAGTGGATCGTCGATGACGCCGGCACCTACGGCGGCCTCGCCGCTCGCGAGAACTTCGTGATCCTCGGCGACTACAACTCCGATCCGGTCGACGGTGACTCCTGGCCGGGGGCGATCGACCAGCTCCTCACGCACCCCCGCGTGCGCGATACGAAGCCTCACAGCGCGGGCGCCGTCGAAGCGGCGGAGCAGGGCGGCGCGAACGCCGATCACGGCACCGATCCCCAGTACGACACGGCGGACTTCGGGGACACCCCGGGACCCGGGAACCTGCGCGTGGACTACGTGCTGCCGGCGAAGTCGCTCCAGATCGTCTCCTCGGCCGTGTACTGGCCGGAGTCCGGACAGCCCGGCAGCGAGCTGACCGGCACACATCCGTTCCCCACCTCGGATCATCGCCTGGTGCGGGTGGACCTCCAGGTTCGCGCCTGACCGATCCCCCGCCTGCCCGGCTGACAGGGCGGCTGTGCGGCTGTGTGGCTGTGTGGGCATGGGGTGCGCCGCCGCGTAGGCTCGCGCCATGACTTCCGCAGCGCTCGCCCCGATCATCGACGTCGCCGATCTCCACGAGGTCCTCGAGACCGCCGGGACCCGCCCCGTGCACCTCCTGGACGTGCGGTGGGCGCTCGACGGCTCCACCGGTCGTCACGCCTATCTCGAGGGGCATCTGCCCGGGGCGGTCTACATCGATCTCGACACGGAGCTCGCCGCGCCCGCCAGTGCGGAAGCCGGCCGCCACCCCCTGCCCGACCCCGAGGCATTCGCCGCCTCCCTGCGCCGCGCCGGGGTGCAGGACGGCTCGATCGTGGTCGCCTATGACGACACCAACGGGTCGCCCGCCGGACGCCTGGTCTGGATGCTGCGGGCGCTGGGTCATGACGCCGCAGTGCTCGACGGCGGCGTGGACGCCTGGGACGGCCCGCTGGAGACCGGTGAGATCCGTGCCGAGCCGGGTGACGTGCCCGCCCGGGCCTGGCCCGCCGCGCAGATCGCCACGGCCGACGAGGTCGCCGCCGGCGAGGCCCTGATCATCGATGCCCGTGCGCCGGAGCGCTACCGGGGCGAGATCGAACCGATCGACCCCCGCGCAGGGCACATCCCCGGGGCGGTGAACCTGCCCTTCACCGGGAACCTCTCCGAGGGCGCCCGCTTCCTCGGCCCCGAGGAGCTGCGCGAGCGCTTCGAGGCCGCCGGGGTGCGCCCTGATCAGGACACCATCGTCTACTGCGGTTCGGGAGTGACCGCCACCCACGACGTTCTCGCGCTGCAGCAGGCCGGGTACACGAAGGTGCGGCTGTTCCCGGGGTCCTGGTCGCAGTGGAGCGCCGATGCGTCCCTGCCCATCGCCACCGGCCCGAACCCCTGAGCGCACCGCGAGAGCCGTGCTCGCGGGGACGGCGCGCGAGACTTCTCGGCGGTGACTGGCCGGTGGTGGTCATCCCGCGGTGATCGCCCCGTGGTGACTGGCCGGTGGTGACTGCCGAGGGGCAGCTCAGACCCGAGGGTTGATCTGCCGGATGGCTTTCACGATCGCGAGGTGCCGGCTGCGCTGGGCCGCACTGTCGGCCTCAGGGGCATCCTGTCCGAGCACGGCGGCCCAGATCGGCACCATCTCCTCGTGGTACGAGTGCCCGTGCCCGCCGGTGACCTTGATCGACAGCGGCATGTCCGCCGCGATCTGCCAGAACGTGATCCAGGGGAACCAGCGCATCGCGGTCGTGACGTCGTGCCCGAAGCGCTGGCGCAGCCAGGCAGGCTCCTCCCACAGCAGCGAGGGACGCCACCAGACCACCGGGTCCGAGGGATGCTGGGCATAGACGACCCGCGGGTGCTGCCACGTCTCGTACAGCCCGCCGAAGTAGTTCCGGTGCAGGTCACGGGGACGGGTGACGACGCGGATATGGCGTCCGTGATCGATGATCGGGGCGATGGCAGGGGCTCCGGGGCGGCTGCGGGAGACGATCTCCCTCCACAGGGGGGTGAAGCTCGGAGTGCCCGTCCACACCGCCCCGTCCACCGAGGACAGCAGGTCCGGGATGTCCCGGAAGGCCGCGTTGCCGCCGAAGGACCCCAGGGACTCCCCGGCCACGAACAGGCGTGGCCGGGACCCTTCGGGCATCGCGTCCAGGCGCCGACGCACCGCACCGAACAGCTGGTTCCCGGCGCGCGGCGGGCTGCGGCGGTCCAGGAGATAGCTGAGGCCGCTGGGGTACACGGAGTACTGCAGGGACGCGGTGGCGCAGTTCCCGCCGGTGAGGAACTCGATCGCGGAGAGCGACCATTCCTGCAGCCACCCGGTCCCGGTCCCGGTGAACAGCACCAGCACGTCCCGGTCCCACGCGCCGGTGCGATCCAGCTCGGCGAGCACGGCCTGCACCGTCTCCTCCAACGAGCGCGACGAGGATTTCCCGGCGTACACCCGGATCGGTTCGATCGCCTCGGTGCCGGCTGTCCCGGAGTCGGCCGTCCCAGAGCCCGCTGCCTCCGCCCCGATGGTCGCGGCGATCGCCTCACGGGTGGGCCCGGCGGAGACGATCTTGCGCCCCGGTGCCCCGAGGGACTCCCAGGTCTCCGACGACTCGGGGCTGCCCGAGCGCAGCGGCGAGGTGGGCCTGGGCACGTCGGGCGAGATGAGCCGGTTGGCCGCCTCCGCGCGCTCGATCATCTGCTCGAGCACCCGCCCGCGCAGGATTCGCTCGGCGAGCACGGCCACGGTCGCCGTGGTGAGCAGGAGGGAGAGCACGGCGACCACCCGGGCCGGGAGGTAGGGCCGCAGCAGGGCGCGGTACATGTGCGCGGTGGCGATGACTCCGCGCACGCTCACCAGCACGCCGAGGGAGGCGAGCAGACCGCCGGCGGTGCCGACCACATGGGTGGCGAGATTCTTGGGCTGCTCCTGGACGAGATGGCTGATCTCCCGCTGACGCAGCACGCCACGCACCCACGAGTAGGCGGAGATGCTGATCAGGGCGGCCGCGCCGAGCCAGCGGGCCCGCTCCCGGTGGTCCTCCGCGATCTCCAGCCGCAGCCCGAGCGCCCCGCTGACGCGCCGGACGACCTGCGTGGCGAGGACCCCGCCGGCGTACCCGTAGATCTGCGAGGCCCCGAAGTTGAGGGTCCACATCCACCAGGTGCGCGGCAGCATGCTCGGGGAGGTGGAGATCCACGTGGTCATCGAGGCGCCGAGGAACCCTCCGGTGGACAGCGGCCTCGCGATCGCGGTGCGGCGCACCCGGTGCTCCGTCCTCTTCGTCGCGCTGCGGACGAATCTCGCAGTGCTGCCGAGGGCTGTCACGAGGCTGGACAAGGACGAACCGGAGCCGAAGAGCATGGGGGAAGGCTATCGGAACGGCGCAGCTCGTCCCGTGGCCCGATCCGGAGTCATCGGCCGACGATCCGGAGACGATCTGGAGCCGAACCGGAGATGATCCGGGGAGTTCCGCGAAGATCCGGGGCAGCCGGAGACGGGTCGTGGGCATCCCCGGCACGGGCCGCGCGCTCGCCGTAGCCTGGGCACATGAAGATCCTTCTCCCCGACACCATGCCGCTGGCCCCCACCCTGCCCGAGGGCTGCGAGGCCGTCACCATCGACGCCCGCGCCGAGATCCCCGCCGAGCACTACGATGCCCAGGTCCTGGTGCTGTGGGGTCCGTCCGGCCGCCACCTGGAGTCCGCGGTGGACAACCTCGCGGACCTCCGCCTGGTGCAGTCGCTCTCCGCAGGGATCGACGGGATCCTGGCCGCCGGTTTCCGCGAGGACGTCGTCATCGCCGCGGGCGCGGGCCTGCACTCCCGGACCGTCAGCGAGCACGCCCTGGCTCTGCTGCTGAGTCTGCTGCGGCGCCTGCCAGAGGCCCGCGAGGCGCAGCAGCGTCATGAATGGTCCACCGAGATCGGCGGCCTGCAGCCGCTGCATCCTGAGGGCCGCGTGACCACCCTGATCGGCGCGAAGGTGCTGATCTGGGGCTTCGGGGAGATCGGGCAGACCCTCGCCCCGATGCTCACAGCACTGGGCGCCGAGGTGCGTGGAGCCGCCCGCAGCGCCGGGACCCGCAGCGGCTACGAGGTGATCGCCGAGGCGGACGTGCTCGCAGCACTGCCCGAGGTCGACGTGCTCATCGACATCCTTCCCGCCTCCGAGCAGACCGCCGGGGCTGTGGGGCGCGAGGCGCTCGCCGCGCTGCCCGACCATGCGATCTTCGTGAACGTGGGCCGCGGCGCGACCGTCGACCAGACAGCCCTGCGGGAGGCCCTCGAGGCCGGCACGCTGGGCAGTGCGGGGATCGACGTCACCGACCCCGAGCCGCTGCCCGTCGAGGATCCGCTGTGGGACGCGCCGCGCCTGCTCATCACGCCGCATGGCGCGGGGGGCCGCCCCGTCGGAGCCGACGAGCGGATCAGCACCAACGTGGAGGCGCTCGCCGACGGCGGGGAGATCCTGCACGCCGCCGCCCGCTGAGGCCGCGGGTGGGCGATCGCCCGAGACATGACGAGGCCCGGTGGCAACAGCCACCGGGCCTCGTCATGTCAGACGGTGCGGCGCGGCATCGGGGATGCCGCCGCGCTCACTGGTCGCGCCGGAACGGGTTCCGCGGACCGCGTCGGGTGGGACCGGTCTCCGGGGGCGCACTGTCCTCCGGAGACACGATCGGGTGCTCGGCGGTGTAGGTCGACAGGTGCTCGGCGACCTGGGCTTCGACTTGTTCGGAGACCTGGGCCTCCACCTGGTGGTTGAGCTGGGCCTGGAACTGCTGGCCGTACTCACCCTCCAGATGCGACTCGACCCGGTCCCCGATGCCATCGGAGAACTTCTCTTCGACCCGGTCGCTGACCTGGTCCGTGAGCTCTTCGGAGTAGCGCTCCATGAACTCGCGCTGGCGGATGCGGAGCTCGAGGCGCTCGATGACCTTGACCTCGTGGCTGAGCGAGCGCCACAGGGAGATGGCCATGCCGATCATCACCACGGAGAACGGCAGGGCGGACAGCAGTGCGAGCGCCTGCAGCGCAGACATGCCGGACCCCTCGCCACCGGACAGCGAGCTCACCCAGATCAGCGACGCCGCGATGACGCCGGAGGTCGCAGCCCAGAAGATGCGCGTGATGCGAGGCGGGTTCGGGTCGCCCTTGTGGGCGATCATGTCCATCACGAACGCGCCGGAATCGGCGCTGGTGATGAAGAAGATCGACACCAGGATCACCGCGACGCCGGAGAGCAGGGCGCCGGCGGGCAGATGGCTGAAGGTGTCGAACAGCGCGGTGTTCGGGTCGATCGCCCCGGTGCCCCCGGTGAAGTCGACCTTGTTGAAGACCGCCTCGTACAGCGCAGTGCCACCCATGATCGTGAACCACAGGAAGGTCAGAGCGGTAGGCACCAGCAGCACGCCGGTGATGAACTCGCGCACGGTGCGACCCTTGGAGATGCGGGCGATGAACACGCCCACGAAGGGCGACCAGGAGATCCACCAGCCCCAGTAGAACGTGGTCCAGCCGTTGATCCAGCCGGCACCCTCGTCTCCGAGGAAGGGCATGGTCTGGAACGAGAGCTGCAGGAAGTTCTGCAGGTAGTACCCGATGTTCGAGACGACGTCTCGCAGCAGGAACAGCGTCGGCCCGAGGACCAGCACCGCGACCAGCAGGAGCGCGGCCAGGCCCATGTTGAGGTTCGACAGGATCTTGATGCCCTTGTCGACGCCGCTCGCGGCGGACAGGGTGGCCAGCGCGGTCACCACGAGGATGATCACGACCTGGACCCCGGTGGAGTTCGGGAGCACGCCGAGATGGTCGAGCCCGGCGGCGATCTGGTTCACGCCGAAGCCGAGCGAGGTGGCGATGCCGAAGAGGGTGCCCACCAGCGCGATGATGTCGATGACGTCACCGACCCAGGTGTCGGTGCGCTTGCCGAGGACGGGCTCGAGAGCCCACCGGATCGACACCGGGCGGCCCTTGCGATGCACGGCGTAGGCGACGGCGAGGCCGACCACGACGTAGATGGCCCAGGCGTGAAGGCCCCAGTGCAGGAAGGTCTGGCCCAGGGCGCGCTCGGCGCGGACAGGGTCATCGAATCCGGCGGCGTTCGGCGGGATGCCGGGGCCCGCGGTATCCGCGAAGAAGGTCAGCGGCTCTGCCGCGCCCCAGAACACCAGGCCGATGCCCATACCGGCGGCGAACAGCATCGCGAACCAGGAGAACAGGCCGAACTCGGGCTTGTCATCGTCCTTCCCGAGCTTGATGTTTCCCATGCGGCTGACCGCCAGGACGATCGCGAAACCGACGAAGCCGGTGACGATCAGGACGTAGTACCAGCCGATCGACTCCACGACGGTGGAGTTCAGCGTGGAGATGAAGTTGTTGAAGACGTCTGGCAGAGCCAGGGCGAAGACCACGGCGATGAGGATGATCCCGGCCGAGACGAAGAAGACGGGCTTGGACAGGGAATAGCCTGCCTGCGGGCTCGCGGCCTCGGTGTGGGGTGGAGAGGTCTCTGTCGGGGGGGTCGACATGTTTTCTCGTTCCGATGGGGGATTGGGACAGGGAGCCCGCGTCCCACCGCGAGGAATACGACGTGCCTACGTGGGCACTTCAGGGGAGGACGGGCACATAGCACTGTAACGGCGGCACTGGATTCGGCATAAGCGACGGTGCCCGCAGAGGACCCCGCGATCGCTGCACCGTGGTCCTCCACACACCGTAGTCGACCCCGAGGTGTACCAGGTCACGACTTTGCAGCAGTCTCGCGGCACCGTGCGGTGAGGTGCCGTGAGACGCCGGGCAGTGCGGTGCTGTGAGGCACAGCGAGGTTCGGCCGACGAGCGGCCCCCATGTCATCCGACGAGGTTGCTGGCGAGCTCCTGGACGGCCCGAGCCGAGATCTCCGCGACCAGGTCGATCTCGAGGTGGAACTGCTGACCGGCGGCCGGGCCGCACAGATCCGAGACGGCGCGCAGAGCCACGAAGGGCACGCCGAGCTGCGCCGCCGTCCGAGCGCTCGCCGTGGTCTCCATATCGGCGCTCACGGCGCGCGGGAACCGCTCCCGCATGGGGGCGGCCAGAGGCGCGGTCACGAAGGCGTCCCCGGAGAGCATCAGACCTCGCCGGTGGCCGGCCGGTCCGGCCTGTGCGGCGGCCGCCTGCTCCGCGCGGTCCGCCCAGGCGGAGTCGGCCTCGTAGCGCTCGGGGCCGCCGGGGACCTGCCCGGGGGCGTAGCCGAAGGCCGTGGCGTCGGCGATCGAATAGGTGAAGGAGTCGCCGACGATCAGTGTGCCCACCTCGACGTCTGCCGCGAGACCGCCGCAGGATCCGGCGGCGACCACCGCGCGCGGGGCGTGGGCGAGGATTCCCCAGGTCGCGGCCGCAGCGGCCGCGGCGATCCCGATCCCGGTGGTGACGACCACGGTGTCCAGGCCGCCGAGCGCGCCGCGCACCGCCGTGACGCCGTCCACGAAGGGAGTCGGTACGGCGGTCGGATCCTCCATCCGGGAGGTCAGCGGCGCCGCCTCCTCGGGCATGGCGGCGAGCACCACGAGCGGGCCGGTCGCGGCAGAGGACGCAGAGGGTGCAGTGGGCGCAGTGGTCGCGGGCGAACCAGGGGAGGCGGGGGAGGACGTCATGCCTGAAGGCTACCGGCGGCGGAGCGCGTGACGTGGCGGAGGTGACCGGGTCCCAGCCACGTTCGTTAGGGTGGAGCCATCCGCAGCGAGGCGACCCCCGGGTCGCAGGTAGGAGGCAGTCATGGGTCGCGTCCGAGATGCAGTGGTCACCGGGGCACGGGCGGTCCGCCGGATCCCCATCCCGTCGGCCCTGACCCACCAGGCGCTGCGTGAGGCGCGCAGCCCGCACCCGCCCAGCCATGTGCTGAAGGCTCATGCGGTCGAGAACGAGATGATCGGCCGCACTCGCTCCGTCTGGCTCGACGAGCATCGCGCCGACCGCGGGATCATCATCTTCCTGCATGGCGGCGCGTATGTCTCCGGACCGTTCGCGAGCGACTGGGCCTGGCTGTCCCGCCAGGTCGAGGCCCGGGGCTGCGCCGGGCTGATGATCGATTACCGCAACGCCCCGGACCATCAGCACCCCGTCGCGCTCGATGATGCCGAGGCGGCGATCACCGCTCTGGCGGCCGACGGGCGCCTCGCGGACCAGCCGTGGATCCTGGCCGGCCAGCACTCCGGCGGCGGGCTCGCCTTCGCCGTGGCCCGCCATCTGCGCGACCGTTCCGACATCCCCGCCCCGGACGCCCTGATCGCGATGTCCCCCTGGCTGGACCTCGAGCTCTCCAACGCCGGGATCACCGAGACCGATCAGGTCGATCCGGTCCACGAGCGTCGGCTGCTGCGCGATGCTGCTCGGAGGTACGCGGGTCGCACGTCCCTGGACGACCCCGATCTGTCGCCGATCAACGCGGCCCTCGAGGGGCTGCCGCCGGTGCATCTGAGCGTGGGGACACGGGACCTGTTCCTCTCCGAGGTGCGGGTGGCGAAGCTGCAGCTCGAGGAGAGCGGCCAGGACGTGGCCTATCGGGAGATCAGCGGGCGGCTCGGGCTGCAGCTGGTCGCCCGCAAGGGCGAGGACATCGAGCGCGTGCACCGCGAGCAGGCCGATCTCATCGCCCGGGTGTTCGCGGAGCACTGAGGGTCGCGGAGCACTGACGGCCGCGGGGTGTCTGTCAGTTCTCGACGATGACCAGCGCGGCACCGGCGCGGCATGCCGGGGCCCAGCGGCGAGCCGGTATCGTGCGCACCAGCCCGGCGATCAGCAGGGCGTGGCCCACCGCGTAGAAGGCCATCACCCACACGGAGCTGTAGGCGATCGCCGCCCCGGGCAGGAACCAGTTCATCGCGAGCATCGAGCTGGACAGCAGGAACAGCGTCCCGCCGGTCCAGGTCAGGCTGTTCCCGCCCGCGGACAGGAAGGCCATCGTCGCCAGGGCCACCGCATAGGCGGCTACGGCTGGCAGCAGGGGGCCGGAGCCGTCCGCACAGGCCACGAACAGGCCGATCACGACGCCGCCGTACGGGATCGCGAGGGCGATGCGCATCGGATCACGGGTGCGGTTCCACAGCGGAGCCAGCGCCAGCGCATAGCAGACCAGGGCCAGCAGGAAGCAGAGCACCGAGATCAGCTGGACGTTCTCGGGGGCCAGCTGGGCGAGGCTGTCCCCGCCCCAGGCGAACACCAGGCCGAGCAGGGTCAGCGTGCTGGTGCGCGTGCGCCGGGGGAGAGCGGTCACCAGCACCGCGATGAGCAGCGGGGCGAACAGCGGCTGGGTGGAGCGCTGGAGCATCTCCGCGCCCGTGAGCAGTGCCCAGATGTGGACCGCCAGCACGAGGGCGTACACCACCCACAGGGCGATGTGGAGTGATCTGATCGGCGGCACCGGTCCAGGTTAGGAAGCATTCGGGCGGTGGACCAGGGGTTTTCTCACGCCCTGGGGCACGGTTGCGTAACAACCAGCCACGTTTTGGTCACGGTGACGTGTCCTGCCGTTCCCGAGGGGGCGACCGGCGCGGGTTGCCGCCGGTTGCCCCTCCATCGCCCGTGAAGGACGATCACATCTGCTGGGGGGCGTGCACACCGAGGGCGTCGAGCCCCTCGACGAGCACCTTCTCGGCGAGCTGGGCGAGGGCGAGGCGTCCGGCCCGCACCTGCTCGTCGGACTCCTTGAGGATGGGCGAGGCCTCGTAGAACGAGGTGAAGGCCTGCGCGAGGGAGAACAGGTAGGCGCACAGGCGGTGCGGCTCGTAGGCGGCGCCCACCGCGGTGAGCGTCGTCCCGAAGTCCAGCAGGTGGAGTGCGAGAGCGCGTTCGGCGTCGTTCTCCACCCGGGGGGCGTCGGCCGCGACCAGGCCCTGCGTCTCGGCCTTGCGGCTGATCGAGCGGATGCGGGCCACCGCGTACTGGAGGTACGGGGCGGTGTTGCCGGTCAGGGCGAGCATCTGGTCCAGGTCGAAGGTGTAGTCCGCGTCGTGCGAGGTGGAGAGGTCCGCGTACTTCACGCCGCCGATGCCGATGTCGTGGGCGATCTGCTCCCGCTCCGCCTCCGGCAGGTCGGGGCGCATCTCGTCGATGACGGTGCGCGCCGTGGTCACGGCCTCCTCGAGGAGCGCCATCAGGCGCACGGAGGAGCCGGAGCGGGTGCGCAGGATCTTGCCGTCCTCGCCGAGCACCGAGCCGATCTTCACGTGCTGGACGTCGACCTCGTCGCTCAGCCAGCCGGCCTCGCGGGCGGCGGTGAACACCATCTTGAGGTGCAGCTCCTGCGCGGTGCCGATGACATAGGCGATGCGATCGGCGCCGAGCGCGTCCACGCGGTGGCGGATCGCGGCGAGGTCGGTGGTGGCGTAGCCGTAGCCGCCGCCGGTCTTGCGGATGATCAGCGGCAGCGGCTGCTCGTCCCGGCCGATGAAGCCCTCGGGGAACACGCACAGGGCGCCGTCGGAGATCCGTGCCAGACCGTCGGCCTCGAGGATCTTGCACACGATCTCGAGCTGGTCGTTGTAGCTGGACTCACCGGCGAGATCGTCGTCGGTGAGCGTCACGTCGAGCATGTCGTACACACGGTGGAAGTACTGCTTGGACAGCTCCACCAGGCGCCTCCAGATCTCGAGGGTCTCGGGATCGCCCGACTGGAGGGTCGGCACGCGCCGCCGGGCGCGGTCGGCGAACTCGTTGTCCTTGGCGCCGTCGGGGCCCGAGAACTTCGCGTTCGCCGCCTGGTAGAAGGCGTTGGGGTCCGTCTCCAGGAGCTTCGCCTCGTCGCTGTCCTCGCCCACGTCCAGGAGGTGCTCGATGAGCATGCCGAAGGGGGTGCCCCAGTCGCCGATGTGGTTCTGGCGCACGACACGATGGCCGAGCTTCTCCTGCGTGCGGACGATGGAGTCGCCCACGACCGTCGTGCGCAGGTGGCCGACGTGCATCTCCTTGGCGACGTTCGGCGCCGAGTAGTCCACGACCACGGTGTCGACCTTCTCGGGCACCGGGATGCCGAGGCGCGGGTCCGTGGTCAGCTCTGCGGTCCGGGCGGCGATCCACTCGGTGCGCAGGCGGATGTTCAGGAAGCCGGGCCCGGCGATCTCGGGGGTCTCGGCGATGTCGTCCAGCTCCACGGCGGCGAGGATCTCGGCGGCGATGTCGCGGGGCTTCTTCCCCAGGCGCTTCGCGAGACCCATCGCGGCGTTGCACTGGAAGTCCGCGAACTGGGACGGTCGGATGATCGGGTCCGCGTCGGCGTACTCGGGCCCGAAGGCGGCGGCGAAGGCGGACTGGAAACGCTCGGTCAGCGCGATCTCAGGTGCAGGCATGCCTCCAGCGTAGTCGGGGTGACGCACCGGATCCCGCGCCGTGGACGTGATGCTCGCCCGGATCCGCGGCGACATCGATGACGGGTTCCTGCCGGTGGGGCCGGGGGATCGCCCCCTGGCCGCACCGCGCGGCAGTGCCTAGGGTGGGGGCATGCGCACCGTACTGACCCTGATCCTGAACATCATCTGGTTGCTCACGGCCGGCTGGGCCCTGTTCCTGGGGTACCTGGTCGCCGGGATCCTCGCCTGCATCTTCATCGTCACGATCCCCTTCGGGCTGGCCTCCTTCCGGATCGCCGGCTTCGTGATCTGGCCCTTCGGGCGCGAGGTCGTCGACACCCACCGCGGGGGCGCGGCGAGTGCGGTCGGCAACGTCGTCTGGTTCGTCATCGCAGGCTGGTGGCTCGCGCTGGGCCATGTGGCGACGGCGCTCGCGCAGGCGGTCACGATCATCGGCATCCCGCTGGCCTGGGCGAACATCAAGCTGATCCCCGTCACCTGCTTCCCCTTCGGCAAGGTCGTCATGGATTCCGACTCCGCCCGTGCCCGCATGTTCCCCACGGCCCGCTGACCGGTGGCCGGCACCCCTGCCGTCGAGGAGGACGACTACCGGCAGCTCAGCGACCTGATCGCGGCCGGCCTGGCGATCATCACGACGCGCCAGGGCGGGCATGACGTCGCCGTCACCGTCGACTCCTATCTCGACGTCTCCTACGACCCGCCCACGATGCTCGTGGCCCTGTACGGCATGTCCCGCATCGCCGAGGCGGTCGAGGAGAGCGGCCACTTCTGCCTGAACGTCCTGGCCGCGGACCAGCAGCACCTCGCCGACCGCTTCGGGACGCCCGCCTCCCCGCTGATCGGTCTGCTCAGCGGGCTGGAGGTGGGCCGCACGGCCGACGGGGACGCGGTGCTGGGCGGTGTGCTCGCCCACTTCGCGATCCGGGTCGAGCAGGCCGTCGACGCCGCCACCCACCGGCTGCTGATCGGGCCCGTCGTGGAGCTGGGGGAGGGTCGCCCCGTGGGAGGGCCGGCAGTGCGCTTCGCCGGGGAGAAGCACGAGCTGCGCTGACACCCTGAGCGGACGGCACCGAAACTCCACCTCCCCGGCGCCGGCAGGCTGGACGCTGCCTTCTGACGTCTATGCTGGGCCGATGGAACGCTGCACCTCCGTTCTGGCCCTCCGCGCGTGAACCCGCTGCTGAAGGCCGTGCTGCGGCTGTTCGCCGCCCCGCGCGTGAACATGCGCGAGGACTACGAGAAGGTCCGCCACCTCCAGCGCCAGCTGGCCTCGTTGCCGCGGCCCCTCTATCGCTCCGCCTCCTGGCGCACCATCACCGGCGGCAGCGACAGCAGCATCCCGGTGCGTGTGTTCGCCCCGCACGAGAAGCGGCGCGAGGAGCTGCTGCTGTTCTTCCACGGAGGCGGCTGGGTGACCGGGGACATCGAGAGCTACACGCCGGCCTGCGCGACGATGGCCGAGCTGACCGGCGCGACCGTGGTCTCGGTCGACTACCGGCTCGCCCCGGAGCACCCCTTCCCGGCGGGCTTCGAGGACTGCTACGAGATGGTGCAGCGGCTGCTCGAGGATCCGGGCCTCGCCGGGCTCGACGGCTCGGACCGGATCGTGCTCATGGGCGACTCCGCCGGAGGCAACCTCGCCGCGGCGGTCTCCCTGCGGCTGCACGAGCTCGGGCATCGCGGGGTGCGCCGCCAGATCCTCCTGTATCCCGTGACCCACTGGGACCACGATCCGGAGACCTCCCCGTACGAGTCGGTGCGCCATCACGGTGAGGACTACCGGCTCACCAGCACCGAGGTGCAGGACTACATGCAGATGTACGTCCCCGACCCCGAGGCGCGCCGCGATCCGCGGGTCTCGCCGCTGATGGCGCAGGACCTCTCCGGGCAGCCCAGGACCCTCATGATCACCGCGGAGCTGGATCTGCTGCGCGATGAGGGCGAGGCGTACGCGCAGGCGCTCGCCGAGGCCGGGAACAGCGTGCGGACCCACCGGGTCGACGGCGCGCTGCACGGCTTCATCACGCTGCCCCGCTTCTCCCGCTCGCTGCGTGACGCGTACGAGGTGATCAACGACTTCCTCGACGAGGAGCTTCCCGACGCCGACGCCGACAGCACCCGCTCGGGGACCGTGCCATGAGCCGCCGTCGCTGGGTGCGGCTGGACAACGCCTCGAACATGTTCCTCGCGGCACGCAACGAGGTCGATCCGAAGGTGTTCCGGCTGGGTGCCGAGATGGATCACGAGGTCGATCCGCAGCTGCTGCAGGAGGCGCTCGAGGAGACCTACGAGAAGTACCCGCTCTACCATGCGGTGCTGCGACGGGGCGTGTTCTGGTACTACCTCCAGGACAGCGAGCTGAGGCCGACGGTCACCGAGGAGCGCACGGCGCCGTGCGCCCCGATCTATCAGGCGGATCGACGCTCGCTGCTGTTCCGGGCCATGCATCACCGACGCCGCATCTCCCTCGAGGTGTTCCACGCCCTCTCCGACGGCACCGGCGCCCTGTGGTTCCTCACCGATCTGGTCACCGCCTATACCCGGCTGAGATTCCCGCCGGAGCCTGCGGCGTCGGACGGCCTTGCCCCGTCCGACGGCCCTGCTGCGTCGGACGAGCCTGCGGCCTCGCTCATCGATCCGACGCTGGAGGCCTCGCCGCGCGAGCCCGTGGCGAGGGCCGACGGGGCGACAACGGGTGAGACGACAGCCGGTGCGGAGCCCGGCCATGATCTGACCACCGACTCCTTCGTGCACTACTTCCGCCGACGACGTCGACGGCGCGCCGACGTCTGGGAGGCGCGGGCGGCCTTCAGCCGCGAGGCCGAGGCGGAGCCGACGGGGATCCCCGACGGGGCGCTCGCCACGGCCGATGTCCCGGAGCACAGCGCGGCGCCGCACTCCCCCGCGCGCACCGTGCACCGGGTGCGCGGAACCCGGACCCCGGACAGCCGCACCCGGGTCGTCGAGCTCACCATGCCCGCGAAGCAGGTGCTCGACCTCGCGCGCGCGGAGCGCGTCGCGCTGACGATGTACCTGACCGCCGTGTTCTTCGAGGCGGTGCGGCGCGCCACCGGGGATCTGGGGCGGGCCCCCACCCTCGCCGCCTCGGTGCCGGTGAACCTGCGCCAGTTCTTCCCCTCCACCTCGGCGCGCAACTTCTTCGCGACCACGCGGGTCGAGCACACCTTCGGCGAGGGGGACGACACCCTGGGCGCCGTCAGCCGCAGCCTCGAGCGGGCCTTCCGGGCCCGTGCCACAGCGGAGGCGCTCGAGGGGAAGCTGCGCCGCTTCCTGCGCTTCGAGCGGATGCCCGCGCTGCGCGTCATACCCCGCCCCGTGAAGGACGTGATCCTCGACCAGGTCAACCGGGCCAGCAACCGCGGTCTCACCCTCGCCGTGTCCAACCTGGGTCGGGTGGTCCTGCCCGAACCGGTCGCAGCGCACGTGGAACGGCTGATCTTCCAGGTCTCCGCGGTCCGACCCCAGTTCTGCGCGATCTCGCATGCCGGCGTGCTCACGGTCAGCTTCACGTCCCCGTTCCTGGAGACCGACCATGTGCGCGAGTTCGCGCGGATCCTCACCGCGTCCGGGGTCGACGTCACCGTGGCCGCCGCACGGGTGACGGAGCAGGAGCTGGCGGACGCCGGGGAGATGACCCCATGAGCCTGTGCCCGAGCTGCCTGGTCGATGTCGAGGGCGACTGGACGCGCTGCCCGCTGTGCGGGACCCCGGTGGTGGGGGAGCGCACACCGAGCCCGCTGCCGGACGTCCCGCTGCGATTCTCCCGCCGCCGGCTGCTGCGGGCGCTCGTGCTGGCCTCCCTCGGCGTCGTGCTCGCCTCCTTCGCCGTGCAGCTGCTGATCACCCCGGGTGTCTCCGGGCTGGGAGTGCTGCGGTCGATCTGGCTCGCTATCGCCGCCCTCTGGATCGTCGCGCTGATGGCCGTGCACAAGCGCCGCAACATCGCCAAGAGCACCGTGTACCTCGTGGTGATCGTGAGCCTGGTCAGCGTGTACTGGGACTACCTGCTGGGATGGAGTGCCTGGTCGTTGACGTTCGTGGTGCCGATCCTGTGCGCCTCCTCCCTGCTCGCCCTGATCCTCGTCGTGCGTCTGATGCGGATCGACCTGGCCGAGCACATCATCTACAGCGGCCTGATCGTGGTGCTCGGGCTGACCCCGATCGTCTTCCTCGCACTGGGGTGGGTCAGCGTCGCCCTGCCGTCCGCTCTGTGCGGCGCACTCTGCGTGGTGGCGCTGGGACTGCTGCAGCTGGCGCGCGGCGCGGAGGTGCGCCATGAGCTCGCCAAGCGCCTGCATCTGTGAGCCCCGCGCCGACATCTGCGCGGCCTGCGCCTGCCCCGTGCGGCGCGCCGCTGGGGGAGGGGGCGCTCGCCAAATTATGATCGGGAGCGCAAGTGCGCAGCCGGACGGGGAGGACTCCGTCGGCCGGCGCACGCGGAACCACGGAAGAGAAGGTTGATGGACAGCGATCGCCGGCGCGATGAGAACCAGGATGCGGACTGGATCTTCGCGACCGACGATCCGCAGACGCTCCCGACCGAACGGCTCCCGGACCGCGCCGAGTTCGACCGCTATGCGGCCCCTCTGCTCGCACGTCGCCGCGCCGAGGCGGTCCTGCCGCCCAATGAGCAGATGACCACCGATCTCAGCGACCTCGACGGCGAGGCGCTGCGGGCAGGCTCCGAGCCCGAGGCGCGCACCGGCGCGATCCCGATGATCGAGCTCGACGAGGACGACTCCGCCGGTGCTGAGGGTGCTGAGGCGTCCGGGGCCTCCGGGGACGGCACGGATTCGACCGGTCGGGACAGCTCGAGGCGATCGACGGGGTCCCTGGGGCCGACGCACGATTCCGAGGTGCCGAGCGCGACGTCTCCGCTGCGGGCCCCGCGGGACCCGTCCTACGCCCGCTCCGGCACCACGCCGAACGCGGAGGACTCCGAGGATCCCGGTCGCGGGGTCGACGGCCTCGTGCTCCCGGAACGCTTCAAGGAACTCGGCATCTTCGACGCCCTGCGGGACGTCTTCGCCCTGATCTGCATGGTCACCGCGCTGACCACGACGTTCACCGTCGCCCACAGCCTGCTCATCGACGGTGTCGGCAAGGCCGCCATCGGCGTGGGCCTGGTCGCCCTCCTGGCCGTGCACCTGCTGCGCTGGATCCCCAAGGCCCCGCCGCTGACCGCGATCCGAGCGGTCCGCGTGATCGGTCTGCTGCCGGCGCTGCTGGTGGCGGTCGGCACCGTGGTGTCCGATCTGGTCCTCTCGCTCCCGATGCTCTTCGCCTCCCTGCCGGACGGGCCGCCCGTGGGCCTGGGCATCGGCGTCCCGCTGCTGCTGCTCGGCGCGATCATCGGGATCGAACCCCGCGCCCATGAGGGATACCTGCCCCAGGCCCGTGCCCGGCGCGTGGCCCGCATCGGGCTGGTCTGTGTGGGGATCGGCGCCGGCGTGGCCCTGCTCCTGGCGCTCGTGATGATCGTGGGCCGGATGTTCACCACCGGGTGGGCCTATTCTCTGCTGACCATCGGCGACACGGTGATCTCCGTGCTCCTGCTGGGGATCGTGCTCGCCTCGGCGCTGCTGCGCGAGCGCTCCTGGTACGTGTTCTCCACGGCCGCCGTGGGCGGTCTGGCGCTGGCCGCCCTCGCGGACAACACCCTGCAGCTGCAGTTCGCCGCGCCGCTCAGCTTCGCGACCGACTTCGTGTACCTGCCGTTCCTGTTCGCCGCGCTCGGACTGATGATCTCCCGGTCCTTCGTGCGCACGATGCCGATCTCCTTCCGCCGCACCGACTGGCTCGTGTTCACCGTGCGGGCCTTCGAGTTCAGCGCCGTCCTGCACGTGGCCGCGGTCCTCTGGCACCTGCTGGCCGCGCTCGTCGCGACCACGGGGCTCGCCCCGGGCGGCACCGTCCTGCACCTCATCGACGCCGCCGTCTGCCTGTGCTTCGTGGCAGTCTCCCTGTTCGCCCGCACCTCGCTGCTGTCGCGTCCCGCGATGACCGCGCGCGCCAATGGGGTGGTCTCGGGACTCATCCTCGTGGTCGTCGGCTTCCTCGACGTCATCGTGAACTCGCTCGCCACGGGCGCCGGCGCGGGCCTGGTCACCGGTGGCACCGCCCTCGCGGTCGGTATCGCCGCCGCTCTCATGCTCACCGTGCCCGCCCCGGTGCGCGACGAGTTCGGCGCCCCGGACATCGCCCAGATGTTCGCCGACTTCCGCTCCCGCGACGCGGGCAACGTCTCGCTGCTGAGCCAGGTCCCGGACGTCACCGAGGAGACGGCGCGCAAGAAGGTCTTCCCCGGCCGCTGACCGTCGGCCGCATGCACCCAGGCCATCAGGCCGTCCATTCCTCCACACCCCTGGGAGACCCATGTTCCGCTGGAGCCTGCACGGAGATGGCCGCACCATCGCCCCCACCGCGATCGTCCTGCCCGAGGAGCGGCTGGCCTGGCCGTTGACCATCGGGATCGGGGCACAGCACGTCATCGCCATGTTCGGCGCCACGTTCCTGGTGCCGCTGCTGACCGGCTTCCCGCCCTCCACCACGCTGCTGTTCTCCGGCATCGGCACCCTGCTGTTCCTGGCCATCACCCGCAACAAGGTGCCCAGCTACCTCGGCTCCTCCTTCGCGTTCATCGCCCCCATCACCGCCTCCACCCAGGCGGACTCGATGGGCGCCGCGCTCGGAGGTGTGATGGTCACCGGGCTGCTGCTCGCGGTGCTGGGCCTGATCGTGGCCCGCGTGGGCACGCGCTGGATCACGGTGCTCATGCCGCCGGTGGTGATGGGCTCGATCGTGGCGCTGATCGGCTTCAACCTCGCCCCCACGGCGTACGACAACTTCAAGCAGTCCGCGCTCACCGCGACCGTCACCCTGCTCGCCGTGGTGCTGTGCACCGCGCTGTTCAAGGGGATGCTGGGCCGGGTCTCCGTGCTGCTGGGCGTGCTGGTGGGCTACGTGGTGGCCGTGCTGCGCGGCGAGGTCGACTTCACGCCGGTGGCCGATGCCGCCTGGCTGGGCCTGCCCGAGTTCCACCATCCCGAGTTCAACCTCGGCCTGCTGCCGATGTTCCTTCCCGTGGTCGTGGTGCTGCTGGCAGAGAACGTCGGCCATGTGACCAGCGTGGGCCTGATGACGAACCGCAATCTCGACCACATGGTGGGGCGCACGCTCGCCTCCGACGGCCTGGCCACCGCGCTCTCGGCCGGCTTCGGCGGCTCGCCGACCACCACCTACGGTGAGAACATCGGCGTCATGAGCGCCACGCGCGTGTACTCGACCGCCGCCTACTGGGTGGCCGGGATCGTCGCGATCCTGCTCTCGCTCTCGCCGAAGGTGGGCGCCGCGATCTTCACCATCCCCGCCGGCGTGCTGGGCGGGGTGACCTTCGTGCTCTACGGCCTGATCGGCATCGTGGGCGTGCGCATGTGGGTCGACGGCAAGGTCGACTTCTCCCGCCCGAAGAACCAGTTCACCGCGGGCGTCGCCCTCGTGATCGGCATCGCCAACGTCACCTGGACCTTCGGGGGCATCCAGCTCACCGGCATCGCGCTGGGCACGATCGCCGCGCTGGTCATCTTCCACGTCATGAACCAGCTGGGTCGGGTCACCGGCACCGAGGTGGAGACCGAGCCGGCAGCGGTCGTGGAGCCGACGCCGCACGGCTGAGGAGACGCGCCGGCTGACCGCCCGACGGACTGACCTCCTGACGGTCGAGGCGCCCGCACGTCACGAAGTGTTCACGGAATTGAACAAGGGTCGACGTGCGTATTGAGGTAAGGCTACGCTTCCCTTCGTGCCCCCTGCTTCCGCCGTCCCAGCTTCCGCTGCTCCTGAGCCCGCCGCATCTCACGCGCCCTCCGCTCTCCGCCCCGCCCTCACCGGGCAGGAGCTGCATCTGCGCTACGGCCGCCATCCCGTGGTCCACGGCGTCTCGATCGCGCTGACCCCCGGCACCGTGACCGCGCTGCTGGGCCCCAACGGGAGCGGGAAGTCGACCGTGCTGCGCTCGCTCGCGGGACTGCACCCCCTGGGCGAGGGCGAGATCCTGCTCGACGGCCTCGAGGGGCCCCGCAGCACGTCCCTCCTCAGCGCGAAGGAGCTCGCGAAGGCGCTCACCCTGTTCTCCCAGTCCCGCACCAGCCCGCAGGGGCTGTCGGTGCGCGACGTGGTCGCCTTCGGGAGGCACCCGCACCGTCGGCGCTTCGCCGGCCTCACCGATGCGGACCGTGCTGCGATCGACCACGCGATGGAGCTGACCGGCGTGTCCGCCTTCTCCGCCCGTGGGGTCGGCGAGCTCTCCGGGGGAGAGATGCAGCGCGTCTGGCTTGCTTCCTGCCTCGCCCAGGACACCGGCATCGTGCTGCTGGACGAGCCCACGAACCATCTCGATCTGCGCTACCAGATCGAGACTCTCGACCTGGTGCGCGATCTCGCCGAGATCCACGGCACTGCCGTGGGCATCGTGCTGCACGACCTCGACCATGCCGCACGCATCGCCGACCAGGTCATCCTGCTCAGCGCCGGCCGCATCCACGCCACCGGCGCGGCCGAGGACGTGCTCACCTCCGAGCACCTCAGCGACGTCTACGACATCCCCATCGACGTCACCGCCGATCCCGGCAGCGGTCGCCTGCGCATCGACGCGCTGGGTCGGCGCGGTGCGAGGGTCCCCACCCCCGTCTGAGGGGCCCTCCACCCCACCGCGCCTTTCCCTCCTCTCCGCGCCTTTCTCTCCCCTCCGCTTCTCTCTGCGTCTTTCCGCCCCACAGCCCCACCGCCACACCGCCCGTCCCGCGCCCGACGCGCATCCGTCGTCGGGCGACCCCTGCGGCCTGCCCGCCCATCCACCAGGAGCCCCCATGAACCGATCCGTCCGCCGCGCCCTCGCCGCCCTCACCGCCGGCGCAGCCGCCGTGGCCCTGGCCGCCTGCGGCACCACCGAGGTGCCCGAGGCGGACGCCGGGGCACCCTCGGATGCCGCCGCGCTCAGCGACTCCTGCGCCGAGGACTCCACCACGACCTCGACCGCGCCGGTCTCCGTCACCGATGACCTGGGCCGCCCCGTGGAGCTCGACAAGCCCGCCGAGCGGATCGCCGTCCTGGAGTGGCAGCAGGTCGAGGACGCACTGACCCTGTGCGTCGCCCCGGTCGCCGTCGCCGACGCCGAAGGCTTCGGCACCTGGGACACCGCCGAGACGCTGCCCGAGGGCACGGCGGACGTCGGCACCCGCGGGGAGCCGAACCTCGATGCCCTCGCCGCCGCCGATCCCGACCTGATCATCGTCGAGGCCACCGGCAAGGACGACCCCGTCGTCGCCCAGCTCGAGAGCCTCGGTGTGCCCGTTCTCGCGACCGTCGGGGCCGACGCCTCCGATCCGATCGGCACCATGAAGGGCCTGTTCACCCTGATCGCGGAGGCCACCGGCCGCACCGAGCGCGCCGACGCGGTGCTCAGCGAGTTCGACGAGCACGTCGCCGCGGCGACGCAGGAGGTGGCCGACGCCGGCCTGAGCAACACCGATTTCGTGTACTTCGACGGCTGGGTCGACGGCGGCAACGTCACGATCCGTCCCTTCGGCGAGGGCGCCCTGTTCACAGCGCTGGGCGAGGAGCTGGGCCTGACCAACGTGTGGACCGGCGAGACCGACCCCGCCTACGGCCTGGGCCAGACTGACATCGAGGGCCTGACCGCCGTGGGGGACGCCAACCTCATCTACACCTCGACCGACGATCCCGCCGGGAACTACGTCGACGAGCTCGAGAAGAACGACCTGTGGACGAACCTGCCCGCCGTGCAGGACGGCCGCGCCTTCGCCTTCCCCGCCGGGATCTGGACCTTCGGCGGCCCTCGCTCCTCCGAGCAGGCCATCGATGCCTACGTCGAGATCCTGACCGCCTCGTGAGCCGGACGGCGACGAGCCCGTCGTCGGCGCCGGAGCACCCGCCGGCCCCGGATCAGGCGCCGACGTCGGCATCGATCCCGTCCCGCAGCCCCCGCGAGGCGCTGCGGGTCGGGGCCGGCGGGATCCTCGGCGGGATCGCCACTCTGGTGCTGCTGGCGCTCGGCGTGATCGTGGTCGGTGCCTGGCACCTGACCCAGGGCACCTCCGGGATCGGGCTCGGCGACCTGCTGGCGTACCTCACCGGCGGGGCGGACACCGTGGGCGGGGTCGCGATCGCCGACCTGCTCACCGCCTCACGGCTGCCGCGCCTGCTCGCCGGGGTGGCCGTGGGTGTGGCCCTGGGCAGCGCCGGCGCCCTGCTGCAGTCCGTCTCCCGCAACGCCCTGGCCTCGCCGGACACCCTCGCCGTCACCGCGGGCTCCTACTTCGCCCTGTCCCTGGTGGCGGCGCTGGGACTGGCCGTTCCCCTGTGGGCCTCGAGCGGGGTCGCCTTCGTCGGCGGGCTGCTCGCGGCCGCCGTGGTGCTGGCGCTCGCCGGGGGAGCGGCGTCCTCCACGACGCGCCTGATCCTCGCCGGCTCCGCGGTCGCGATGGCGCTGCAGTCCGGCACCTCGATGCTGCTGATCCTCTTCCAGGCCGAGACCACCGGCCTGTATGCCTGGGGCAGCGGCTCGCTGTCCCAGCTGAACCTCACCGCCTCGCTGCGGGCGCTGCCCGTGATCGCGGTGGTGCTGCTCCTGGCACTGCTGCTCTCCCGGCGCCTGGACGTGCTGGGGCTGGGGGACGACGCCGCCTCCGGCCTGGGCGTGCCGGTGCGCTCCACCCGCGTGATCGCCGTGCTCGCCGCCGTGCTGCTCAGCAGCACCGCCGTCACGGTCGCCGGCCCGATCGCCTTCGTCGGCCTCGGCGCCCCCGTGCTCGCCCGCCTGCTCGGCGGCGTGGTGCGCTCTCTGAACCGGCACCTCCTGCTGATCCCCGCCAGCGGCCTGATCGGCGCCCTCGTGGTGCTGCTGGCCGACGCCGTCGTGCGTGCGATCCTCGGCCCCCAGGGTGCGACCGCCGTCCCGACCGGGATCCCCACCGCGCTGCTCGGCGCGATCATCATCATCCTGCTGGCCCGGCGGCTTCCGGACTCCGGCTCGCGCGTTCCGCCCCCGCAGGCGCGCACCTCTCTGCGTTCCCGCCGACAGGTCGTGATCGTGCTCGCGGCGAGTGGCGCGGCGCTGCTCGGCATCGCACTGCTGGGACTGCTCGCCGGCAGCCTGTGGCTGCGCACCGGGGATCTCGCGCTGTGGATCCAGGGTGATGCGCCGACGCTCGTGGCGCGCGCTCTCGGCGAACGGGTGCCGCGGATGAGCGCGGCCGTGCTCGCCGGCGCGGCCCTCGCCCTGGCCGGCTGCGTGGTCCAGTCCACCGTGCGCAACCCGCTCGCGGAGCCGGGCCTGCTGGGCATCACCTCCGGGGCCGGCCTCGGCGCCGTGATCGTGGTGACCGCGCTCGGCGGCAGCCGCCCGCTGATGATCGGGGTCGCGGTGGCCGCCGGTATCGCCACCTTCGGCGTCATCGCGCTGCTGGCCTGGCGCGGCGGCCTCGCCCCGGAGCGCTTCGTGCTGGTGGGCATCGGCGTGGGCTACGCGATGAGCTCGCTGACCACCTTCCTGCTGCTGCAGGCGAACGCCTGGGACACCCCGCGGATCCTCACCTGGCTGTCGGGGACCACCTACGGCCGCACCCTGAGCGACGTGGCCCCTGTGCTGGTGGTGCTCGCGATCGCGGTGCCCGTGATGCTCTCGCTGCACCGCGAGCTGGACCTGCTCGCGATCGACGAGGACTCGCCGCGGCTGCTCGGCGTGCGGCTCCAGCGCACCCGCGTGCTGGTGCTGGGCCTGGCCGCCGTGCTCGCCGCGATCAGCGTGGTCGCCGTCGGCGTGGTGGGCTTCGTGGGCCTGGTCGCCCCGCACCTCGCACGGTCGCTCGTGGGCGGCCGCCACCTGCGCTCGATCCCGGTCGCGATGCTGCTGGGCGGGGTGCTCGTGGGACTGGCCGACGCCCTGGGACGCTCCCTCATCGCGCCCGCGCAGGTGCCCGCCGGGCTGCTGGTCTCGCTGATCGGCGCGCCCTACTTCGTGTGGCTGCTCTGGCGTTCGCGCGCGTGAGAGGCCGTGGTAGGTGCCCGTGTGAGCGGCTGTGGTGGGCGCCCGTGTGAGGATGGTGCCCATGCCCGACGCCGCGCCCGCTTCCCTGCCTGACGCACCGCCCGCCGCAGTGCCTGCTGAGATGCCTGCCGAGTCGCCCGCAGGCTCCCACCCGGTGCCGGCGCTCATGATATTGCGCGGCAACTCCGCCTCGGGGAAGTCCACCGTGGCGCGTCGTGTGCAGCGGTCCTTGCCGCGTGGCAGGGTCGCCGTGATCGGCCAGGACCATCTGCGCCGGGAGCTGCTGTGGGAGCACGATGTCGCCAACAGTGACACCGCCGGGCTGATCCTGGCCACGGCCCGGCACTGCCTCGGGATCGGACGAATCACGGTGGTCGAGGGGATCTTCGGCAGCGAGCGCTACGGAGACATGTTCGAGGAGATGCTCGCCGACGATGAGGGTCCGTGCCTCGTCTACTACCTCGACGTGAGCCTCGCGGAGACCCTGCGCCGCCACACGGGCAAGACGATCGGAGGTGAGGTCCCGGCCAGCGAGGTCGCCTCCTGGTCCCGGGAGCACGACGTGCTCGGTGTCGTCGGGGAGCAGGTGCTCGGCGAGGATCTGTCGGAGGACGACATGGTCGCCCGCGTGCTCGCGGACCTCACAACGGCTGCGGAGCACTGACCGCCTCGGCCTGCAGGACCGGTTTCCTCATCGGGGACACTTCCTGAGGTGGAGGCAGGTGGATCCCCGCGATCATGCACCGCACCGAGCCGCCGGCGGCCTCGATCGTCGGGACCGGCACGGCGAGGATCCGGCATGAGAGTTCGATCCGGCTCCGCTGGGCGGGGGAGAGGTGCCCGGCCGCACGGGTGGACAGCACCAGCAGCCGTTCCTCATCGGCCGTCCCGGCGTATCCGGTGACCTCGAGGCAGTTGCCGAGGAAGCCCTGCACCTGGGACTCGGAGAGCTCCACGACCTCGCGGCCCGACGCCCGCAACCGGTCGCGGACCTGTGACCGCTGGGAGCGGTCCCGGATCATCCCGGTGCCCACCAGCGCCACCTCGGTCCCCACGCTCATCAGCACGTTCGTGTGATAGACCGGCACCCCTCGAGAGTCCGTCGCGTCGAACAGGACGGCGTCGTACCCGAGGTCGCCGCAGACCTCCGCGAACAGGCCGCCATCCAGCCGGCGGGAACGGCAGGCATAGGCGACGCGGGCGAGGTGGTCCAGCACCATCGCTCCGGTCCCCTCGAGGAAGCGGTTCTCGCGCTCCGCGGCCGACCAGTCCGCCACCCGGCGCACCGTGAAGTGCGTGCGCAGGTGCTGCACGATGTCGTCGCGGCGCTCCGCCCGACGGTTCGCGGCATACATCGGGTACAGCCCGAGGGTGCCGTCGGCGTGGGTGGACAGCCAGTTGTTGGGGAACACGCTGTCGGGCGTGGAGGTGCCCTCGTCCTCGAAGACGCTCACCGCCACCCCGGCCCGCTCAAGAGCCGCGGCCAGGCCCTCGACCTCCTCGCGCGCTCGTCGGGCGGTGTCTGCGTCGGGCGCGACGAGGCGGCGCTGGAAGGCGTTGTCGGCCTCCGTCTGCGCGTTGGGATGGAAGTGGTGAGGGCGCACGAGGACGACGTGCGAGGGTGCCTGCCCGCTCATCGTCAGCTCACCGGGGCGAGGACGTCCACCAGGGAGAAGAGGTCCTTGGGGTCGTCCGGATCGGCCACCAGGTCCAGCGCGGACTGCAGGTCGGTGCCGTCGGTGGCGTCGCGGGCGCAGCGTAGCGCCGAGAAGTCGGAGATCGCGAAGCCCACGGAGTCGAACACCGTGACCTCCTCGGCCGACGACCGGCCGACTGCGGCGCCGGTGAGAACCTGCCACAGCTCGGTCACCGGGAAGTCCGCAAGCATCTGCTGGATCTCGCCCTCGATGCGGGTCTGCGGGGTGAACTCCACGACCACCCGGGCGCCTTCGAGGATCGCGGCGTCGAGCTCCGTCTTGCCGGGGCAGTCCCCGCCGATGGCGTTCAGGTGCACACCCGGGGCCACCTGGTCCGCGCGCAGGATCGTGTTGCGGGCCTTGTCCGCCGTGCAGGTGGTGATGATGTCGGCGCCGCGGACCGCCTCATCGACCGAGGTCGCCGCATGCACCCGGAAGCCGAGCGGCTCGAGGTTGCGTCGCACCTTCTCGATCGCCGCCGCATCGATGTCGAACACCCGCAGATCCTCGATGCCCAGCACGCCGCGGCAGGCGAGGGCCTGGAACTCGGACTGCGAACCGGCACCGATCAGGGCGAGGGTGCGCGAGTCCGGCCGGGCGAGGGCCTTCGCCGCAAGGGCCGACGTCGCGGCGGTGCGCAGCGCGGTCAGCAGCGTCATCTCCGCGAGGAAGGTGGGATAGCCGGTGTCGACGTCGGCCAGGACCCCGAAGGCGGTGACCGTCTGGAAGCCGCGCGACGGATTGGACGGGTGGCCGTTGACGTACTTGAAGGAGTAGGTCTCCCCGTCGGACGTGGGCATCAGCTCGATCACGCCCAGCGGGGTGTGGCTCGCGATTCGCGGGGTCTTGTCGAAGCGCTCCCACCGTCGGTAGTCCGCCTCGAGATAATCGGTCATGCGCACGAGGATCGCTTCGGCGCCATCGCGCCGGATCCATCGCGCCATGCCGGCGACGTCGAGCAGCTGGGTCATCGCACTCGCCTCCTGAGAGCTGGGTCGTGAGATAGGTCGTGTATTGAGTCGTGAGCTGGGCCGACGTTCCGGGCTCCGGGGCTCCCGAAGACTCGGCGCACGCCGGTGTGGTGGATTCCAGCGTAGATTTCGCAGATGGCAGGCGGTAGAGACTGATCGCTCGAAATCTGCCTAGTCGATGCGCAGACTGCGCGAGCAGATCTACCATTGTGTCCATGGAGCGCATCTCGGATCTCGACGAACGGCTGCTGTCCGCGCTGCGGAAGGACGGCCGCGCCCCGATCGCCACCCTCGCCACCCAGCTCGGGGTCTCCCGCGCCACCGTCTCCAGCCGGATCGAGAAGCTCACCGCACGCGGCGTGATCGTGGGCTTCACGGTGCGGGTGCGCGACTACGCCGAGACCGCGACCGTGCGCGCCACGTCCTTCATCGAGGTGGAGGGGCGTTCCACGAACCGCGTGATCACGCTGCTGCGAGGCTTCCCCGAGATCCAGAACCTGCACACCACGAACGGCGGGTGGGACCTGGTCGCCGAGATCGCCTGCCCCGACCTCCCCGCCTTCGACGACGTGCTGCGCCGGATCCGCTCGATCGACGGCGTCGTCAACAGCGAGACCAGTTTGCTGCTCAGCTCGGTGCTGCGCTGACGAGCAGGGTCCTGGCCAGAACGAACCGCCATCGCCATCTGCGCACGTCGTACCTCACACGACACGCCCACCCAGTCCACTGAAACGTCCCGCTGGCGGTATGGATCGAGGGAATGGTTCGGCGTGTTGGGCGGTGGGGTGCTGCGCGCGTCGTACCTCACACGGCACGCCCACCCAGTCCACTGAAACGTCCCGTTGGCGGTATGGATCGAGGGAATGGATCGGCGCGTCGGGTGCGGCCTGCGCCGAGCCCGGCGTATGAGCGTCGCCGGGCCCGGCGTCTCAGCTGCGCCGGGCTCGGACGACCATCGTGATTCCGAGGCCGATGGTCACTGCGAGCGCCGCGGCCAGAGGCAGCAGCTCGATGCCGGTGCGAGCGAGCGGCCCGCGTGGTGCGGAGTCCTCGGCCTCGGCAGCCTCGTCGGCCCCGTTCTCCGTCTCCTTCGCGACGTCATTCTCGGGGCCGTCACCAGACCCCGCGTTGCCGGAGGAGTCCGTCGGCAGTGAGGAGTCGGGTGCTTCGACGGAATCGCCCTGGTCGCCGGGGCCGGCGGAGGGCTCTGTCGGCTCGGACGGTTCGACCGGCACGGAAGGCTCCGCAGGATCCGCCGGCTCACCGCCGTCGCCCGGGTCGCTGCCGTCGCCTGGTTCTCCACCGTCGCCAGGTTCTCCGCCGTCGCCTGGTTCTTCACCGTCGCCCGGGTCGCTGCCGTCGCCTGGTTCTCCGCCGGCCTGCGGGGCGACGAACACGGCCACCGTCGCCGCGGGCACCATGACGGTGCCGGTCGTGGCATCCCAGGTGGACTGCTTGACGACCTCGTCGGCGCCGTCGGCCTG
Organism: Brachybacterium sp. AOP3-A1-3; assembly: GCF_052378285.1. Classification (NCBI taxonomy): domain Bacteria; kingdom Bacillati; phylum Actinomycetota; class Actinomycetes; order Micrococcales; family Dermabacteraceae; genus Brachybacterium; species Brachybacterium sp. AOP3-A1-3. Next base: position 417,917 of record NZ_JBQSXM010000001.1, on the reverse strand, counting down.
CACGGAGGAGAGTTCGTAGCCGAGCCCGGCCATGTCGTCGATCGCCTCGGTGATCGGTTCGCCGGAGGCGTTGAAGACCACGACCACCCCGTCGAGCGAGGAATCCACGTCGGCGCCCACGGTGTCGTCGATGCGCATCACCATCAGACCCGCCGTGGCGTCGGCCCCGGCGTTGGGGAAGGTGACCTTCTCGCGGATCAGGTCCGCGTCGCCGAGCGTGAACAGCGGCGAGGACGTGCGCAGTCGCAGCAGATCGAGCGTGACGTCGCTGCTCTGCGCGATCTCCGTCGGCGTCGGCGTCTTGGACGGATCCTCGAGCATCGGGACCATGAGGTCCCAGGCCTCGCCGTTCTTCTCCTCGCCCGGGAGACCGTTGCCGTAGCCGTTCGTCTCGCCGGTCCAGTCGATCGCGTTGTAATGGTCGCCGGAGTTGTAGCTGTCGCGGTCCAGCGACTTCGAGCGCAGCAGGTCGGTGCCGCCGGCCCAGAACGACGGCGACTGCCCGAGCGTCACGGTGGCCAGCGAGAGCGTGTTCATCCGCACCCTGGTGTCCAGGGAGGCGTCCTGCGGGAGCTTCCAGACGTTCATGTCGTACAGCGCCTCGTTGTCGTGCGCATCGACGTAGTTGACGCTCTCCTCGGGCCGGGTCGCATAGCCCGCCGGGGCACCGTTGTAGTCCAGCTGGTCGCCGCGCACCGTCTCGCCCGTCGAGGCCAGCAGCTCGTAGTCCGCGAGGTTCCCGGCCATCCCCAGGCGGATCAGGTCGGTGCGGCGCAGGAGATCCGCGTGCTGCTCGTCCTCGCTCACCTCCGCGAAGCCGTTGGGCATCGTGACCAGGCCGTTGCCGAAGCCCTGCGAGGTGCGCTTGTCGGCGTCGAAGGGGCTGCCGCCGTGCACCGCGTCGCGCATCCGGTCGTTGAAGGTGCCGATCGAGGTGCCTCCGAGCTGCCCTTGCGTGGCCTGGGTGAAGCGGGCGTTGTCCTCGACCTCCCCGAAGTTCCAGCCTTCGCCATAGAGGTAGATGCTCTCCCCGTCGATGCCGTCCTCGTCGAGGGTCAGCTCGTCCAGGGCGTCGCGCACCGCCTGCATGTTCTCGGCTGAGTGGTGACCCATGAGGTCGAAGCGGAAGCCGTCCACGTGGTACTGGCGGGCCCAGAGCACGGTGGAGTCGACCATGAGCTTCTGCGCCATGACGTGCTCGGTCGCGACGTTCGAGCAGCAGGTGGAGTTCTCCACCCCGCCGTCGAGGGTCAACCGCTGGTAGTAGCCGGGCACCACCTGGTCGAGCACGGACTTGTCGTCCTGGCCGGAGGCGGCGCTGTGGTTGTACACCTGGTCCAGCACGACCTGGAGGCCCATGCCATGGAGGTTCCCGACCATGGAGCGGAACTCGCCGGTGCGCTCGCCGCCCACCTGGTGGCCCGCGGTCGCGTACGAGCCCTCGGGAGCCATGTAGTGCAGCGGGTCGTAGCCCCAGTTGTAGGCGTCCTGGTCCGCGACGGCGGAGACAGCGGCCTGCTGCTCGGTCGAGGCAGGCCCCGCACCGGCGGGGATCTCGGGCACGGCCTGCTTCGCCCGGTCCTCCTCGATCGTGGCGATGTCGAAGGTGGGCAGCAGGTGCACCGTGGTCATGCCGGCGTCTGCGAGCTCCTGCAGACGGGACGTGCCGGCGGAGTCCTCGTGGCCGACGGCCGCGTAGGTGCCGCGCAGCTCCTCCGGGAGCGCCTCGTCCGCGGCGGAGAAGTCCCGCAGGTGCAGCTCGTAGATGGTCTGGTCCGCGAACTGCTCGACCACCGGGGCGGCGATCTGCGACCACACCTCCGGTGCCCAGCGCGGGTCCGAGAGGTCCAGCAGTACCGAATGGGTGGAGTTCAGCGTGAGGCCGGTGGAGTACGGATCGGTGACGACGTTGGTCTCCACCTGTCCTGTCGACGGGACGAACACCTCGACCGCGAAGCGATAGGCGAGGTCCTCCCAGTCGGCGTCCCCGGTCACGGTCCACACCCCGCCGTCGGTGCGCTCCATCGGGATTTCGGTGGGCTGTGCCTGCGAGAGATCGTCCGACGCCGCAGTGTCCTCGACCAGCTCGAGAGTCACGTTCTTGGCCGTCGGAGCCCAGAGGGACAGGGTCGGTGCGCCGCCTTCGAACACCGAGCCGAGGGTCGCGTCATCCGCTGCGTCGGCGAACAGTGCATCGAGCACGCCGGGGATCTGCACCCCGGTGAGCACGTCGAGTCCGTCGGCCCCGCGCTGGGCGACCATCAGCTCGCCGGTCAGGGCCTCTTCGAGAGCGGCCCGGTCCACGCCGGTGAGATCGAGGGCGAGGAAGCCCGCCAGGTGCCCGCGATCAGCGAGCTCCTCGTCGGTGAGGCCGCTCTCGCGCAGAGTCAGCTCACCGAGCGCGACGCCGCCGGTGACCTCGCCGCCGGCCACCGCGATCCCGCCCTCCGGCGCAGACCACAGCTCGAAGCTCGCCGTGGCCGGATCGTCCGGGGCCAGGGAGGACGGCCACGCGATCGTGTCAGCATCCACGAAGTGGGCGAGCTGCTTGCCGCTGCCCGCCGTGAGCGGATCCTCGGCCTCGATGCTCAGCTCGTGGGAGGTGATGTCGTAGGAGAAGGTCACGACCTTTCCTTCCTGAGTCGAGAACGTGTAGTCGTCGCCGCCTGCTGCTCCTCCGGCCCCGTAGTTCTCGTCCCAGGAGAGGCCGTGGGCGACCTTCGTCGCATAGGAACCGGTGGGCAGCGCGGAGGTGGTGAAGGTGTAGATCCCGTCGCCATCCCCATCCTGCATCCAGGTGCGCAGGCAGTCCGGCATCCAGTCCTCGGGGCAGCCGAGCGCCGCGTTGAAGGATCCCGGGAGGGTGATCATGGGGCCCTCGGCGCTCGAGCTCACGAGGTGCGTTCTCGGGTCGTACCAGAAGGTGACCTCGCCGCCCTCGGTGGAGTAGGCGATGTTCTCCCCGCCGGGAACGCCGCCAGCGCCGTAGCTCTCGTCCCAGGAGCCGCCGATCGCGACCTTGTACTCGTAGTCGCCGACGGGCAGATCGAAGGTCCCGATGAACATGCCGGAGTCTTCGTCCAGCGTCAGCGCCGCCGCGGTGCAGTCGGGGGCCCAGTCGCTCTCGCAGCCCATCGCCAGGTTGTGCGAACCGGGCAGCGTGACCAGAGGAGCGTCGACCGACGGGGCCGGCTCGGCCGGGCCCACGGCTTGGACCGCCGGCGCGGCGCCGAGCATCGTCGCGCCCGCCAGCAGGGCGGCGACAACGACGGCGAACAGGCGGAGAGCGGGAGATGCGGCGGCTGTGGGGGAAGCGGCGAGTGCGGGGTGGTGTCGCTGCGAGAGCATGCGGGGACTCCTCTGTTCGAGCAGGCGCCGGGTGGGGACCGGCGACTTCGTGCGTCAGCAGGCCGTGCGGAGGACGGCTCTGCAAGACTTGCAGTCATCTCGTGGGCGTCTATGCCCCGGATGTCCCCGTCGACCTTACGGTTCACCAACGTCGGACTCAACCGCTTCGGCGGAATCTGCAAGAAGTTGCAGGAATGTCGAAGGGTGGCGTCGTGCCTCGTCTCCGTCCTCAGATGGCGAGGACCCAAGGTGCCGCGGCCACGGTCGCGACCGTGGCGACGACGGCGTATCCGGTCAGCACCGTGCACACCAGCCACTCCCGGGCGCTGCCCGCATCGCCCAGCAGCGGCACGGCGACGTCGCCGCTGCGCTGCCAGATGCCGGAGGCGAGACGCTTCGGGGGCTTGATCACGAGCGGCCAGGTGGGGAAGGGGATCCCGTCGGTGGTGAGCAGGTCCCCGATCAGATGGACCAGCACGCCCACGGCCACGGCGGCGGGGAGCCAGATCGAGGTGTCCGGCGCGACGACCGCGACCAACAGACCGGAGGCCACGCCCACGATCCAGGGCAGCAGCCGACCCTCGACCATCTTCAGAGCCCGGGTGCCCAGCGCGCACATCGCGGTGACCAGCAGGGCGGCGCCGGCCTGGACCTCGCCCACCACGGGTACGACGACCTGCCAGTCGAGCCGGTTCACGAGGATCGCGAGCGCGGTGAAGAGCGCCGCGGCCAGGAGTGTGTGGGTCGCGCCGCGATGACCGGCCACGGTGCTGACCGCGCGGGTCAGTGCCTTGGTGAGGCCTCCGCCGGAGCGGGAGATCGTGGCGGAGGGATGGTCGATGTCCGGCAGCAGGGCCGCGCCGGTCGCGACCACGGCGCCGGCGGTCACCTGCGCGGGATCGAGGTCCCACAGATCCAGGCCGACGACGTGCTCGAGCACGGGGGCCGAGCCTGCCAGGGCCATCCAGGCGGCGGTGCCGCTGATCGCGTGGTGTCCGCCCATCATGGGCATCGTCCTCCTCGGGAGATCGTCGACGTGGCCTCACCAGGGGAAGGGTGCGGGCGGAACCGCTGGTGGGACGCAGGACGTCACCGGGGGAGGAGGGCCGCCGGGAAGACTACCGGCGGGTCATGACAGTTCAGCGACGACGACCGACGAGCGGGCGGCGCCGTCCCGTCATCGCGTCACGGCCTCCAGCAGCTCGAGCACGTGCCGGTACGACTTCCCGGTTGCGGCCTGCATGCCGAGCTCGCAGGTGCGGTTGGAGCTGACGTACCAATCCGTCCCGCGCTGGGCGACCTCGGCGGCCTCGGCCCGGGTGGCGGAGGCCGTGAGCTCGGGGTGCAGCATGCCGCGGTCTCCGGCGTAGCCGCAGCAGCCCCAGTCCACCGGCACCACCACATCGCGGGCGGCGGCCTCGGCGATCGCGATCAGGTCGTCGGTCGCCCCCAAGTGGGTGGTCGAGCAGGTGGGGTGCACGGTCACCGACCCGGCGGGCTCGCGCACGCTCAGCTCCGACAGCAGGTGCCGACGCACATAGGTGATCGCGTCGAGCACCTCGACCCCGGTGCCCTCCATCGCCTGGAGGATCCCCTCGGTGCAGCTGGAGGCGTCCACGATCACGGGCAGCTCGCCGTCATGGCTCGCGGCGAGCAGGGCGGTGCGCACCTGGTCGCGCATCCGCTCCTTGGCACCGGTCATGCCCTTGGAGGAGAAGGGGGTGCCGCAGCACAGGGAGGCGGCGTCGTCCGGGACGGCCAGGCGCATGCCGGCGCGCTGGGCGAGGAGGTCGAGCGCCGCGGGGACCCCGGCGGCGGTCGTCGGGGACGACGTCGAGCCCGACGACGTGGAGCCCGACGACGTCGCACCACCCTTCCCGCCTCCGCTCCCGCACGCGCAGTCGCCCCCACAGCCACCGGACGACCCACCGTCACTGCTGCGCGACTCCTCGGCGGCGCCGAACATGGTGTGCACGCAGGCGGGGAGGTACACCGCGCCGACGTCGGCCGACGCCCGGCCGCGGCCGCCCGCGCGGCGCACCGCCCCGCCCCGGCGGGGCAGCTCGCTGCGGTACTGCGGCACCACGTCCGTGCCCAGCACGGCGCGGCCCACGTCGGTCGCCGCCCGCGGCAGCACCTGGGGGAGGGTCCCGGCCACGCTCATCGCGGCCGAGGCCCCGCGGGTCAGCAGGTCCCAGTTCCCCGCCGCCGCCTTCCAGGCCGCGTTCGGCGCCGTGCTCGCGTCCTCCGCCCGCAGGCGTCGCACCAGGTCACCGGTGTTGATGCCGACGGGGCAGGCGGTCACGCACATCCCGTCGACCGCGCAGGTCTCCAGCCCCTCGTACTCGTACGCCGTGCGGATCGCCGCCGCGGTCTCCACGTCCCCGCGCTGCTCGGCGAGGTTCGCGTCGCGGCGCAGCACGATCCGCTGGCGCGGTGTGAGGGTGAGGTCCTTGGAGGGGCACACCGGCTCGCAGTAGCCGCACTCCACGCAGCGGTCGGCCTCCTCCTCGATCTCGATCACCGGCTTCAGATTCTGCATATGGGCGGAGGCATCGTCGGTGAGCACCACGCCCGGGTTGAGGATCCCGGCCGGGTCCACCAACGCCTTGAGCTCCCGCATCACGCCGTACAGCTCCGGCCCGTACTGGCGCTCCACGAACGGGGCCATGACGCGACCGGTGCCGTGCTCGGCCTTGAGGTTCCCGCCGTGGTCCAGCACCAGCTCGACCATGTCCTGCGTGAAGGCCTCCAGGCGCGTGGACCCCTCACCGAGCTGCTCGTTGAGCAGGAAGTGGATGTTGCCGTCCTTCGCGTGCCCGAAGATCACCGACTCGTCGTAGTCATGACGGTCGAACAGATCCTGCAGGCCGCGGCAGGTGGCCTCGAGCTCCGGCACCGGCACCACCACGTCCTCGAGCAGGGCGGTCGATCCCGCCGGTCGGGCACCGGCGATCGCGGCATAGAGGCCCTTGCGGGTGGTCCACATCGCGGCCCGACGGGCGGCGTCGGTGGTCATCTCCAGCGGCACCGACAGCCCGAGACCCTCGGACATCCCCACCGCATCGGCCGCGCGCTGCGCGAGCTCGGCGGGGTCGTCGCTGCGGTGCTCGACGAGCAGGGCGGCATGGCGCTCGACGTCCAGGCCGAGGATCTCCTGGGGCGCCCCGGCCAGGCCCTGCGCCACGATCAGCGAGCGGGCGTCCATCAGCTCCGCGGTCGCGAACCCGGCGCCGACCACCTCGGGCAGCGCGGCGGTCGCGGCCTCGAGCGACGGCAGCACCAGCAGCCCGGTGGTGATGTGCTTCTGGATCGGCACGGTGCGGAACACGGCGGAGGAGACGAAGGCGAGGGTGCCCTCGGAGCCGACCACGAGATGGGCGAGCACGTCGGCCGGGGTCTCGAAGTCCAGCAGGGCGTTGATCCCGTAGCCCATCGTGTTCTTCAGCGCGAAGCGCTCACGGATCACGCGGGTGAACTCGGCGCTGTCCCGCACACGGCGCATGAGGCGCACCAGGCCCTCATGCAGCTCCGGCTCCTCGCGCCGCAGGCGGGCGTCGGCCCCCTCGAGCCCGGTGTCCACGATCGTGCCCGAGGACAGCACGAAGCGCAGCGACTCGAGCGTGCGGTACGAGTTCTCGGCGGTCCCGGCGGCCATGCCGGAGGAATTGTTGGCGATGACGCCGCCGATCGTGCAGGCGACCTCGGAGGCCGGATCCGGGCCCAGACGCCGCATGTGCCGCAGCAGATGCGCGTTGACCTGGCGCAGCGTCGCCCCGGGGCCCACGCGCACGCGCTCGCCGTGATCGAGCACCTCGACGGTGCGGAAGTGGGTGCGCACATCGGCCAGGACCGCCTCGGACTGCGCCTGTCCGGACAGGCTGGTCCCGCCGGAGCGGAAGGTCAGGGGCCGACGCGCGCGCATCGCCTCCCGCAGCAGCGCCACGACGGAGTCCTCGTCGGTGGGGGAGGTCACGGCCTCGGGCAGCAGCAGGTAGTGCGAGGCGTCGTGCGCGAGCGCGTGACGGGCCACGACATCGGTGTCCAACAGGGGTGCGACGGTCATGCCTCACGGTATCGCGGGTGGTCGGGGGCGCGAGGCGGCTTCTCGCCGCATGAGGTCGCCGGTGGAGGCGGCCTGTACGGTCGGATCCGTGACGAGCGCACTGAACACCTACCTGAGCCGCCTCTCGATCGCGCTGTCCACCGCGACAGCGCCCGAGACCACCGACGACGAGGTCCTCCCCGATCGCGGGATCTCCGGCAGCGCCGAATCCGTCGGCGACATCCCGGACCTCTCCTACCTCTCCGGCGCCCGAGAGGACCACCTCGGCGTCGCGGTCTGCACGATCGACGGGGAGATCACCTCCGCCGGCACCGACCACGCCTTCCCGGTGCAGTCGATCTCCAAGGCCTTCGCCTACGGAGCCGCGATCGATCTCCACGGGATGGACTACGTCGACTCCGTGGTCGACGAGGAGCCGACGGGGGAGGAGTTCAACGCCCTCAGCATCGACCGGCACTCCAAGAAGCCCAAGAACCCGCTGGTCAACATCGGGGCGATCCGCACCCACGCGATGCTGGGCCCCACCCAGGCCGAGCGCACCCAGCGCCTGCGCGACGTGCTCGATGCCGCCGCCGGGCGCCCCCTCGAGCTGCATCGCGAGACCAGGGACGAGGAACTGACGATCGCCGACCGCAACCTCGCCCTCGCGTACATGCTGCGAGCGGCCGGTTCGATGACCGAGGACGCCACCGAAGTGGTCGGCGGATACATCGAGGGTTGCGCAGTGCTCACCACCGTCACCGATCTCGCCGTGATGGCCGCGACCCTCGCCTCGGGCGGCACCAATCCGCTCACCGGAGAGAAGGTGTTCTCCCGTGTCGCCGCCCGACAGGTGCTCTCCGTGATGCTCACCTGCGGGATGTACGACAACGCGGGCGACTGGGTCAGCGACGTGGGACTGCCCGCGAAGTCCGGCGTGGGCGGCGGGATCATCGCCGCGCTGCCCTCCCGCTTCGGCATCGCCAGCTACGCCCCGCAGCTCGACCTGCACGGCAACTCCGTGCGCGGCACCTACTTCTTCGAGCGGCTCAGCGCCGACTTCGCCCTGCACATGCTCGACGGGGTGGTGCCGCGTGACCTCGAGGAGTGCGCCCAGGAGCTGATGGAGGTCGGCACTCATCCGTGAGGTGGGGGAAAGAGGCGAGGGGCCGGGAGCTGCCGGGCTGAACCCCGTTGTGGCCCGCTAGGCCAGCTGGCCTGGCCTGGCCTGGCCTGGCCAGGCCTGCCTCGCGTCGCCTCGCCTCGCCTCGCCTGGCCTGCCTCGCCCCGTCCCCGTGAACCGGCATCCTGTTCCCGCTGACGTATCCAGTGGCGCGAGGCATGCAGGCTCGCCCATATACGGGCAGCCTGCACACCTGGCGCCACTCGACGCAGTTGCGGATCGATGCGGCGTGCTGGGGTGGGCAGGGGTACGCAGGTCTGTGCAGAAGCAGGACGGAGCCGGCCGCAGAAGCCGTGTCGGGGGTGCTGAACTCCGCTGGAGGCCTGCTCGCGACGTGCTCGCTTGTGGCCTGCTCGGTCGGATGCGAACCTTGCGGCATGATCTCCGCGAAGGTGCTGGCACCCGATGACTGGCCCGTGTGGCGGGAGCTGCGCCTGCGTGCGCTCGCCGATTCCCCCTGGGCTTTTGGCAGCACCCTGGCCGAGGTTCTCACCCGTGACACGGAGGAGCATTGGCGCGCCGGGGTCTCCGCGCCCATGGTCTCGTTCGTCGTCGAGACCGACGATGGGCCCGTCGGAATGGCCCGGCTCATGTTTCCTGAGCGGGCCAGCTCGCTGCCGGAGCTGATCTCGGTATGGGTGGCGCCGGAGGCCCGCCGGACAGGGGCTTCCCGCGCCCTCATCGCCGCCTGCGTCGACCACCTCGCCGCGCACCACCCGATGACCCGGCTGCGCCTCGCGGTCGTCGAGACCAACCTGCCCGCCCGTCGGCTCTATGAGAGCTGCGGTTTCGGGGTGATCGGCCGCAATCCGGACGACGACACCGAGCTGCTCATGGAGCGCCGCGCCGCCCCGATGGACCAACAGAGCGTCGAGCTACCCACCGAGCTCGTGGCCCGGTACCGGGCCGTGGACCGGGAGCGCGTGGGCACCCCTACTCTGGACACCCCCGCCCACCTGGACCGTCTGACCGAGCTGATCGGTCGCGAGGGCATGCGCACCCCGATCGATCTGGCCTTCAACGAGCAGTTCGCGACCATCGACGGCAATCACCGCATCGCCGTGGCCCGGAGGCTGGGACTGGCGACGGTGCCGGTCCACCTCACCCGTCGCCCCGAGCACCCCCGCCCCGGTCACGGACGGGACCTGGACCCCGCGGATCTGCGCGTGCTCGAGGCCGCACTCGCCTCCTCGTCCGTGCTCGATCCCGATCGTGCGGGGCGCGGCACAGGAATCGTGGCGTGAGCATCCGACGAGGCACGCCTGCGGATCGGTAGACTTGTGGTCATGAGTTCCACCTCTCGAGACGCCCTGGTCCTTCGCCCCTTTGAGGGGCTGCCGAACGAACAGGATCTGGTGGCGATGCGCCAGCTGATCCCCGCGGCGACCATGGCCGCGAAGACCACCGCCGAGCACGGCGCGGTCGATGTCGAGATCGCGACGATCCTGCCGATGGCGTGGCCCGCTGTGCGCCGCACCGACGGCAGCATCACCGTGGGCATCCAGGCCGCCTACCCCGGCGGGGACCTCTCCCGTGGGATCGGGCAGGCCATCAAGCAGGCCCTCGCCCTCGAGCCCGGCAACCCGATCACCTCGGTGACCCTGGACGACGATGCCCCGCGTCTGCAGGAGATCCTCGACCTGACCGGTGATTTCACGATCACCGTGCACGACACCTTCGAGTTCTGGCTGGACCCGAGCGCCGAGCGCACCCCCGAGATCGAGTCCTCGATCCAGGAGGCGAACCAGTCGATCATGCCCACCCGCGCCGTCGCCGGCCTCGAGCACGCCTACTGGGTCGATGCCGGCCCCAAGGAGCACCTGCGCTGGGTGCTCGACGCCGACGAGGAGAAGGTCATCGACGCGGTGACCCGCCTGCACGCGCGCCGTGAGTCGGGGGTCGGCGAGGGCACCAAGTACGTCGGCTCCTTCCGCGCCGAGGGTCTCGCGATCCCCGTGTGGGATCTGCCCAAGGGCTTCGGCGCCGAAGGCGTCGAGGCGGAGGCGGAGGCGTTCCGCACCCGCTTCGAGGAGGCGCTGCACACCGAAGAACCGCTCACCGCGCTCGAGCGTCGCGCCCGGGGCGGGATCGTGGCCCGACAGGTGACCCTGCGATGAGTGCGGCGGGGCCGCTGACGGCCCACCGCCCGGAGCGGGTGGCCGTGGTGATCCCCGCCAAGAACGAGGCGGAGCGGATCGAGGCGACCATCCGGGCCGCTCACGAGATCCAGGGTGTGGACCTGGTCGTGGTCGTCGACGACGGCTCGACCGACGCCACCTCCGCGGTCGCCATGGGGGCCGACGCCCTCGTGGTGCGCCACAAGACCAACCGCGGCAAGGCGGCGGCGATGGCGACCGGTGCGCAGGTGGTCGCGCTCCGGGAGGATGCCGAACGCGCCGACGGAGGCGCGGGCTTCTCCGAGGAGCTTCACGCCGAGCCGCGCTCGCCGGGGCACACCGGGCCGCTGCCTGTGATCGACGGCCAGGCCATGACGCCGCGCGCCCTGCTGTTCCTGGATGCTGACATGGAATCCTCCGTCACCACCGCGCAGCCCCTGGTGGATGCGGTCCTCGGTGAGGGCGTCGACATGGCGATCGCTCTGCTGCCGCCCCAGGCCGGCGCCGGCGGCATGGGCATCGTGGTGGGCACCGCCCGCCGCGGCATCCTGCGCGCCACCGGCTGGGAGGCCACACAGCCGCTGTCCGGGACCCGCTGCATCACCCGGGAGACCTGGGACGCCTGCCAGCCGCTCGCACCGGGGTGGGGCGTGGAGACGTCCTTGACGATCGACGCGCTGACCGGCGGGTTCTGGGTCAAGGAGATCGAGACGTCCCTGGCGCACCGCGCCACCGGCAAGGATCTGCGCGGTCAGCTGCACCGCGCCGCCCAGCTGCGCGACGTGGTGCGGGCGCTGGCCCGCCGCCGTCATGTCCTGCCGGACGATCCGGCCGATGAGTCGGCTGCCGACCCCGCCGTCGACACCGCTCTTGAGTCGAGCGTCGACCCTGCCGTCGATCTCGCTGATGAGCCGAGCGTCGATCCCGCCGAGCCGGCTGCGGTCGATTCGCCGCTGGATGAGACGTCGACGGGTGAGACGCCCGAGGTCGATCCCGCAGGCGCCGACGACGTCGATCCGACCACCGACCCGGAGCCCGACATCGCTGCGGAGCCCGCCTGGGAGCGGCGCGCCGCAACCGAGCGGGACAGCGGCACCGTCCAGCCGCGCCCGACGTCTGTGCGGGCTGTCTGGCCGGGGGCGAAGCGGGGACCGGAACCGGAATCTGCCGAAGAGGTCAACGCCTGGGACCTCGGTCCGGTACCGGGCGCCGCCCCCGACGAGCCGAGCGCTCCGGCCTCGGAGGCCGAGCCGGAGCCGGAGGCCGAACAGGCTCCCTTCGTGTCCTCCTCGTCGGCCCCGAACTCACCGTCCTCGTCGGCCACGATCTCACCGTCGGCCCCAGTCTCACCGTCGGCCCCGGCCCCGACCGCAGCGTCGAATACGGCACCGGTCCCGACCGCACCTCCGGCGTCGACACCGTCGACGGATCGGGAGCCCGCCGACCTGGCAGATCGCCGTCGCGCGCGCCTTGCAGCGCTCCCGGTCAGCGGTACTTTCTCCGATGAGGAGACCCGAGCCCTCGGCGATCTCGACCTCGAGGCGCTGGAGCGTCGGCTGCGGGCGCTGCCTGTCGCAGGGGACTTCGCCCCGGATGACGTCGTGTATCTCGCGGGCATCGATCTCGAGGCCCTCGCGGCCCGGCTCGAGGCCGCCCCGGTCCAGGAGCGCTTCAGCCCCGAGCACGCCGTGATCATCGCGTCGCACCTGACCGTGCCCGAGCCCGAGCTGCCCAGCTCGATCCGTCCACCGCTGAGCGGTGACGAGTACGCCTCGCTCGTGGTCCATGCCGCCGTCGACGCCGAGAACGCCTCGGACTCCTGAGCCCGGGCTCGCCGGCCTTCGGCGAACGACAGCTCGCGACCCTGTCTACTGCCTCTGCTGCACCGCGGGGGTCTGCTCCGTGTCCGCAGAGCCCGTCGGCCGGGGCGCAGGCAGCGCGACGGGCAGGAAGGCGAGCCAGATCCCGAAGACCGCGGCGACCAGCACCGGCCCGGTGTCGTTGACCGCGTAGCCCAGCCAGGTGCCGGCCACGAGGGCGACCCGCACCCGGTAGGCCGCAGGATGCTCGGCATCGAGCGCCGCGAGCCGTGCGAGATGGAACCGGCGCGGGGCGAGGATCGCGATCGAGGCGAGCACGGCCAGCACCATGATGAGCGCGAGCGCCCAGTAGCCGGTGGTCATCGCGATGTTCTGCGACAGCTTCCGCACGATCACGGAGACCAGCTCGCCGCTGAGGAGCTCGTCGATGAAGCGCCCCAGGTGGGTGCGGTCCTCGGGCGGTCGCAGCCAGTCCAGGAAGGACACCCCGAGCACGGCGACCGCACCGCCCGCCAGGAGCGCGATGATGTGCCACACCTTCGGCCGGATCCCCGAGACCAGGAGGGCGAGCAGTCCGAACGTGGGGACGGTGGCCAGCATCGAGCCGAAGTCCGCGCCCATCGACGGCGCCACGCACACGATCGCCACGGCGGCGCCCACCACAAGGGTCCACACCACCCGGGCGCGGGGCGTGCGCAGCACGGTGAACAGGCACAGCAGCGCCATCATCGCGCCGGCGAACACCATCCCGTACAGGTGGTTGGACAAGCCGTAGAAGCGGCCGCCGGAGATCGGCTGCGCTCCAAGCGGGGACCCCAGCTGGAACCTCGAGCCGAGCGCGGACTCCCCGAGGATCATGACGGCGACCAGGGCGGCAGAGACTCCGAGCGGACCGAACCGGTGGCGTCGCCAGGGCCCGCCGAGCACGATCGCGGAGAGCACCGCGCACCCGCCCCAGACCACGGCGGTCAGCGCCAGGGCGTCGTGCTCTCCGCGCCACCACGGCACGATGGAGGCGCACAGACCGACGGGCAGGGTGAGCGGGGCGATCGTGGCGAGGGCGCGGCCCACGGCAGCGAGCCGCCGGCGCCGCGCGAGGGCCGGGACCAGGCAGATCACGAGGCCGATCACGCCGAGCGCGAGCCAGGAGCCCAGGGCCGGTACGGTCGCGGAGTCGACGATCGCGGCGGCCTGCGAGCGGTCCAGGGCGAGCAGCTGAGGGTCGTCGTGGTCCGTGCCGCGGAAGGGCTGACCGGGGATCAGCCCGTCGGCGGTGACGTCGTACGAGGCGAGGATCGTCGCGACCACATCGGTCATCATCACGACGCCGTTCTGCTTCGTGGCGCCGCTGGTCAGGGCCTGACCCGGGAACGCGGAGTCGAGCGCGACCTGCAGACCCACGGTGCGGGAGGCGACCGCGCCGGTGCGCTCCATCTCGTCCGGGTCCGACGGATCGGTCGCGGCGACGGAGACCAGAAGGGTGCGCGGGAGATCGGCCGACTCGCAGCCGCCGGCGGCGTCCAGCACGACGCCGACCCGGTCGTCGAGCTCGGTGAGGGCATGGTCGCGGGCGGGATCATCGTGGTCGGGCACGGAGCCGAGATCGACCTGCACGATGTCCTCGCCGGCGAGGGCGTCGGCGGTCTCCGCGGAGATCTGCTCCGGATCGGACTGCCCGGAACCGGCTCGCTCGGGGTCCACCTCCGCGGAGGCATCGATCTCGGTGGTGCCCACGGGCAGCTGCTGCCACTGATCGACCGGGGGATCGGGGATCCCTGCCGAGCGGGGGGCCTTCGCGGCGAGACCGCGATAGCCGGTGTGCAGGGTCTCCAGGCCCTGGCGTTCGGTGGAGACCACGGAGGTGGAGGTGGTGTTCATGGCGCCCGCCCCGGAATGATCCGCGAGGCACTGCAGGTTCGGCGTCTGCTCCGCGGAGAGGTCCTCCCAGGTCAGGCCGGCGGTGGTGAGGACCAGGCGCACCGGGGCGTCGGCGTCCTGCGGGCCGTCGGCCTGCGCGGTCGGGGCCAGGCCCAGCACGAGCGCGCTCAGCACCAGGGCGAGCAGCACCCCCGGCAGGGCACGGAGCCGACGGGCGGGGGAGGAGACGGGCAGGTGGGGAAGCACAGGACGATGCTACGGGGCGCTCCCTCGCGCGCGGGGGCGCCTGCGCAGGGCCTCCACGCTTCTCCCACCGATTCCTCGGGTTCCGCTGACTCCACGGGGTCCCCAGGTGACCCCTATCGTGGTCCTCATGAACACCCCGACCCCGCCCTATGAGCAGGTCCGCCGCGAGATCGTCGAGCAGGTCCGCTCCGGCGAGCTGACCCCCGGTGACAAGCTTCCTGCCATCCGCGTGCTCTCCGGCGACCTCGGCCTCGCCCCCGGCACCGTGGCCCGCGCCTACAAGCTCCTCGAGGAGGCGCAGATCATCGTGACTCGGCGTGGTGCGGGCACCACCGTGGCGCCGGGAGCCGTGGCTGCCAGCGAGAGGTCCGCTGCGGCGACCGGCCGGGAATCCGGGGGAGTCGCCGATCCGGACCTCGTCGCGCTGTTCACGGGACCCGTCGCCGACGCACGTGCCAAGGGCCACGGCGACGTCGAGATCATGGCGTCGGTGAGGGCGGCGCTGGCGGGACAGGCTTCCGCGACCAACGAGTGATGGCACGTCAGTCGCAGACGCCGGTCGACGCGGAGCCGACGAGCGGGAAGGGCCCCGATCCCGCCCCGGTTCGGAGCATGATCCGTCTCCGAGCACTCGACCCACGGGATGCCGATGCCCTGCTGGCCGGCCAGGACGACGCGCTGGCGCGGGAGATCAGTGGGGGCCCCTGGGATCGCGCGGCGCTCGAAGCGTTCCTGAGCCGGTGCTCGCGGTGGAGCGGCGACGGCCCGATCCGCGAATTCGCCGCAGTCGACGGGACGGCCTCGGGCGGGGACAAGGACGGGGCCGAAGACGGGGACGGGGGCGGGCGCCTGCTCGGCGGCGGGGGTCTGAATCGGTTGGCGCCCGGAGTCGAGCGGGGCCACGCCGCGATGACCTACTGGGTGCTCCCGGCTCATCGGGGGAGAGGCCTGGGGCAGAAGATCGCCTCAGCGCTCGTCGACTGCGCCCGTGGCGACCAGCGGATCTCGCAGCTCGTGCTGTTCATCGCGCCGCACAACGCCCCGTCGCAGGCCGTGGCGCGAGGGATCGGGGCGTCACCGTCCGGGCCTCCCGAGCGTCATCCCGCCGATCCGGAGCGGGTTGTCGACCGCTGGGTGCTCGACCTGCGCTGAGCTCGACTCCGGGCCCAGGGACCGATGGATCCCCGCACCGGTCGCGCCGCACTGCACCGGACCGGACCGGACTTCGGCGTCCGGTCCTCCGCCGGCCTGGCATCCTGGGCCGATGAGCCCAGCCCTCCGCCTCGTCCCACCCTCCGTCTCCCGTCATGCGGCCTTCGTCGACTGCCTCGCGGACTACGCGGGCACGGCGATGGACGGATCGAGCATCGCCGATCCGACCGCCCCGCCAGTGGGCGACGGCGAGTTCATCGACTTCGTGACCGCGCGTCTGGCCGAGGAGGACCCGAGCACCGAGCTCGACGAGCCCTGGGTGCACTGCACCAGCCGCTGGATCGTCGCGGCCGACGGGGAGGGCGAGGGAAGCTCCGCAGACGAGCACCGGGCCGGAGCCGAGATCCTCGGCTTCCTCGCGATCCGCCATCGCCTGACCACCTACCTGTTCGATCAGGGCGGGCACATCGGGTACTCGGTGCGGCCGTCGGCCCGCAGGCAGGGGATCGCCTCTGCCGCGCTCGAGCTCGGTCTGATCGAGGCGCGCGACCTCGGCATCGACCCCGTCCTGATCACCTGCGACGAGGGCAACGTCGCCTCCCGCCGCACGATCGAGAAGGCCGGTGGCCAGTACGAGAACACTCTCCAGGGGAAGCGGCGCTACTGGATAGGTGACGGGGCGATGCCGCCGCGCCCGTAGGACGCGCCCGGGCCGGTCGACGGGCCGCCCGTTCTGGGCCGCACCACGGCACCACGCCCCTGAGCAGTAGTGTTTGCTCCCATGCGGTACGGATACCTCGGCCCCGAGACCACCTTCACCCACCAGGCGCTCCTGCAGGCTCTGGCGGTCATGCCCCGTGAGTTCACGGACACGGTGGAGCAGGTGCCCTTCACAGCGGTCGCGACCGCTACCACCGACCTGCTCGCCGGGGACATCGACGCGCTGATCGCGCCGATAGAGAACTCCGTCGAGGGCGGTGTCTCCGGCACGCTGGACGTGCTCGCCGCGACGGACTCCATCACCATCGTCGCCGAGCAGATCGTGCAGGTGACCTTCGTGCTCGCCGCTCGCGAGGAGACGCCGTTCGAGGACCTCCACGTCGTCTCCTCCCACCCGCACGCCCAGGCCCAGGTCCAGGGCTGGCTGCGCGGGAACGTCCCCTCGGCGAACGTCGCCACCGCGTCGTCGACCGCCGCGGCCGCCCGCGACCTCGCCGCGATGAGCCCCGAGGAGGCCCGCGGCCGCGCCGCCGTCTGCTCGCCCCTGGCCGCCGAGCACTTCGGCCTCACGGTGCTCGCCGAGCAGATCGAGGACAACGCCGGCGCCCAGACCCGGTTCGTGCTCGTCACCCGCGAGGGCCGGATCCCCGCCCGCACCGGCGCCGACAAGACCACCCTCGTGGTGCAGCTGCCCCACAACCGCTCCGGCGCTCTGCTCGAGACCCTCGAGATGTTCAGCGCCAACGGGGTGAACCTCTCCCGCATCGAGTCCCGACCCATCGGCGACTTCCTGGGCCGGTACTCCTTCTCCCTCGACGTCGAGGGGCACATCGAGGACCGTCGCGTCGCCGCCTCCCTGCGGGCGCTGCACCGGATCTGCCCCGTCGTGCACTACCTCGGCTCCTACCCGCGCATCGACGGGATCAGCCCCGAGACGCGCGAGGAGTTCGCCGACGACACCTACGACGAGGCCCACGCCTGGATCGAATCACTGACCGGCATGGTCACCCCGCCCGCGCCGGGGTCATCGAGCACCGACCGACAGCATCCTCAGGGCTGATCCCGCTCCGTTCCCGCGGGAACGCGCAGGCGCAGCACGCCCGGGTCGATCCGGGCGATCAGATGGGTCGCCTCGGCATCGGTGTCGCCGTCGAGCTGCACGGGCTGGGCCTTCGTGGTCGCGACGCGCACCTCGGTGGCCTGGTAGCGGTTCATGGTGGACAGCCGGGTGCGCTCGGCGAACCTGCCCTTCGGGACCAGCTTCGGGGTCACGACCTCGGTGAGCACCTGGCTGAACCCGGCGGCGCCCTTCCAGCCGGCGACCACGATCTCGAGGCGGCCGTTGTCCGCCGTGGCATCCGGCATCAGCACGAAGCCGCCGGGCAGCCTGCCCACGTTGCCCAGCAGCACGGTGCGCGCCTTGTGGGCGTGGCGGGTGCCGTCGGGGAAGTCCAGCATGACGTCGACCGAGCGGCCCAGGATCGTGCGCACGCCGCCGACCACGTACGCGATCCATCCCAGACGCTTCTTCAGGGTGTCGTCCGTGTGGCCGATCATCTCGGCATCCGCTCCGAAGCCGGCGATGACCAGGAAGATCTGTTCGGCGGAGGCGGCCGCCTCGGAGACGGAGCCGCCACTGCGCAGCCAGCCCACGTCGATCCGTCGGTCCTTGCCGCTCAGCGCCGCGGTGATCGCCGCGGTGGGATCCTCGAGCGGGATGTCGAGGTTGCGGGCCAGCAGGTTGCCGGTGCCGGCGGGGATGATCGCCATCCGGGTCTCGGTACCGGCGAGCACGGAGGACACCAGGCGCACGGTGCCGTCGCCACCGGCGGCGACCACAAGATCGGCACCCTCCTGGAGCGCCCGACGGGTCTGGCCGCGGCCCGGATCCTCCACCGTCGTCTCGTAGAACTCGACCTCGGCGTCGCCGAGCTTCTCGACGACCTCGCGCACGCGGGTGCGGAACATCTCGGCGTCGTGGAACTTCGAGGGGTTCAGGACCACCGCGACCCGGTGGATGCTGTCCGCGGGCGAGGCGTCGTGCGGGTCCGCGTCGGCCTCCGCGACCCCGTCGGCGCGGGCCGCGCCTGCAGGCGTGCCGTCCCCGGCAGCGCCGGCTCCCGCACGTGCGCCGGAGCCCTCGGTCGCCGCCCGCAGCGCCGCGATCTCACGGCGGTGGCGTCCCAGGTGCCGCAGCACCACGACGAGCAGCACGACGGTGACGACCGTGACCACGATCGAGGCGATGCTGAGGTAGAGCAGGGTCTGATCCATGGTCACAGAGTACTGACGGCGAGTGCCGACTGGCGCCGCCTCCTGCGCGGGTACCCTGGTGCAATGATCGATCTGCGGCTCCTGCGAGAGAATCCCGATGCCGTCCGCGATGCCCAGAGGGCGCGCCGACGAGACCCCGCCACCGTCGACACCGTGCTGGCGGCCGATTCGCGCTGGCGCGAGGCGACCGGGTCCTTCGAATCCGCACGGGCAGAGCAGAAGGCCTTCGGCAAGAAGGTCGCCCAGGCCACGGGCGAGGAGAAGCAGGCTCTGCTGGCCGAGGTCAAGCAGCTCGCGGCCGACGTCAAGCGCCTCGAGGGCGAGGCCGGAGAGGCCATCGCCGCCCGCGACAGCGCCCTGCGCGCCATCCCGAACCTCGCCGAAGGTGCCCCCGAGGGCCTCGAGGAGGACTTCGAGCTGCGCGAGACCGTTGGCGAGAACCCCCGTTTCGACCACCCGGTCAAGGATCACCTGGAGATCGCCGAGGGTCTTCGCGCGATCGACATGGCCCGCGGCGCGAAGGTCTCCGGCGCCCGTTTCTACTTCCTGCGCGGCGTCGGCGCCCAGCTCGAGCTCGCGATCCTGAACTCCGCGATCGACCAGGCCACGAACGCCGGCTTCACCCCGATGATCACCCCCACCCTGGTGCTCCCGGAGTCGATGGAGGGCACCGGTTTCCTCGGCGAGCACGCGGATGAGGTCTACCACCTCGACAAGGACGACGACCTGTACCTCGTCGGCACCAGCGAGGTGGCGCTGGCCAGCTATCACAAGGACGAGATCCTCGACCTGTCCGGCGGCCCGATCCGCTATGCCGGCTGGAGCGCCTGCTACCGCCGCGAGGCCGGCAGCTACGGCAAGGACACCCGCGGCATCATCCGCGTCCACCAGTTCCACAAGGTCGAGATGTTCAGCTACTGCCGCATCGAGGACTCCTACGAGGAGCACGAGCGCCTGCTGGATCTCGAGCGGGAGATGATGGCGCGCATCGACGTCCCGTACCGCATCATCGACACAGCCGCCGGTGACCTGGGCACCTCCGCCGCCCGCAAGTTCGACTGCGAGGCGTGGATGCCCAGCCAGAACACCTATCGCGAGCTCACCTCCACCTCGAACACCACCCAGTTCCAGGCCCGGCGGCTGAACATCCGCGAGCGCACCGATGACGGGCTGCGCCCGGTGGCGACGCTCAACGGGACCCTCGGCACCACGCGCTTCATCGCGGCGATCCTCGAGAACCACCAGCAGGCCGACGGTTCTGTCGTGGTCCCCGAGGGCCTGCGCCCCTACCTCGGCGGGCGCGAGACCTTCGAGGTCGTGGCCTGACATGACCCGACTCTCCGGACGCGGAGCACTGCGACGCCTGCGCGACGCCGTCCGTCACCGCCGGTTCACCCGGGTGTCAGACGGCGCTGAGACACTCGGTCGCATGGATGCAGCCACGGCGACCACCGACCGCGATGCCACCCGGACCCGTCTGGAGGAGCACCTCGGCGACCTGCCCGGGAAGCGACTGCTGATCGGGCTCGACGTCGACGGCACGCTCGTGGACCACGACGGCGTCATGTCCCCGCCGATGCGCCGTGTGCTGCAGCGCGCCGCCGCGGAGCACACCGTCGTCATCTCGACCGGCCGCTCCCTCGGGGCGACGCTCCCGATCGTCGAGGCCGCGGGGATCACCCGCGGGTACGCGGTCTGCTCCAACGGGGCGGTCACCCTGGAGCTGGATCCGGCGGCCGACGGCGGGTACCGCATCATCGACACCCGTGCGTTCCGGCCCGGCCACGCCCTGCGCACCCTGCGCGAGGTCGCACCCGACGCGCACTACGCGGTCGAGATGGTCGACGGCTCCTTCCAGGCCACCACCGGCTTCCAGGACGCAAGCTTCGGCGTGCAGGCCCAGGAGAAGCCGCTGGAGGACCTCCTCGAGCTCGAGGCCGTGCGCGTGGTGGTGCACGTGCCGGACCTCAGCCCGCAGGAGTTCAGCAAGGTCATCGCCGAATCCGGGGTGCACGGCGTGGAGTACTCGATCGGCTGGACGGCCTGGCTCGACATGGCCGCCCCCGGCGTCTCCAAGGCCACCGCCCTGGAGACGGTGCGAGCGGATCTCGGCATCGAGCCGGCGCACACCGTGGCCGTCGGCGACGGCTTCAACGACACCGAGATGCTCCAGTGGGCCGGCGTCGGCGTGGCCATGGGCCAGGCGCCCCAGGGCGTGAAGGACGTGGCGGACACCGTCACCGACTCCGTCTACGAGGACGGCACCGTGCTAGTGCTGGAGACCCTGCTGGGCTGATCCGGCTGCTCTGGGATCAGCCCAGACTCCGTCGTCCCGCACGCTCCGCGAAGCGGTCGATCGCCGAGAGGATCTCGTCGGACCGCCAGAACGGGCCCAGCTGATGCTCGTTCTTCGCGGTGAGGATCCCCGCCTCCTCCAGTGCACGCAACGGCGGATAGACGTTGGGCTGCTTCACCCCGAGCTCCGCATCCAGTCTGCTGAGGGACAGGGCCGCATCCTCGGCAGCCGACATCGTCTCCGAGGAGACCTGAGGCGTGAGCTTCGCGATGGCCGGAACGATCGCTGCCCTGTAGGTCTGCGAGCCTGGGTTGCGGTCAGCACGGATTCCGAATCCTGCAGTCGGTGTCCAGCTCCGGGGTTCGGCACCCAGGGCCGGCCAGCTGGGGCTGTCCTTACTCATAACACCTCCCCACTTCTTTATGAGTAACGGGTTTACTCATAAAATTGTGGGGAGGTGTTCTGAGATGTCGTTCAGTCCTCGGGCGACGCGACCTCGAGCACGACCTTGCCCAGATGGCCGCCCTCGCGGAGCACCGCGTGCGCCTCGGCGGCCCGCTCGAGGGGGAAGCGGGCGTGGATCGGGATCCGCAGGGAACCGTCCGCGAGCAGCGGCCAGGCCAGGGCCTGGGTGGCCTCGAGGATCTCGCGCTTGGCCTCGGTGCGGCGGGAGCGCAGCGTAGTGCCGATGACCCGGCCGCGCTTGCCCATGAGCAGGCCGATCGGCAGCTCGCCGCTCGCCCCGCCGAGGGTGCCGATGATGACCAGGCGTCCATGCTCGTGGAGCATCCCGACGTTGTCCGCGAGCGTGGGACCGCCCACGACATCGAGGATGACGTCGGCCCCGCCGGTCTCGCGCACCGCCTCGAGCAGATCGGTGGTGCGGCGGTTCCAGGCCATGTCCGCACCCAGGCCACGGGTGGTGGCGATCGCCTCGTCGGAGCCGACGGTGGTGAGCACGCGGGCACCGAGGTGCCGTGCCAGCTGGATCGCGACGGTGCCGATGCCGCCGGTGCCGCCGTGGATCAGCACGGTCTCGCCCTCGACGAGGCCGGCCTCGAGCACGAGGTTGGAGACGACGGTCGCGCACACCTCGACCACGCCGGCGGCGTCGACCAGGTCCATCCCCTCGGGCACCGGGAGCAGCTGTCCCTCGGGCACGGCGACGACCTCGGCGTAGCCGCCGCCGGCGAGCAGCGCCACCACGGCCTCGCCGGTGTCGCGGCGGTGGCCGGAGACCTCGAGCCCGGGCAGCTCCGAGGCATCCGGCGGTGGGGGATACATCCCGGCGACCTGGGCGAGATCCGCACGGTTCACCCCCGCGGCGACGACGTCGATCAGCACCTCGCCGGGCGCCGCGACGGGTTCGGGGAGATCGACCAGCTCGAGCTGGTGATCCTCGGTGATGGAGAGCGCGCGCATGGTCACTGGGTCACGTCCACGACGGTGCGGCCACGGGTCTCGCCGGCGAGGATCCGCGGGGCGAACGCGATCGCCTCCGACAGGCCGATGCCGGTGGTCAGCGAATCGAGCAGGTCGAGGTCCAGCTCCCGGGTGAGCGCCTCCCAGGCGCGCTCGCGCAGCGCGAGCGGGGCCTCCACCGAGTTCACGCCCGCCAGGGTCACGCCGCGCAGGATGAACGGCAGCACAGTGGTGGGGAGGTCCGTGCCCTGGGCGAGCCCGTAGGCCGCGACCGTGCCTCCCCAGGCGGTCTGTGCGAGGACGTTGGCGAGCGTGGTGCTGCCCAGGCCGTCGATCGCTCCTGCCCACCGCTGCGACTGCATCGGCTTGCCGGGCTCTTCGGAGAGCTCTGCGCGGTGGATGACGTCGGCCGCGCCGAGATCACGCAGGTACTCGCCGTTCTCTTCGTCCCGCCCGGAGGATGCCACCACGCGGTGGCCGCGGGCGGCGAGCAGCGCGACCGCGATCGACCCGACGCCGCCGGAGGCGCCGGTGACCAGCACGTCGCCGCTGCCGGGCTCGATCCCGGTGTCCTCGAGCCGCAGCACCGAGAGCATCGCGGTGAATCCGGCGGTGCCGATCGCCGCGGCGCGGTCGGGGGAGATCTCCGCCGGGAGGCGCACCAGGGCGTCGGGCCGCACCCGGGCCCGGGTCGCGAAGCCGCCGTGGAGGGACTCGCCGATGCCGTCGCCGTTGAGGATCACGAGGTCGCCGGCCGAGTACTGCTCGGCCTCCGAGGCGGTCACGCGGCCCACCATGTCGATGCCGGGGATCAGCGGGAAGGAGCGGGCGATGCCCTTGCCCGCGATCGCCATCGCGTCCTTGTAGTTGTAGCTCGAGAAGAGCACGTCCAGCTCCACGGGCCCGGTGAGCAGGGACTCGTCGGCATCCTCCACGAAGCGGGCGTCGGAGTCCTTCGAGTCGATCAGTACGGCGCGCATGCGGGGTGATCCTCTCCCTCGGGTGCAGATCCCGCCACCCTAGTCCCGGTACACTTCTCGAGGGCCTCCGGGCCAGGGGAGGGTTGTCAGAGCGGCCGAATGAGTTGGTCTTGAAAACCAATGTGCGGTCACCCCGTACCGCGGGTTCGAATCCCGCACCCTCCGCTGATCGACGACCGGCCCCGGGCATCTCGTGCAGATGCTCCGGGGCCGGTCGTGGTTCGAGGGCCGTGGTCCGAGGCTGGTGTGGTCCGAGGGGTGTGGTCCGAAGCTCACCGTCCGACGCCCTGGATCACGACCGGGTGTCGGCGCCCTGGGGCGTGCTGGGCAGGCCCACCTCGGAACGGGCCCAGTCCGAGACCTCGCGGGCCAGATCAGGATCCAGGGCGTCGGCCGAACGCCGCAGGAACGTCGGCCGCCCGCGCAGCGCACCGCGACCGTCGGGGCCGATGTACGACCCCGGGGGCAGCGGCTGGGTGGCGGCGAACAGCACCGAGGCGGCGCCGCGTCGCGCCGTCATCGCGATCGGTCGGGTGACCTCCGTGACGAGCCGATCGAGGCGCTCGGACCCCGTCGCGTTCTGCAGGTTGGTGAGCACCCAGCCCGGATGCACGAGCTGCAGGTCCACCCCTGAGCCGTCCGGTCCTGAGGCCTCCGCCCGGAGCCGGTCGGCGAGGTCGCGGCCCCACAGCATCGTCGTCAGCTTCGAGCGTCCGTAGCCGGCGCGCAGGGACCAGCCGCCGCGCCGGAAGTGCGGATCATTCAGGTCGATCGACCCGAAGGTATGCGCATCAGAGGCGACCACCACCACCCGCTCCCGCACCAGCGGCAGCAGCGTCTCGGTCAGGAGCAGGGGAGCGAGGGCGTTGACCGCGGTCATCATCTCGATTCCGTCGGCCGAGACCTCGCGGTGCCGGGTGACGACCCCGGCGACATGGATCAGCAGGTCGAAACCGCTCGGGCCGACGAGACGCTCGATCTCCTCGGCGCCCGCGCGCACCGACGACAGATCGGCGAGATCCAGCGACGTCAGGCGCACCGCTCCTCGTCGGCCGGTCTCCCGAACGATCCGCTGCGCGACCACCTCGCCCTTGGCGCGCGTGCGCACCGGCAGCACGAGGTCCGCGCCCCAGAGGGCCAGCTGCAGCGCCGCCTCTCGGCCCAGTCCGTCGCTCGCGCCCGTCATGACGACGGTGCGACCGGTGAGATTGGGCTCGGGCAGGTGCTCCCACTCCATGGCGCTCATCACGCCATCGTAGGGACGTCGGCTGGATGGGCGCCGGATCACCGCACTCCGGAGGGCACGGCACTCCGCGTAGCATGGAGCAGTCGCCTGGCAGGCCGTCCGGCTCCTGCGGCGCAGCCCCCGGATCCGCAAGGAGAATCAGCGATGGCCCAGTACACAGGTGTTGCAGTCAGCCCCGGCCGCGTGGTCGGCACGATCCGCACCATGGCGCCGCCGGTCGCCGAGCCGCCCGCGACCGAGAAGCTGCCCGAGGGCGCCGATCCCGCCGTCGAGGCCGAGCGCATCCCGGCCGCTGCCGCCGCCGTGCAGGCCGCGCTGATCCGTCTGGCCGAGCGCGCCAGCGGGGACGGGAAGAAGATCCTCGAGGCCACCGCGCAGATGGCCGCCGATCCTTCTCTCACGCAGACCGCCCAGGGCTTCGTGCTCTCCGGCGGCAAGTCCCCGGCCCGCGCTGTCTGGGAGGCCGGTGACCAGGTCGCCAGCATGCTCGAGGGCCTCGGCGGCTACATGGCCGAGCGCGCCACCGACGTGCGCGACGTGCGCGCCCGCATCGTCGCCGAGCTGCGCGGCGAGCAGGCCCCCGGGATCCCCGACCTCGAGGAGCCCTTCATCCTCACCGCGATCGACCTCGCCCCGGCGGATACCGCCACTCTCGACCCGGAGCGCGTGATCGCCCTGGTCACGTCCGACGGCGGCCCTCAGTCGCACACCGCGATCCTCGCCCGTCAGCTGGGCCTGCCCGCGATCGTCGCCGCCAAGAGCATCCACGAGTTCGCCGACGGCACCGAGGTGTTCGTCGACGCAGGCCTGGGCACCATCACCGACGAGGTCACCGAGGAGCATCACCGCTTCGCCGAGGCCTGGACCGAGCTGCAGAAGAATCCCCTCACCTATGAGGGTGGCGGCGGGGTGCTGGAGGACGGCACCCGCGTGCAGCTGCTGGCCAACATCGGCAACGCGGCCGACGCCGAGAAGGCCGCCGCCGCGCACGCCGACGGCGTGGGCCTGTTCCGCACCGAGTTCCTGTTCCTGGATCGCGAGGACGAGCCGTCCGTCGAGGAGCAGACGGCCGCGTACTCCGCCGCCTTCGCGCACATGGCGGGCAAGAAGGTCGTGGTGCGCACGATCGACGCCGGCGCCGACAAGCCGCTGCCCTTCCTCACCGATGCCGACGAGCCCAACCCGGCGCTCGGCGTGCGCGCCTACCGCACCTCCTGGGAGAAGCGCTCGGTGCTGACCAACCAGCTCGACGCGATCGCCGCCGCCGCGAAGCAGTCCGAGGCCACGCCCTGGGTGATGGCCCCGATGATCTCGACGGTCACCGAGACCGAGGACTTCACGGCGCTGTGCCGCGAGCGGGGCCTGGAGCCCGCCGGGATCATGGTCGAGACGCCCTCGGCCGCGATCACCGCGGACCGTCAGCTGGCCGTCTGCGACTTCGCGTCCATCGGCACCAATGACCTCACCCAGTACACGATGGCCGCGGACCGTCAGCTGGGCTCCCTCGCCCACCTCAACAACCCGTGGCAGCCGGCCGTCCTCGCGCTCGTGAAGGCCACGTGCGACGGTGCTCGTGTTGCGGGCGGCGATCCCGAGGCGTTCGGCGAGAAGGCCAACAAGCCCGTGGGCGTGTGCGGCGAAGCCGCCGGCGACCCGGGCCTCGCGGTCGTGCTCGTGGGGCTTGGCGTGAACAGCCTGTCGATGACCCCGCGCTCCCTGCCGGCCGTCGCCAAGGTGCTCTCGACCGTGACGCTCGAACAGGCCAAGGAGCTCGCCGCGAAGGCCGTCGCCGCCCGCACCGCCGAGGACGCCAACCACCTCGTCCGCGCCGGCCTGCCGATCCTCGGCGAGCTGGGCTTCTGATCTCCTGAGCAGCTGAGCAGCTGAGCAGCTGAGGGCCTGAGCGCCTGAGGAGCTGAGGGCCTGCGGGCCTGAGCGTCAGAGTCGCTGAGCGTGGCGTCCCTCCCGCATTCCCCGCGACACTGTGCTCGCGGTCGTCGAATCCACGAGAACGTGCCCGTCACGGCACGTTCTCGTGGATTCGACGTTCCGGGAGGCGTGTCATCGTCGTCATCTGTGCCCTGCGCCCCGTGACCCCTCGCGGCAGACCCCGCCCCCTCGCGGCTGGCTCCCGCCCCGCCCTCTCGCGGCAGGCTCTCGCTCCCGCCTCCTCGCGGCTGGCTCCCGCCCTGCCCCCGCGCCTTCGCGCCACAGGTCCCTGTCTCCCCTCCCGGGACCGCGAGGTCCCGAGATCCCGAGTTCCCGGTGCCCAACCCGTGTTGAACGGTTAACCTGTGCCCGGACCCGTCGGCGTGATCCAGGTGGCGGGCTCCGTGCCGCCGTCCGAGAGGGACCACGATGACCGACGCCCCCATCCACCCCAGCCCCTTGCCTCGCGACGACGGCGGCTGCTCGCGCCGCACCGTCCTCGGAGGCGCGGCCCTCGGCACGACGGCCGTGGTCGCCGGGAGCCTGCTGGGTGAACCCCGTGCATCCCACGCGGCCCCGGTCGAGGCCGAGGCGCTCGGACCGCTCGTCGACGTCGCTCGCTGGGGCACCCCTCGTGCCCTCCGTTCACGGATCCCCGCGCTCACCCAAGCCGCCGATGGCGGCCTGATCGCAGTGTTCGACGCCCGGGACTCGATGGATGATCTGCCGGCACACATCACCGTCGTGATGCGCCGCTCGACCGACGGCGGCGCCACCTGGGAACCGACCCGCACGATCCGCGCCGACGCCGCCTGGTCCGCAGGGGACCCGAGCCTGCTCACCGACCACATCACCGGGCGTCTGCATTGCTTCTGCACCGGCTCGGTGCATGCCGGCTATGCAGCCTCCGGCACCGGCAACGACCCCGAGGATCAGGACATCACCCAGGCGGAGCACCTCGTCTCGGACGACCACGGCCTGACCTGGCAGCACCGGCGCATCACCGCGCAGGTCAAGGACCCGGCCTGGGCAGGGATGTTCGCCTCCTCCGGTACCGGCCTGCAGCTGCGCACGCGCGGCACCGGCTTCACCGGCAGGATCATGCAGTCCTACGTGGTCCGTATCGATGGGGAGAACTATGCCGTCGCGGCCTGGTCCGACGACGGCGGGGAGAGCTGGCAGCACGGGGTACCGGCAGGACCGGGGGCCGACGAGAACAAGCTCGCCGAGCTCTCCGACGGATCGGTGCTGCTGAACACCCGTGCCCCGGGCGGGTATCGCCGCCAGGCCATCTCCACCGACGGCGGGGCGACCTTCACCGCGTTCGAGACGATCCCCGAGCAGATCGACCCCGGCAACAACGGGGCCATCGTCCGCGTCTTCCCCGATGCAGGCCCCGAGGATCCGGCCGCCCGCGTGCTCGCCCTGAGCAACTGCGCCGACGCGGACATCCGGCGCCAGCTCACGCTGCAGATCTCCTTCGACGACGGAGCGACCTGGCCTGCCTCGTTCCTGCTCGACGACGACGCGTCCGCGTACTCGACGATCGTGGCGCTGGAGGGGGAGCCCGGCGTGCTCGGGCTGCTGTACGAGCGGGAGGGCTACTCGACGATCAGCTATCGCCGGATCGACGTCGGAGCGCTGTCCCCGGCGCCCCTGCTGCTCGAGATCCCCGCGGAGACGTCCCTCGCGGCCGGGACGAGCACCACGGTGACGGTCACCGTGACCAACCAGGGCACCGAGCCCGCGCCGGGCGCGGAGGTCTCGCTCACGGCGCCCGACGGCATCACCGCAGCGCCCGCCGCCGTCGCGGAGCTGGCCCCCGGAGCGAGCACGGAGGTCTCCCTCGACGTCGAGGTGCCGAGCGGCTTGGCGGGGCCGCGGGCACTGACCCTGCAGGCCACGGCGACCATGACCGTCCCAGCGCTCGGCCCTGCGGTCGGGACCACGGCGCGCGAGGTGCACGCCGCCCGCCCCGCATCGGTCGTCCTCGACATCGCGGGGACGACGCCGCTCTTCGCCCTCGAGCTCACCCCGGTCATCGACGCCGTCTATCCCGATGAGGAGGATCGCTCGCTGGTCGGCGACCTCGCCGTGCCCTGGGTGCGGGTGCGCAACGCCGGCGGCCTCGCCGTGGACGCCCTCGAGGTGAGCTCCTCGGCCGGCGGCTCCGCGACGATCGAGACTCTCGAGCCCGGAGCCACCGCCATGATCCGCGGCCGGGACCAGCTGGGTCACCAGCTCGAGCAGTCCGACCTCGACGACGCCAGCTGGGCACCCACCATCCGTGCCCGAGGCACCGCGGACGGCGAGAGGGTCGAGGCCGCAGCGCAGCTCGACCCTCTGGACCTCGGCAGCCGCCCCGCAGCCCAGGCCGATGGCGCGGTCTCCCTGCCGACGGGGGATGCCCGCACGTCCGCCTTCGTGCGGGTGCGTCCGGACGACCCCACGCCGGAGACCCTGCCGGACGGGACCCGCCTGGCGGTGACCATCCCTCCGGGCGGTCGCACGAGCCTCCAGCTGGTCGTGACGGCCCCGCGCGCTGGAGCGCTCGACGTGACGGCCCGCGGTCGGAAGCTGTCGGTGAGCGCCTCTAGGGTCGAGGAGATCGTGGAGGTGGAGCCGGGCGGTGCGTCGACCGGCAGCAGCACCACCGATCCGCTGACGCCGCTGCCGGCGCACGTCGACGCAGGCAGCAGGTCCCCGTTGTGGGTGAGCATCGCCGTGCCGCCGGATCATCCCGGCGGCACCGAGACGGTGCGCCTGACCGTGCTGCAGGACCGTCGGCCGCTGGGCAGCTACCCGGTGGACGTCACGATCCCCGCCGTGCCGCTCGCCCCGCTCGCGGAGCGACCCTTCACACTGGACCTGTGGTGGCACCCCGACGCGATCGCTGATGCCCAGGGCCTGACGACCTTCAGCGAGGAGCACTGGATCGCCTGCCGCCCGTACCTGGAGGACCTCGCCGCCCACGGGCAGGATGTCGTCAACGCCGTCGTGGTGGACGATCCCTGGCTGATCGAGGACCCGGACACCGGCGAGATCGTGCCGCAGACGGCCTCTTCCTACCTGTCCCTGGTGGGCTGGCAGTGGGACGGCACGACGTTCACCTTCGACACCACGCAGTTCGACCGCTGCGTCCAGGAGCACGAGCGGGCCGGAATCACCGGGCCGATCCACCTGTTCGCGATGATCCAGTTCCGGCTCGACCAGCGCCTCACCTACGTCGACACCCGCAGCGGGAAGCAGGTCGATGAGAAGGTCGAGCTGGGCGATGAGCGCTACCGCGAGGCATGGGGAGCGTTCCTCACCACGATGCACGAGCACCTGGTGGACCGCGGCTGGTGGGATCGGGCGGCGCTAGCCTTCGACGAGCGACCGAAAGCCCTCATGGATGCGGTGTTCGAGGTCATCCACGATGTCGCCCCGCAGTGGGACGGGCGGATATCTCTGGCGGCGAACTCCCTCGAGGAGGCGGACATCGCCCACTCCATCTCCTTCAACCACAGCTTCCTCGCCGAGGTGCCTGCCGAGCTGATCACGGCGCGGCTGGAACGCGGGGAGCCGACGCTGTTCTACACGTTCTACGATCCGGTGCGGCCCAACACCGTGACCGCCTCGCCGCCGATGTCCTCCCGGATGCTGGGCTGGGAGGTGGCTCGCTACGGCTTGGACGGCTACCTGCGCTGGACCTACAACTCCTGGCCCGCGGACGTGCTGGAGCATCCGAGCCACCGCTACGGCCAGGGCGATGAGTACATCGTCTACCCCGGCGCCGAGGGTCCGATCTCCTCGCTGCGCTGGGAGTCCCTGCGCGACGGACTCGATGACGCCGAGATCTTCCGGCTGCTGCGGGAGCAGGGCGCGGCACGGGCCGATGAGCTGCTGAGCCGGATCGCCGCCGACGACGCGGACACCCCGGAGGCCTGGGCCGCCATGGCAGGGCTCCGGGAGCAGGCGCTGCGCGAGCTCGAGCAGGGAGGCGCGAGCGCCGGCTGAGGCCGAACCCCGAGGTCGCGCCCTCCTCAGCGGGCACCAGAATCATCGAAACCCTCGATATGCACCGTTCACGGTGCATATCGAGGGTTTCGGGGAGCCCGGCTCAGGCCTCGGCGTCGAGGTCCTTCTCGAGGAGGTCGGCCAGGGCGTTGACCGACTCGTCGGCCCCCTCGCCCTCGGCGCGCAGGGTGACCTCGTCGCCGTGACCGGCGCCCAGGGTCATCAGCATGAGCATGCTGGAGGCCTGCACGGCGTTGCCGCCGGCCTTCTCGATGGTGACGGTCGCGCTCTGCTCGGCGGCGGCCTGCGCGAAGATGCCCGCGGGGCGCGCGTGGAGCCCGGAGGCGCTGGCGATCTTGACGGTGCGCTCTGCCATGGTGTGTGCCTTTCGACGGGCCGCCGCGCGGTTCGCGACGGAAGGGCGGCGCGATCTCCCGCGCCAAGTTCTTACGGTGTCCTCAGGAAATATACCGGTCTGCCCCATGGGCCAGGGGCCCAGCGGGCAGACCATCGCTCAGGAGTGGGAAGAGTCCCCACTATGCATCGATCTCGCCCTCGTCGCACTGCTCGCCGCGCCCTCGCCGCGCCCCATGCCGGAGCGGCCAGGGGAGGGCCGACGGGAACCGTGAGCGGCGCCCGTCGACCAACTTCCACAGGGCCGACTGCCTCGCGGCGACAGCATCCCGCACCGCAGCGAACAGCGGGTGCGAAGGCTCCAGGCCGGTGATCTCGGCCGCGGCGGCGTCGGCGTCCTGCGAGCGCAGGATCTCCTGCAGCCGGTCCACCTCGTCGTCACCTGTGGGGGTGAAGGCGAGCGCCGCCGAGAAGGAGGCGAGCAGACCCTCGTATCCCAGCCCGCGCTCGGCGAGCTCGGCGGCCGGGCTGATGATCCGCTCGTTCCGGGAGAGCTTGCGCAGGGGCGCGCGCCCGACCCGCTCGACCGGGTCCGGCAGCGCCGTGTTCGCGAAACGGCCCAGCACCTTCGTGCGGTACGAGGCCATGTCCTCCTCGGAGAAGCCGTGCTTGGCGACCAGCAGCGCGGAGGTCTCCGTGAGCACCGAGGTGACGCGGCCGTGCACCGCGGCATCGGAGATCGCGTCGGCGATCGTCGTATGGCCCGCGGCCCAGCCGTGCCAGGCGGTGGTGGCGTGGCCGGTGTTCACCGTGAACAGCTTGCGCTCGATGTACGGGCCGAGGTCGTCCACCCAGGTGATGCCCGGGACGTCCAGCTCCTGGCCGGCGAAGGGCGTGCGATCCACGGCCCACTCGTAGAAGTCCTCCACGGTGACGTCCAGGCCCGCACCGTCGGCCTGCACCGGCACGATGCGGTCCACCGCGGTGTTGGAGAACAGCGCCTTGTCGTCGAGGTCCTCGCCCTGGTAGTTGGCGCGGATCTCCTGCTCCAGCAGATCGGTCGCGTTGATCGCGTTCTCGCAGGCCATCACAGCCAGGCGAGGGGCCCCGGCGGGGCGGGCCGCGATGCCGGCGGCGATGTTCGGTGCGACGAAGCGCAGGATGTGCGCGCCGACGGCGGTGGTGACGACGTCGGCCGACGCGATCTGCTCGGTCAGGCCCTCGGGGTCCTTGGTCGAGTTGATCGCGCTGAAGCCGTCGACGACCGTCTGCGTCGGGTTCTGGCCGACGGTGCGGACCTCGTAGGAGTCCGCCTCCTGCAGCTGGGTGATCAGGGAGTCGGCGACGTCCGCGAACACCAGCTCGTAGCCGGCCTCGTGGAGCAGCAGGCCCACGAAGCCGCGGCCGATGTTCCCCGCGCCGAAATGCACTGCCTTGGTCATACGATCACTCCTTCTCGTCGCCGAAGATCGCCAGGATCTCCTCGGCGCTGGTGGCCTGCTCGAGGCGCTCGACCTGGGCGGGATCGGAGAAGGTCATGGCGACCTTCTGGAGCAGCTCGAGGTGCTCGTTGCCGACCCCGGCGATCCCGATCACGAACTTGGTCGGGTTGCCATTCCATTCGATGCCGTCGGGGTAGCGCACGAACGACATCGCCGACCGCTTGATGGTGGACTTCGCATCGTTGGTGCCGTGGGGGATGGCCAGGCCGTTGCCCATGAACGTCGAGACCGTGGCCTCGCGGGCGTGCATCGCGTCGACGTACCCCTGGTCCACGGCGCCGGCGCCCACCAGCAGGGCCCCGGCCTCGTCGATGCCGGAGGCGGAATCGGTCGCGGTGCCGGTCAGGACGATGCTCTCGGGGGAGAGGATCTCCGGGGAGGCGGCCGACGTGTCCGAGGCGGCAGCGGCGTCGGAGGAGTCAGGGGCCTCGGACGCTCCGGCGGCACCCGCCGACTCGTGCTGGGGAGCGGTCTTCTCGGCCGCACGACGGCCGTGGCCCTCGCCAGCGCCCGCGCCCGCGCCTGCTGCTGCTCCGGCTGCTCCGGCACCGACGGTGGCGGCGGTCGCTCCTGCGCCGACCGGCTCGGAGTCGGTCTCCGCTTGGGGATCGTTGCGCTCGTGCACGAGCTCGACGACCTCGTCATAGCGCGGGGAGTTCATGAACTGGTCCACGCTGACGTGCACGGCGGAGCCGGTGCGCTGGCGGGCCCGGTCGGTGAGCTCCTTCTGGGTGACGACGACGTCCCACTCGTCGTTCAGGGAGGAGATCGCCTTGTTGGTGACCTCGACGTCGGCGAAACCGGCGGCGCGCACCTTCTTGCGCAGCACGGTCGCGCCCATGGCGGAGGAGCCCATGCCGGCGTCGCACGCGAAGACGATCTTGTCGATGCGCCCGGTGTGGCCGGAGCCGTCGGCCGCGGCGGCCGCTCCGGCTCCGGCACCCGCGCCGGTCAGGGCGCCGGCGACGGAGGACTTCTTGCCCTTCATCTCCTCCATCTTGGCGGTGGCGGCGGCGATGTCGCCGTCGTCCTGCTTGCCGATCTTGAGGAACAGCGTGGAGAGCAGGAAGCTCACTCCGGCCGCGGCGAGCACGGCGAGGGTGATGCCCAGGTAGGAGTCGCGGGCGGCGACGCCGTAGATCGCGAGGATGGATCCCGGGGAGGCGGGGGCCTTGAGTCCGGTGTTGAACAGGACGTTGACGAACACGCCTGACATGCCGCCGCCGATCGCGGCGAGGATGAGGATCGGCTTCATGAGCACGTAGGGGAAGTAGATCTCGTGGATGCCGCCGAAGAACTGGATGATCGCGGCGCCCGGTGCGGAGGCCCGTGCGGCGCCGCGTCCGAAGAACGTGTAGGCGAGCAGGATGCCGACGCCCGGTCCGGGGTTCGACTCGAGCAGGAACAGCACCGACTTGCCGTTGGTGGCGGCGTCGGCGATGCCCAGCGGGGTCAGCACGCCGTGGTTGATGGCGTTGTTGAGGAAGAAGACCTTCGCGGGTTCGATGAGGAGCGAGACCAGCGGCAGCAGGTGCGCGTTGATCAGCGCGGCGACGCCGTTGGCCAGCAGGGTCATCAGGGCGTTCACCAGCGGGGCGAGGCCGAAGAAGCCGGCCGCCAGCATGATGAAGCCGAAGATCCCGGCGGAGAACATGTTCACGAGCATCTCGAAGCCGGCGGGGATGTGGTCCTGCCACAGCTTGTCGAGCTTCTTCATGATCCAGGCCGCGAGCGGCGCCATGATCATCGCGCCGATGAACATGTGCACCTGGGGCAGGGCCGCGAAGTCGGCTTCGGCCTTCCCGCTGGCGAGCCACTCCTTGAGCGCTGCGGCGTTGTCCAGGGTGATCAGCCAGTCGGAGCCGGCGATCACACCCATGGTGGCGATGACGCCGACCACGGCGCCGCGCGCCTCGTAGATCATGCGGCCGCCGGTGTTCGCGATCAGCAGGGGCAGCAGGTAGTGGATCATCGGGCCGACGGCGCTCTCGAGCGGAGCGTTCGGCGTCCAGCCGTCCTCGATGAAGAAGGCGGTGAGGATGCCCCAGGCGATGAGGGCCGGGATGTTCGGCATCACCATGTTCGACAGCGAGGTGCCGACCTTCTGCAGGGCCACGCGCGGGCTGAACCCGCGCTTGGCCTCGGTCGTTGTAGTCATGACACGTCCTCAGGGATGGCCGGGGACCACGGGCCGGGGTCTCCGGAGGGCGACGGCGTGCGCCGACTGGCGCACTGCGGCCGGGCGGGGCGATCTCCGAGCATGGATCTGAGGAGGGGCTCCGGCGGCGTGAGAGCAGTCTAGTCCTGGCGACGGCCCGGAACAGGCACCCCGGGACTCGGCATCCGTCGAGGTGGCGCCGAGGAATCCGTGCCGAGGAATCGGAGTGGGGGATCGGCCGACGGGGACGGGGCGCTCAGGCGTCGGCGGTGCGGGTGGCCCGCCAGCGGCGGTAGGACATCAGAGTCAGGATGATCACGATGATCCAGGAGGTCACCACGGCGATGCCGTGGCCGATGCCGGGATTGGCGAGGAAGGAGCCGATCGCGATGAGGGAGATCTGGCCGGGCAGGGCGGACAGGGCGGTGGCGATGAGGAAGTCGCGGCTCGTGATGCCCAGTGCGCCGCTGCCGTAGTTCACCGGCCAGTACGGGATGCCGGGCATGAGGCGCAGCGTGCACACGGCGTAGAAGCCGCCGTTCTCCAGCTGGTCCTCGACCATGTCGGCATGCGAGCCGAGGCCCTTCATCACGGTCTCGCGTCCCAGGCCGCGGGCGATCCAGTAGCCGCCCCAGCACCCCAGCACCACGCCGATCATCGACAGCACGGTCCCGAACGGCAGGCCGAAGAGCATCCCGCCGGCCACGGCCATGATCGTCACCGGGATCGGGGTGAGGGCGACGACGGCGTAGAGGCCGATGAACGCGAGCGGACCCCAGGCGCCGAGCTCGGCGAACTCGGCGCGCAGCTCGTCGAGCGATGGCAGGCGCACGTTCAGCGCGAGCCAGATCATCGCCAGCACGGCGACGACGAGGGCCACGTTGCGCAGCACGGACCCCCACGGCACGCCGCCCCGTCGGCCCCGGCCCGACGAACGGTCATCGGCGGATCCGGTTGCTGCAGTTCCAGTCGGAGCGGCCTCTGCCGCAGCAGTTCCGGTCGCATCGGCTCCGGGCTCAGCGGGGCCGGATGCGGGCTGCGCGGGTCGCGCGGAGGAGTTCTCGAGCATCCCGCGATCCTAAGGTGCTGGCGCTGTTCGTGCAGTTCCCGCCGTTTCCGCCGTTCAGCGCTCCGTGGGCTCCACCCGGGACTCCCCGGCCCGCACCGCGAGCGGCAGGTGATTGCCCACCGGCGGCCGGGGGCAGGTGCCCCAGGCACTGAAGGCCGAGGGGAAGTTCAGGGAATAGTTGAGATCCACCCGCACCTTGTCGTCGTCGAGCTGTGCGCTCACCTGGCGCCAGTCGGCGGTGTCTGTCCCGGAGGTCTCGTCGGTGAACAGGATGCTCGACTCCCCGGTCAGCACGAGGTCCACGGCCGTGCCGTCGATCTCGAGGGTGGCCACACCGGGGGAGGGCAGTTCCTGCTGCAGCCACGGCATCGCGGAGTCGACCGTCACGGTGGTGGTCTCGCGCCGCCAGGTGCCGGTCAGCACGAGGGCCGGGTCGTAGTCGAAGGTGGGCACGCCGTCGAAGGCGGTCAGGCGCGGGGCCGACGGGTCGAGCAGACGCAGGCCGATCCGGCCACCGCGACGGATCACGTCGATCCTCACGTCCTCGCCGTAGCTCGCCAGGCGCACATCGCCGGTGCCGGTCACGGTCACGGTGGTGCGGTCGGCGTCCTCGTGGACCTCGACGTCAGGGGCCTCGGCGAGCACCGTCAGATCCGTGCCGTCGAGGTGGACGACAGCGCGATCGTCCACGATCTCCCAGCTGCCGGGCACGCCCTCGAGGCGCTGAGGACCGGCCGAAGGATCGATCCACCGGATCCCCACCTGGGCGAGGATGCCGTGGGGAGCGGCCAGGGACTCGTCGCGACGGCGGCGGAAGCCCTGCCAGGTGGTCGTGGCGCTGTCAGGGGTCTGGGCGGTGGTGCTCATGGGCGTCTCCTCGCTCGGTGCGTGTGCCTCGAGTCTGCCTCTGGAGGGGGCTGCCGTGCACGGGGCGCGTGATCTGCGGACACAAAGCAGTCGGCAGGGAGCTCGCGGTGTCACCACGCGGTGTCACCACACGGCGCGGAGCACCCGGATGGCGGCGTCCAGGTCGAGACCGTCCTCGCGCGAGCTCGAGGCGAGGCGTCGCGCGGCGCGGGCGACGGCGGGGGAGACGGGGGAGGCCTGGTCGCTCACCCGGGACCCGGAGCCGGCGCGGGAGACGATCAGCCCGCTGGCCTCCAGCGCCCGGTAGGCCTTCGCCACGGTGCCCGGGGCGACCTGCAGATCGGTGGCGAGCTGCCGGACGGAGGGCAGGCGGTCCCCACGGGCGAGGGCGCCGGTCGTGATCAGCCCGGCGATCTGGTCGTGGATCTGCTCGGCCGGGCTCCCACCGGCCGGGGTGATCTCGATGATCATGCCGACTCCCGAGAGGTCCTCGCGGACCGAGGGAGAGCCGTCAGCGCGGTGTAGACCCAGAGCCCCAGGCCGATCGCCGCGAGGAGCGGGGCACCGTATTCCAGGAAGGGTGCCAGGTCGGAGAACGCCGAACCCGTGGAGAAGTGCTCTCCCGATTCGGCACCGACGGTGAGACTCATCGTGGACGTCGACTTCAGGAGACGGAGGACCGACGCGAGGTGGAGCAGCAGCGCTCCGGTCGTGATGCGGGCGACGTTCGTGCTCCGCAGGCGGCGCTGCGCGATGTCCTGCTCGACGTCCTCCGGATGCGGCGGCCGGGCGATGCCCGCCCATGCCATCACTGTGGCCGCGAGCAGGATGACCAGGGTGATCATCGGCGCCAGGGAGTAGTGCCAACCGTAGAAGTCGGTCTCGGCGCCCCCGCTGCCCAGCTCGATGACATAACGCGTGAAGTGGCCGGCCTCATCACGCTCCGAGACCAGGCCGGTGGCCACGGTGATGGTGACGACGAGCGCGAGCACGATCCCGAGGGTCACCATCCATGGCCCGCTCAGGAACGAGGTCCAGGTGCGCCGCGTCAGCTGGGCCCCGTTGGAGCGACGGTCGCGCGCAGGGAGTCCGAGCAGGAGCACCGTGAGGACCCCGAGCGCCAGCGGCAGCACGAAGCGTACGGCGGCGTACACGTCCCAGGGGAAGGACTGGAGGTCGGTGACATACATCGGGATCAACGGGGACGTCGAGAACACGATCATGATCAGCGACGAGGCGCCGGCAGCCAGAGCGGTCACGAGGCCGACCGGCCGAGCGAGGCGGGGGAGCCGGCCACGGAGGACGAATCGCAGCAGGGCCGCGCAGAGCACGCCCACGACGAGTGGAAGGAGCAGGAGCCACATCAGAAGAAACCTCGATCCGTATCAGTCGGATGACACAAACCGTATCAGACGCTTAGTACGCTATCGAGGGTGAGAAGGCCAGCGCCACCGGCCCGCGGTGGCCGCGTTGGTGGCCTCGATGGGGTGCCGGCGTGCCGGCGTGGTGGCTGTGCTGGCTGTAGCGGCACCGATGGTCACCCTGGTGGCGGCCGCTGAAAAACAGAAGCGGCCGACGGGATGGTCCCGTCGGCCGCCGCGCTGTCGAGCTGGTCGTGCAGCAGTTCTGTCCGCTCAGAGCAGGCCCTGGGCCTCCGTGCCGGCGGGGATGGGGGTCATGCGGGTGACCAGGCCCGGCTTCTCGACGAGGTCGGCGACGTCGGCGCGGAAGATCTTCACCTGGTCGCTGTCACCGTGGGCGTCGAGCGCCTCGACGGAGGACCACTTCTCGATCATGGTGATCGTGCCGTCCTCGGCGTCGTGGATGGAGTAGAGCTCGCAGCCCTCCTCGGTGTGCACGGCGGCGATGCCGCGCTGCATGGCGTCCGCGAGCTCCTGCTTCTTGCCGGGCTTGGGGTAGAAGATGGCGGTGACGACGACAGCGGTCATGGGGGCTCCTGGTGCTGATCGGGGTGGGGTCCTGAGCGTCCATCCTGCCTGGTCGAGCCGCTCGACTCCACCCCGTCCCAGCACCGCGACCTCCGCGACGGCGACGGTTGTGGGGCCGACGCCTCGCGGCGGATCGCCCTCACCGTGCGGTCCAGGCCTCCCAGAGCGTCGCGTAGAGGCCGTCGCCGTGGCTGAGCTCCTCGTGGGTTCCTGATTCGACGATCCTGCCGCCCTTCATCACCAGTACGCGGTCGGCGGTGACGGCCTGGGACAGGCGATGGGCGACCACGAGCCCGCCCCGGCCCGTGAGCACCCCGCGTGCCGCGGTCTCGAGATCCCGGGCGCCGGAGGAGCCGGCCTCCGCCGTCGCCTCGTCGAGGACCACGAACTCCGGATCCGCCAGGACGATGCGGGCGAGAGCCAGCATCTGCTCCTGCATGGCGGTCAGCGGCTGCCCGCCGTCGCCCACCACGGTGTCGGTGCCGTCGGGCAGACTGCTCACCCAGCGGTGGGCCCCGACGGTGCTCAGGGCGGCGAGGACGGCACCGTCGTCGGCCTCCGGGGCGGGCACGCGCACGTTCTCCGCGATGCTGCCGGCGAAGACGTGCACCTCCTGGCTGACCATCGAGATCCGTCGTCGCAGTGCAGGGGCGGAGAGGTCGCGAACGGCGTCGGCTCCCAGGCGGACGGTCCCGGTCGTGGGCGGCACGGTGCCGGCGGCGATCTGGGCGAGCGTCGATTTGCCGGCGCCGGTGGCACCTACGACGGCGACCACCTCGCCCGGCGCGATCCGCAGATCGACCGCGGCGAGCACGGGGTGGTCGACCTCGTAGGAGTGCCCGACGCCGTCCAGCAGCAGCGAGCCGTCCGCCGGCGGCAGCGTCTCGAGGGCCGGGGCGCCCGCCGTCGCCGCGATGCCGACTGGTTCTGCCGCACGTGCTGATCGTGTCGACGACGACGGCAGGTCGATCACGCCGACCATCCGTGCGAGCGAGGCGCCGGCGGACTGGATCTCGTCGAACATGCCGACCAGTGCGCCGATCGGATTGAACAGGCGGTGGAACAGCAGCGCTGCGGTCGCGACGCCGCCGGCCGTCAGCCCACCGGACTCGACCAGGAGGGACCCGGCCACCAGGAGGGCGGCGAGGACCACCGCCTCGGCCCGGTTGTTGCGCGAGAAGGCGCGGGTGAGGAAGCGGAACACGTCGATCGACAGGGTGCGCGCATGGACCGACGCGGCGTCGATGCGCTCGAGCTCGACCCGTTCGGCCTCGTACGCCCGCAGGGTGGTGGCGCCGCCGATGCCGCCGAGCATGCGCTGCGAGCGCACACCGAACGCGATCCGCTCCTGGGCGTAGATCGGCCCGGAGCGGGGCAGGTACCAGCGCAGCGTCAACGCGTACATGGGGACGGCGACGAGGCCGACGAGACCCAGCCTCCAATCCACCACCGTCATGCCCGCGGCGGAGACCACCACCACGAAGAGCGACTGCAGGAACATCGGCAGGATGGCCGAGGCGGCCTCGGTGACCACCCGGGAATCCTCCGCGACGCGGGAGACGAGATCTCCGCGCCCTCCGCTCTCGACCACGGAGGAGTCGACGGCGAGGGCTGCGTCCAGGACGTCCTCCCGGAGCGATGCGACGGCCGGCTCCGCGAGCGCGCCCATCCACCAGCGGCTCAACCAGGTGCCCAGACCGCCCACGATGCCGGCGACAAGGATCCAGACGGCGCCCTGGACCACCGGGCGCATCGAGGTCTCGACGCGCAGCGCGTCCACGAGCCCGCCCACGACCCAGGGGCCGACGAGGCCGGCCAGCGCGGTCACGAACCCGGCGACGGCGATCAGGAGCAGCAGAAGGAGGCGCCCGGACAGGAGGGGGCGGAGGGCCGCGAGGACACGCCGTCGGGAGGCGGTGGGCAGGATCATCGCTCACCCCCGGCGGTCTCGCGATCCTGCTCACTAACCTGGTCGCGGGCCTCTTCGCTGGCCTGCTCCCACGCCTGCTCGTGGTCAGCCTCTGCCGGGGTCGGGACGAGAGCCCTGGCCGAGGCAGCCGCCGCTGGATCCGGGGCTGGAGCCGGATCCAGATCTGGATCGGCGGGTCCTTCGGCGGGGATCTCGTGGATCTCGTCGGCCAGGGCGCGGAAGGCCGGGGAGGAGGTCAGCACGATGGTGGTGCGGCCGGTGCGTTCCCGCTGCACGCCCCGCGCGATGTGCCACTCGGTCACCGAGTCGACGGCACTGGTGGGGTCCTCGAGCACCAGCACCTCCGGGTCCGCGTACAGGGCACGGGCCAGGGCGATCCGCTGGCGCTGGCCGCCGGAGAGGTTGCTGCCCGCCTCGCGCACCTCGTGGTCCAGGCCGCCGGAGACCACCCCGAGCACCTCCGTGGTACCTGAGGCGGCGAGCACC
This sequence comes from Brachybacterium sp. AOP3-A1-3, assembly GCF_052378285.1. Classification (NCBI taxonomy): domain Bacteria; kingdom Bacillati; phylum Actinomycetota; class Actinomycetes; order Micrococcales; family Dermabacteraceae; genus Brachybacterium; species Brachybacterium sp. AOP3-A1-3. The sequence continues at coordinate 376,947 of NZ_JBQSXM010000001.1, read as the reverse complement.
GACCCGGGCACCGGGGTGCCCGGGTCGTGGAGCATCGTGATGTTCGAACGGATCGTTCCGGCGAAGAGATCCGCCGCATGCGGCGCGCTGATCATCGCCCCGGCCAGGGGGCGGGCGATCTCGTCGCGGCGGGAGTCGCCCACGAGGACCCGATCCGCGCCCGCACCGCCCGAGAGGGCCCGGGCGAGCTGGAGGGCCGCCGCGGGCTCCGAGACGTCCAGGACGCACAGCGCCCCGTCGCTGATCCGCAGGTCCACCATGTGGTGGATCCCGAGGTCCAGGGAGTCGACGGCGACCGCGGAGCCGGTGGGCAGCGGCCCCGTCGGCTCGACGGATCGACCGCCGCCCAGAAAGTCCGCGATCTTCCCGGCCGCGCCATGGGAGCGGGCGAACACGGTCATCGTCATGGTGAGGGTCTGGATCGGCTCGGAGAAGAACACGGCCACGCCGATCACCGAGACCAGCTGGCCCACGCTGAGGTCGCCCGTGGTCACGCGCCAGCCCGCCATGAGCACCACCCCTGCGAGGATCACGCCGACGCCGAGGGCGCCGAGGCCGGAGACCCGACCGGAGACATCGGCTGTGCGGACCCCGGCGGCGGCCGCGTCGGCGGAGGCGCGATGGTAGCGCTGAGAGGCCCAGCGCTCACCACCGATGGCCTTGAGGATCCGCAGGCCGCCCATCGTGTCGCTCGCGACCGCGCCGGCCTCGGCGACCGCCGCCTGCTGATCACCGCTGCGCCGGGAGATCGCCCGGGAAGGGCCGGCGACGACCAGGAGGGCGAGGGGGACCCCGAGGATCACGACCAGGCCCACCGGCAGATCGACCCACAGCAGGTATGCGGAGGCGCCGGCGATGCCGATGAGCGCGGAGCCGCCGGAGGCGAGCTGTCGGAAGATCATCGCGGCGACGTCGGCGTCCGCCGAGGAGAGCGACAGGACCGCGCCCGGCCGGCGCCCATCGAGCGCGCCGCGGCTCAGCAGTGCGTGGCGTGCCACCTCGACCCGCAGGTCGTGGGCCTCCAGCTGCAGTGCCGTGTTCATCCGTCGAGCCCCGAAGCGATAGGCGAAGGAGAGCACCGTGAACAGCAGCAGGAGGCCGGCGATCGAGAGCAGCAGGGCGGCGCGGTCCCGGGGCACGATCGCGTGGTCCACGATCAGCCCGATGGAGATCGGCACGAGGGCCTCGCAGAGCTGCCAGGTGGCCATCAGCAGCAGGCCCGGGACGACGAATCGCAGGCGGCGGCCGATGGCCCGCCGGAGCAGGGAGCCGCTGGTGGGTGAGGTGGGCATGGGGCCTTCGAGAGGAAGAGTCGTCGCGGCCGGGTCCGGCGCTATGAAGGCAACCCTAACCTGAGGTGCAGGGGGGGGGGCGAGGGCGAGGGCGGTCACCGGCGCCGAGAGGGGCGCGGCCCCGGGTGCCATGCGCGGCTCTCGCTCAGGCGGTGTGCGGCAGCCCCACCAGCTCGGCGCTGCGCTGCCACAGCGCCTCGGCGAGCTCGAGATCGTCGGCCTGTGGGTTCACGGCCATGGTGGGCCGGTCCTGGTCGTAGTAGCGCCCCGAGGTCCAGGTCGAGCCCGGAGTGCCGGTGAGGAACCAGGCCAGGGTCGCTCCGCCCCGCTCGGGGCTGATCATCGGCGCGAGGCGTGCCAGCGGTGACTGGTAGAGCCAGCGCATCGGGCTGCGAGAACCTGCGGAGAAGCTCGTGCGCACCAGCCCGGGGTGGAACGCCGCGGAGGAGATCCCCTGGTCGTGGAACTTTGCGTGCAGGCTGCGGGTGAACAGCACGTTCGCGAGCTTCGCGTCCCCGTAGGCCTTGCGCGGGCTGTAGCGCTTCATGTTGTCGAGGTCCTCGACGTCGAGGTGCCCGAACAGCCGGTTCGCCACGCTCGAGGTGTTCACGACCGCGGCGCTCCCGGCCAGCAGGCGCGGCAGCAGGAGGTTGGTGAGCAGGAACGGGGCGAGGTGGTTGACCTGGATGGTCTTCTCGAAGCCGTCGACGGTGGGGGTGCGGTCGCCGAAGATCCCGCCCGCATTGTTGGCGAGCGCGTCGATGCCGTGTCCGGCCGTCGCCTCCGAGAGCTCCTCGGCGAGGCGGCGCACGTCGTCCAGTCGGGCGAAGTCGGCGACGAAGTGCTCGGCGCTGACGTCTCGCGCGACGGCCGCGGTCTTCTCCGGTGAGCGGCCCACTAGGAGCAGTCGGATGCCCTGGCCGGCGAGCTGGCGGGCCGCGGCGGCGCCGATGCCGTCGGAGGCGCCCGTGATGACGATGGTGGTCGGGGGCGGGGTCGGGGTCGGGACGGACGTGCCTGTCGTGCTCTGGTCCATGGTCAGTCCTTGGTCGCGTCGTGGATGGAGGTATCGCCCGAGATCTCCAGGAAGCGTTCGAGCAGCGTCGCCAGCTGAGTCTGCTCCTCGCGGCTGAGCCGGGCGTCCAGCAGCTCCTGCTCGGCGCGCACGTGGGGGACCACGACCTCGTCGACCAGCTCCCGTCCGGTCGTGGTGAGGCGCACCAGCACCCGGCGCCGATTGGACGGGTCCATCGTCCGCTCGAGCAGTTCCTTGTCCTCCAGCCGCTGCAGGCGGTTGGTCATCGCGGCGCCGGTGACCATGCTCGACGCCGCCAGTTCGCCAGGGGTGAGCGTGAACGGCGCCCCGGAACGACGCAGGGTGGCGAGGGTGTCGAACTCCCCGCGATGCAGACCGAAACTCTGGAACGTCGCCTGCAGGGTGCGGCCGGCGATCTCGTCGACGCGAGAGAGGCGGCCGATCACCCCCATCGGGGTCGCGTCGATGTCCGGGCGCTCCCGGGCCCACTGGGCGAGGAAGTCGCTCACGCGGTCGGCCATGTCGCCTCCTTCTGAACGTTAGATCTCGAACTGTTTGACGCAAGCCTACCGGGCCTCTAGATTGTCAATCATGAAACAGTTAGATATCGAAAGGTCACGCCGAGATGATTCGCCTCCGAACCCGCACGGATCCCCGCCGTCTCCGACGCCCGGCACGACCCCGGCTCTCACCGTCGCCCTGACTGCGATCGCCCCGATCACCTGGGGCACCACCTATGTCGTCACCACCGAGCTGCTGCCCCCGGACCATCCCCTGTGGTCAGGGGCCCTGCGGGCGCTGCCCGCCGGTCTGCTCGCCCTCGCCATCGGCCGCGCCCTCCCGCACGGTCACTGGTGGTGGCGCTCCCTGCTCCTGGGAACGCTCAACATCGGCGCCTTCTTCCCGCTGCTGTTCCTCGCCGCCTATCTGCTGCCCGGGGGAGTGGCGGGAGTGTTCGGTGCCACCGGGCCGCTGCTGGTCGCGGTGCTCGCCGCCGTCCTGCTCCGGGAACGACCGACCGCACGGCGGCTGATTTGGGGAATCATGGCCGTCCTCGGGGTCGCAGCCATGGTGCTCGGACCTGACGCCGCACTCGATCCGCTCGGGATCCTCGCCGGCCTGGGCGGCGTGACGTCCATGGCGGTGGGCACGGTGCTGTCCGCGAGATGGCGGCCACCCGTCGGCCCCATCGCCTTCGCGGGCTGGCAGCTCACGGCCGGCGGCCTGGTGATCCTCCCGCTCGCCATGGCCGTCGAGGGCGCGCCGCCGGTGCTCGACGCGCAGGCCGTGGCGGGCTACGCCTGGCTCACGCTCGTGGGCGGGCTGCTGGCCTATGCGCTGTGGTTCCGGGGCCTGGGCCGGATGCCGGCCGGTAGCGCCGCCTTCCTGCCGGTGCTCTCTCCCCTGGTCGCAGCCGTGCTCGGTCTCCTCGTGCTCGGCGCGCAGCTCACCGCCGTCCAGCTGGGTGGCTTCGCCGTCGCGCTGATCGCGGTGGTCGCCGCGCAGGGATCCGTGCGCCGACGGGAGGTGGCGGCATGAGGGTCCTGATCATCGGGGGGACCGGCGCGGCGGGCTCGCGCATCGCCGCCGAGGCGCGGCGACGTGACCACGAGGTCGTCATCGCCTCCAGGACGACGGCGATCCCGCTGGGTGTCCCCGGCGATCAGGCCGATCGCCGCCGCGAGCGCCAGCCAGCTCGAGGTGCTGCAGTCGGCCGGTCCGGAAAACGCCTGGACCTTCCTGGCGCCGGCGGCGGACTTCGCGCCTGCCGTGGAGCTCGCCCCGGGTGACGTTCGGGGCTCCTATCGCCTTCATGTCGGCCGTGCCGGGTCCGTCCCGGACCTCGTGATCGCTGCTGACGGCACGTCTCGCATCTCGATGGAGGATTTCGCCCTCGCCGTGCTCGACGAGATCGAGGAGCCGCGCATGCTCCGCGGGGTCATCGCCGTCGGCACCTGAGGCGCGGCTCGCGGGACGCGGTGGCGACAGGTCCGCGAGCGGGCCAGGATGGGACATCCCCTGATCGCGTGGAAGGACCCTCGCATGGCAGACCTCACCCCCGGTGACGACCGCTTCCTCGAGCAGCTGATCGACCTGCGTCGGCGGCTGCACGCCACCCCGGAGGTCGGGCTTCAGCTGCCCGTGACCCAGCAGCTCGTGCTCGACGCGCTCGCCGATCTCGACCTCGAGATAACCCTGGGCACCGAGACCACGTCGGTGGTCGCGGTGCTCCGCGGCGGCCGGCCCGGACCGGTGGTGCTGCTGCGGGGCGATATGGATGGCCTGCCCCTCGTGGAGGACACCGGCCTCCCGTTCGGCTCGACCAACGGGGCGATGCACGCCTGCGGCCACGACCTGCACGTCGCCGGGCTGGTGGGCGCGGCGCGACTGCTCGCCGCTCGGCGCGCGGAGCTCCCCGGGACCGTCCTGTTCATGTTCCAGCCGGGGGAGGAGGGATACGACGGGGCGAGCGTCATGCTGCGCGAAGGCGTGCTCGAGGCGGCGGGGGAGCGGCCGATCGCCGCCTACGGGATCCATGTCGCCGCGGACGTTGCCAGCGGGACGATCGCCAGTCGCCCCGGCACTCTGATGGCCGCCTACTCTGTGCTCGATGTGCGCGTGGTGGGGCGCGGAGGCCACGGCTCCCGCCCTCACGAGGCGCTGGACCCGGTGCCGGCCACCGCCGAGATGATCTCCGCGCTGTACACGCACATCACCCGCCGGTACAGCGCCTTCGACCCCGTGGTGCTCACCGTCGGCGAGATCCACGCCGGAAGCGCGCCGAACATCATCCCCGATCAGACCCATTTCCGAGTGGGTGTGCGCTCGTTCAGCAACGCCACCACCGAGTCGCTGGTCGCCGAGCTTCCCCGCTTCGTCACCGACATCGGCCGCGCCCACGGCCTCACGGTGCACGCGACCATGCGCACGGTCCTCCCCGCCACGATCAACGACGACGTCGAGGCGGCGACCTTCGGGGAGACCGCCCGCGCCCTGTTCGGTGCGGAGCGCTACCAGGAGCTGGCGAACGCGCGCACGGGGTCCGAGGACTTCTCCCGGGTGCTCGCGGAGATCCCCGGGGCGTACGGATACGTGGGAGCGGCGAAGGATCTCGACCCCGAGCATCTGCCCGCCTCGAACCATTCCCCGCAGGCCCGTTTCGACGACTCCGTGCTCGCGGACCAGGCGCTGCTGCTGGCAACCCTGGCCTGGAACCGACTGCAGGCAGAGGCGGGGGAGGGTGACCCCGTGATCTGAGCACACACCCACGGCGCACATCGATAATCGATGTATTATTGCTGTTGAACGATGTCCTCCCCGTGAGCTCCGTCGACCGGGCGGATCACGACGGACCTGAGGGAGCGATGCCATGAGCGCGGTGGGTGTGACGATTCTTCGGGTGATCATCTGGATCTCGTTGCTGGGCGCCCTCGTGCTGCAGGGCGTGATCGTGATGGCGGGGCTGCTCGACCAGGCCGGGATACCCACGTTCGCCATCGTGATCCTCTCGCTCAGCGTCCTCGGGATCCTGGCCCTGCAGGTGGTCGGAGTCTGCATCCTGCGTCTGCTCGGCCTTGTGCGGCACGGTCGGGTGTTCTCGCAGCGCTCCTTCCACTATGTCGACGTGATCATCGGAGCGATCGGAGCCTGCTCCGTGCTGGTCCTGGCGTTCGCGCTGGTCGGCGTCTGGGCGAATCGCACCACCCCCGGGGACGAGATGGCGCCGGGGATGGTCGGCGCGCTGTGCGGATGCGCCCTGGTCATCGCCGGTGTCGCCCTCGTCGTGTACGTGCAACGCCAACTGCTGGTCCAGGCCACGCTCACCGCAGAGCAGGCCCGCTCCCTCCGAGCAGAGCTCGACGAGGTGATCTGATGGCGGTCGTCGTCGACCTCGACGTGATGCTCGCCCGGCGGAAGATGCCGGTGGGCGTGCTCGCCGAGCGGGTCGGCATCACCGCGGCGAACCTCTCCGTGCTCAAGAACGGCCGTGCCAGGGCGGTGCGCTTCTCGACGCTCGCTGCACTGTGCGAGGTGCTGGACTGCCAGCCCGGCGATCTGCTCCGCTGGGAGCCCAACGTCGCCGACCCTGCCGGCTCCGCCGACCCTGGTGGGTCAGAGCTCGCTTCGTGACCTGGTCCCGGGTTCTCCTCAGCGCGCCCTGTCGGTGAGGAGGTGCTCGCGCAGGTAGCGACCCGTCACCGACGCGTCGATCGCGGCGACGTCCGACGGGCTGCCCGTCGCGACGATCCGGCCGCCGGCCTCGCCGCCGCCCGGCCCCATGTCGATCACGTGGTCGGCGTTGGCGACCATGTCCAGATCATGCTCGATGACCACGACGGTCGCGCCGCGGGTGACGAGGCGATCCAGCACGGACAGCAGGGTGCGCACGTCCCGCGGGTGCAGGCCCACGCTCGGCTCGTCGAACACGAACAGGGCGTCGTCCTGGCGGCGATCGATCTGCCCGGCGAGCTTGAGCCGCTGCGCCTCCCCGCCGGACAGCGCCGGGGTGTCCTCGCCGAGCGTGAGATAGCCCAGCCCCAGATCGACCAGGGCCTGCAGCTTCTTGCGCACCGCCGGCAGATCACCGACCGCGTCGAGCGCCTCGCGCGCCGTGAGCGACATCAGATGGGGCAGAGACACACCGACGGGTGAATCCGGGCGCGGTCGCAGGATCTCGTCGGCCTCCGGGGCGTAGCGGTGCCCGCCGCATTCAGGGCAGTCGATATCGATGTCCGGGAGGAACTGGACGTCCAGCGAGACCCGCCCGGTGCCCTCGCAGCGCGGGCAGCGCAGCGAGCCGGTGTTGTAGGAGAAGTCCCCGAGCGTGAGCCCCTGCTCGCGGGCCGCGTCGGTGCGGGCGAAAGCACGGCGCAGATCGTCCTGCACCCCGCTGTAGGTCGCGACGGTGGAGCGCACGTTCACCCCGATCGGCGTGGCATCGATCTGGTGGACCCGCAGGATCCCCTCGTCCTCGAGCTCCGTCACATGCGCCGGGAGCCGACGGTTCTCGAGCCGTGCCCGCAGCGCCGGCACCAAGGACTCGAGCACCATCGTCGTCTTGCCGGAGCCCGAGACGCCGGTGACCGCGGTGAAACGGCCGCGAGGGATCTCCACCTCGAGCGCATGGACCGTGTGCACGGGATCGGTGCGCAGGCTCAGGCAACCGTCGGCGAAGACGTCGCCTCCTGCCTGCTCGCGCACGACGACCGGCTTCCGACCGGTCAGGAACCCGCTCAACAGTGAATCCGCGGAGTCCTCGATATCGGCCACGGAGCCCGCGGCGACGACGGTGCCGCCGTCCTTGCCCGACCCGGGACCGATCTCGATCAGGTGGTCCACCGCCCGCAGCACCTGCACGTCGTGGTCCACGAGCACCACGGAGTTCCCGTCGGCCAGCAGGTCGCCGACCAGGGTGAGGAGCCCGTCGATGTTCGAGGGATGCAGGCCGATGCTGGGTTCGTCGAGCACGTAGAGCACGCCGGTGGTGCGGTTGCGCACCGCGCGGGCGAGCTGGACCCGCTGCAGCTCCCCGGTCGAGAGCGAGGACCCTGCCCGATCCAGGGCCAGGTAGCCCAGTCCGAGCTGGACCAGACGATCGGCCATGGACAGCAGCGTCTCCACGAGCGCCCGGGCCATCTGGCGCATCTCGCCCGGCAGCGGATCCACGACCGTCGGTGCCCAGGCGATCAGCTCGTCGAGCGTCTTCGCCGAGGCCTCGGCCAGGTCGATCCCGTCGAGCCGGGGGAGGAGCGCAGCGGGGCTCAGGCGGGTGCCGTCACAGTCGGGGCAGGTGCTCACGGCGAGGAACCGGGAGACCCTCGACAGGCGCTTCTCGGTATCGGCCCGGGCCAGCTCGGCGGTGACGGTCAGGCGGGCGTTGCGGAACGTGAAGTCGAGGTCGTGGATGCCCTTCTTGCTGGTGACGGTGATGTGCTTCTTCTCCTCAGGGCCGTCGAGGACGATCTCGCGCTCCCAGTCCTCGAGGTCCTGCCAGGGCACATCGGTGCGCACCCCGAACTCCCGGGCGATGTCCGGCTGCACGTTGAAGCCGAACATCGACCAGGGCGCCACGGCGCCGCCGTCGAGGGTCTTCGACGGATCCGGGACGAGGGTCGCATCGTCGACCGTGCGCACCACGCCGATGCCCTCGCAGCGCGGGCAGGCGCCCTCGGCGTTGAAGGCGAGGGCTTCCGCTCCGGGAGCGACGACCTGTTTGCCGCACTCGGGGCAGGCGATCGGCACCTCGGCGGCGACGTCGATAGTGGGGCCGATGCGGTGGCCGTTGGGGCACACGTGCGAGGCCAGGCGCGAGAACATCAGTCGCAGCACGTTCAGCAGCTCGGTCGAGGTGCCGAAGGTGGAGCGCACACCGGGCACTCCGGGCCGCTGGCGCAGGGCGAGCGAGGCGGGAACGTGGGTGACCACGTCGACGTCCGCCCGCGGGGCCTGGGACATGCGGCGGCGCGTGTAGGTGGACAGAGCCTCGAGGTAGCGACGGGAGCCCTCGGCGTAGAGCACACCCATCGCGAGCGAGGACTTCCCGGAGCCGGAGACCCCGGCGATGCCCACCACGCAGTGCAGCGGCACATCGACGTCCAGATCGCGGAGGTTGTGGACGCGGGCGCCCCGGACCTCGATGGCTGTGGGCTGGGGGCCTGCGCGATCGATCACGAGCGCCAGGCTACTCGCGGGGGCCGACGCACGGGCCGACGACTATGCGAACTTCTTCGTGCTGCCGGACTTCGTCGAGCTGCCGGACTTCGTCGAAGCACCGGGCTTCTTGGAGCCACCGGACTTCTTCGCTCCGCTGGCTTGCTTCGAACCGCTGGACTTCTTCGCTCCGCCGGCTTTCTTCGAGCTGCCGGTCTTCTTCGCTCCGTCGGCTTTCTTCGAGCTTTTCGAGCTCTTCGATCCCTTCGTCGCCTGCGCTGCCTTCGCATCCCCGGAGGACGATCCTGACCCGCGGCGCTTCTGCACGCTGCGCTCGAGCGCGTCCATCAGGCTGATGACCTTCCCGCCCCCATCGCCGTCGTCTCCGTCATCGGCCGACCCGTCCTTGCCGAACGTCGCATCCGTATCGACCGAGTCGCCCTCGTCGAGCTTGGCCTCGACCAGCTCGCGCAGCTGCTCCTGGTACTCATCGGTGAACTGCTCGGGATCGAAGTCGCCGCTGAACTGCTCGACCAGCGAGGCCGACATCATCAGCTCCTTGGCGCTGATCGTCGTCTTCGACGGGCCGAAGTCGACGTCCTTCAGGTCGGTCGGCCAGCGCAGGGTCTGCAGGGCGAGGAGGTCCTCATGGACCCGCAGCACGCCGAGGCGGGTCTTGGTGCGCAGCGTGAAGGTGACGATGGCTGTGCGCTCGGTGTCCTCGAGCGTCCGGCGCAGCAGCACATAGGCCTTGGAGGACCGGCCGACCGGTTCGAGGAAGTAGGACGTGCCCAGCAGGATCGGATCCACCTGCTCGTCGGGCACGAACTGCACGACGTCGATCTCGTCGTTGTCCTCGGCGGGCAGGTCCTCGAGCTCCTCGTCGGTGAGGACGACCGTCTTGTCGCCGTCGTCGTACGCCTTGTCGATGTGCTCGTAGTCGATCTCGCGGCCGCACACCTCGCAGGTGCGCTGGTACCGGATGCGTCCCTGGTCCTCGTCGTGGACCTGGTGGAAGGAGAGGTCGTGCGACCTGGTGGCCCCGTAGAGCTTCACCGGGACGTTGACGAGCCCGAACGTGATCTCACCGCTCCATATCGCGCGCATGCCCCCATGACACCACGCGCGGTCGGCGCACGCCAGGAACGATCGGTAGGCCGATTTCCTGCTCGGGCCGTGACGATCCCCGTGACGCAGGGCACAGTGTGGTCATGGCTACCGGAGAGCAGAAGGTCAGGATCGACGACCGCACGCTGAAGGTCTCGAACCTCGAGAAGATCTACTACCCCTCGACGGGGACCACGAAGGGAGAGGTGCTGGACTACTACCGGCGCATCGCTGCGGTGATGATCCCGCAGGCCACGCGGCGACCTGCGACCCGCAAGCGCTGGGTCGACGGGGTGGGCACGGCCGAGCATCCCGGCTCGGTGTTCTTCCGCAAGGACCTCGAGGATCACGCACCGGACTGGGTGCCGCGCGCGGACATCGAGCACAAGGACGGCACCTTGACCTACCCCCTGGTCGACGAGACCGCCGTGCTGGTGTGGCTCGCGCAGCTGGCCACCCTCGAGATCCACACCCCGCAATGGCGCTTCGACGAGGACCTCGCACCGTCGAACCCCGATCGGCTGGTCCTGGATCTCGATCCTGGGGAGGGAGCGGGCCTTCCTGACTGCGCCCGCGTCGCCCAGTGGTGCCGCGAGATCCTGGAGGACATGGGGATGGAGCCGCACCCGGTCACGTCCGGATCCACAGGCATCCACCTCTATGCGCCCCTGGACGGCGGCACCACGGCCGAGGAGATCGCCCAGGTCGCCCACGAGCTGGCGAGGTCCCTCGAGGACGACCATCCCGATCACGTCGTCAGCGACATGAAGAGGTCGTTGCGAGCGGGCAAGGTGGTCGTGGACTGGTCGCAGAACAACGGTCACAAGACCACCGTGTGCCCGTACTCCCTGCGAGGCCGGCTGCGCCCGACGGTGGCGGCGCCCCGCACCTGGGAGGAGATCGAGGATCCCGAGCTCGACCAGCTCGAGTTCGAGGAGGTCCTGCAACGGATCGAGGACGGCACGGACCCGATCGCGGCCCTGGGCATGAGCGGCAGTGCGGGGAGCGGGTCGGCCGGCTCGTCGCGTGACCGGCTGGAGGCCTACCGCTCCAAGCGTGATGCCACGAAGACCCCCGAACCGGTTCCGACAGCAGGCTCCGACTCCGATTCCGACGCCGCGCAAGAAGCGCTCGAGGCCCTGCGCTCCGAGGCGCCGATGTTCGTGATCCAGGAGCATCACGCCTCCAGCCTGCACTGGGACTTCCGCCTCGAGCACGACGGCGTGCTGGTCTCCTGGGCCGTGCCCAAGGGGCCCCCGCTCGACGTCGACGTGAACCGGCTCGCCGTGCAGACGGAGGACCATCCGCTCGAGTACGGCACCTTCGAGGGGACGATCCCGACGGGCGAGTACGGCGGCGGCGACGTCACCCTCTGGGACTCCGGCACGATCGAGATCGAGAAGTGGCGCGAGGGCAAGGAGGTCATCGTCGTCTGTCACGGTCGCGGGGACGGCGGACTCGGCGGGGCACCGCGCCGTTTCGCCTTCCTCCACACCGGAGGCATGGGCGGGACGACGAAGTCCGCGGCGGCAGAGAAGAAGGCCGACGCGAACTGGCTGCTGCATCTCATGAAGGACCAGCCGACGGCAGGGGACGGGGCGCCCTCTGCGTCATCCTCCTCCGGAGCCCGATCCGCGCCGGCCAGGATGAGCGACCCGATCTCCCCGATGCTCGCCACCCTCGGCCGCCGCGAGGACATCCGGGACCAGGACGACTGGGCCTTCGAGATGAAATGGGACGGGGTGCGCGTCATCGCCACCGTCACCGCCGACGCCGTGCGCCTGACCAGCCGTGGCGGCAAGGACCTCACCGCCACCTTCCCCGAGCTCGCCGAGCTCCAGGACGCTCTCGATCCGGAGATCCTCGCGGCGGGCGAGAGCGTCCTGGACGGGGAGATCGTCGCGCTCGACGCCCACGACCGTCCCTCCTTCTCCCGGCTCCAGCAACGCCTGGGCCTCACCCGCGAGCGCGACGTCCAGCGGGCGCGGGAGGAGGTCGAGGTGCACGTGATGCTCTTCGATCTTCTGGTGCGCGGCGGCGACTCCCTGTTGCGCACCCCGTACCGGGCACGACGCGACGCCCTGTTCGCCGCGGTGGAGGCAGCCGAGCACGTCCATCTGCCGCACGCCGATCACGGCGACGTCGACCATGCGATCGAGCTCTCGCAGGAGCTCCAGCTCGAAGGGGTCATGGCGAAGACGGAAACCGGCATCTACCGGCCCGGCAAGCGCGGCCGCACCTGGATCAAGCTCAAGAACGCCCGCCATCAGGAGGTGGTCGTCATCGGCTGGAGGCACGGCAAGGGCGGGCGCTCCGGGAGCATCGGATCCCTGCTCGTCGCCGTGCCCGACGCCCAGGGACGCTTGAGCTATGCCGGTCGCGTCGGCACCGGATTCAGCGACCGCGACCTCGAGCAGATCGCGAGCACGCTCGGATCCCGCACCCGGAAGACCCCGCCGGTGGACGACGTGCCCGCGGCGGACCGTCGGGACGCGGACTGGGTGCGCGCGGACCTCGTCGGCGAGGTCCAGCACACCGAGCGCACCGAGGACGGCCGGCTGCGCCACCCCGTCTGGCGCGGGTGGCGACCCGACAAGGAGGCGGCGGAGGTCCGATGGGAGGAGTGAGCCCGCTGCCTGCTCCCGGAGGGGGTCGGCGTCGGCTGCTGACCACGTGGTCGTCCGGTCCGATGGCGCTGCACCGCGTCCGTCGCCACGCTCCCCACAGGATCATCGTGCAGGTCATCACCGATATCGATGGCCCGGCTGCCACGCGGATCCACGGTTGCCGCGTCCGGTGGATCACATGTGGTCACACGCGGTCCCGCGGATGCCGTAGTCTCCTCGGAGTCGTTCGAACGATCTCGCCTCGGCGGGACAGCACGCACCACCTCCTCCGGGTCGTGGATCCGGGTGCTGAGAGCGGATGGCCGCACGGCGCTGGATGCCTCTTTCGGAGGCGACCGACGACGGTCGCGCAGAACACCTACGAAATTGAGTATTCATCACCTCCTCCGCACTTCTCAGTACGTACGACGACGTCTCGACGTCACCCCTCTCGTCCGCGCCGATGGCCGCCTCCCTGGTCGTTGCAGCGCACCCCACCCTCTCCTGGCTCCGAGCCGATGACGACGTCCACGTCGCCACGCTCGCCGGAGAGTTCGCCGGCCACGTCGTCAGCCCTGCCGCTGACGCGCCGGTCCACACGGCCTTCGGGCCCCAGTTCGGCCGCATCGGCGACTTCATGTCGCTGGCCGCGGCTCAGGCGGCCCTCGAGGCCGCACACGCACCCCGTCCTGGCAGCACCGACCGCATCGGTCGGCGCAACGCCTGGGGTGCACCACATCCGCGGCGGCGCCGTCGCCACGGATACCCGGGCCACGAACGTGGTTCACGACAACGAAGGAATATCGCCATGGCTACTGGCATCGTCACCTGGTTCAACTCCGACAAGGGCTACGGCTTCATCGCCCCCGAGGACGGCTCCGCCGATGTGTTCGCGCACTTCAGCGCGATCGCCGGCACCGGCCGTCGCGATCTCGAGGAGAACCAGCGCGTGGAGTTCGAGACCGAGCAGGGCCCCAAGGGCATGCAGGCAGTGAACATCCGCGCCATCTGAGCGCCCCGGTCGATCACTGATCGGCCCTGAAGACCGGTGGGTCCGCCTCGCGGATCCCGGTCAAGACCACGACGCCCGTCGGGTCCGGCATCACGCCGGAACCGGCGGGCGCCGTTCTGCGTCACGGGACACCGGGCAGGCGGGAGAGCCTCGGCTCACGGGTTCACCACGTCACGGAGTGGAGCCCCGGCTCCAGATGCTGCTCGAGGCCGGGAAGCATCACGCGGGCGCGGGTGCCCTCGGGCACCTCGAGAGTCACGATCCGGGCGTCGCGATCCACGTCGACCACGATCTCGCCGTGGATCGTGCGGCGGGACAGCTCGATCCGGCCGACGGGCACATCGGGGTCCGGGACGACGTCGAACTCCCGCCACCCGTCCGGACCGCGGCGCAGCCCGGCCACGTTCTCGTGGATCCACGTCGCGGGAGTCCCCATGAAGTAGTGGGAGCAGGAGCGGGGCTCGTGCCACATCTCCATGAACGTGGAGTTCCCGGCGTCCAGCCACGCCTTCCAGCCCGGCGCCGTCGGGTTCGACAGCACCCGGAGGGCGAGCTCGCCGTGCCCGTGCGCCGAGAGCACGGGCAGCAGGAAGCGCACGCCGATGTGCCCGCAGTCGTGGTGGGCGTCGCGCCGCTCGAGGTCCGCGATTAGGTGGGAGACCACCGTGGCCACCCGGCCCGGGGGCACGACGCCGAAGGCCAGGGGCACCAGGTTGCTGGTCTGGCGGTACTCCGTGGAGCCCGGGTCGCGGTAGATCCCGCGCTGGTGGTCGAGGAAGACGGTGTTCACGGCGGCCTCGAGGCCGTTGGCGTCGTCGAGCAGCTGCGCCGGGGTGGGGACCCCGTCGATCCGGTCGCCGCGCGAGGTCCAGGGGTTACCGTCGGTCGGGCTGCCGTCGATGCTCGCGAGCTCGACCGCATGGGCGAGGGCGCGCAGGCCGTGGGCGAGGAACAGCGTCGCCGTGAGGCGCTTGTCCTCCGGAGCGGGGCCGGGACTGCCGGGTGTCAGGTAGTCGCCGAGGACCCCCGTGACGAGTCCGTCCTCGTCACGGCGCCCGAGCTCGTAGGACAGGTAGTCCGCAGCGGCCGGACCGAGCTCGCGCACGATGTCCACCTCGCCGTACTCGGTGGCGAGCTCGTCGAGGAGCTCGGGCAGCAGCGAGGTCCACTCCGGCGCGGGGGAGAGCTCCTCGTAGCCCCAGCCGGGATTCGGGGCGATCACGGAGAGTGACCCGTCCGAACGCTGGCCGTCGGCCTGGTCGCGTGCCCACTTCCGCAGCATCCGGCGCATGTCGAAGCTCGCCACCATCGCGCTCAGCCCCGTCAGGGCATCGCCGGTCCACCCGTTCTTCTCGTGCATCGGGGTGTCGGTGGGGACATGGTGCATGTTGTTCGCGAGCGACGCGCGCATCGCCGCGTCGAAGCGCACGAGGTACTCGTCCGAACTGGTCAGAGCGCTGGCAACGGAGAGATCCGCATGGGCGAGAAGTCCCGTGACCTCGAGGTCCTCGAGAGTTCCCCGGCGGGCCTGAAGCTCCACATACCGGAATCCCTTATAGCTGAACTGCGGTTCGAAGGAGGGGGAGCGGGGCCCCAGCCGCACCAGATCCTCCTGGAAGCGGTCGGTGCGGATGTGCTCGTTGTCCGCGTCGACGCTGCCGTCGGCCCGGAGCTTCTCGCCGTGGACGGCGGAGAACTCCAGGGGCTCCTGGCCGCGGAGCGTGTAGCGGCACCAGCCGGCGATCACGCGACCCATGTCGAGCACCACGCGCGCGTCCCCGGCGCTGGTGGGGCCCGGACCCTCGACGCGCGCCGGGGCGATCTCCTCCTGGACGACGACGGGCTCCTGGACCTGCAGCTGCATCCGTGGGACGGCGACCGGAGCCGCGCGGCGGGACCCGTGCCCCGGACGGTCCACGAGCACTCCCTCCCAGGCGGAGTCGTCGAAGTCGGCGTGCAGCCAGGCGTCGGGGTCCTGACCGCCCTCGAAGACCTCCCCCTCGTACATCGAGTCCGCGGAGATCGGCCCGGGCGCCGTGCGCCATCCCTCGCCGGTGGTGATCGCCCGGGAGGTGCCGTCGGCGAGCTCGAGGCGGAGGTGCGCCCAGGCTCGCACGGGGCCGCGCCAGGGTGCCTGCTCCCACCGCCACACGTTCGGGGTGGACATGTCGTGGAATCCGCGTCCCAGCGAGATGCCCAGCACGTTCGTGCCCCGCGTGAGCAGCTCGGAGACGTCCGCCTCGCACACCTGCACCCGATGCCGCGGGTCCGTCAGGCCCGGATCCAGGCGCGAGCGCCGGTAGGGGGAGCCGTTGACGAAGGCGCGGAACACGCCCAGGCCGGTCACGAGCAGCCGGGCGGACGTCGGCGGAGCGCTGAGCTCGAACGTCGTGCGGAGCAGGGGGTTCTGCGGGTCGATCCCCGGTGCGGCGATCCACCGGGCAAGGGAGGGGTTGATGTCCGCCATCGGCAGTTTCCACCTGGTTCTTCGTATCCGCGTCGACAAGTGCCGACAGTCTGGCACGCTGCCGGGCGCAGGTCCCGCAGGAGCGGTCGGACAGGCGGACAGGCGCTTGGGCGATTGGGCGATCGGGCGGGCGGACGGGACGGTCGCGGATGCGTGGGGCGTGTGAGGGTCCTGCGTGGACGCGGCCCGGCCGCCGTGGTTCCCAGCCGACGCCGGGGGAGGCCTGCCACGATGACGAGATGGATCTTCACGATGTCGGCCGCGCGGTGTGGGAGCGCATCGTGCCCGCGTCCGTCCCCGAGACGGGATGGTGGGTGCTGCTGGCCCTTGCCGTGGCGCTGGTGGCCGTCGCGATGCCGCCGCTGTGGCGACTCGCGCGGCCCGCCGTGACCATCGTGCACGAGCTCGGCCACGCGATCATCGGCATGCTCTGCGGTCGGCGCTTCACGGGCTTCGTGGTCAGCGCAGACATGTCCGGCCACGCCGTGACCGTCGGCCCCCGCCGCGGCGCCGGGCGCATCCTCTCGACGTGGGCCGGCTATCCCGCCCCGGCGATCCTGGGCACCCTGCTGATCCAGGTGGCTCTCCACGGCTGGTCGAGCACGGCCCTGTTCGCGGCGCTCATGATCCTCGTGCTCTCGCTGGTGTTCACCCGATCCGCGCACACCCTGCTGGTGGTGCTCGCGACCGCCGCCGGGATCGGCGCCGCCTGGTGGTGGGGGAGTCCCGGGCTGAACGCCCTGATCACCCTCGCGGCCGGGGTGTTCCTCCTGCTCGGCGCCTGGCGGCACCTGGGCGCGGTGATGCGCGGGGGCGACAGGTCCGACGACCCGGGCCAGCTCGCGCAGCTCACGCCCCTGCCCGCGTGGACCTGGAACCTCGGCTACGTCATCGTGCTCGCCACCTGCACGTGGTGGGCAGGGACGACGCTCATCCCGCAGGTGCTCGGCGGTCTCTGACCGGACCGCCTGGCAGTCGCCCGGCCCGGCGATCCTCCGCGCCTCGCCGCCGACCCGGGTGACGGGAGCGGCGCCAGGGTCCACACTCGAGGTGTCCTCGAGGCTCGGAGGTGGCCCGGATGGAGTGGACGAGCTGGCTCGCGCTGCTGGATGCGCAGGACTACACGATCGCCCGCGAGGTCATCCTGCGCGGGGTCGCCGCCGTGTTCGTGCTCGCCTTCCTCTCGACCCTGACCCAGTTCCCCGCGCTGCTGGGGGAACGGGGCCTGCTGCCGGTCCGCGAGCACCTGGCGCGGCCGCGGGGCCGACGGGGCCCCAGCCTGTTCCACACCCGGCTGTTCCCCTACAGCGACCGGCTTCTGCGGATGATGTGCCTGGTCGGCATGCTGCTCGGGGCGTCGGTCGTCCTCGGGCTGCCGCAGCGCGGGCCGGGCTGGACCACGATCCCGGTGTTCCTGGGGATGTGGGTCCTGTACCTCTCGATCCATTCGCTCGGTCGCACCTTCTACGGCTTCGGCTGGGAATCGATGCTCCTGGAGTGCGGATTCCTGGTCGGCTTCCTCGGGGCGCACGAGGTGGCGCCGCCCCTGCTGATCCTGTGGTTCCTGCGCTGGATGCTGCTGCGCCTCGAGTTCGGTGCGGGAATGATCAAGATGCGCGGCGATCCGGCCTGGCGGGATCTCACCGCGATGGATCACCACCACCAGACCCAGCCGATGCCCGGACCGCTCAGCCGCCTCGCCCACCTGCGGCCCCGCTGGTGGCACCGGATGGAGGTCCTCGGCAGCCACGCCGTGCAGCTCGGGGCGATCTGGCTGATCCTGCTGCCCCAGCCCCTCGCGTCGATCGGTGCGACGCTCGTGATCCTCACCCAGCTGTTCCTGGTGGTCACCGGTAACTATGCGTGGCTGAACTGGCTGACCATCCTCGTCGCCTTCTCCGCGATCAGCGACTCCTTCCTGCGCTGGATCGTCGGCGGGCCCTGGCCCGGCTGGGGATGGCAGGGCCTCCCGCTGCCGGGCACCGCAACGGACGCCTCGCCCCTGTGGTGGCACGTGCTGATCCTCGTGATCGTCGCCTTCCTGGTGGCCCTGAGCTGGCAGCCGCTGCGCAATCTGTTCTCCGCCGACCAGCTGATGAATGCGAGCTTCAACCGATTCCACCTCGTCAACGCCTACGGCGCCTTCGGCTCGATGACCACTCGTCGGTTCGAGGTGGTCATCGAGGGCACGCTGGATCCCGCGGGAGCAGGGGCCGACGAGGGCACCTGGCGGCCCTATGAGTTCCGTGGCAAGCCCGGTGACGTGCGGCGCCGGCCGGCCCAGTTCGCCCCGTACCACCTGCGACTGGACTGGCAGATGTGGTTCCTCGCGCTGCGGCCGGGCGCCGAGGACTGGTTCGTCGCACTGCTGGAGAAGCTCCGGGCCGGGGAACCGGCCATCCGCCGGCTGCTGCGCTCGGACCCGTTCGACGGAACCCCGCCCACCGCGATCCGCGTGAGGTACTTCGAGTACCGCTTCACCAACCCCGAGGAACGGCGCAGCAGCGGCGACTGGTGGGTGCGCACCGATCTCGGCGTCATCGCCCGGGTCTGAGCGTCGGGCACCGGTGGTCACGAACCACCCAGCGCGGGCCACGCACGGGCACGGACCTGTGCGGACGAGCGTGGGCGAGCGCGGAGGAGCGGTGTTCACGGGCAGAGTTCACAGAGCGTCGTGGGTGGACATGAGGTGCGTAGTCTGGCCTACGCTGTTCCCTTCCCCGCCCGACCCTCCGAGGAGCTCCATGTCCGCGATCGCCGTTCCGGCCCGCCGTCCCGTCCTGGCCGACGCCCTGGCCCCGCACCGTTCCCTTCTGCAGGATGCCGGCCTGGTCCTCGCCGGGACCGCCGTGGTCGCGCTCCTCGCCCAGATCACGATCCCGCTGCCGCTCGTGCCGATCACCGGTCAGACCCTCGGCGTGATCCTGGTCGGTGCCGCACTCGGCTCCCGCCGCGGCGCGATGGCGATGCTGACCTACCTGCTCGTCGGCCTCGCCGGCGCCCCGATCTTCGCCGAGTTCACCGGCGGACCCGCCGCGGCCCTGTCCCCGAGCTTCGGGTTCATCCTCGGATTCATCCCCGCCGCCTTCGTGGCCGGGTGGTTCGCCGAGCGCGCCTGGGATCGCAAGCCGGTCCTGGCCATGATCGGCTTCGTCGCCGCGAGCGTCGTGCCCTTCCTGGTCGGCGTGCCCTACCTCGCCATGATCCTCAACGTCGTGATGGGTGCAGAGATGGGCATCGGGGGGATCCTCGCCGCCGGCGTGTGGCCCTTCCTCGCCGGTGGCCTGGTCAAGGCCGCGATCGCCGCCGCCCTGATCCCCGCCGCCTGGAAGGGTGTGCGCGCGCTCGACGACCGCCGCTGAGCCACGCCCGTCGCGGAGCCCCGCTCGACTCTGCGGCCACGCGCCCGAGAGCCCGGCGCACCTCACCGAGTCCCTCGATCCGTGCCCTCAGGGACACGTATCGGGGGATTCGGTCTGTCGGTGGGTGATGTCGATGACGACGCGCCCGAGGGGCGTCGGCGAGTCCCTCGATTCGTGTCGTTTGTGGGACGTTTCGAGGGACTCGGCAATCGTCGCGACGTTGCGGACTCTCACGTGGTGGCGACTGACCCTCACGCGGGGGCGACTGACCCTCACGCGGGGGCGACTGACCCTCAAGTGGTGGTGACTGACCCTCACGCGGGGGCGACTGACCCTCAAGTGGTGGTGACTGACCCTCACGCGGGGGCGAGCAGACGGATCAGCAGGACCGCCAGCGCCGCCGTCACCGGGACGGTCGCGAGCACCCAGCGCAGGCGATAGGCCATGGTGATGACGAACTCCCGCAACGTGGCGGTGGGCAGGTAGGACGTCGCCGTCGGACCGCCGATCACCTCGTCGGCGAACCCGAGGCCGCGCGCCAGCAGTGCGGCACGGAAGGCGTGATAGCGGCTGGTGGTGATGATGTAGGGCCCGAGATGGCCGGCCGCGTCGAGGATCCGGTGGGAGAGGATCAGGTTCTCCTCGGTGGTGCGGGACTCGGTCTCCGCGTGCACTCGATCGGCCGGCACCCCGGCGACCTCGATCAGGTAGGAGGCCATCGCCTCGCTCTCGGCAGGATTGTGTTCGTCGCCCTTGCCACCCGAGGGCACCAGCAGCGGATCGATCCCGAGGCCGAGGAGGCGCTCGCGCTCGGCGACGGCGCGGTCCAGCCTGCTTCGCAGCAAAGGCGGCACCCGCCCGTCGAACAGGACGGAGCCGAGGACGATGATCCCCGTGCTCTCACGGTGCGGCGGGAACAGCTGGTACGGGACCGTGGCACCGAGGAACACCAGGTAGGCGAGCCCCAGGTGTCCGGCGACGGTGCCGGCGGCGATCGCGGTCCCGAGACCCAACGGCGTCCCCGTTCCCGCGAGCGCCACGACGGCACCGGGGGAGACCAGCAGCGCGATCCCTCCGAGGCCCGAGGAGAGGCGCCCGAGGAGGCTGCTCTCCCAGCGGGACACCGCCACCGATCCCACCACCACGGTGACGCCCAGGGCGAGCGCACCGATCAGCCCGAGAGCACCGGTGACGAGCAGCAGCAGCTGGCCCAACGGATGGCCCCAGAAGACCAGCACGGCGATCAACGAGGCGCTCGCGTGGACGGCCAGCAGCAGAGCGAACCCCGTGCGCACGCGGCGGCGGTCTCCCCGGAAGAGCAGCAGGTAGGCAGACCACCACAGGGCGACGGCGATCAGCACGCCCAGTACGCCCAGCACATCCAGCACTGCCGCCCCCTTCCGATGCTCGTCAGGGACATCCTGGCATCCGCAGCAGACGCCCCGGACCGGACAGTGGCGCGCCCGACATCCCGGAGCGGACCCGGCATCTGCCTGCCCGTCGGCCGTCCCGACGCCCTGCCCGTCGGCCTGCGCGACGTCCTGCCCGTCGGCCTGCCCGCGCGGAGAGGCGGACCGGCCGACGGGCAGGCGTGGGGCGCACCCCCTCAGTGCCGAGTCAGCGCCTGTTCAGCGCCACGCGAGCGCCTGGTCAGCGCCCCCTCCGCCCCCCCCCGGTCAGCGCCCCGTCGGGGCGGCGGCGAAGGGCGCGAGGTGCTGGCCGATGTGGGCGGCGAGGACGTCGGTGTGCTGTGCCTGGTTCTCGGCGACCACGGCGAGGAAGCGGTCGTGGATCGAGGCGCCCGAGGCATCCGTGCCGTTGAGCGAGTCGCCGTAGCCGACATGCAGGATCTGGCGGGCATCGGCCGAACGGATCAGCTCGGGCAGGTCCACGCCGGTCAGCGATGTCGGGGTCCGGTCCTCGTGGGCGGAGACCTGGTAGCTCGCGCGGGCCTTCACGTAGGAGGCGCGGGAGATGTCCCAGATGGCGGCGAACAGCTCCGGATCATGGGCGGCCACGACTTCGACGCCGCACAGGTAGCTGGTGCCCGAGGTCTTCAGGTGCACGAGGCCCTGGGTGGCCTCGACGCACAGCGGGTAGATCGAGAACTTGTCCGACCCGGAGTGCAGGGAGATCTTGTAGCCGCCGAACTGCTGCGAGATCGCGTGGTGGGCCTCGAGGTTCAGGCGCAGCTCCTCGGTGTTCCCGAGGAAGTCCAGACCCTTCTCGAAGCCGTCCACATAGCGCGGGGCGAAGCTGAACCAGGAGGCGCCCAGGCGCGTGAGCTCGGTGGCCATGTAGTAGTGCTCGAAGAAGGTGGTCAGCCACTTCGTCTCGTCGACGGCGAACTCGACCTCGACCTCGTGCGGCGCGTTCTCCGTGACGTGGCGGTACAGGCGCATCGACTCGACGACGGCGCGGCCGTACTTCACGACCGCGGTGAGGACGTCCTGCTCGGTGACCTCGATCTGCGAGTGGCCGACGTCCAGCGTCATCCCCACGTAGCGCTTCTTCGCGTCCTCGAGGGTGTCCTCGAGCTGGTCCCAGGGCAGCGCGGCGGCGTCGGCCTCGGTGACTCCGGCGGTGACGTCGGCGACCAGATCGCCCGGGTCCAGGGTGAACATGACGAACCCGGCCTCGAGGCCGCGGTCGATGCCCTCGGTGGTCTTGATGTGGTCGCAGTCGGCGCCGAAGCCGCTGTCCCAGCCCGCCTCGACGAGCCCGAAGATCGCGTCGTCCATGACGGACCGGGCGCTGCGGCCCAGGCGGTCCATCTCACGGATCGACTGCTGCGCGAGGACCGGCATGACGCTCCCGCCCTGCGTGCCGAAGGCGCGGGCCTGGCCCGGGGTCGCGAGGCCGGTGCGGTCGCCGGTGCCGACGGAGGTGCGGTGGCCGCCGATCAGCTGCGGGCGCAGGGCCGGGAAGGCGGATTGCAGCGCCTTCGCGTTCGCCGTGGTCAGGGGACCGGTGAGCACGTGGCCGTCGCCGGCCGCGGAGGCCTCGCCCTCGAAGGCGGACAGAGCTTCGGCGGCGGAGGCCTCGAGCTGCAGGGAGCGGACGGAGCCGTCGTAGCGGATGCTCGCCGCGAGGGAGTCGGTGCGCAGGGTCATGGGGTTCTCCGATCAGAGGTGGGTGATGGTGCAGTCGTGGTTGTCGGGCGGGGGCACTGGTCGGATCACGGTCTCGCCGCGAGGTCCAGGAGCACCTTGACCTCGCTCGTGGAGCCGGCCGCGGCGGCCTCGAGCGCGCCGCGCGCCTCGGTGAACGGGACCACGAGGGTGCGGATCGGTGAGACGTCGACCGCGCCGGAACGCAGCAGCTCGATGAGGGTGGGGAAGACCTCGCGGCTGTTGCGCGAGCCGAGCACGGTCAGCTCCTTCTTGATCAGCAGCGACTGGTTGAACGTGACCTCGGCGGTGCCGTTGCCGATCAGCGCCAGGCGGGCACCGATCGCGGCTGCCTCGATCGCACCCAGGAAGGAGACCGGCAGCCCGGTCGCCTCGCAGACCACGTCGAAGCCGTCACCGTCGGTCGCCGCGTCGACGATCTCCGACAGCTCCGCCCCGCTGAGGTCGATCGTGCCGGCGGCACCGAGCCGATCGGCGAGCTCCAGGCGGGAGGGGACCACGTCCGCGATCCAGACCTGTGCGCCGCGGGTGAGGGCGGAGAGCATCGTGAGCAGGCCGATCGCTCCGGCTCCGAGCACGAGCACACGGTCCGACGGGCCGACGTCCGCCCGGAGCACCGCGTGATAGCCGATGGAGAAGGGCTCGACGAGGGCGAGGTCGCGAGGGTCCACCCCGTCGGCCCGGTGCAGGCGGTCCAGCGGCATCGTGAGCAGCTCCTGGAAGGCTCCGTCGCGGTGCACGCCCATGGTCTCGTTGTGCTCGCAGGCGTTGATCAGGCCGCGGCGGCAGGAGTAGCAGGTGCCGTCCTGGAAGTACGGGACACCGGTGACCACGTCGCCCACCTGGAGCCCGGCGCTGTCGCCGTCGGCCGCGCGGATCTCCACGATCTCGGCCGAGAACTCGTGGCCCGGGACCCGGGGGTAGGTCGTGAAGGGCTGGGTGCCGCGGAAGGTCTGGATGTCCGAGCCGCAGATCCCGGCGTAGAGCACGCGCAGCAGCGCCTCACCGGGGGCAGGGATCGGGTCGTCGATCTCGGCGACCATGGCGGCGCCGGGGGTCGTCACCTGCAGTGCTCTCATGGTGCTCCTGTCCGAGGTCTGCGTGATGGGCGGGGATGCGCACGACCATCGTAAACGATTGCATACCCTGGGCCTGCGGGGAAGGGGTGTTTATGCCGTAGGATTCCGTGTGACTGCAAAAGTTGCAGTGGGCACGAACCGTGGCCACGGCCACGGCCACGGCCACGGCCACGACGACGACCACGACACGAACCACGACCTGGAGGCGCCGCATGGCCACGACCCTCAAGGACGTCGCGGCGCTCGCAGGCGTCTCCGTCGCGACCGCCTCGCGCTCCTTCCAGCGACCGGAGCTCGTGGGCACGACCTCGCGCGACAAGGTCCTCGCCGCCGCCGCCGACCTCGGCTACAGCCCCAACCGCAGCGCCCGCGCCCTCATCACCGGCCGCGCCGGGGTCTACGGCGTGATCGTGCCGGACCTCGAGAACCCCTTCTTCCCCGCCGTGCTGAAGGGGGCGCAGGCCCGTGCCCACCAGCTCGGCTCCCAGCTGCTGATCACGGACGCGGGGGAGGCCCCGGAGGGCGAGCTGCCGCTGGTGCGCACCCTCGCTGCCCAGGTCGACGGGATCGTGCTGTGCTCGAGCCGGATGACCGAGGATTCCCTGCGCGAGGCCGCGGACATCACCCCGCTCAGCCTCGTCAACCGGGTGTCCCCGGTGCTGCCCGGCGTCTTCGCGGATCCGATCCCCGGGATCCCCTCGGCCATCCGCCACCTCCATCGCATGGGGCACCGCCACGTCGGGTACGTCGGCGGGCCCAGCGTGAGCCGATCCGACGCCGTGCGCCGGCCCATGATCGAGCGGACCTGCACCGAGGCCGGCATGGACTGGACGGACATCGGCTCCTTCCCACCCACCGTCGACGGCGGCCGCAGCGGCGCCGAGGCGGTGCTGCTCACCGACGTCACCGCGGTGCTCGTCTACAACGACTTCATGGCGCTGGCTCTGATGGAGCGCCTGCGCAGCTTCGGCGTCGACGTGCCCGGGGAGATCAGCGTGGTGGGCTGGGACGACATCGAGTTCTCCTCCCTCGTGACCCCGGGGCTCAGCACTGTGCGGGTGCCCCGCTACGACATGGGTGTCACCGCGATCGACCTGCTCCACGACGGCGGCAGCCGCCGCAACGGCGAGAGCCATCTCGAGAGCCAGGGCGCCAGCGGTGACGAGGATGCCCACGGCCGGAGCCCGAAGCATGCCCGGATCGGCCTGCCCACACAGTTCGTCCCCCGCGGATCGACCGCGAAGGCCATCGCTCGCGAGTAGCCTGCGGCCATGAGCGAGCTGAGCACATCGATCGACGCGGTCCCCGGAGTCGGCAGGCCGGCCGCCCGCGCCCTGGCCGAGCAGGGACTGGACAGCGTCGGCGACCTCGTCGGCGCGGACTGGACGCAGCTCGCGCGGCTGCACGGCGTCGGCCCCGCGGCCGGTCGTCGCCTCCAGCAGGTCCTCGAGGAGCACGGCGAATCCCTGGTGGACCCGCCTGCTCCGCGCAGCGGCGGGGCGACGGTCACCCGCGGCAGCACCGGGCGCAGCGCGAAGGACATCAGGACCCATGCGACGACGGTCGACCCGGCCCAGTACGTCGCGGGCCTGAGCGCCCGGCGCAGTCGTGAGGGCCAGCAGCTTCTGGAGCTGTTCGGCGAGGCGACCGGGGAGCAGGCCGTCATGTGGGGTCCGAGCATGATCGGCTACGGCGAGACCCACTACGTGTACGCCTCGGGCCGCGAAGGGGACACCTTCCATCTCGGCTTCAGCCCTCGCGCGGCGGACCTCGCCCTCTACGGGCTGGTGAGCGCCCCGCGGTCCGACGAGCTGCTCGACCGGCTCGGGAAGCACCGGCGCGGTGCGGCGTGCGTGTGGGTCCGGAAGCTCGAGGACGTGGACCTCGACGTCCTGCGCGACCTCGTCGAGCATGCCTGGGCGTCGGACCCCACGGCCTGCTGAACCTCCCCGACGTGTGAACTCGCTGTGCGCGGCCATCCGGAGCTTGCCGGGGAGATGGTCCTCACCACGGTGGGCCCCGGGCGAGGGTGCCCTGGGCCGCATGCGGTGGTCGATCGTTAGGCATGCACCGGGCAACAGGCCTACGCTTCCGCGAGGTGCCCCGGAGCGAGCTTCGTCCGGGTGCCACGGACCGTCGTCGAGAGGATCATCCATGGAGCTGCCGGGAGGCATGCCCCGACGCGCTGATCGGGTGCCGGTCGCGCGCCGGAAATCGCGTGCCGGACTGCTGATCGTCGCGATCGGCGCCGTCATGGTGATCCTCTATGCCACCGTGTTCAAGACCCTGATGGGCGCCGACGGCGAGGATCATTCCTGGATCGGGGCGATCTACTGGACGATCACCACGATGTCGACCCTCGGCTACGGCGACATCACCTTCTCGACGGACCTGGGCCGGCTGTTCTCCCTGCTCGTGCTCCTCAGCGGCGTCGTCTACATGCTGGTGCTGCTGCCCTTCTTCGTCATCCAGTACGTCGTCACCCCCTGGCTGGATCGACGGCGCACGGCCCGCACGCCCCGCAAGGTGCCGGCCCAGCTGCGTGACCATGTCCTGCTGGTGGGCTCCGACGCGGTCACCCAGGCGTTCGCCGCGCGGGCGGAGCGCTCCGAGGTCCCCGCGGTGCTCGTCGTGGAGGATCCGGTCGAGGCCGGACAGCTGCATGACCAGGGGCGCCAGGTGGTCGTCGGCCCTCTGGACTCCGCCCAGACCTATCGCAGCGCCGGGGCGGACCGTGCGCGCATGGTCGCCTCGACGCTCTCCGACACCGCGAACACGAACGTCGCCTTCACGGTCCGTCAGGTCTGCGGGGACGTCCCGGTCGCGGTCACCGCGAGCAAGCCGGTCTCGGTGGACGTGCTCTCCCTCGCCGGCTCCGACCACGTGCTCGAGCTTGGCGCGGTGCTGGGCCAGGAGATGGCCGGGCGCGTGCTGGGCTCGACGGGCAGGATCCATCGCATCGGCAGCTTCGGGGACACCCTCATCGCCGAGGCCGCGGTGCGCGGCACCTCGCTCGTGGGGAAGACGCTGGGCGAGGCCATCGCGGAGCTCCGCTCCTGCGTGAGGATCCTGGCGATCATGCGCAAGGGGCGTCTTCGCCCGCTGAAGCCCGAGCTGCCGATCACCGAGCAGACGGTGCTGATCCTCGCGGGGGAGTCCGCCGAGCTCGACGCCTACGACGAGCAGTTCCAGGTCCTGGAGCAGTCCGAGGACCCGGTGATCATCCTCGGCGGCGGCCGGGTGGGTCGTTCGGCCTCCCGCGAGCTCACCGCCCAGGGAGTCCCCAACACGATCGTCGAGCAGCTGCCGGGCCGGGTCGAGAACTCGTACTCCGCACTCGAGGGGACGGCGAACTACACGGTCGTGGACGGTGACGCCGCGGACCAGCGGGTCCTGCGCAGGGCCGGGCTCGAGAGCGCCTCGGCCGTGCTGGTCACGCCGCGCGATGACGATCTGAACGTGTACCTCACCCTGTTCTGCCGGCGCCTGCGCCCCGAGCTCCAGGTGGTCTCGCGCGCGACCTACGAGCGCAACGTCGCCACGCTGTACCGCGCCGGGGCCGACGGGGTCCTCTCGTACGCGACCATCGGCGCCACCGATCTGTGGAACCACGCCGGGCTCAGCCATCGTGTGCTGGTGGCCGAGGGCAATGAGCTGTTCCTGGTGCCGCGGCCCTCCTCCCTCGTGTGGCGCTCCGTCCGGGATGCCGAGGTGCATCGTCGTACCGGCTGCCACATCGTGGCCGTGGCGGGGGACGACGGCACGCTCAGCTATGACACCGAGTCGATCCCCTCGGCGCCGGGCAAGCTGCTGCTGCTCGGTGATCGCCACGCCGAGCGACGCTTCCGGGAGACGTATCTGCGGCGCGGTCGCCGGGGCCGACGGGTCGCCGTCTCCCGCTAGCCTGGTCGGACGCCGTCGTCCCCCGCCACCACCTCGATCCGCATCCCCTCCAGGAGAGACATGCCTGCCGCACCCGTGAAGCTCGCCGTCGGCGACATCGCCCCCGATCTCGATCTGCCCACCGCCGGCGGAGGCCGGATCAGCCTGTCCGAGCTGCGCGGCGCCCCGGCGCTGCTGTGGTTCTACCCGGCCGCCAACACGTCTCTGTGCACCAAGCAGGCCTGCGACCTGCGCGACAACCACCAGATGTTCCTCGACGCCGGCTACCGCGTCGTGGGGATCTCCCCGGATCCGGTGGCGGAGCTCGACCGCTTCGTGGCGGAGCAGGAGCTGCCCTACACCCTCGCGGGCGACGAATCGCACCAGGTGATGGAGGCCTACGGCGCCTGGGGCGAGAAGAACATGTACGGCAAGAAGGTCCAGGGCACGATCCGTTCGACGTTCGCGATCGACGCCGAGGGTGTGCTGACCTTCGTGAAGTACCGCGTGGGCACCCCGAAGCACATCGCGCTGCTGCAGGAGAAGCTCGGGCTCTGATCCCGGCTCCGGATCACGCCTGCCCGGGGGAGCGATGCCGGCGCGAGGTCGTGCGGGAGCACCCGTCCGACGGTGGTGGTCGGCACATGTGACGTGATCTGCGCGCTCCCGCTTTGGCGCACCCCGCGCGCTCCCGTATGCTGTTCCGGCATGCCCAGTTCGACCCGGGCATCAGGAGACGTGGCAGAGCGGCCGAATGCGCTCCCCTGCTAAGGGAGTAGGCGACAAAAATCGCCTCGGAGGTTCAAATCCTCTCGTCTCCGCCGACGGCAAGGCCCCTGTACTGCGAGAACATCGCGGGACAGGGGCCTTGTCCATGCTCTGCCGACGGGCCGACGGGCCGACGGGCCGACGCTCAGAGGCTCTCGCCGGTGCCCTCGCCGATCGTCGTCCATTCGGGGCCGGAGTTCTCCAGCAGATCGGGATCGCGCACCACGTCGGACTCGACGCCCGCACGCAGACGACCCGCGAGCTCCTGCAGCGACTCGCGCAGCAGGGCGCGCGCACGGGAGCCGTCGCCCTCGGCGAGCGCCTCCAGCAGGGCTTCATGGGTGGAGGTGAGGTCGGCGCGCACGCCGAAGCCCAGCGGGTCGGAGAAGCTGCCCATCCGGGTGAGGATCACGATGGTGTTCATCGCGGTGCTGAGGAAGCGGTTCTGGGTGATCTCCGCGAGCTGCTGGTGCAGGTCGAGGTCGGCGTTGCCGGCTTCGATGAGCTGCTCGGCCGCGAGAGCCGTGCGGCTGCGCTCGAGCGAGGCGCGCAGCGGGGCGAGCAGCGCGTCGATCTCCGCCGTCCCGCCGCGGCGGCGCAACGTGCTGATCGTGTCCGCCACGATCGTGGCGGACTGCATCTCGATCCCGAGGCGGTAGTCGATGAAGTCCGACATCGTCCCGGCGTCCATACGGGTGACGAACAGGCCGCGACCGGGGATCTGGGTGAGCAGGCCGTCGCGCACCAGGCGCTGGCAGGCCTCGCGCAGGGACGAGCGGGAGATCCCCATCTGGCGGGACACCTGCACCTCGGGGATCCCGTCGCTGGGGCGGAGGTCGCCGTAGTAGATGGCGTTGCGCAGCTCGAGCTCGGCCTGATCGATGATCGAGGGCCGACGCAGCGGCTGCATCATGGGCAGCTGCACTCGTTCCAGACGAGAGGTCATCGCCGTTCTCCTTGCTCCTGCGCGGTCCACTTCCGCGTCGCGTCATCGTAGAACGCGGGAGACCTCACGTCAGCATGGGAGGACCGGTGCAGTCGCTCGATTCACTCGGGGACCTCGCCGGGGCGTGGTCCGAGGCGCGGTCCGGGGCCGCGGACCGGAGCGGACGCGGGACGAGTTCCGAGCGGGTTACGACCCCATCACGAAACGTGGACGGGGTACGACCCACTCGGCCAACACCTATAACGTGGACAGGAATCCGATATCCAGAGATCAGATTGTCCGACAGCTCAGCATCGAGCAGCCAGCGCGCGTCGGCCGGTCGATCGCTCAGCGAGAGGGAACTCCCCATGCACAATCGCCGTACATTCTTCCGAGGGACCGGCCTCGTGCTGTCCGCCGCGGCACTGGGCGGCAGCCTGGCCGCCTGCAGCCAGACGAGCACCGGCGGCGGTGGCGATTCCAGCGATGGTGGCGGCGACGATCTGCTGTCCAAGCTCCAGAAGGCCGGCAAGATCACCGTCGGCTTCGCGGGGGAGGCGCCCTACAGCTTCGACGACAACGGAGAGCTGACCGGCGCGACCGTGGCCATGCACCGTGAGATCTTCGGCGAACTCGGCATCGACGAGGTCGAGGGCAAGCTCACCGACTGGAACTCACTGATCCCGGGCCTGAACTCCCAGCAGTTCGACGCGGTCAGTGCCGGCATGTCGATCCTCCCCGAGCGCTGCGCCGAGGCCGCCTTCAGCGAGCCGGAGTTCCAGTACACGACCGCGCTCATGGTGCCCGCGGGCAACCCCGAGAACCTCGAGAACATGGACTCCTTCGTCGACTCCGGTCTCACCGTCGCCACCATGAGCGGCGCGGTCGAGAGCACCTACGCGAAGGACCTCGATCTCGACAGCATCGAGGTCGGCGGCCCGCAGGACGGCGTGGACGCCGTCACCAGCGGCAACGCGGACGCCTTCGCGCTCACCGCGATCTCCCTGAACTGGCTGGCCGACAACTCCAACACCGACCTCGAGGTGACCGAGAGCTTCGTCGCCGAGATCGACGGGGTGAAGCAGGTCGGCGCCGGCGGCACCGTCTTCCGCAAGGCGGACACCTCGCTGCTGGACGCGTACAACGAGAAGCTCGCCGAGATCATCGCCGATCCGGAGCGGTACCTCTCCATCGTCGGTGAGTTCGGCTTCTCCGAGGAAGAGCTCCCCCCGGAGGATATGACCGCTGAGATCCTGTGCTCCGGCGATCTGTCGTCCCTGCAGTGACCTCTGACGATCTCGTCCATACCGCTCCGGCGCGCCCCGATCTGGGACGCGCCGGAGCGGCGCGAGTCGAGGAGGTGATCCGCCCATGGATGGTGTGATGGGCTTCTTCGAGCAGCTCGGACCCAATATCGAGATCCTCGGCGCACGGATGCCGCAGGTCCTGGAAGGTGTCCAGGCCACCGTGCTGGCCACCGCGCTCGGTGGCCTGCTGGCACTGGTGATCTCCTTCGTGTTCGGCATCGCTCAGACCGTGAAGGTCGCCGTTGTGCGCATCCTCGCGCGCATCTTCGTGGAGTTCTTCCGCGGCACCTCGCTCATGGTCCAGCTGTTCTGGCTCGCTTTCGTGCTGCCGCAGCTGCCCTATCCGTTCGGGTGGCAGCTCACCCCCCTCGCCATCGGCGTGCTGGCGCTGGGGCTGAACTACGGGGCCTACGGCGCCGAGGTGGTGCGCGGCTCGATCGGCTCGGTGCCCAAGGGGCAGTACGAGGCGCTCAGCGCGCTGAGCCTCTCCCCGGCGCGCGGCATGTTCCGCGTGATCATCCCGCAGGCCTGGGCCTTGATGATCCCCTCGCTGTCGAACCTGTGGATCCAGCTGCTCAAGGGCAGCGCCATCGTCAGCACGGTGCTGCTCTACGACCTCTACTTCCGGGTGGAGCAGGTGCGTGATCAGACCGGCACGTGGTTCGCGTTCCTGTTCGCCCTGGTCGCGTACTACCTCATCGCCTGGGTGATCGTCATCATCATGAACGCTCTCGAAGTCCGGGCCAAGCACAAGATCGGCCGGGGCCCGGCGCTGTCGAAGTCGCTCGGATCCCTGCTGCGTTCCCCGGGCAGTGCCGCTGTGGCGAAGGGAGGACTGGCATGAACGAGTCCTGGTGGTCCTGGGACCACGCCGCCGCCGTCTTGCCCCTGCTGTTGGAGGGCTTCTTCAAGTACACCCTGGTGGCGACCGTGCTCGGCACGCTCATCGCCGTGGTGCTGGGCCTGGTCGTGGCGATGATCCGACGGATCGCGCCAGCCGTCATCCGCACTCCGGTGACCTGGGTCGTGGAGTTCATCCGGATGACGCCGCTCGTGGTCCAGCTGGTGTTCGCGAACCTGGTGCTCTCGCCCTACCTCGACTCGACGCTCGCGATCGGCATCTGGGTGCTCGGCATCCACTACACGACCTATATGGCCGAGGTGTACCGCGCCGGCATCGACTCCGTGCCCAAGGGACAGTGGGAGGCGGCCACCGCGCTGTCGCTCCCGTTGCTGCGCACCTGGCGGGCGGTCGTCATCCCGCAGGCGATCCGCAGCACCCTGCCGTCGCTGGGCAACTACGCGATCTCGATGTTCAAGGAGACGCCGTTCCTCTCCCTCATCTACGTCCTGGAGATGGTGCGCGTCGCCCAGACCTACGGCGGGGACACCTTCCGGTACACCGAGTCGATCACGCTCGCCGGCCTGATCTTCCTGGTCGCGAGCTATCCGACGTCCGTTCTGATCCGACGACTGGAGAAGAAACTTGCCTGAGAACACCGCCCCCGAGGGGGCATCCGCCACCGGTGCTCCGCACATCGAGTTCCGAGACGTGGTCAAGAGGTTCGGCGACAACACCGTGCTGAACGACCTCAACTTCACCGTCGCGAAGGGGGAGCGCGTCACCCTGATCGGGCCCTCCGGCTCCGGCAAGACGACGATCCTGCGCCTGGTGATGACCCTCGAGGAGCTCACCGACGGGTTCATCCATGTCGGGGGGACCCCCCTGCAGTACGAGGACCGGGGCGGGAAGCGCGTTCGCGTCTCGGACAAGGCCCGCCGTCGCACCACCACGCAGATCGGGATGGTGTTCCAGCACTTCAACCTGTTCCCGAACATGACGGTGCTGGAGAACATCACCGAGGCGCCCATCCACGTCATGGGTCTGTCCAAGGCCGAGGCGGTTTCCAAGGCCGAGGGCCTGCTGGAGAAGGTCGGCATGAGCGACAAGCGGGACTTCAACCCCTCGCAGCTCTCCGGTGGTCAGCAGCAGCGCGTGGCGATCGCCCGCGCGCTGGCGATGGACCCCGAGATCCTGCTGCTGGACGAGGTCACCTCGGCGCTGGATCCCGAGCTGGTGGGGGAGGTGCTCGCGGTGCTGAAGGAAATCGCCGCCGAGACGGACATCTCGATGCTGATCGTGACCCACGAGATGCAGTTCGCCCGGGACGTCTCGGACCGGGTGATGATGTTCGATCAGGGATCGATCGTCGAGGAGGGCTCGCCGGAGAAGATCTTCAGCGACCCCGGCCACCAGCGCACCAGGGACTTCCTGCACGCCGTGCTCTGACCTCGAGCTCTGACCTCGAGCTCTGACCCCATGCTCTGACCTCCAGCTCTGACTCCGGCCTCAGTCCCGACTTGTCTCGTCCTGTCTGTTCTCGTCCCGTCCGCAGACCGGTCCGCGGCAGGGCTTCCCGTCCCGTCGCGATAGTCTGTGCCCGTTCGTTCCGCGCCGAGGCGGTCGCCCCAGCTGTCGGCGGCCGCTGTGTGGCGCCGCCGACCCCAGGAGGCCCCGTGCCAGAATCCGACGCCATCGCCGTCCCGACCTTGACGAGCGAGTTCCCCGTCGTCGGCGATGATCCCCATATCGATGCACCGTTGCGAGCGACAGTCCGTCGCCTCTCGACGCTGCTCGGTCGCACCCTCGCTGACCAGCATGGTCAGGAGATGCTGGATCTCGTCGAGCAAGTCCGCAAGCTGACCAAGGACGCGAAGTCCTCGGACTCCGAGGCCGAGGCCCGAGATGTCCAGGAGCGTCTCGCCGAGCTCCCGCTCGAACAGGCGACGGCGCTGACCCGTGCCTTCGCCCAGTACTTCCTGCTGGCCAATGCGGCCGAGCAGGTCTACCGGGTCCGCTCCCTGCAGGAGCGGCCCTCCTCGGAGTCGTGGGTCCCGCGCACCGTCGCGGCCGTGCACGAGTCCGTGGGTCCGGAGGGTCTGCAGGAGGCCGTCGACTCGCTCGACGTGCGCCTGATCTTCACCGCGCATCCCACCGAGGCCTCCCGTCGGGCGGTGCTGACCAAGCTCCGCAAGATCTCGGACATCCTCGAGAACGACACCGAGGACGGCACGACCGAGCGGCGCCGGCAGGATCATCTGCTCTCCGAGCTCATCGAGTCCCTGTGGCAGACGGACGAGCTGCGTCGCCAGCGTCCGACCCCTCAGGACGAGTCGCGCAACGTGCTCTACTACCTGACCCAGCTGTACCGCCAGACCATGCCGGGGTTCCTCGACGATCTGCGCGAGGAGCTGCGCGCCCATGGCGCCGACCTGCGCGAGCGTCAGGTGCCGCTGCGGTTCGGGTCCTGGATCGGCGGCGACCGCGACGGCAACCCGTACGTCACCGCGGAGGTCACCCGTGAGGTGCTCCAGCTCCAGGCCGAGACCGCGGTCGAGCTGGCGATCGACGTCGTCTCCGAGCTCATCGGCGACCTGTCGATCTCCAGCGAGATGACCGGTGACGACGAGGAGCTGCGCGCGAGCATCGAGGCGGATCTCGCCTTCGACTCCGAGGTCGACGAGGTGCAGCAGCGGATGTTCGAGCAGGAGCCCTACCGGCTCAAGCTCGGCACGATGCGCGGCAAGCTCAAGGCCACCGGTGAGCGGATCCGCACCAGCGAGCCGCATGTGCATGGCAAGGACTACTACGACTCCGAGGAGCTGCAGGACGATTTCGCCGTGCTGCGCGGAGCCCTGGCCCGCCACGGCGGTCGTCGGGCGGCCGACGGGGCGATCGCTGTCGCCCAGCAGGTCCTCGCCGGCTCCGGCCTGAACCTCGCCATCCTCGACGTGCGCGAGCACTCCGAGAAGCACCACGAGGTGCTGGCCCGTCTCTTCGACCGGGTCGGGGAGCTGGACCGTCCCTACGCGGAGCTCAGCCGCGACGAGCGCACGAAGGTGCTGGCCGCGGAGCTCGCGAACCGCCGTCCGCTGGTCGGCACGGCCCTCGCCGAGGACGAGACGATCCTCGACGACGCCACCCGCACCACCTACAAGGTGTTCGGCGAGATCCGGGACGCGCACCGGCAGTACGGCCAGTCCTCGATCGAGACCTACATCGTCTCCATGACGCATGGCGCCGACGACATCCTCGCCGTCGCCCTGCTCGCCCGTGAAGCCGGCCTGGTCACCCTTCCCGGTGGCGACGAGAACCGGTCGGACATCAGCTTCGCGCCGCTGCTCGAGGAGGTCGCCGAGCTGCGTCACGCCGGGGAGATCCTCGACGAGATGCTCAGCGATCCGTCCTACCGGGAGATCGTGCGCCTGCGCGGCGACCTCCAGGAGGTCATGCTCGGCTACTCCGACGGCAACAAGGATTCCGGCGTCATCACGAGCCAGTGGGAGATCCACCAGGCTCAGCGCCTGCTGCGCGATGTCGCCGCCCGCCACGGGGTGACGCTGCGGCTGTTCCATGGCCGCGGCGGGTCCGTCGGCCGTGGTGGCGGCCCGACGTACGACGCGATCCTGGCTCAGCCGTACGGCGTGCTCGAGGGCGAGATCAAGTTCACCGAGCAGGGTGAGGTCATCTCGGACAAGTACACGCTGCCCACGCTGGCCCGGGAGAACCTGGACCTGTCGCTGGCCGCGGTGCTCGAAGGCTCGGCGCTGCATACCGCGCCGCGCTCGACGCCCGAGCAGCTGGAACGCTTCGGCGAGGTCATGCAGCAGGTCTCCGACGCCTCCTATGCGCGCTACCGCACGCTGGCGGACGACCCGGATCTGCCGGAGTACTTCGTGACCTCGACGCCGGTCGAGCAGCTCGGCGACCTGAACATCGGCTCGCGCCCCTCCAAGCGCGCGACCTCCGAGAAGGGCCTGGACGGTCTGCGGGCCATCCCGTGGGTCTTCGGCTGGACCCAGTCCCGACAGATCGTGCCGGGCTGGTTCGGGGCAGGCTCCGGTCTGAAGGCCGCTCGTGAGGCGGGCCTCGAGCCCGATCTCCACGACATGCTGCGCAACTGGCACTTCTTCCGCACCGTGATCAGCAACGTCGAGATGACGCTCGCGAAGACGGACATGGCGATAGCCGGGCACTACGTGCACTCGCTGGTGCCGGAGCGGCTGTGGCCGCTGTTCGACCGCATCAAGGCGGAGTTCGAGCTGTCGGTCGCCGAGATCGAGCGTCTCACCGGGGTGCTGGACCTGCTGGACAACCAGCCGGTGCTCAAGCGCACGCTCGCCGTGCGCGACCGGTACCTGGATCCGATCTCCTACATGCAGGTCGCGATGCTGCAGCGTGCCCGGGCCGCCACGGCCCGCGGTGAGGAGCTCTCCCCGGAGCTGCAGCGTGCGCTGCTGACCACCATCAACGGTGTGGCCGCCGGTCTGAAGAACACCGGCTGAGCCGTCCCGTGCCACAGGGAAGGGCCCCGACGATCCTGAGGATCGTCGGGGCCCTTCCCTGTGCGCTACCCGGCTCGAGCATCGCCCGACGTCGATGTGTGCGTGCCGGCGAGCTGCGCCCGACGGTGAGCTACGCCCGACGGTGAGCTGCGCCCGACGGTGAGCTGCGCCCGACGGTGAGCTGCGCCCGACGGTGAGCTGCGCCCGACGGTGAGCTGCGCCCGACGGTGAGCTGCGCCCGACGGTGAGCTGCGCCCGACGGTGAGCTGCGCCCCACGGCCCGGTCGGTCGCTCCTCTTCCGTGCGGCGAGTGCGACCTTGGAGCCGTCATTCGTGCCCGAGGGCAGCGCCAACGTCGCACTCGATCAGCGTGGCGGGTAGACCTCAGAAATCCGGGACCAGACCCGGACCCGGTAGCCCGTCCCAGGAGCGCGCCTCGGTAGCGCGTCTCGGGAGCGCAGCCCGGCGGCTCAGCGACCGGTGCCGTCGACCGCGAACTCGTCGATGCGGGTGAGCTCCTCCGGGGTGAAGGTGAGGTTCTCGGTGGCGCCGATGTTCTGCTCGAGCTGACGCACCGAGGAGGCACCGACCAGTGCGGTCGCCACGGCCTGGTGGCGCAGGACCCAGGACAGGGCGAGCTGGGCGAGGCTCTGGCCGCGCTCGTGGGCGATCTCGGTCAGGGCGCGCATGCGGGTCTGGTAGGTCGTGTCGTGGACCTGACGCGAGGTGAGCGACCCGCCCGTCCCGCTGGCCCGGGATCCGTGGGGCACCTCGGACATGTACTTGTTGGTCAGCAGCCCCTGCTGGAGCGGCGAGAAGACGGCCAGGCCGATCTCCAGGTCCTCGACTGTCTCGAGCAGCCCGTTCTCGATGTGCCGGTTGAACATCGAGTAGGAGGGCTGGTGGATGAGCAGCGGGGTGCCGAGGTCGGCGAGGATCTCCGTCGCCTCCCGGGTCTTCTCGGGGGAGTAGTTCGAGATCCCGGCGTACAGGGCCCTGCCGCTGCGCACCGCGTGGTCGAGCGCCCCCATCGTCTCCTCGAGCGGGGTCGCGGGGTCCTCGCGGTGGTGGTAGAAGATGTCGACGTGGCCCAGGCCCATCCGTCGCAGGGACTGGTCCAGGGAGTTGAGCAGATACTTCCGCGAGCCACCGTCGCCGTAGGGGCCGTCCCACATCCCGTAGCCGGCCTTGGTGGAGATCACGAGCTCATCGCGATGGTGGCGGAAATCCTGCTCGAGGATCCGGCCCACATGGGTCTCGGCGCTGCCCGGAGGCGGACCGTAGTTGTTGGCCAGGTCGAAGTGGGTCACTCCGAGGTCGAAGGCACGGCGCACGATGGCGCGGAGGACCTGCAGGTCGCGGCCCTCACCGAAGTTCTGCCAGAAGCCCAGCGAGACCGGGGGCAGGCGCAGCCCGGAACGGCCCACCCGCCGATACGGGACGTTCTCGTAGCGATGGGGGGACGGGGTGAAGGCGTCGGTGCTCATGCCGGCAGTTTAGTCGCCCCGGTCACATGACACGACGACGAGTGCAGGTCAGAGCTCGTGGAGAGGACGCTCCATGACGTCCATGCCCAGTCCCGCGATCTGCAGCCCCGCGGGATCGCCCGCGAAGGGCACGGCCACGCCGGTGCGCACGAAGCCGTGCCGCTCGTACCAGGCGTGCAGTTCCGGCCGGGACTGCAGGACCCGGATCATGAGCACGTCGACCCCGTCGCGCTGCAGGTGATCGCTCTGGGCGGTGAGGAGGCTGCGCCCGAGCCCGCGGGACTGGGCCGACGGATGCACGGCGAACAGCCCCAGCTCCGCACGGACGAGCCCGTCGGCGTCGGCCGGTTCTCGACGGGTGTAGCAGCACCCGACGATCTCGTCTTCGTGGATGCCCTCGTCCGCGCCCTCCGCTGTGCCCTCGCGGGCGGTGCCGTGCTCGCCCTCGCGGGCAGTGCTCTGCTCGCCCTCGCGGGCAGTGCTCTGCTCGCCCTCGGCGCCGGGGTCAGCGTCGGACGGCGCGGTCCCGGACGGGGTGCGCACGGCGACCAGGAGGGTGACGGCCGGATCGGCGACCATGTCGCGTACTTCCGTGGAGTCCGTCCGGGTGCCCGTGACCAGGTGCGCCTCCGTGGTCCAGCCGCCGGTGCCGCGATAGGCGGCCTGTGCCAGCGCGACGATGTGCTCGACGTCGTCCTCACGGGCGGGCCGGATCGCGATCGTGGAGGTCAGGGTGGTGACAGGGTTGGGGACGGTCATCGGATCACCTCGGCGCGTTGCAGGGCGGAGAGCAGGGTGTGGCCATCGGGCGCGCTCACGACCAGCGGCGTGAGGTCTCCGTGGCTGCGCCGCTCGAGGGGGCGCAGAGTGCCGTGGGCGAGCAGCTGCTCGGATTCTGTCAGCTGACGGATCACGATCGCCTCGACGAGCTCGGGACGCTCGGCGGCGAAATCGGCGTAGGTCGACGGGTCGTGCTGTCCGTCATCGCCGACCAGGAGCCAGCGATGCTCCGGGAAGGTCTCGGCCAGGCGCCGCAGCGCCCGTTCCTTGTGCTCCCGGCCGGAGCGGAAGAACCCGGTGTTCGTGGGTCCCCAGTCGGTCAGGAGCAGCGGACCGTCGGGGTACCCGTTCTTGTAGAGGAACCTCTTGAGCACCGGGAACACGTTCCAGGCGCCCGTGGACAGGTACAGCACCGGCATCTCGGGGTACTGCCGGGCGAGGCGCTGGTAGAGCATCGGCATGCCCGGCACGACCTGGCGGGAGGACTGGTGGACCACGAAGGCGTTCCAGAAGGCCAGCAGCGGGCGCGGCAGCAACGTCACCATCACCGTGTCATCGATGTCGCTGACCAGGCCCACGGTGGCCTCGGGGGCGAAGATGGTGACGTCGGCGGCCACCTCGTTGCCGGAGACCGTCCACAGCAGCGCCTCGTGCTGACCGGGCTCGAGGTCGACGTCGAGCTGGACGTCGACGATCCCGGTGCGGTCCGCACGCGCGCTGAACTGCTGACCACCGATCCGGATGGTGACGGTGCGGAAGGGTGCGACCTGGCTCGCGAAGTTGCGCCACCCCCGCACGGCCATGGTGCGCATGTCGTGGACCGGCTGGTCATGGAAGTCGGCCGGAGCACCGGGTGAGGCGTAGAGGACCTTCGCCAGCACCCTGACCTGCGTCGGAGAGCCGTATCCGTGGAACGGCTGGAGCCGGAGATCCCAGTGCAACCGTTGCAGTGCTCTGCCCACGGTGGCGTTCTTGACGTCCTCGAAACGGGCCGACCAATGAGGACGCCTCCGGCCCGGACCTCCACCGGCCGCGCGGGACGCGGATCGGGAGGAGGCCAGGCCGGAGGCGGCTCGACGGGAGGAGGGCACCTGGTCTCAGAGGCCTCGGGCCATTTTCAGCCAGGCACCGTCGGGATCATCTTCGATGATCTCCCAGCGGTCCCCGGTGTCCTCGAATCCGAGGGCCTGGTAGAGAGACTGCGCAACCTCGTTCTTGGGGCCGACGTACAGCGTGACGGTGTCCGCCTCGTCCTCACGGGACCAGTCGAAGACCGCGTCGGCGAGCTTTCCGGCGATACCGCCCTTACGTGCGCTCGGCAGCACCCACATCGCCTGGAGCTCACGCTCGTTGGCGGGGGAGTCGCCCTCGTGGCGAACTGCCACGACCGCGACCGGCTGGCCTGCTTCGACCGCGAGGAACCACGCGGCCTCACGAACGCGCTTCTTCCAGATGGAGTCCTCGTAGGTCGACTCCTTCTCCCAGCTCTGCCCGAAGGCCGAGGGGTCGGTGCTGAGAGACCGGAGACGGATCTCGCGCACGAGCGACCAGTCGTCGTCGTGGGCGCGGATGATTTCGGCCATGGCTGTCCTCCTGAGCCGTCGTGGCATGGTCACTGCCATCTTGTACTCGTGACCTTACCCTGGCGAATATGCGCGAACGGCACGGTGGGCACCGCACGCGCTTCCCTCAGTATTGTACGGGGCCTGGCGATTCTGCGCTCGCCACCTCGGCATCATTGACACAATGGGGAGATGTCGCCCTTCCGTGTCCTCACCGTCTGCACCGGCAACGTCTGCCGGTCTCCCGCAGCAGCGGTGATGCTGCGCGAGGCGATCCTGGAGGCGGGTCTCGCCGACCGTGTCGAGGTGGGGTCCGCCGGCACCAGCTGGGAGGCCGAGGGGATGCCGATGGACGACCGCACCGAGCTCGCTCTCGTCCGTGCGGGATATGCGCGGCCCTTCGAGCACACGGCGCAGACCATCCATCTCACGGAACTGCTCACCTGGGACCTCGTGCTCCCGATGACGATCGAGCACGCCCAGGCTCTGCGCCGGATGGTCGAGCAGGCGCCTGAGGGGAAGAGTGTCCCGGAGGTCGCGCTGTGGCGGAGGTTCGATCCGGAGACGCCGGCGGAGACCCCGGAGACCGAGATGGCGGTGGATGACCCCTGGTACGAGGGGCAGGGCGCCTTCAATCGCACCATCGTGCAGATGCAGCGCAGCCTGCCCGCGATCATCGCCCGTGTGCAGGACGCGCTGAGCGCCCGCTGACGACGGCTTATTCCTTGGGTGCTCTCGCGCTCGCGGTACGCCGGCTGTGCCAGGTGGCACCGGCGAAGCCGGCTGTGGTCAGGAAGCCGATGCCGAGCGCGATCGCGAGCACCTGTTGCATGCGGCCGAACGCTGAATCGGGGTCCTGCGAGGACACGGCGTTGAGGAGCTGGACGATCGGGCCGCCCTCCTGCGTGCTCGCGACCGGCTGAGGCTGCACAGACGGGCTGGGGTCCTCGGGGGGCGCTGCCGGCGCCTCCGAGGTGGTCTCCTCCGAGGTGGTCTCCTCGGTGGTGCTGCTCGTCTCGGGCGACGTGCGCTCGGAGGTCCTGCTGGCCTGCTCGGTCTCGTCGGCCTGGGTCGTCGCACCGTCGTCGGCGGCAGGGGCTTCCGGCGCCTCTGCCGTTGACCGGGTCTCGGGCTCGGCGTCAGGTTTCACCTGCGGGGCGATGACGCTCGGCTTCTTCGTCTCCGCGGGCTTCTCCAGCTCTGCAGGCTTCTCCGTCTCCGCGGGCTTCTCCGGGGTGACTGGCTTCTCCGGTTCTGTGGGCTTCTCCGGTTCGGCAGGCTTCCCGGCCGACGGGGTGGCCGGGTTCGTCTCGCCGTCTGACCCACCACCCGGCTTCTCGGTCGCGGGCGGCTCCGTCGACTCCTCGCCCGTAGACGGCCCGCTGGGGGTCTGAGTCTCCGCGGGCGTGGTGGCCCCGTCCGTCGGTGTCGGTGTCGGTGTCGGTGTCTGTGTCGGCGGCGGCGGCGGAGTTGACCCTTGAGCTGAAGTCGACGGCAACGACGGCGTCGTCGAATCCGTGTTCTCTGCGCCATCGGACTCAGTTACTTCGGACCCCTCGCAGCCCTCGGCTTCACCGCGCACGGTCGCCAGGAGGTCGGAGACCACGAGAACGACCCCCGCGCAGTCGGCCGGAGGTTCTACTTCCGGGTCCGACGGATCCGCGGGGTCATCCCCGGCATTCTGATCATCATCGTCGTCGGAGGCTTCGTCGTCCGGGCCCGGTGCGGGCTGGGACGGGTCCTCGCTGCCGGGATCGGGGGTGTCAGATGCGGACTCGCCGTCGGCCGGACCGCCGGTTGTCTGGTCCGCGCCCTCGCCGGAGCCGGCGCCCTCAGCGGGCTCGTCAGCATTGTTGGGATCGGCGGGCTTCTCGGACGCGGTGGAGCCGTCGGTTTCTGTGGACTCGTCGGTCGCGGTCGCGGTCGCGGTTGCGTCGGGGGAGGTGGCGGACTCTTCGGACTCGGCAGTCTGTGTCGAGTCGGGGGCCTGTGTGGAATCGGCGGGCACTGTGGCTGTGCCGTCAGCGGATTCGGCGGTCGACCGGTCGGCCTGGTCGGTGAGTTCGGGGGGCGTGGCGAGGGCGGGGGCGGCGGCCGCGGGGAGGGCGAGAGTGACGGCAGCGGAGCAGGCGTACAGACGTGTTCGTAACCGCATAGGCGCAATTCCCCCTCTCTCGGACGCTCTTCCGACGGGTGTGGTCGGCGTCATCTTGGGTGGCTCGACGAAGCATATTACCCTACCGAACCTTTACCCTCGGGCTCCATGCTCCAGCGCAGACGGGGGTCGGCGCAAGGGGGTGTGGACGGAGACACCCCCACGTGACGCACGCAATGTTGACCGGGACTTGGTGATTCCTTGACCAGCGACCTGGCGCTATACCCCGAATGTCCAGCTAGAGCCTCCGCGTCGAGGCGAGCGAGAGCGATGGGGAGGAGCCGTGAATGCCCAGATGACGCAGGGGTCATTTAGCCCTGAGGGCACCGCGGAGGGCATTCCTCCCGGAGGGGCGGACACCGTCGGGATGAACGCCGGTTCCACGCCCCGCCGGCGTCCCTCCCGGGCGATCTCGTCGAGGCCGCTTAGACAGGTCGTCTCCCCTGCACGGTGACGGGCGACACGATTCGCGATAGTCCGCCATTGCATGCAGCGGCTCCATGCTCCGCTCCGTGCCGCTTTCAGCAGCTCCGCGCTGCGTGCCGCGCCTCCACGCGGAGCCCCGCCCTCCGGAGCCGTGGCAGCCGGAGGGCGGGGCGCCGAGAGGATCAGTCGGCCAGTGCGCCGTCGACCAGAGCCTTCGCGGCCTCCTGGACCTCGGCCAGATGGTCCTCGCCGCGGAACGACTCGGCATAGATCTTGTAGACGTCCTCGGTGCCGGACGGGCGAGCCGCGAACCAGGCGGACTCGGTGGAGACCTTCAAGCCGCCGATCGCACCTCCCGAGGGAGCGTCCGTGATCGCCGAGACGATCGGCTCGCCAGCCAGCTCGGTGGCCGTCACCTGCGAAGGGTTCAGAGCCTTGAGCTTCGCCTTCTGTGCACGGTCGGCCGGGGCGTCGATGCGGGCATAGGCGCTCGAGCCGAACTCCTCGACGAGCTCCGCGTGCAGCGCGCTGGGGGAGCGGCCGGTGACCGCGAGCATCTCGGAGGCCAGGAGCGCCATGATGATGCCGTCCTTGTCCGTGGTCCAGACCGACCCGTCCTGGCGCAGGAACGACGCTCCCGCACTCTCCTCGCCGCCGAAGCCGACCGACGAGTCGATCAGGCCCGGCACGAACCACTTGAAGCCGACGGGGACCTCGTACAGCTCGCGGCCCAGCGACCCCACGACCCGGTCGATGAGGCTCGAGGAGACGACGGTCTTGCCGACCTTCGCCCCGGTGGGCCACTCGGGGCGGTGGGCGAAGAGGTACTGGATCGCCGTGGCGAGGTAGTGGTTGGGGTTCATC
The DNA here is from genome assembly GCF_052378285.1 of Brachybacterium sp. AOP3-A1-3. NCBI lineage: Bacteria > Bacillati > Actinomycetota > Actinomycetes > Micrococcales > Dermabacteraceae > Brachybacterium > Brachybacterium sp. AOP3-A1-3. The sequence continues at coordinate 333,702 of NZ_JBQSXM010000001.1, read as the reverse complement.
AGCCCGCCATCGGGCGTGACGATGCCGTGGCGGTCGGAGTCCGCATCGTTGCCGGTGGCGATGTCGAACTCGTCGCGCTTCTCGAGCAGGGAAGCCATCGCCCACGGGCTCGAGCAGTCCATCCGGATCTTGCCGTCGCGGTCCAGGGTCATGAACGACCACTGCGGATCCACCTCGGGATTGACCACGGTGAGATCCAGGTCGTGCATCTCGCCGATCTCGGCCCAGTAGTCCACGGAGGCCCCACCCAGCGGGTCGGCTCCGATCCGGATCCCGGCGCGACGGATCGCGTCGATGTCCACCACGTCGGTCAGATCCTTCACGTACGTGTGGAGGTAGTCGTAGCGGCCGGCATCCTGCAGGGCCTTCTGCCGGCCATGGCGGCGCACCCCGTTCAGACCCGCGGCCAGCAGCTCGTTGGCGCGATCCGCGATCCAGGTGGTGGCGTCGGAATCCGCCGGGCCGCCGTGGGGCGGGTTGTACTTGAAGCCGCCGTCACGCGGCGGATTGTGGCTGGGGGTGACGACGATGCCGTCGGCCCGGCCGGGATCGTTCGTGGCGCGACCGCGGTTGTGCACGAGGATCGCGTGGGAGACCGCCGGGGTCGGGGTGTAGCTGTCCAGGGCGTCGACCTGCGCCGCGACGTCGTTGCCGGCGAGCACCTCGAGAGCGGTGTCGAAGGCGGGTCGGGACAGGGCGTGGGTGTCTCGGCCGATGAACAGTGGGCCGCGGATGCCCTGGCCGGCACGATATTCGACGATCGCCTGGGTGGTCGCGGCGATGTGGTCCTCGTTGAACGCGGTGTCCAGCGACGAGCCGCGATGGCCCGAGGTGCCGAAGGCGACGGCCTGGTCCGGGTCCGACGGGTCTGGATGAAGGTCGTAATAGGCGTCAAGGAGAGCGTCGACATCGACGAGATCCTCCGGAAGGGCCTTCTGGCCTGCACGGGGGTGCATGATCATCACTCCATCCTGAGCTGTGGGCATGCCGCCACTCTAAATCAGGGGCGCCGCGCACATGCTCGGAAGGGTCGATCCCTGAGACGCGGCGCGGTGTGCGTCGGACGATCGCCGTCGGACGAGCGCCGTCGGCCGCCCGACGTGCAGCCGGCATCCAGTGGTAACCAGCTGTGCCGCCAGGCGCGACGTCCGGTACGCCGTCAGGCGCGACGGCTCCGCACCAGGCGGACGATGCCGATGATCGTGAGGATCAGTCCGATCAATCCCGCGATGATGCCGATGATGGGGCCGATCAGCATCGGGGCCGCCATCTTCGTCACGCTGTACGGCCCGAGATAGGCCGGGGAGTCCGTGCCGGTGCAGGAGATCGTCACTGTGGTGTCCGCGGTCGCGGCGACGCCGAGTACCTGTTCGTACGACGTCCCGTTGCCGAAGGTCACCGACCCGGAGGTCGGGAACTCGGTGACCGCGCCGGAGGAGGAGCCCTCGGCGGTGCACTGAGCGCTGTCGGCGTCCGCCGCGGGGACATAGAGGATCAGCATCTCGTTCTTGCCGATCTCGAGCTCCCCGGTCCCGCCCTCGACCACGGTGGGGCCGGTCGTGGCGTCGCCCACCAGCGAGCTGAACGACCACACGAGCCCGCCGATGGTCGCGGCCGGGCCGATGATGAGCAGCAGCACGAGACCGATGATCAGCGGCGCCAGCCCGCGGCGCGTGGACGGCGAGGACCCGCCGGATGAGCGGGGCGGCTGGGCCGGCAACGGCCCGGTGGCCGGAGTATCGGGGTAGGGCTCGTGAGCGAACGACCCCTGAGAAGAGGGATCCTGAGCGAACCCGCTGTGCGTGAACCCGCTGTGTGCGGATCCGCCCTGTACGGACGCGCCCTGTGCTGACCCGCTGTGCGCAGAGCCGCTGTGCGCGGCGGAATCCGGCCCGGAGGCGGCTCCGGCGGACGCCGGCGCAGGGCGCCCGTAGACAGGACGCTTCCTCGGGGCGGGAGTGGTGGACTCGCCGTCGGGCATCGGGTCTCCTTCGCGATCGGGCCTGCACAGGATAGCCGTCGACCCTCCGAGAACCCTCGGCGTCCGGTGCGGAGCGGTCTGGTGCGGTGCGGTCCGGTCCGATGCGGGCGGACGACGCCTTCCTCGCGGTCAGCTCAGCTCGAGCATCACGCCGGCCAGCGCCGCTGCGAGCACCGCCGCCACGATCGGCGTCAGCAGCCACACGGCGACCATCGTGCGGGCCACGCGCCAGCGCACCTGGCGACGGCCCACGGCGACCCCGGCGCCGACCACGCCCGAGGCGAGGCCGTGCGAGGTGGAGACAGGGGATTCCAGCCCGAAGATCGCCACCGACATCGACAGCACCGAGGAGGCCTCCGCGGCCAGGCCCTGGGCGACGGAGAGATCGGTGAGCCGGCGACCGATGGTGCGGATGATCCGATGCCCGCCCAGGAAGGTGCCGGCCGCGACGGCGACCGCCACGGCCACCATCATCGGCAGGGCGGCGCCGAAGGACAGATCGGAGACCGAGGCCGCGACGACGATCACGGCGAGGGGCAGACGCGCGTCGCTGAGGCCGTGCCCGGTCGCGACCGCACCGGCGGTGACCGTCTGGGCGAATCGCAGATGCGCGACGCGCAGGCGCTCGTCGCGCGCCAGGGCGAGGATCCCCTGCATCACCAGATAGGACACGAGCACCGCGAGCAGCGGGCCGACGATCGAGCCGACGACGATCACCACCAGGCGATCCCAGGCGGCGGCCGCGCCGATGGCCAGGGACGCCCCGATCGCGCTCCCGTAGAAGGCGTGCCAGGTGGAGGAGGGCATGCCGATCCACCAGGTCAGCAGCTCCCAGCACAGGGTGGCGAGCAGGATCGCGACCAGGCCCGCCCCGAGCACGTCAGGCGTCCCGGCGGTCGTGGCGGCGAGCTGCCCCAGTCCCAGGAGGTGCAGCGCCCACTGGGCGGTCACCGCCAGCAGGAACATCCCCAGCAGGGCTCCGAGCAGGTTCAAGATGGCGGCCATCCCCAGGGCCGTCGACTCTCGCAGCGACCGGGTGGTGATGGCGGTGGAGACCGCGTTGGAAGCGTCGTGGAACCCGTTGACGAACGCCATCGCGAGCGCGAGGAGGACGACCAGCACGAGCAGTGCCGGGGTCACTCAGGCGTCCTTGACGCGCAGCAGATCGGCCAGGCGCCCGGCGTGCTCCTGCAGCTCGATCGTGCTCGCCACGGAGGCGGTGATGTCGCGCAGGGGGAGCAGATCGGTGGACGCCCCGCCGCGCTGGTAGAGCTCGCCGAGTGACTGGCGGACCAGCCGGTCTCCCTGCCGCTTGAGCTTGCGGATCTGCGGGTAGTAGTCACCCATGTCCCGCACGCGGTTCAGCGTCCAGGTCGCGACGACGGTCAGCTCGGCCGCCCGTTCGATGCCCTTGGCCGCCTCGAGCAGGGGCGTGGGGAGGGCACCGATCCGGGGAGAGGACCAGCAGCTCGGCCGTGTTCTCCAGGGACGCGACGGTGTCCGCCAGGGTGAGGGCGAGGTCGTAGAGCAGCTCCGCCTCGTACGGCGTGATCAGCGACTGCGCCAGGCGCTGCGCGATCCGGAGGCACAGCTCCTCGGCGCGGGTCGACTGGTCGTGCAGCACGGGCGCGATGCGAGTGCGCTCGCGGTACCCGTGCCCGAGCATCCGGGAGTGGGTGTCGGTGGCCTGGACCAGGAGCTCGGCGAGTTCGCTGAACAGATCAGTCATCGAGCGTTCGACGCGACGCGGGAAGAGCTGCACCACCTCAGGTCTCCTCCTTGCGCCGTGGGGCGCTGTACCCGGTGCCGATCACCGCTGGTGGGAGGTGTCGACATGCTCGAGATGCTGGGGCGCCGGACCGGGATGCGCCTGTCGGCGCGAAGGCCGCTCGAAGCGGCAAATGTTGGAGCCCGGGGCAACCGCGGCCCGGCGCCCATACATCGTAGGGCACTGACGCCCGGGGCATCCACCCGTGACCCGGGCAGGAATGGCATGTGCCACGTCCGCGGCGACGTTCAGCCCCGCTGTGTGACGTTCAGCCCCGCTGCGCGGCTCGGAGCTCAGTCCAACCGGCCGGCCTCGGCATGGCGGCCGGCCATCGCCAGCTCCTCGCCGGTGCTCAGCAGCCGCTCCGCCTGCCGGGTCCGATGGGGACCGGGATCCTCATCGGCCAGGTGGGCGGTGCCGTGGGCGAGGATCGTGGCGACCGCCCCGGCGCGGGTCAGTGCGATGGCGAGGTCTCCGGTGAACGCCCCGCGCAGGATGTCGTCCATCGTGCGCTGGACCTGCTGCACGTCCGGCGGCTCGGCGAACCCGGAGAGGTAGCGCAGCCCGGGGATGGTGCGCGATCCGGCACGGTAGCGGTGCACGACGTCCTCGCCGCTGTGCTGGACCCAGGTGTGCAGCACGTAGAGGCGCCACAGGGCGCCGGGCAGCGTGCTCGCGGGCGATCCCGACCAAAGGGCCGCCAGGTCCGAGAGCCCGTCCTGAGCGGCCAGATGCAGGACCCGCTCGACGACCTCGGGATCCGAGCTGTGGAACACCCCGTCCAGGAGGGCCTGCGCCGAGTCGTGGGCCAGATCCGTCGAGGTCGAGGGATCCGGATCGCCGGGAATGGCTTCCGCGGTCGAGGGGAACAACGACGCCGGACGACGGAAACGGGGAGAGCTGGATCCAGAGGAGGACATGCCGTGAACTCTACGGCGGGCACCTGGGGGCACGCATCGACGCGGTGGCGCACCGCACCGCACAGCCGTGGTCACCGTCGTCCTCCGCTCGACACCGCGGCTCGCGCTGCGAGGCTCCGAACGTGGGGAGTTCAGCCCATCGACCCTGCACAGAGCCCGAAATAGTCTGCGGAGATGACCATTCCGCGGCACCTCGACCCCGAGCCGGGGGTCCGTACTCTCCTGCCCGACTACTCGCGCAGCGCGGCGACGGTGGAACGGATGGTGGCGAACCTCCAGCAGCAGCGGGCGGTGCGGGGGCGGGCCGGCCGCAGCATCGTCAGGACGGTGCGTCCGGCCGACGCGGTGCAGGACACGCTGCTGCGGTCGGTGGTCGCCGCCCTCGCTCTCGGCGGCTCGCTGGTGATGACGGTGGCGGCCGTGCTCCTGTGGGCGACGACCGCGGACGGCCATGCCCCGGGCGTCGGCCTGCTGCTGGTGCTGCTCGCGCTCCTCCTCGCGGCGACGCTCAGCGCTCTGCTCGGGATCCGTTTCGGCCTGGTCGCCCTGGGCACCGCGAGGTCGCGCCTGGAGATCTCCGAGGAGGGGCTGCGGGTGGTCGGCGCGCTGCGGACCCGGCACGTGCCGTGGAGCAGCATCGTGGCGATCGAGTCCCGGGTGATCCACCCGGTGCACTGGTTGACCGTCGGCCTGCGGCTGCGCGACGGGACCCGCATCGTCGTTCCCGCCCTGGATCGCCACATCTGGACCTACACTCGACCTTCCGGACAGACCATCCGGGCACTGCGCGCAGAGCTGCGCCGGCGGGAACGGGCCGCACGGGGCAAACGCTGAGAGGCCGACACGACGGAACCGGGAGACGGTGATGGAAGCACTGCTGATGACGGTGGGATCCGGCTGGGTCAGCGGGATCAGGCCCTACTTCATGGTCTTCCTGCTCGGGCTCGCCGGGCGGATCTTCGGTCTCGAGCAGGTCCCTGAGGTTCTGCAGCGCACCGATCTGCTGGTCATCACCGCGATCCTGCTGCTGGTCGACTTCGCGGCCGACAAGATCGCCTTCTTCGATTCCTTCTGGGACCAGCTGCACACGGTGATCCGGCCGATCGCCGGCGGCGCCATCGGCTTCCTGCTGGGCGGAGAGACCGATACGACGACGGCGATCGTCATGGCCGTGATCGGCGCGGTGGCCGCCTTCGGGTCGCATGCGGCGAAGTCCACCGCGCGAGCTGCGGTCAACGTGTCACCGGAGCCGGTCTCCAACGCCGTGGTCTCGACCGGGGAGGACGTCGCCGCGCTGGTCGTCGGCGGCCTGACCCTCCTGCTGCCCGCGGTCGCCGCCGTGGTGGCGCTCGTCCTGCTCGCCGCGGGGATCTACCTCATCTATCGGGTCCACAAGCTCTACCGGAACCTGCGCGGCAGGCTGCGCACCGCTCGCGCCGGGCGCACGACGGGGCTCGGCCCCGCCTCCTGAACCGCGGGCTCAGGTGGTCGGTCGTGAACCGCGGGCTCAGGGGGTCGGTCTCGAACCGCAGGCTCATGAACCGCAGGCTCATGAACCGCAGGCTCAGATGGTCGGTCCTGAACCGCGGGCTCAGACGGCCGGAGCGGCCAGCGCCGAACTGGTGCCGTCGGCCCACAGGAGGCGCACGGCCTCGGCGACCGCGTCCCGGGAGATGTCCGAGACGGCGAGGATCCCGTCGTCGTCGAGCGGGAGGTGCCCGGACCGCCAGGTGCCGTCGGCCTCGACGTGGAGCATCATCGGGGTCTCGTCCTCGGGCGTCGCGATGTCCTTGCGGCGCAGCGAGACGGTGCGCTCGCGCCCGTCGTCGAGGAAGGCGGTGACGATGTCGGCCACCGAGGTCGGCACATGCTCCGGATCGGGCAGGGCGGAGACCACGAAGGAGTCCAGCTCGTCCTGGGTGAGCATGAGGACCGCGTCGTCCGCCTTGATGACGAAGGCCATCCGCATGGCCTCGCCCTCGGCCAGGGCGAGGCCCAGCCAGCGATCGGCGGAGGTCAGCGCGCTCGCCACGATCTGGCCCTCCTCGCCGAGCAGCCACTGGCCGTCGTCCGAGCGCTTCACCTTCCCGCGTGCCCGCAGCCCGGAGGTGACCGCTGCGGTGACGAACTCCTGCGCGTCCTCGGGGGCGCGGCGCAGGCCCACCTGCTCGCGGGTGATCGCCCCGCTCTGCGTGGGGCGCAGAGCCAGCATGAAGTCGATCTCGTAGGCCGTGTAGATCGTGGGCTGATCGTCCGTCGCGGCGTCCGCCGGCATCTCGCTCATGGGGCTCCCCTGCTGCATGTCGTGGGTTCGTCGCGGGACCTCGCCAGAGGGCCCGCTGGTCTGGGAGGAAGCATGTCAGATCTGGCTGCCCCACTCCACCGCCTCCGCCGAGGTGCAGGCGCGCACGTTCGCACCCCTGATGCTGACCTGGGTGGTCGATGCCGGGGATCGGGAGGCCTTCGAGGCTGTCGTGCGGTGGTACCCCGCCGAGTCGGACACCCGTGGGTACGACGACGACTTCGGGTGGCTCCATGCTGTCGCCCATGGTGCCGACTACCTCGGCGAATGCGCCCGAACGGGCATCGCCACCGGTCGGGAGGTGCTGGACCTGCTGGCCGCACGCCTGATCGGCCCCCGGCGTGGTGGCACAACGCCTACGCCACCGGCGCGAGCCTGTATGTCGCCGTCTCCGAGCAGCCGCTGGACGGTGAGGGCCCTGCCCTGATCGCCTCAGCGGGAGCCGCGCGGGCAGCGCTGGCGCGCCTCCTGTCCCGGATGACGCCGTGGTTGTTCATCTCTCGGTCCTGACGGCAACCCCGGACCGCACTCGGGAAGCGGTCCGCGGCGGATAAGCTCGCGCTATGCAGGGCAGTCACGAGGAGCACAGCGCAGGGCCGGACGTCGTCGCCGACCTCGGCACCGAGAGCATGCGCGCCGTCTACCGCGATCTGCTGCGCTTCGGTCCCCGCTCCCGCAGCGAACTCACCAAACGGCTGGGCCTGTCGGCGCCCACCGTCACCAGGGTCACCCGCGATCTGCTGGATCACGACAGATTGCACCCGCTCACCGCGGTGGTGCGCCCCAAGGGCCGTCCCCATGAGCCGCTCGACATCGTGGAGAACCGGGGCCCGCGCTTCATCGGCGTCAAGGTCACTGCGCAGGAGGTCCACGCCGTGGTCACCACGGTGCGCGGCAACATGCTCGAGGAGCTCGTGATCCCGCTCGAGGACAGCTCCCCGGACGAGCTGGTCGAGGCGATCCTCACCCCGGTCGAGGCCCTCCTCGACGCGCATCCGCACGTCGCCGGGATCGGGGTGAGCCTCGGCGGCCTGGTGGCCGGGCGGCGCACCGTGGTCACCGCGCACCTCCTGGGATGGCAGAGCCCGGTCGAGCTCGCCGCCGTGCTCGAGGCCCGGGTGGATCTGCCCGTCGTGGTCGAGAACGACCTGGTCGCGATGATCAACGGCTTGCACTGGTTCGGCATCGGCCGTGCCTACAGCTCCTTCGTCGTGCTGACGATCGGTGCCGGCGTGGGTTTCGGCACCGTGATCGACGGGCGGGTCGTCGAGGGCCGGAACCACATGGCGGGCCTCACCGGCCGGCTCGCCGTGGGCCACGACGCCCAGGGGGAGCCGCTGGCGATCCGTGACGTGGCCAGCACCGAGGCCGTCGTGCGGGCGGCCCGGGCGCGAGGCGTGCTCGCCGCCGACGAGGGGATCGACGCGCTGCGCGCCCTGGTCGTCTCGGGTGATCGCGCCGCACGGGAGATCGCCGAGGACCTGGCCCGGGCCGTCGCGCTCGGCGCGGGCAGCCTGGTCGCCGTGATCGACCCCCAGGCGATCGTGCTCGGTGGTGAGAACGTGGACCTGATCAGGGCAGTGTTCCCCGTCTTCGAAGAGGCTCTGGGCAGTGCTGTCGCCCGCGGGCAGCAGGGCCTCGTGGTGCGCACCCTCAGCGGGGACTTCGACGAGTGGGCCCGGGGTGCCGCCGTGATCGGCATCCAGGAGTTCGTCGGCGTCCCCTGAGAGACGACAGAATCACTGACGACACAACGGCCGACGCCCTCGCAGGCGTCGGCCGTTCTGTCACTCGATCACTCGATCACTCGATCACTCGAACAGGGCGTTGACCCGGTCGTTGTACGAGGCGAAGTCCGCCCCGTCGATTCGCCGCATCCAGCACTGGTCGAAGGCCGACTGCATGATCTGCATGATCGCCGCGGAGTTCTCCACCAGCGGATACAGCCCGGTCTCACCGTTCGCCACCCGGTCCGTGAACGGGGTGACGTCCAAGCCCTCGTCGGCGAACGCCTGGATCGCCGCCTCGGTGCCGACATCGGTCGACGGGAAGAACGGGGCGCGCTCCCCGATGACCTGCTGGGCGTCGTCAGAGGCCAGGAACGCGATCAGTCGGGCAGCCGCCTCCTTGTTGTCCGACTGGGCGGAGATCGAGTCCCCGAGCCCGTTGAACATCGACATCGGAGTGCCGATGGGACCCGAGGGGAGCGGGGCGATGCCCAGCTCCATGCCCTCCATGTTGTTGAAGGTCGTGATCATCCACGAGCCGGCCAGCGACAGCGCCGCCTTGCCGGACTGCACCTGTGTCTGGGTGGGGCTGGAGTCGCCGAACACACCGAAGGGCGGGAAGAGCCCCTTGTCGACGAGGCCGAAGTACCAGTCCATGGTGGCCGCGAAGCGCTCGTCGTCGTAGTTGAAATGCGTTCCCCAGGTGTCCGCATCCGTGAACGTCCACCCGGTCGAGTAGGCGAAGGCGGACCAGCTGGTCTGGCCCGTGTAGTCGATCCCGCCGTCGGCGGCCATGCCGTAGCGGGCCACGTTCTTGGGGTCGAAGCCGTCCTCGTCGCCGCGCACGCCGTTCGCGTCCAGGGTGAGCCGCGCCAGCATCTTCTCGAAGGTGCCGCCGTCCTCCGGATTCCAGTCCAGGTCCTCGAGGTCCTCGGGGGCGAGCCCCTCCTCCTCGAGCATGTTCTTGTCGTACATGACCGCGATCGTGTCGTAGTCCTTGGGCATCCCGTACCGCTTGCCGTCCTGGCCGGTCCACAGCTCCTGCAGACCGTCCTGGAACTGGGTGGCCGGGATGTCGTCGAGCGGTCCCAGGCCGTCCAGCGGGGCGATCACCCCGAGCTTGAGGAACTCCGGATAGCGGGCGAGATGGTCCGCGAACGCGTCGGGCCCGGCCTCCGCGACGAAGCTCGCCGTGAGCTTCGTCCAGTAGTCGTCCCAGCCCAGTTGAGTGACGCGCACGAAGACGTCGGAATTCTTCTCCATGAAGAGATCGATCGCGGCGGAGTAGGCGGGCAGCTGGTTCGCGTCCCACAGCCAGTAGTCGATCTGGGTGGCCCCCGCGGGGGCGGAGGCACCTCCGCAGGCGGACAGCGCTCCGGCCGCGGTGGCGCCGGCGGCGAGAGCGGCGGATCCCTGCAGCAGGCGCCGACGGGACAGAGACGATCCGTCGGCCCGCGGCGGGGCAGTCGGAGGGGTGGTGTCGGACGGGGTGGCGCGAGCAGTGTGTGCTCGGTGGATCGGGGAGTTCATCTGGGGCACCTCACTTGATCCCGCTGAAACCGATGGAGTTGACGATCTTCTTCGCGAAGAGGGCGAAGAGGATCAGCATGGGGGCGGCGGCGACCAGCGTCGCGGCCATCAGGCCCGACCAGTCGGGGCCGGTTCCGGGCGCCTGCGCCCGGAAGACGCCCAGCGCGACGGTGAGCACGCGGGACTGATCGGTGTAGGACACCATCAGCGACCAGAAGTACTCGTTCCACGCGGACATGTAGGTCAGCAGGGCGAGGGTGGCCAGCGGGGCGCTGGACATCGGCAGGATGAGCGTGAAGAACACCCGCGCCTTGCTCGCCCCGTCGATGAGGGCGGCTTCCTCGACCTCGCGGGAGATGTTGTTGAAGAACTGCCGCAGGAAGAAGATCGCGAAGCTCGAGATGAACAGCGTGGGCAGCATGATGCCCAGCAGCGTGTCGACCAGGCCGAGGTTCTTGATCAGGATGAAGTTGGGCAGCAGGGTGAAGATCTGCGGGATCATCAGCGAGCCCAGGAAGATCAGGAACACCGTCTCGCGGCCGCGCCAGCGCAGCCGCGAGAACGCGTAGGCGGCCATCGCGCAGGAGAAGGTCTGCACGACGGTCACCGCGGTCGCGACGATGACGGAGTTGAGCAGGTAGCGCCAGAAGTTGATCGAGGCGCCGCTGCCGCCCTGGGAGATCGCGGTCTCGACGTCCTGCAGGCCGAAGACGCGCTCGAAGCCGCCGGAGTTCATCCCCACCGGCAGCAGGCTGCCCGGGTCGGTGGCCAGGGCGTTGTTGCTGGACAGCGCCGTGCGGAGCATCCAGTAGAAGGGGAACAGGGTGATCAGCAGGAAGATCACCATCACGGCCCAGGCCACGATCTTCCCCCAGGGGATCGGCTTTTTCGGCCGATGGATGGTGCGACCGGTGGGGTCGTGGGAATTCGTGGTGCCGGCGGTGCCGGGGCTGCCCGTGACGGGATGCGATGTGGTGGTCATGGTGTTCTCTCTCCCGTCAGTCCAGGTCCGACTGTCCGGCCTTGGTGAGCCAGTACTGCGTGAACGTGATGACCATGAGGATGATCAGCAGCGCGACGGACAGCGCCGAGGCATAGCCGAACTCGTACTGGGCGAAGGCGTTCTCGTAGATGTACATCTGCAGCACCTTCGAGGCGTCGGCCGGTCCGCCCTGGGTGGTCACGGAGATCGTGTCGAACACCTGGAACGAGCCGATGATCGTCATGATCAGCACCAGCGCCAGGATCGGGCGCAGCAGCGGCAGGGTGATGCGACGGAACTGGGCGATCTCTCCCGCCCCTTCCGTGCGAGCCGCCTCGTAGAGGTAGGTGGGGATGGACTGCAGGCCCGCGAACAGCAGCAGCGCCGTGTAGCCCATGTGGCGCCACACGTTCACCAGCGCGACGGTCGGGATCACCCAGGTCTCGCTGGACCAGAAGGAGACCGGATCGAAGCCGATCCAGGTCAAGAAGATGTTGAAGATGCCCAGCTGGGTGTCGAGGATCCACAGGAACGTGATCGCCGCGACCACGTTGGAGACCAGGTACGGGGTCAGCACGAGGGAGCGCAGGATCGTGGACTGGGTCAGGCGCTGCATCAGCACCGCGATCAGCAGGGCCACGACCGTCTGCACGCCGATGTTGATCAGCACGTACAGCACCGTGACCTTCAGGGACTTCCAGAAGATCGGATCGGCGATCAGCCTCTGATAGTTCTCCAGCCCGATCCACTGGGGCGGGGTGAGAGTCGTGTACTCCGTGAAGGAGTAGTACAGGCCGGTCAGCAGCGGCCACACGAGGAACACCAGGAGGCCGACGGTCGCTGGCGCGATGAACAGCAGTGCCAGCTTCGTGTCGTCCTTCCGTCGGCGTCTCGGGGCCGACCGCGTCGACGTCGTCGCGGTGGACATGGCTACCTTCTTTCGTCGGACGGAGCCGGATGTCCCGGCTCCGTGCGTACTGCGCGTGGAGGTCAGGAGGCCTCGGCGCGGGTGATGTCGACCAGGAGCGCCTGCTCGGGGTCGAGGAGCGGGGTGGCGAGGCCGGAGACCATGAGGGCCGCGCCGGGGAGGAGGAGACCGCCGTCGTCGGTGGACTCCTGGGCCTGCTGCATCCAGCGCGGCGGGATCAGGCTGCTGGTACGGGCACCGGTCGCCAGCGGCAGCACGCGGTAGTGGGCCTCGGGGTCGAGCCCGGGGAAGCGGAGCCGGTCATGCTGGGACCGGTCGGAGCGGCCGACGGCGACCAGGGTGAACAGGGCGCGGTCACGCTGCGGGGAGACCACGCCGTGCAGCCACAGCGGGCTGTCGCCGCGATCGGCGCGCACCAGGTCGCCGGTGAACAGCAGCTCGCGGTGGTCCTTGTGGAGCGTGATCCAGGAGCGCAGCGAGGCGGTCTCCTCCGCGTCCGCCTGCGTGAGGTCCCATTCGATGCCGAGGTGTCCGAACAGGGCGCTCGCGGCGCGGAAGTCGAGGGTGTGCAGACGTCCCGTGGTGTGGGAGCGGCCCGAGGCGATGTGGCTGCCCATGAGCTCGAGCGGGACGAGCTGCGAGGTCCAGCGGTTCATCTGCTGGCGGTCCAGGGGGTCGATGCAGTCCGAGACCCACACCCGATCGGTGCGCTCGAGCACCTCGAGGTCCACGCGGGCGCCGCCGGAGGAGCACGACTCGATCTCGAGCCCGGGGTGGGCTTCCTTCAGCTCATCCATCAGCCGGTAGGTGGCCAGGGTCTGGGCGTGGACGGCGGCGCGGCCGGTGCCGCGGGTGGCGGCCTCGAGCAGGTCACGGTTGTGGTCCCACTTGATGTCGCCGATGTCGTGCGCATCCAGCACCGCGCCCATCTGCTCGCGCACGTGGGCGAAGGCCTCGGGGATCGACAGGTTCAGCACCTGCTGGTGGCGGGACTCCAGGGGGATCCGGTCGGGGGAGGGGGCCATGATCCACTCCGGATGCGCCCGGGCCACGTCGGAGTCCTCGTTGACCATCTCGGGCTCGAACCAGAGGCCGAACTCCATACCGAGGCCGGTGACGTGGTCGACCAGCGGGCCCAGCCCACCCGGCCAGGCATCCGCCGAGACGATCCAGTCGCCGAGGCCGGAGGTGTCATCGCGGCGGGACCCGAACCAGCCGTCGTCCAGCACGAACCGCTCCACGCCGAGATCGGCGGCGCGGTCGGCGAGGTCGGTGAGCCGGGCCAGATCGTGGTCGAAGTAGACGGCCTCCCACACGTTCAGGGTGACGGGCCGGTCAGTTCCCACATGGTGCGGACGCGCCCGCAGGTGCCGGTGGAAGCGGGAGGCGACCGCGTCGAGCCCCTCGCCGTAGGAGGCGTAGAGCCACGGGCTCGCGTAGGACTCGTTAGCATCGAGCACCACCTCGCCCGGCAGCAGGAGCTCGCCGCCGCCGAGGATCCGGCTGCCGGTGTTGATCTGCTCCGCGAGATGGCGGTGGTTGCCCGAGAACGCGGTGTGCACGCCCCAGACCTCGCCGTGGCGGAAGCCGAACCCGGGCCGCCCGGCGTGCAGCACGTGGGCGGCGTCGGCCCCGGTGCGGCCCCGACGGTTCTCGCGCAGGTGGGTGCCGACGGTGAAGGCGCTGCGCTGTGGGGTGCGTTCCTTGGACCAGCGGCCGGCGAAGTCCAGCAGCTCGTCGGCGTCGCCGGGCACGGGCACGGAGACGGTGAGCTCGTCCAGCGCGTACGGGCACTGGGCGGTGTTCGTGCAGGTGGCGCGCTGGCGCAGGAGCCCCGACGGGAGCAGCTCGACCTCGAGCGCGACCTCGAGCCCGAGCTCCTCGTCGTCCAGATCGATCCGCACGAGCGCCGCCCCCGCCTCGGCGTGCGGGGCGGTCAGCGGACTGCTGTCGAGGGAGATCGCGCGCGTGACCAGGCGCGGCGCCCATCCCGAGCCGTCGGGGCGCGAACCGGTCAGTCCCGGCCGGCCGATCCAGCCGTCGGCCTGCTGGGGGATGATCGCGATCCGCAGCGGCACGTCGACGGCGTTGTGGGGGACCGGCTCGACGGCCGCCGCGCAGACGGCCTCCAGACCCTCCGGGTCGAGCGTACCCAGGGCCGCGCCCCAGTGGGCGATGGCGGGGGAGCGGCCGTCGGTCACGTCCAGCACCACGGAGACCCCGGACGCCGTCAGGTGGACCCGCTGCGTGGAGCCCGGACTGGGCGCCGTGACGGCGGTGCTGACGGAGGACCTGCGTGGGGACATCGATGACCTCTGGGACGGGAGGGGACGGGACAGGGCGGGACGAGACGAGGTGAGACGGAACGGGCGGGACAGCGGATGGTGCCGACAGGGCCGCCGATCCGGCCGGATCGCCCGGGAGGAGGCCGCAGATGCGGTACCCGTCGAGCGTTCCGTCGCCCTGCGAGCCGCCTTAACTGAAACCATGAAACTAAATACTTGGGCTGACGTCAAGGGTGTCTCGGGGTTGCAGTGCGGTCACGGGATCGGCGGCCCGTCGGGCGGCGATATCCTGTGCCCACCCGACCAGGCCAGGAGCCCCCGAATGATCTTCACCCAGTCCTCCAAGCTGCGCGACGTCTGCTACGAGATCCGCGGTCCCGTGCCCGCAGAAGCAGCTCGCATGGAGGCCGAGGGTCACAAGATCATCAAGCTGAACATCGGCAACCCCGCACCGTTCGGCTTCGAGGCGCCCGACGAGATCCTCGTGGACATGATCAAGAACCTGCCCACCGCGCAGGGCTACTCCGACTCCAAGGGCATCCCCGCGGCCCGTCGCGCCGTCGCGCAGTACTACCAGATGCGTGACATGCCCGGCATCGACCTCGACGACGTCTACCTCGGCAACGGTGTCTCCGAGCTGATCCAGATGGTGTGCCAGGGACTCGTCGACGACGGCGACGAGGTGCTCGTGCCGCAGCCGGACTACCCGCTGTGGACCGCTTCGGTGTCGCTGGCCGGCGGCCGCGCCGTGCACTATCGCTGCGATGAGGAGCAGCAGTGGTGGCCCGACGTCGAGGACATCGCCTCGAAGGTCACCGACCGCACCAAGGCCATCGTGGTCATCAACCCCAACAACCCCACCGGCGCGGTGTACCCCGAGCACGTGCTGCGCGACATCGTCGAGGTGGCTCGCACCCACGGCCTGATGATCCTGGCCGACGAGATCTACGACAAGATCCTCTACGACGACGCGGTCCACACCTCGATCGCCTCGCTCGCCCCGGACCTGCTGTCGATCACCTTCAACGGGCTCTCCAAGGCGTACCGGGTGGCCGGGTTCCGGGCCGGCTGGATGGCGCTGTACGGACCCAAGGACGACGCGACCAGTTTCATCGAGGGCCTGGACGTCCTCTCGAACATGCGCCTGTGCCCGAACGTCCCGGCCCAGCACATCGTCGCGACGGCGCTCGGCGGGCACCAGTCGATCAACCAGCTGCTGCTGCCGGGCGGGCGTCTGCGCGAGCAGCGCGATGTCGCCTACGAGGGCCTCAGCGCGATCGACGGCATCAGCGTGGTCAAGGCGCAGGGAGCGCTGTACATGTTCCCCAAGCTCGACCGCGAGATGTACGCGATCGAGGACGACGAGCAGTTCGCCTACGACCTGCTGCGCCAGCAGAAGCTGCTGGTCACCCACGGCACCGGCTTCAACCTCGACACCCCGGACCACTTCCGCCTGGTGACGCTGCCGCCCGCGGAGATGCTCGCGAACGCCGTGGACCGCATCGGCGACTACCTCGCAAGCATCCGCCGCTGATCCGCTGATCCGCTGATCCGCTGGTCCGCTGGTCCGCTGATCCGCTGGTCCGATGGTCCGCTGGTCCGCTGGTCCGCTAGGTTGCCCCTCGGACCCTTTCCGCCTCCCTCGTTCGCCGAGTCCACTGATTCGTCCCGCTGGTGGGACGTTCTCGTGGATTCGTTCGGCGCGTCGCCCCTGATCTGGCGCGCGTCGGCGTGGCGGGCGTGCTCTGCTCGCGTCTCTCCTCCCCAGTGGATCTTTTCCACTGCGAGGGCTGCAGCAGTCTCCGCGACCCATCACGTTCCTACTGTCGGGGGATGAGCAGCGGTCAGGACAGCAACGGAGCGAGCATTCCGACGGGTCGGGTGTTCACGCGCGCCGGCATGCTCAAGATGGGGGTCAGCATCCGAAGACTGTCGAGCCCCGAGTTCCTGCGCGTGCTTCCCGGGTGCTACACCGTGGCTGCTGAGCCGGCCGGAGTTCGGGAAGTGGCGCGGATCCTCCAGAGGAGAGTGGTCCCGGGCAGTCTCATCTGCCACGTCACGGCGGCCGAGCTCCTCGGCCTCCCGCTGCCGGACAAGCTCACCTGGGAGGGCGGTGCGGACATCCACTGCACGGTGCAGCCGGAGCAGAAGCGGGGCTCAGCCCGAAGGCTCAGGGTCCACGTGCGCGAGGATCCACCCTCCCTCGTCGTGGACGGAGTCAGGGTGGAGCATCCGTTCCACGTACTGCTGGACCTTGCACCGTTGCTCAGCCATGACGAGCTCGTGGCCTGCATCGACTCCCTCGGTTCACGGATTCGTGTCGCGGGAGGGCTCACGGTGGACGCGGTGCGGACAGCGTGCCGGGGACGACGTGCACGCGGTATCCGTGCCGTGAGGGCGGCCGTGCGTGACGCCAGGGATCGGGTCGACTCTCCGCGCGAGACCATGACGCGGCTGATGGTGGTCCGAGCCGGGTACCCCGAACCTGAGACGAACCGGCCCCTCCGCGACCCGGTGACCGGCAAGGAGTACTGGATCGATCTCGCGTACCCCGCGTGGAAGATCGCGATCGAGTACGACGGCAAGCGGCATTTCACGGCAGAGCAGGCTCGGAAGGATCATACGAAGGACGAGCTGCTGCACCGCGAAGGGTGGGCGGTACTGCGGATCACCGTGGAGGACCACAAGGACTCCAAGGACTTCTTCGCGCTGCTGGACGCGAGCATCCGAACAGCCGACCAGCGGATCAGGACTCATCGCGAGGCTGTCGCTCAACTGCCGCCGACGTGATCCTTGCGGAGCCGGCCACTGGTGCCCGGTGCCAGGTGACAGATCCGATGTGCGAGGTGCCGGATCGGTGCGAGGTGCCCAGTGGTCGTGAGGTCTCGTGCCATAAGGGATCGGATCCCCGGCAGGATGCCCCGATTCCCTTGATTCGCTTCAAATGCGGGACGTATCGAGGGACTCGGCAAGCGGGGCGGGGAGTGTCTGCCCATCGGCGAGTGGGTGAGGCTGTGCACCCCGTCGGCAACCCTCCGGCACCCCTCCGGCACCACCCTCGGGCACGACATCGGTACCCCTCCGACGTGCCTCCGGTCAGAGGGCGAGGGCGATCAGCAGAGCGACCACGGCGAGCAGGGGGAGTGCGCCCTGCTTCACCGCAGCTCCCCGATGTGCCGGGGAGCTGAGCAGGAGCACGGCCGCTGCGGCGAGCATGCACCCCGTGCCGGCGAGCATGAGCGTGACGCCCACAGTGGTCACGCCCGCGAGCGTGAGAACAGCGCCGAGCGCGGCGAGCACCCCGAGGAACAGGTTGTAGAACCCCTGGTTGAACGCCAGGTCGTGGGTCGTGGAGACTTCGGCAGCGCTCTGCTGCCCGAACACCTTCTGGGCCCGGGGCGTTCCCCACAGGAGCGACTCCAGGGCGAAGATGAACCCATGGAGCAGTGCCGCGGCCAGAGCCAGGATCGAACCGAGAACGAGCACAGCAGCCTCCGAATACATTGGTCAACGAACGGGACATCGAACTGCGTCTCGCGTAGTGCGTCCTACGCCTAGCGCCTAGCGCCTAGCGCCCAGCGCCCCGCGTCCTGCGGATCAGGCGCGGGAGTGCTCGGGCATCCCGGCGCGGGAGACGGAGACCATCTCGTCGCGCTCGACGACCTTGACGCGGGCACGGGGCTCGCCGTCGGCGTCCACCGCGGCGGCACCGAGGGTCTTCTCGTGCTCGTCCAGGGCCATCCAGCCGTCCCAGGTCGTGTACTGCACGCCCCGGTCCTCGAGCAGGCGCAGGATCGCCTCGTTGTCCCGCTCGCGCGCGGCGGACAGATGGCCGGCATCGAGGTCCTCGAGCAGGCTCGAGATGGTCTCGATCGCGTCGGACTTCGTGGCGCCGATCAGGCCCACCGGGCCGCGCTTGATCCAGCCGTTGGCGTAGACGCCCGGCACGAGCGTGCCATCGGCCTCGGTGACGCGCCCGGCGACGTTGCAGATCACGCCGCGCTTCGCGTCGTAGGGCATGCCGGGCAGCTCGGAGCCGTGGTAGCCGACGGCGCGGTAGACGGCACCGAGCTCGTAGTCGACGAACTCGCCGGTGCCTTCGAGGCGCCCCTCCTCGTCGAGGCGGGTGCGCTCGAAACGCATGCCGGTGACCTTCCCGTCCTCGCCGAGGACCTCGACGGGGCGGTGCCAGAAGTGCATGTGCAGGCGACGCTGGACGGGGCCGCCGTTCTTGTCCGTCGGCTCCTCGCCGGCCGCCTCGCGGCGCTGCTGCTCCTCGAGCCAGCCCACGAACGTCTGCGTGACCTGGTCGGTGCGCTTGTCCGCCTTGATGGCCGCCCACTGGGTCTCGGTGATCTGCTCGACGTCGCGGGGGTCCATGACCACCTGCAGACCCTTGGGGTGGGCGAGCTCGCGCGCCTCGAGCGGCGAGAACTTCGTCTGCGCGGGGCCGCGGCGGCCGAAGACGTGCACGTCGGTGGTCGCGGCGGACTGCAGGCCCTCGTACACATTGGCGGGGATCTCGGTGCGCAGCAGCTCGTCGGCGCTCTTGGAGAGCACGCGGGCCACGTCGAGGGCGACGTTGCCGTTGCCGATCACGGCGACGGACTCGGCGTCGAGCTCCCAGGTGCGGGGGTAGTCGGGGTTGCCGTCGTACCAGGCCACGAAGTCGGCGGCGCCGTGGGAGCCGTCCAGCTCGATGCCGGGGATGTCGAGATCGGCGTCCTTGAGGGCGCCGGTGGCGAAGATGACCGCGTCGTAGTGGGTGCGCAGGTCCTCCGCCGTGAGGTCGGTGCCGTACTGGACGTCGCCGAGGAACCGGATGTCGCCGCGGCCGAGGATGCGGTGCAGGGCGGTGATGATGCCCTTGATACGCGGATGGTCGGGCGCGACCCCGTACCGGATCAGGCCGAAGGGTGCCGGGAGGCGGTCGAAGAGGTCGATCGCGACCTCGAGGTCACCGTTCTTGACGCGCTCGTTGCGCAGCAGGGTCTCGGCGGCGTACACGCCGGCGGGGCCGGAGCCGATCACGGCCAGACGGAAGGGCTGCTGGGAGAAGGACATCTCACCTCGGTCTCGTGGCGCGGGGCGCCTGGTCGGTGCGTCGTCGAACGCACGTTGATTTCCGCACAACCATATACGCGAAATTCGTCCCGGCCCCGGTCCGTGTGAGCGGGCCGACGCGCTCACAGCCGTTGCCGGCCGCCCGTCATGGCGACCCGGACACCCCGGGCGCCCCGGGTGCCACCGGCACCACGCCGACGGCGACATCGAGAGTGCTGGTCGCTCCGGGCGGGCCGACGACGATGCCCTTGAGCGGCGGGACGTCCGCGTAGTCCCGCCCCCAGGCGGTGGTGACGAAGCGCTGGTCGACGAAGGTGCGGTTGGTGGGATCGATGTCCACCCAGCCGATGCCGGGCACGAGCACGCTGAGCCACGCATGGGAGGCGGCCGAGCCGATCATCTCGTCGGCCGGTTCGGTGACCAGGGTGCCCTCGGAGGACGGCGCTGTGCGCAGGTAGCCCGAGACGTACCGGGCGGCGAGGCCCGCGGCTCGCACGACGGCGACCCCCACGTGCGCGAAGTCCTGGCAGACCCCGTGCCGCGCCGCGAGGACCTCCTCGAGCGTCGAGGTCACGGTGGTCGCTCGGGAGTCATAGGTGAAGTTCGCGTGGATCCAGCCGGTGAGCTCCGCGAGGCACTCCCCGATGGGGCGCTCGGGCGTGAACACGTTCGCCGAGATCTCGTGCGCCTCGACCTGGTCGGGGATCCGTGGCGAGGGGTGCACGAAGTCGATGCTCTCGGCGGGCAGGAGCGGCCCCCAATGATCCGGTCCGCACTGCTCCCAGGGGCGGGACATCGCCTCGACGGGGTAGCGCCGCTCGGAGACGGTCACCCGGGCGTGCGAGTGCACGTCGAGCTGGGAATGCGGGCCGTCCACCAGCAGATAGGTCGAGGAGTTGCCGTAGAAGTCGGTGTGGGCGGTGAGCCGGGCCGGCACCGGGTCCACGATCACCTCGTGGGACAGCACCCGCTGGTACGGGGTGGCGCGGGGCTCGACGTGGGCGCGCCCGTAGTTCCGCGAGACCGGCTTCGCATAGTGGTAGCTGGTCAGGTGGTGCACGAGATAGTCGACCGCGTCGGCCGACGGGTCGCCCTCGCTGCGCAGCGGGATCTCGGGCGCGAGCGGGCGGGTCTGCGGGCGGGCCTGCTGGTGGTCAGACATCATCGATCCCCCATCTGGAGGTGGATTCCGAGGGCTGGAAGAAGCGGTTCTCCAGCGCCGTGGCGAGCTCGCGCAGGGACGCGATCGCGGCGTCGGCCTCCTCGAGCATCGAGGTCGGGGCGCCACCACGCGCCGCCGGAGCTGCGGCCGACGGGGCGCCGGGAGCCATTCCCGAGGCCGGCACCGGCCGCAGCAGCTCCTGCGGCTGCCAGGAGCCGATGCGTGAACGCAGGGCGGTCAGCGGCGCGCGCAGCTCGGGCGACGGCGTCACCTCCGGCAACCGGTCCAGGGTGGAGTTCAACCGGTCCAGCTGGAAGGCGATCGAGCGCGGCAGCGTGGTGTCGTGGAGCAGCAGCTCGAGCAGGAGCTCGGGCTGCACGGCAGCGTGGAACGTGCGCCGGTAGGACGCCCCGGATTCCGTGATCAGGGCGACTGCGCCGGCGATCCGGGCCTCCGCGGCGCGGGTGCGGCGATGTCCCAGGGTGGCTCGCAGCAGGGACAGCAGCCCCATGGTCCGCTCGAGCTTCCGGCCCACCTCGGTGAGATCCCAGCCGAGGTTGCGGGGCATCGAGTCGGCGACCGCCCCGGACAGGGTCAGGCAGCCGTCGACGATGTCCGTCAGACCCTGCTCGAGCGGCCGGTTGTCGCTGCTGGACAGCTGGTGGAAGCTGCCACGCATGCGGGCGATGACGGGCCAGACGTCATCCGAGATGAGATCGCGCAGGGTCCGGGTGGTGTGTGCCAGGGAAGCATAGGACTGGGCGAGGGAACCGGGCCGGCCGCCGTCCGTGAGCAGGCTGGCGAGCTCGCTGCGCACCGACTCCGGGTCCTGGGGATCGAGGTCCAGGAACCCCGGATAGGTGGTGGTGACGTCGGTGACCGCACCCAGGAGCACGGCCTGCGCGGTGCCGGCGGAGGCGCTCCGTTCCGAGCCCAGATCGTTCGAGGTGTCCAGGACGGTGCGCAGCAGCCTCGCGGTGGAATCGACCCGTTCGAGATAGCGGCCGAACCAGAACAGGTCCGAGCCGATGGATCGGGTCATCGCCGGATATGCGGTGAGCACCCCGAGGTCCACCCCGAGGTCCACCCCGAGATCCGCCCCGAGGTCTGTCCCGGAGGCGTTCGCCGAGCTCGACTCGGGTGCGGAACCGCTCGCCTGCCCGGGCACGGAGCACTCGCCGTTCGTTCTCCCGTCGGGCCCCTCGGGCAGGGCGAAGGTCTCCGGGACCGTGACCCAGACGTCCTTGAGCGCCTCGGGGGCCTCGTCGTCGGTGTGGGCGACGCCGCCGGGCAGCACCTCGTAGCCGTCCTCGGAGGTGATCACCATCAGGCGCAACCGGGCCGGACGTTCCACCAGCTCGTCACCCCCGGCAGGATCCGAGGACAGCCAGCGGGACGATTCCGACCCGGGGGAGGCGTCGGAGCTCGGGGCGGCGGGGCGCAGCTGGAGGTCCTCGTGGAGGATCTGGCGGCACAGGTCCGGGAGAGCGGCGCGCAGGGCGGGATTCTCGAGCAGCCCGGCACCGAAGGGGTTGAGCATCTCGACGTCCCCGCAGCGAGCGGCCTCGACCAGTCCGGTGACCCCGCCGTACGGGGTGGGGCCCAGATCCAGCGGATCCAGCTGGGTGGAGGGGAGCAGACGGACCAGCGCGTCGACCGTGTCGCCGGGATCGGAGTCCACGCCCGGCAGGCGCAGCGTCAACGGGCCCGACCCGGTCTGCAGATCGCCGACGGAGACCACGGGGGAGCCCAGGAGGTTGGCGAGCCAGCTCTGATCGAACGCGCGCAGAGGATCGTCCGCGTCGCCGTCGGTGAGCACGACCGTCCTCCCCGCGCGGCCGTCGGTGCGGGTGCGCCGGTGCAGCGCCGTGCGCACCGTGTCGAAGAAGGGATGCAGCCGGCGGAGCTCCGTGGTCCGGTACAGCGTCGGCGCGCACCTCGAGAGGACCCGCCGCAGCTCGAGGGTGAAACCTGCCCCGTCGGGGACGTCCACGCTGTCCTCGAGCACGACCCAGCTGCCGTCGGCCTGGCGGGCGACGGTGCTGGTCACCGCGAACAGGTGGGTGGCGCCCCGGGAGGGGATCCCGATCGCGGAGCGCAGATAGGCGGGGTCCTGGAGCAGCTCGGCGGCCGGTGCGACGTCCGTGCCGAGCACGGTGCGGGGGCCGTAGAGATCCGCGTAGAGGGCGTCGAGCAGGCGCACCCGCTGGATCAGCCCCGCGGAGAGCGTGTCCCAGTCCTCGGCGTCCAGGACCACCGGGACGGGGTCGATCACGGGGGTCGGGGCGGAGACGTCGGCGGCGAACATGCTCGCCGCCGACGTCGCAGCCAGGCGCCGGCCTCGAGGGCCGAGCGCGGCCAGCTCGTCGACCAGTGCTCCAGGTGCTGCGATGCTCACCGGACCATCGTAGGCATCCGGTGCGGGTCGATGCTGGATGCGGCGGTCAGGAACCGCTGGAGACCTGGATGCCCTCGGAGGGCTGGACTACGACGAAGCCCGGGCCGTGGAAGCCCAGCTGGAAGGACTCGCCGGAGCCGCGCCCGATCAGCGAGCCCATCTTGAAGTCGTTCTTGATCTGGGGCTGCAGGTTCGCCGACCAGCACACCGCCGCCTGCGGATCCACGAAGGTGGGCTGCTGGGAGCAGTCCAGGAGCATCGGCGGACCGTCCGAGGTGACGGCGACCATGCCCTGTCCCTGCAGGAACAGGTTGAACAGCCCCCCGGCCATGAAGCCTGCCCCGCCCAGGGACTTGATGTCCCACTGGATGGAGCTGTCGAAGGCGAGCATGTTCCTCGTGTTCAGGGTGAGGGCCTCGCCCTCGAGCTGGATCAGGAAGATCTCATCGGCCTGGCGTGCGTAGAAGATCTCGCCCTGGCCGCGGGTGCGCATCATGTTGCCGCCCTCGCCCGTGGCCATCTTCTTGAGCAGCTTCATGCCGCCGCCGGAGCCCTGGTACGAGAAGTCCATCTGCCCCTGGTAGGCGACCATCGCGCCGGCGGCCGAGATGATCTCGGGGGCGTCGGGGGTCAGCGAGCAGCGCAGCATCTTGTTGGACTGCAGCGCCCATCGGTCGGTCGTCTGTCGTTCCTGATTGCCGGCGTCGAACAAATTGGAGCGCATGGGAGCCCTTCCTCTCGGATGCCGGGCCGTGGCCGCGGTCATCGCGGTGCCCACCGCACCGCTCCGGGATCTTCTCACGAGGTGCCCGCGCCACGGGAGCGCACGAGCAGATCCGGGTCGACGCGGCGCGGGTTGCGCCTGCGCATCCGCACTGAGGCCTGCGCATCCGCGGTGGGGACCGTGTGGGGGAGCGGTGAAGTCGGCGCGATCGGGGTCCGGTGCCTCGTAGCATGGCAGTCATGGTCGAGAATCCGTCTGCCGGCTCCCCCGGGCCCTCTGGGCTCTCCGGGGCGTCGGGATCGTCGAAGACGTCGCGCGGCGCGCGGCAGGATCCGCGCCTGACGGCGCTCGCCGAGGACTCCGGCTACGAGATCCTGGGTCGGATCGGTGCGGGGGGCATGGGGATCGTCTACCGGGCCCATGACGCGGACGGCCACGACGTCGCGATCAAGCTGCTGCGCCACGAGATCTCCGACGACCCCCGAGCGCGCGAGCGCCTGGCCCGCGAGGTCACCGCGCAGAAGCTCGTGCGCAACGACAACATCGTGCGGATCCTCGATGCGGAGCTCGAATCCTCCGACGCCTTCGTCGTCACCGAGTTCGTCCCGGGCCCCACGCTCGAGGACGCGGTGCGGGTCAACGGCGGTCTGCACCCGGAGGCGGTGCGGGAGATCGGCCTGGTCATGGGGGACACCCTGCAAGCCATCCACCGCTCCGGCGTGATCCACCGCGACCTCAAACCCAGCAACATCATGCTGCGGGGGAGCTCCGAGGAGGATCTCGCGGTCTTCGACCCCGACGGCGACCGGCTCGACCCGGTGATCATCGACTTCGGGATCGCGATCGCCGCCGAGGAGTCCCGCCTGACATCGACCGGGCTGGTGATGGGGACGGCCGCGTATCTGGATCCCGAGGTGATCCGCACCGACCACACCGGCGAGGCGGGGGACTGGTGGTCGTGGGCGGCGCTGCTGTCCTTCGCGGCGACCGGCCGCGATCCCTTCGGCAGCGGGCGCGCCGATCTGGTGTTCCTGCGCGCCGAGCGCGGCGAGCTCGACGTCGACGGGCTCCCCGTCGAGCTCGCCGACTGGCTGCGCTCGGCCCTGCAGTCCGATCCGGAGCGGCGACCTGCGCCGCAGGATCTGCTCGCACGTCTGGCAGAGCTCGATCTCACGCGCTTCGAGGACGCCGGGCCGACGGAGGCCCTGCGGGCCGACGGGTCGACCGCGCCGCTGGGGTCCGCCGCTGCGCTCGGGTCCACTGCCGCGCTGCCGTCGGCCGCCGGCGCGGACGCGGCCGCCGCCGGCGAGGCGCGGACCGAGGCGATGAGCGCCGGCCCGGCGGCCGACGACCCGCCCACGGAGATGCTCCCGGTGACCGGCACGCCGACCGAGCAGCCCACCCAGGCGCTGCCCCGCGTGACCACTGCGCAGGACGCCCCGGTGGACGCCCCCACGGAGGCGCTGCCACGGCAGAGCTCGCCGGTCGACGCGCCCACGGAGGCGCTCCCGGTGGTCGCCGCCCCGACGCAGCAGCTTCCCGTCATCCCGCCGGCCCCGGCCGAGCAGCAGAGCACCGGTTTCCCCGGACCCTCGCAGCACCCGGTCCAGCGCAGCCCCTACCCGCCCTCCGCGGGGCCGGTGCAGCAGTACCCGCCGGTCCAGCAGCATCCTCCGGTGCAGCAGGCGATGCCCCCGCAGCAGGCGCTCCAGCAGCCGACTCCGCAGCAGCTCGCGTCGCAGCAGCCCCACCCCCAGCAGTACGCGGACCAGCAGTTCGTGCCGGGGCAGGGTGTCCCGGGTGCAGACGGCGGCCAGCGCCCGCTGGGTGCCTGGGCCTCCCCGATGCCGCCGCGGCGGCCATTCCTGGTGTGGATCGGCCACCTGCTGATCGTCACGCTCGCCGGCGTCGCCCCCTATGCGGCGCTGGCTGTGTTCCTCCTGCTCGGTGCGCTCGCACGAACCTGGGAGCGGTCGCACAACGCGGTCGCCGGCAAGCGTCTGCGAGGCTCGACGGGTTCCGGCCCGACCTGGGCGGCCGGGTTCGCGAGCCCCTTCCGCTTCCTGCTCGGTCTGCTCGAGATCGCGCTGCAGGCACTGTTCCCACTCATCCTCGGGGTGCTCGTCGGGATCGCCCTCGACGCCGCCTGGACGCTGCTCCAGGGGGCCGCGCCGCCGGACGGGGCCGCGTATGCGACCGCGATGGCGGTCACGCTGCTGATCACGTGGGTCGGGATCGGCAGCCGGACCACCCGCAACGGCGCGCACCGGATGCTCGATTCGGCCGCCCCGGACAGAGTCTGGACCGCCGTCGTGCTCGTGCTGCTCGTGCTGCTGGTCGGCGCTGTGGTCTTCACCCTGCTCGCCCGCGAGGGGATGGTCGACTACTTCCCCTTCCCCGATGCTCCCACCCTGGCGGACATCGCCATCTGGCGTCGCTGAGGCGGCGTGCGCTGCCCGCCGAGAACGGTGCGCGGTGCCCGCTGAGACCGGTGCGACACGAACCGCCTCGCCCCAGCCGACGGATCCCGGCATCGTGAAGTGGCCCATCCATCCCGTTCCCACCCAGGGATCGACAGTTAAACTCTCACCGACCTGTTACCCACCGCAGCCCCGGATCGGGGGCTAGGAGCATTCATGGCCGCGTCCGGTTCGTCGAAGTCCACGCCGTCGAAGTCGACGCAGGAGCGTCGCGAGGCGCAGCGGGAGGCCCTCCGCCAGCAGCGCCAGAACGAGCTGCGCCGCCAGCGCACCGTGCGCACCGTGGTGATCGCCGTGATCGTCGTGGTGGCGCTGGCCATCGCGACCGGTCTCGGGGTCCTCATCTACCGCTCCGCGCAGCCCGAAGGTCCCGTCGCGGTGCCGCAGAGCATGAGCGAGGACCAGCCGTACCTCACGTTCGGCGCCCCGGAGGACTCCGGGAAGCCGGTGCTCGAGATGCACCTGGACTTCATGTGCCCCATCTGCGGCCAGTTCGAGGAGATCAACGGCAAGGACGTCCAGAAGATGGTCGACGACGAGGAGGTCACCCTCCACCTCGTGCCGCGGCGCCTGCTGGATTCGGCGTCGACCACCGGTGACTACTCCACCCGTACCGCGGCCGCGATGGTCGCCGTGTACGAGGAGGACCCTGACCAGGCGATGGCCTTCATGCAGCTCCTCTTCGCCAACCAGCCGGCGGAGAACTCGGCCGGTCTCACCGATGATCAGATCTGGGCCTATGCGAAGGAGGCCGGAGCGTCGGAGGACGTCAAGGCCACGATCGACGCCAAGACCTATCAGCCGTGGGTTCGCAAGGTCGCCGAGCCGTACGCGAAGGACAAGACAGAAGGCACGCCCTACGTCGAGATCGACGGCACCCAGTTCCAGGACTGGGTCACCCCGGGCGCCCTGCGCGAGGCCGTGCTGGCCGCAGGCGGCAAGTCCGCGGCCTCCGACGCCGGTGGCGCCTCGGACGCCGGTCAGGGCTGATCGGACTGTCTGCAGGGCCCTCAGGGGTCCTCTAGACTTCCGGGTGCGGCCGAGGCATCGGCCGCACCCGCCCGCTGGAGTGGCGCAACGGTAGCGCACCTGTCTTGTAAACAGGTGGTTGCGGGTTCGATTCCCGTCTCCAGCTCGTGAGAGGACCCCCTCGGATCATCGATCCGAGGGGGTCCTCGTCGTCTGTCTTGCGTTGTCGGTCGTCCGTCGTCCGTCGTCCGTCGTCCGGGGCGCGCCATCCGTCGTGCTCGCCCGTCGCCCGGGCGTCAGCGGGTCAGAACGTCTCGTACGACGCCCGGTTGACGGAGAAGCCGTGGCCGGTGTTCGTGTTCCAGCAGGTCATGCCCTCGGAACGGCTCGTGCAGGCCGTGTTGCCGTGCGTGGCGCTCTCGTCGTACTCGAGCGTCTCGGCGGTATCGCTGAGGTGCGACGAGCCGCATGCGCGGACAGCCGTGCCCTTGCTGACCTTCATCGAGAAGGGACCGTCGGCGCAGTCCTCGAGCCCGGCCCCGGAGAAGCTGCGGTCCACGATCGAGCAGGCCACGGTGTCCTTCTCGAGCTGGCAGGTGATGTTCCCGGAGGGCGAGCGGAGCTCGGTCATCTCGTGCGCACCATCGGGTGCGGGGGAGACGGGGTCCTTCGACGGGGTGTCCTCCGTGGTGGCCGGCGACTCCTCGGGAGCGGACGAGGGCGCCTCCTCGGCGGTGGTGGTGCTGTCGCGCTGGTACTCGTCGTCGTTGCCGGCCAGCAGGGCGCGAGCACCGAAGCCGCCGACGATCAGCAGGATGAGCGTCAGCAGCAGGCAGCCGCCGCAGGCGAACCACAGGCGGCGCCGCGACGGATCGGAGCCGTCGGGCTTCTCGGACTCCGGGGGAGGTGGCGGAGCAGCCGCACCGTACTGCGCTGCGGCCGGGCCGGAGAACGCCGGCAGACCGTACGCGGCTGTCGGGGTCTGCTCCGTGGGGTACTGCTGCTGCGACGGGCCCTGCCCGGCAGACGCTGCGAGCGCCGGTGCCGGGGCATCCGGCCCGGCCGACGGCGGGGCCGACGCCGTGGTCGGCGAGGGAACAGGTGCTGACGCCGGTCCGGACGGAGCTGGTCGGGACGAGCTCGGCGCGGCCGGAGACGGAGCCTGAGCAGCAGGAGGTGAGGCGGGCGCTGCGGGCGAGCTCGCTGCGGAGTTCACCGGACCCAGCGGAACCACGCCACGGTCCTCCGCCACACGCACGGTCACTGGTCGGGATCCTGCCGAGCCCGCGGTTCCGGCAGTTCCGGCAGGCCCGCTGGCCGCGGCGCTCTTCGTGCCGTCGGCGTTCTGGGATGCGCCGTCGGAGTTCTGGGCGGCATCACCCCAGAGCCCGTCCTCGGAGAAATCGCCCCACACGGAGATTTCGTCGGGCTCGTTCTGCTCGTCGTTCTCAGCGTGCGCGTTCTGCTGGGAGGGTTGCTCGTCGTCGTTCTGGTCCTGCTGGGCGGGCTGCTCGTGCCCGTCCTCCGCCTGGGGCAGCTCGCTGTGCGCTGACCCGTCCGCTCCGCTCGTGGACTCGTCATAGGCCGACTTGGCCCAGGGGTTCGTGGCCAGGATCCACTGCCGTGCCACGTCGGGGCACGACGGGTTCAGCACGATCAGCTTCTGCAGCTGGGGATGCTTCTCGGTGAGCTCGAGAAGGCGCTCCGGCGTGGTGCTCGGATCGCGTGCTTCCTCGGCGGCTGATCGTGGCTCTGCCACATCCCACTCCCTCTGTGTCGACACGGGCTCACGGGGGCGCCCAGGACTGGTTCGAGCGCGGATGGTCGCGCAGAGAACCCCCGAGAGTCTGACACCACGCACCGCGAGGGTCCACCTCGACCGCGTCGACGCCGTGCCCGCACGGCCGACGCAGAACGGTCGTGCGCCGGATGACCAGCGTTCCTGCCCAGATCGTCCGGTGAGGGTCGGGACGGCTCGATGATCCGGGTCCTGCGTGACGCACAGCATGCTCGCGCGCGCTCTGCGTCGGCCCCCGCACGGTGATCCCGCCGCTCGGTTCGACGGGTTCCGGGGGTGCGTGCTGGGGCACTGTTCGCGGGTTCGACGTGCACCGCACTGCATCGCACTGCATCGCACTTCGCCTGACAGGCACTCGCCAGGCAGGCACCGGCACGACACCGAGCGGCCGTGCACCGACGAAAGGGACCCCATGATCATCTGGCGCGGCTGGGGAGTCCTGGCCATCGTGTACATCGCCCTGTGCGCGGCCCTCCTGGGAGGGCTGCTCGGCGCCTCGATCCTCCAGTCCTCGACCGCGGCGGGAGTGCTGGCCGGCCTGGGGATCCTCATCGGCGTCGCGCTCGCGACCGTCCACGGGTGGTACCTCAACGTGATCGGACCGCGGAAGCGGGCGAACCAGTGGGAGGCGGTCGAACGGCCCCGCCTCGAGGAGGCGGCGGATCGCGGGTCCCTCGTGGTGGGCAACACGCAGCCTCGCAGCCCCGAGGAGGCAGCGCAGATGATCGAGTCCGTCATCGCCGACGGCCGTCGGGCCATCGGGATCCTGGGGATGATCGCCGGCGTCGCCGTCGCCGCCGTGAACCTCATCAGCGGTCTCACGGCCTGACCGGGCGCTCCGTCCGGCGCGATGACGGAGGGCTCCGCCGGACAGTGGGCCTCAGTCCGACGCGGGCCGGGCGTCCTCCCCGGAGATCACCGGCATGGTCGTGGTGACGGTCATCGGCTCCCCGTCGGGATGCAGCTCGCGCACCTTCAGCCAGTAGTAGCCGTGCGCGCCGAGCATCACGGTCAGCGAGCCGTCCTCCGTGATGGGCGGGAATTCGTGGCCTCCGAACAGGTCGCGGACGGTGCGTCGTGCGAGCCCTCCGAGATCGAGGCTCGCGGTGACCGGCTGGCCGGACAGGTTGAACACGCACAGCAGGGTCTCCGCATGGAAGGACGCCTCCTCGCCGTGCTCGGCGCCGTCGTAGGTGCGGGTGAAGGCCAGCACCCGGTCGGAATCCGCGGGGACGTTGCGGTAGGCGCCCATGCCGAACGCCTCGTGCTCCTTGCGCACTGCGAGCATCCAGCGCACGAAGTGCAGCAGGGAGCTCGAGTGCGCCATCTGCGCCTCCACGTTGGCGGTGGCGTAGTGGTACACGAGCGACTGGATCACCGGCAGGTACAGCTTCCCGGGATCGGTGATCTCGCTGAACCCGGCGTTGCGGTCCGGGGTCCATTGCATCGGGGTGCGCATCGCGTCGCGGTCGGTGAGCCAGATGTTGTCGCCCATCGCGATCTCGTCGCCGTAGTAGAGGAACGGGGAGCCCGGCAGCGACAGCAGCAGGGCATGGATCAGCTCGAGCTCGCCGCGGGAGTTGTCCAGCAGCGGGGCGAGGCGCCGGCGGATGCCGACGTTGGCCCGCATCCGGGAGTCCGGCGCATACCAGCCGAGCATCGCGGAGCGCTCCTCGCCGGTGACCATCTCCAGCGTCAGCTCGTCGTGGTTGCGCAGGAAGGTGCCCCACTGGGCTCCCGAGGGGATCTCCGGGGTGTCCTCGAGGATGTCGATGATCTGGCGGGCGCTGCCCTCGCGCAGGGCGTAGAACAGGCGCGGCATCACCGGGAAGTGGAAGCACATGTGGCACTCGGGCTTGTCGTCGGTCCCGAAGTAGTCCACGACGTCGCTGGGCCACTGGTTCGCCTCGGCGACGATCACCCGGCCGGGCCAGTGCTCGTCGACGAAGGTGCGCAGCTCGGCGAGGAAGTCGTGGGTGGCCGGCAGGTTCTCCCCGTCGGATCCCTCCTCCTCGAAGAGGTAAGGGATCGCGTCGGCCCGGAAGCCGTCGATGCCCTTGTCCATCCAGAACCGCACCACCTCGAACATGGCCTCGCGGACCTTCGGGTTCTCGAAGTTCAGATCCGGCTGGTGGGAGAAGAAGCGGTGCCAGAAGAACTGGCGGCGCACCGGGTCGAACGCCCAGTTCGACTCCTCGGTGTCCACGAAGATGATCCGGGCCTCGGAGTACTTCTCGTCGGTGTCCGACCAGACGTAGAAGTCGCCGTACGGGCCCTCGGGATCCGAGCGGGACTCCAGGAACCACGGATGCTTGTCCGAGGTGTGGTTCATCGGCAGATCGATGATCACGCGGATGCCGCGCTGATGGGCCTCGGAGACCAGCCGCTCGAAGTCGGTGATCGACCCGAACTCCGGCAGCACCGCCTCGTAATCGGCGATGTCGTAGCCGCCGTCACGGAGCGGGGAGGCCATGAACGGCGGCAGCCAGAGGCAGTCGATCCCCAGCCACTGCAGGTAGTCGAGGCGCTCGATGAGGCCGGTGAAGTCACCGGTGCCATCCCCGTTGCCGTCCGCGAAGGCGCGCACGAGCACCTCGTAGAAGACGGCCTTGCGGTACCAGTGGGGGTCGTAGTCGACCCCGGGGCCCTGGGGCGAGAACTGGCTGGGGTTCAGGGGCATCGGATCCTCCGCGGCAGCAGTGACGATGGGCCGGTCGCTCGGCGTGCCCCCACAGTAGTGCGCTTCCGCAGGCGCCGTGGGGCCCGTCCCGGAGGCATGGCGCGCGACGACGGGCCGACGGCCGCACGCAGCGCCGGACAGTAGACTTCCCGCGTCGACCGCGGTCGATCTGCGGCCTGGCGTAACTCGCCCCGTGGCACGACACAGCAGCACACGGCACAGCGGAGCACGGAACGAGGACACGATGGGCGCTCAGGAGACGGAGGCACCGACGAGCGCCGGCAGCACCCGGGCTCTCAGGATCCCGTTGCTCGTGGCCATCGGCTGCCTCACCGCCGCGGTGCTCCTGGTGCTGGCCACCACGGCCGGCGGCATCACCTACCTCGTGCTGGAGAAGCGCGCCGCCGAAGCGACGACCACCTTCCACGGGGCGACCTACACCTTCGAGCACCCCGTCGACTGGGCGGAGACCACGACCGGCGCCGAGCTGCCCGATCCGGACCAGGTGCTCGAGCTGCGCAGCTCCGACGAGACGAAGTACGTGACCGTGCTCGATCGGACCGGGCCGATCACGCCGGAGGACGCCTGCGCCGAGGTCGGAGTCATCGCGGACCAGCAAGGCCTGGGCACCGAGCAGAACGAGGTGATCGGCACCCGGGAGGTCGACGGTCGCGACGCGCTCCACCACCGGGCCGTCACCACTGCTCTCGAGGGCGACTTCACCTCCAGCGTGGTGGATACCTGGTGCATCACCAAGCCCGACGGGGTGGTCCTCTTCGTCGCCCAGACGTTCAGCGGCGATGCCCGTCCCGTCCCGATGCCGGATACGAAGGACGTCCTGGACAGCTGGCAGTGGACGTTCGAGGAGGGAACCTGAGCCCGGTGCGATCCTCCCGTGCCCTTCCGTCGGCCCCTTCACCGTCCGGAGACCCCATGACGAACCAGCCACCGGCCGGACCGCGCAGCCGCCGACCGGTGATCCTCCTGATCATCGCCCTCCTGATCAGCGCCCTGCTCCTGACCCTGTTGGCCGTCGGTACGGTCAGCTACCTGGTGCTGAGCCGCCGGGCGGAGCCGGCCGCGGCCCCGCCTACGCGACCTATGAGGCGCCGAGCCCGATGACACAGGTCGAGACCGACGACTACAGCTTCTCCTACCCGCAGAGCTGGAAGCCCCAGGCTCCGGGGGAGGACATCTCATCCTTCGAGTACGTGCTCACCACGCTCGATGCGGCGGAGAACTCGAAGATGGCCGTCATGGACTACGTGGTCGAGAACGGCATCGAGGAGGAATGCGCGTCCCAGGCGGAGCGCCTCCGCTATCAGGAGATGCCCGAGGTCGAGGTCGATGGCCGCGTCAGCCTGCATTACCAGAGCATCAGCGAGGATCCGGAATCCGGCGAGACGGTCGTGGAGGACCTCTGGTGCTTGCCGCGGCATCTCCATATCGTCGTCGTCCTGGGTCGCACGAGCGGCCCGGAGGCCGAAGCCGCCGGAATCTCCGAGGCGCAGAAGGTCATCGACAGCTGGAAGTGGACCTCGCCGGAGTGAGCGCTCACCCCTGAGGGTCCGTGGCCTCCGCCTCGGGGCGCCAGGTCCAGTTCTGGAGCACGATCTCGGCGGCCGGGCTCTGGGTGGCCTGCTCATCGGAGGAGTTCTCGGCGAGGACGAGGAGCGAGGTCGTGCCCTCCGCCATGCAGTACATGTCGCCCTGGTGCCACTGCCCGTCGGCGAAGGAGACCCACCGCTGGTGGATCGCGTCCACGCCGTCGACCGTGACGGGGGCCAGGACCTCGGCGGACACCGTCGCCAGGCCCTTCGCCTCCGCGAGGTCGAGCATGAGCGCGCAGAGATCGTCGGGCTCGAGGACATCGTCCGTCTCACGGGCGATGGTGACGCTCTGCTGCGAATCCGGGGACACCAGGGCGGCGAGCAGCCTCGTCGTGGGGATCCGGGGGTCCTCTCCTGCCGTCCATCCCGCCGGGGCGACCGTGCTGATGCCCTCCAGCTCGAGCGGAACGGTCTCCATCTGTTCCTGCGCATCGCGCTGGACGACGAGGTAGGTGACCCCGCCGCCGATCACGAGGACCAGCACGAGGCACAGGACTCCCGCGCAGACCCATGCCGCGATCAGGGGCCGACGGCCCGTGGGCGGTCGACCCACCGGGGCCGAGGTCTGTCCCGATGCCGTCGCGATGTGCGTCGTGTCCCCGGATCCGGCCGTCACTCGGGGATCTGCCAGGTGATCGGGGAAACGCCCTGCGCCTCGAGCAGCTCGTTGACCTGGGAGAACGGGCGAGATCCGAAGAACCCGCGGGACGCGGACAACGGGCTGGGATGCGGGCTCGCGACGTAGGGCACCTCGCCGAGCAGCGGGATCAGGGTCTGTGCATCGCGCCCCCACAGGACCGCCACGAGCGGCCCACCGCGAGCGACCAGAGCCTGGATGGCGGCCTCGGTGACCTGCTCCCAGCCCTGTCGACGGTGCGAGGCAGGAGCCCCCGGGGTGACGGTGAGGACCCGGTTCAGCAGCAGCACGCCCTGGTCCTGCCAGGCGGTGAGGTCGCCGTGCACGGCCCGCGGGATCCCGAGGTCGCTCTCGAGCTCGGTGTAGATGTTCGCGAGGGATCGGGGCAGCGGCCGCACGTCGCGGTGCACGGCGAAGGAGAGCCCGAGGGGATGGCCCGGGGTCGGGTAGGGGTCCTGGCCCACGATGAGCACCCGCACCTCCGACATCGGCCGGGTGAAGGCCCGCAGCACCGCATCGCCCTCGGGGAGGTATCCGCGGCCGGAGTCGACCTCGGCGCGCAGGAACTCGCCCAGCGCATGGATGCGGTCCTCGACGGGGGAGAGGGCGCGGGCCCAGTCGGTGCTGAGGGTCTCGGTGAGCGGGGTCGGCATGTGAGCAGTCTTCCACCGGCCGGGGTGGTGCGGCGAGCCGGGTTCGGGAGAGGCCCGCTGCCGCGTAACCTCGAGCTATGCCGCCAGATACCGCCCCGGATCGCGACCGCGCCGTGCGCGGATCAGGGCGTGACGTGGGACGCGGGATGGAGGAGTCCGGCCCGGGGGAGAGCCCCGCAGGCGGCTCCGAACTCGGAGCCGGCCGCGGTGACGCGCCGGGCGAGGTGAGCGACCAGTCACTTCCGGGCCCGCAGGGCGGATTGGCCGAGCGCGACCGGATGATCCTCGCGCTGGAGTCCCGCACCTTCCGGTACATCGGCGCCAAGGAGCGTGCGATCCGCGAGGAGATCGGGATCTCCAAAGTGGCCTATTACGTGCGTCTGAACTCGCTGCTCGATGATCCGGCGGCCCTCCGGGCGGCGCCGTCCGTGGTCAACCGGCTGCGCGGCCGACGCACCTCCGAGGACGGTTCCGCGCCGACCCGCGACTCCGGTCGCGTCGCCTGAGGAACGGCCTTCGCCGCCCGACGGAGCGGCCGACGGGGCGTGTGCTCCACACCCTCACCGCATGAAGCAGGTTTAATGGGGCCGTGGCTGATTCCCAGTATCCCTTCCCGCCGGACCGATTCGATGACGAGGCCGACTCCGTGTCCTTCCACGGCGCGCATCGCGCCGAGGAGCCGTTCTGGCGCCAGAACCTGCTCTACATCATCATCATCGGAGCCGCGCTCGTGATGCTGATCGTGCTGCTCTTCCTCATCGGAGGCCGAGGTGGCGACGGTGACGAGCGTGCTCAGGATCCGACGACGCCAGCCGCGAGCGAGACCAGCGATGCACCTGCTGAGGAGACCACCGAGGAGGAGCCCGCCGCCGAGGCGGACAAGTCCATCCCGATCCAGGTGGTCAACGCCGGGGGGATCAACGGCCTGGCCGGCCGGTGGCAGTCCACTCTCGAGGACTCGAAGTGGGAGAAGGTGAACGTAGGCACCGCGGATCACGTCCAGCAGGAGGCAGTGGTCTTCTACCGCGACGAGGCGGACGCGGAGACGGCCCAGGCCCTCGCGGACGAGGTCGACGCCGGAGAGGCCCGACAGAGCGACGAGTACGAGGCCCGCATCACCTACGTGGCCGTCTCCGACCCGGACTCCGGCAACGGCGATGGCGGTGGCGACGAGGGCTGATCGCCGCCGCACGCAGAGCAGCTGACGCGCGCCGCCCTCCCCGACGGGGACGGGCGGCGCGCGTTCTGCTGCGCCTGCGTCGTGACTCCGCCGTCGTCCCGATGTCGGCCGCTGCCCGTCGGCCCAGAGCGGAAAGGTGGGATCCGGACCTCTGGAGTTAGCACTCTCCGGCTCCGAGTGCTTATGATGTTCTGGCACTCGATGATCGAGAGTGACAACGCCTCAGGGTGTCGTCGCGCTCGGGAGTCGTGGGCCTGATCGGACAGCAGAACACTGCTGACCGGCCACGAACATTCCGGCCCCGTGAGGGGCTCTGCGCCGTGGGACATGAACACGGTGCGGGGTCTCGTCCGTCGCGGGCACAGGGTCGGGTGGACACCACACCACACGGGAGAGATTCCATAATGGCCAAGCTCATCTCTTATGACGAAGAGGCCCGGCGCGGTCTCGAGCGCGGAATGAACCAGCTCGCCGACGCCGTCAAGGTCACCCTCGGTCCCAAGGGCCGCAACGTCGTGCTCGAGAAGTCCTGGGGCGCGCCCACCATCACCAACGACGGCGTGTCGATCGCCAAGGAGATCGAACTCGACGATCCCTACGAGCGCATCGGTGCCGAGCTCGTCAAGGAGGTCGCCAAGAAGACGGACGACATCGCTGGCGACGGCACCACCACCGCCACCGTCCTCGCCCAGGCCCTCGTCAAGGAAGGCCTGCGCAACGTCGCAGCCGGCGCCAACCCGATCGCGCTCAAGCGCGGCATCGACCAGGCCGTCGCCGCGGTCTCCGAGACCCTGCTCAAGCAGGCCAAGGAGATCGAGACGAAGGACCAGATCGCTCACACCGCGGGCATCTCCGCTGCTGACCCGGCCATCGGCGAGCTCATCGCCGAGGCGCTGGACAAGGTCGGCAAGGAAGGCGTCATCACGGTCGAGGAGTCCAACACCATGGGCCTCGAGCTGGAGCTGACCGAGGGCATGCGGTTCGACAAGGGCTACATCTCGCCCTACTTCGTGACCGACGCCGAGCGCCAGGAGACTGTGCTGGAGGACCCCTACATCCTCCTGCTGTCCTCCAAGGTCTCCTCGGTCAAGGACCTGCTGCCGCTGCTGGAGAAGGTCATCCAGGCCGGCAAGCCCCTCGCGATCATCGCCGAGGACATCGAGGGCGAGGCCCTCGCGGTCCTCGTCGTCAACAAGCTCAAGGGCTCCTTCAAGTCCGTGGCCGTCAAGGCCCCGGGCTTCGGCGACCGCCGCAAGGCGATGCTGGAGGACATGGCCATCCTCACCGGTGGCCAGGTCATCGCCGAGGAGGTCGGCCTCAAGCTGGAGACCGCTGGTCTCGAGCAGCTCGGCCAGGCGCGCAAGATCGTCGTCACCAAGGACGAGACCACCATCGTCGAGGGCACCGGCGACGCCGAGCGCATCGCCGGTCGTGTGTCCCAGATCCGTGCCGAGATCGAGAACTCGGACTCGGACTACGACCGTGAGAAGCTCCAGGAGCGTCTCGCGAAGCTGGCCGGCGGCGTGGCCGTCATCAAGGCCGGCGCGGCGACCGAGGTCGAGCTCAAGGAGCGCAAGCACCGCATCGAGGATGCCGTGCGCAACGCCAAGGCCGCTGTGGACGAGGGCGTCGTCGCCGGTGGCGGCGTCGCGCTGCTGCAGGCCGGCAAGGACACCTTCGACAAGCTCTCGCTCGTCGGCGACGAGGCGACCGGTGCGAACATCGTCAAGGTCGCCATCCAGGCTCCGCTCAAGCAGATCGCGGTCAACGCCGGTCTCGAGGGTGGCGTCGTGGCGGAGAAGGTCATCCACCTTCCCGTCGGCGAGGGCCTGAACGCTGCCACCGGCGAGTACGAGAACCTGCTCGCCGCCGGCATCATCGACCCCGTCAAGGTCACCCGCTCCGCGCTGCAGAACGCGGCGTCCATCGCGGGCCTGTTCCTGACCACCGAGGCCGTCGTGGCCGACAAGCCGGAGCCCAAGGCCCCGGCCGGTGGCGGCGACGACATGGGCGGCATGGGCGGTATGGGCGGTATGGGCGGCATGATGTGATCCAGCCTCACGGCTGATCACCCTCCGCTCGCCTGAGCGTCACGGGCCCCGATCCTCTCCGGAGGGTCGGGGCCCGTTGCTGTCCCCAGGTGCTTCCCGGGGCCTGCCCCAGTGCTGCCCCAGGGAACTCCCGGGAACCGGCGTCGTCAGGGCGCGGACAGAGCCGGGGTCGGGGCCAGGTCTGGGTCAGCGCAATGAGCGCAGGTAGAGCCGTCGGTACCGGCGCTGCAGGACGAGCGCTGCGGGAAACAGGAGACCTCGCCATCCGGGGGCGGCCGCGGTGACTGAACGCAGCGTCAACGTGACGGTGCCTCGCTCATCGCGATGGACGATGAACGCCTCCTCCCCGCGCACCGGGTGGCCCCGACGGGTGGCGTAGGAGAGCGCCACTCGGTTCTGCTCGCCGATCACGTCGAGGACGACCGCCGGTTCACGGACGCGCAACGGCCCCAGCGACGCGATGATCGTCAGCGTCTGCCCCGGAAAGGGGGCCGCTGTGGACGGCGCGAGAGCGAAACCGCTGCGGGTCTTCACGGCCCATTGAAGGACGTCGCGGGAGGCTCGATCCCAGCAGCTCTGTCCGGTACCGATGACCTTCGACGCGGTGAAGGCACTGCCCCAGGTCGGATGGGGTGACCATGCGATCTGGCCCGCCGCGGTGATCCCGGGGTCCGGGCAGGTGAGGTCCTCGGGGAGGTTCATGTCCAGGAGCGTAGCGGTCGGTCCGCGCGGTGCCGAGAAGGATCCTGCGTGCTGAGGGCGGCGTGGGTCCCATGCGGCAGGGCACGGACACGGCCGATGCGACAAGGCGTTCGCCGCGGACGCGTCCTCTCTGCACACGCTGCTCAGGCTGCGGACGCACCACCTCACCAGCGCCGACCAGCTCGCGCTGATGAAGCGCGAGGCGATCCTCGTCAACACCGGCTGGGGCGAGGAGGCGCGAGGTCGTCGACACCGGCGACCCGGCGGTGGCAGCCGTCTGCCTGGTCAGCGACGTGGGATGCCTCGTGCCCGATCGCACCTGGCAACTCTCGGCAAGCGATGAGACCGATTTCCCGAGCACTGACAACCTGGTCGAGGTCGACCACGCGATGCGACCGGGCGCTGCCGCCCTCGGGCGGGGCAGCCCAGGACGACGGGCCTCCCAGGGCCCGAATCCCCTGTATCGCGCCTGGTCTCGGCCCCCGGGATCTGCGGGGGACGACGCGAGCCCGGCTCCGCCGCCGAGGCAGATCGCGCACGCGGTACCGCTCCACCGCGTGACGCCGGACCAGGAGCGTCCCATTCGAGGAGGAATGCAGTGCGAACACCTTTGCCCCGCCGTCGAGGAGCCGACCGCTCCGTCGCCGGCCACGGTGCGACGAGGGGGGTGGGCCGACGAGGATTCCTCAGGGCCCTTCCCGTCGCTGGCGCGGGCGCCGCCCTCTTGGGCGGCTGCGCCACCCAGGAAGGCGCCGTGACCGACGTGGACCGGGTCCTGTCCATCTCGCTCGGACAAGCGGAATCGCACCCCAGCTATGAC
The DNA here is from genome assembly GCF_052378285.1 of Brachybacterium sp. AOP3-A1-3. Taxonomy (NCBI): domain Bacteria; kingdom Bacillati; phylum Actinomycetota; class Actinomycetes; order Micrococcales; family Dermabacteraceae; genus Brachybacterium; species Brachybacterium sp. AOP3-A1-3. Next base: position 294,351 of record NZ_JBQSXM010000001.1, on the reverse strand, counting down.
TCGCTGATCTCCTTCGGCGAGCGCATCGCCCAGGCCACCGACGGCCGCTACGGCGCCCGCGTCTACGCCAACAACTCGCTGGGCGATCAGCAGGAGACGGTCCAGCTGGTCTCCGACGGCGCGATCGACATGGCCGTCATCTCCGGCACCCAGATCGAGAACTCCTCGCCCCGCTTCCTCCCGATGAACGTGGCGGGAGTGTTCGACGACATCGACCACCAGAACCGCGTCATGCTCGACGAGTCGATCGTCGGCGAGCTGTTCGCCTCGCTCGAGCCGCACAAGCGGCTCTCCGTGCTCGGCGGATACACGCAGGGAGGTCGGCACCTCTACACCACGAAGGGTCCCATCGAGACCCCCGAGGACCTCGCCGGGATGAAGATCCGCGTCCAGGAGTCCGAGATCTTCCTGCGCCTGATCACCAACATGGGCGGGGTGCCCACCCCGATGGCCTACAGCGAGGTGTACACCGGCCTGCAGGCCGGCGTGCTCGACGGTGCGGAGAACAACGAGATCTCCTACGTCACCCAGCGCCATTACGAGGTCGCCAAGCACTTCACGATGACCAACCACCTCGTCGGCTACGACTTCATGCTCGCGAACACGGACCTCCTCGAGGGGATGGACGAGGCGGACGCCGACGCCCTGCGCGAGGCCTGGGCCGTCACCCAGAGCGAGTTCGTCGAGATCTGGAAGCAGCAGACCGCCGACGCCACCCAGGAGATGCTCGACCGCGGTGTCGTGATCACCGAGCCCGATCCTGACGTGTTCCTGCCGATCATCGAGGAGACCGGGCTGTCGATCCTCGAGGATCCCGCGGACATCGCCCTGTACGACGCGATCCGCGCCGTGAGCGAGAAGGAAGGTGCCTGATGCTGTTGATCCGTGAAGGACTGCTCAACGTCCTCAAGGTGCTGTGCATCGTGCTGTTCTCGGTGCTCGTGCTGGTCGTGGTCTGGCAGGTGTTCACCCGCCAGGTCCTCGGCGCACCGAGCCCCTGGACCACCGTCACCGCGCAGTACATGTTCGTGTGGCTGAGCCTCTTCGCCGCCACGCTGGTCTTCGGGGAGCGCGGCCACATCGCCGTCGACTTCCTGGCGCTGCGCGCCCCGGGCGTCGCCCGTCACGTGCTCATCGTCCTCGTGCAGGGATGCACGCTCGCCTTCGCCGTGCTGGTCATGGTGTGGGGAGGCATCCGCGGGATGTCGATGTCCTGGGACCAGGTGATCCCTGGTTTTCCCTTCACCGTGGGGCTGATGTATCTCGCCCTGCCCGTCACCGGAACGATGATCGCCTTCCTGGCTCTCGAGGACCTCGTTCTCGCACTGCGCGGCGATGAGCTCGCCCCGCTCGAGGAGACCGACGACGAGGCGGCCGAGAGCTCCGGCGCCGCAGCCGCGGTCGTCGAGAACCTGGACGTCGATCCGGGCCACGACCTTCACCTCGACCAGGGCGGCGGGACCGATACCACCGCACGTCCCGGTTCTCGCACCGACACCGAGAAGGAGCACTGATCATGGATCCCGCCATGCTCGCCGGGATCATCCTGATCATCGGCATCCTCGTCCTCATCGCCATCGGCGCCCCCATCGCCATCGCGATCGGGCTGCCCTCCGTGGTGGCGCTCATCGCCGTCATCGGCTTCGAGCCCGCAGTGTTCGTCTCCGCCCAGCAGATGTTCACCGGCGCGAACTCGTTCTCCCTGCTCGCGATCCCGTTCTTCGTGCTGGCAGGGCAGCTCATGAACACCGGCGGCGTCGCCGCCAGACTGATCGACGCGGCGAAGGTGCTGGTGGGCCGGATGCCCGGCTCCCTCGCCCAGACCAACGTGGTCGCCAACGCCCTGTTCGGGTCCGTCTCCGGTGCGGCCGTGGCCTCGGCCGCGGCGGTGGGCGGCATCCTCGGACCTCGGCAGCGCAAGGAGGGCTACGACCCGGCCTTCTCCGCAGCGGTGAACGTCGCCTCCGCCCCGTCGGGCATGCTGATCGCGCCGTCGAACACGCTGATCGTGTACTCGCTCGTGTCATCGACCTCGGTGGCGACGCTGTTCGCCGCCGGCTACGGCCCGGGCCTGGTGTGGATGCTCGCCTGCGTCGTCATGGTCTGGCTGGCCGCCAAGCGCAACCCCGCGCTGGTCGGGTCCGACGACGGCGCCGCACGCGGCGAGCTCACCCTCGCGACCGCACTGCGCACTCTGCTCGCCGCCGTGCCCGCCATCTTCATGATGGTGGTCGTCATCGGCGGTCTGGTGGCAGGGTTCTTCACGGCGACGGAGTCCGCGGTGATCGCGGTGGTCTACTCGCTGGTGCTGGGCTTCATCTACCGCGAGCTGACCGTGAAGAAGCTGCCCGCGGTGATCCTCTCGGCCACGCGCACCACTGCCGTGGTGCTGCTGCTGATCGCGGTCTCCGGGGTGCTCGGCTGGGTGCTCGCCTACGCGACCATCCCGCAGTTCATCGCCACGGCGCTGCTGGGGGTCTCGAGCTCCCCGATCATCGTGCTGCTGCTGATGATGCTGGCGCTGCTGGTCGTGGGCATGTTCATGGATCCGACGCCGGCGATCCTGATCTTCACCCCGATCTTCCTCCCGGTCGCGCTGGAGCTGGGCGTGGATCCGATCCACTTCGGCCTCATGATCACCTTCAACCTGTGCCTGGGCACGATCACCCCGCCGGTCGGAGTGATCCTGTTCGTCGGGGCCCGGGTGGGTCGGATGAAGGTCGAGCCGGTGATCAGGCGTCTGCTGCCGTTCTACGTGCCGCTCGTGACCGGCCTGCTGCTGATCGTCTTCGTCCCGCAGATCTCGATGTTCATCCCGAACCTGCTGGGCATGTCCAGCGAATGACACAGGCCGCCCGCTGAGCGGGAGATCGGCAGCATGACGGGGTCGACCACAGGACGGGGTCGACCACAGGACGGGGTCGACCACAGGACCGAGTCGACCACGGGACGGAGAGGGCCACGGCGATCACGCCGTGGCCCTCTCCGCGTCAGGCCGCGTCACACGAACGGATTCCAGTACCGCCCGCCGTTGACCATCACGAGCACGATCGGCACCGCCACGAGCACCACGGCGAGGAGCATGACCAGCACGTCCCACCCGCGCACGGGGGTGCTGACCAGCCACGTGCGGCCCTTCCCCCGCCCGAATCCCCGCAGCTCCATCGCGGCGGAGACTGACTCGATGCGGTCGAAGGTGCCCAGCAGCAGCGGCATCAGCACCGCGCTGAGATTCCGCAGCCGGGTGCGGAGGCCGGCTCCGCGGGAGGTGTCGAGTCCGCGCGCCTGCTGGGCCTGGGAGATCGTGCGGAACTCCCGCTGCACGTCGGGGATGTAGCGCAGGGCGAGGGAGATGGCGTAGGAGAACCGGTAGGGCACCCCGAGCCGGGCGAGCGAGGAGGCGAACTCCGGCGGCCGGGTGGTTGCCACGAACAGCAGCACGGCCGGCAGCACCGCGAGGTACTTGAGCGTGACGGCGAGCTGGTAGAACAGCTGCTCGGTGGTCACGTCCCAGTGCCAGGGCCCGTCCAGCAGGACGTGCCGGGTGCCGAACAGCTCTGTGCCGTAGCCCGGGGCGAACAGGAAGATCCCGATGTTGTTGAGGGCCATGAAGATCGTGATCAGCCAGAGCACCACGGAGAGGTCCCGCAGTCGCACCCCGGAGACCGCCCACAGCACGACGGAACCGGCCGCGACCGCGGCGAGATAGCGCACGTCGAACCCGATCATCGCTCCGAGCACGACTCCGAGAGCGAGGGCGAGCTTCGAGACCCCGGAGAGGGCATGGAGGGGGCCGGTGCGGTCGACGTATCCCAGCAGCGGACTGCTCATCCGGCGTCCTCCTGTGAGGCCCGCTCCGTCGGCGCTGCCCTCGCGGCCCGGTCCACCGCGACGAAGCGGTGCACGAGGCGGTGGGGGTCCTCGATCCCGCAGCGACGGGCGAGGTCGTACAGCCCCGTGGTCACGAGGTCGGCGCGGCCGCTGAGCGCCGGATCGGTGAGCACGACGGCCGGGTCGGCGTCGGCCAGCAGATGCCCTTGCGAGAGCACGAGCACCCTGTCGGCGTACTCCAGCGCGAGGTGCATGTCGTGGGTGATGAGCAGGACCGTGGTGCCGGAGTCGTGGAGCGTGCGCAGGAAGTCCATGAATTCGGTGTAGTGCGCGAAGTCCTGCCCAGCGGTGGGCTCGTCGAGGATCAGCATCTCGGGTTCGAGGGCGAGCACGCTGGCGATGGCCACGCGCTTCTTCTGGCCGTGGCTGAGTGCCGAGACCGGCCAGGAACGGAACGGGGCGAGCCCGCAGGCCTCGAGCACCGTCGTGATGCGTCGGGCGATCTCCTCCTCCGCCATGCCGCGGGCCCGCAGACCCAGGGCGATCTCCTCGGTGACCAGCGGCCGCGAGAGCATCTGGCCGGGCTCCTGCAGCACGAAGCCGATGTGCTCGCCGCGCTCGGCGAGGCTCCAGCCGCGGGCGTCGACGGCGCCGATCCGCAGCTCCCCGCCGCTGAGGCGCTCGAAGCCGCAGATCACCCGGGCGAGGGTCGACTTGCCGGCGCCGTTGGAGCCGAGCACGCCGAGCATCTCCCCACGCTGCACGCGCGCGGTGATCCCGTCGAGCGCCACGGTGGCGCGCTCAGGGCCGACGGGAATCTCGCAGCGCACGTCCCGCAGGTCCAGGGCGGTCCCGGGCTGCTCGGTCCGGCCCCTCTCGGATCGCAGGCCGTCGGACGGCGGGACGTCGGACGGCGGGCCGTCGGACGGCACGCCGTCGGCCGGCACGACTTCGGACCGCGAGCTGCCGGACCGTGCGCCGTCGGCCGGTTCGTCGCCGACCCAGTCGCGCACCGCGGCGACCTGCTCGTCCGTCAGGGCGATGTCGCTGCTGCGCGCGGGATGCTGCGCGGCGGTGGCCGGCGTCCCGGCATAGCGCAGAGCGGTGAGATGCAGGGGCGGGCGGATGCCGTGCTCCTCGAGCAGGCCCGAGGTGAGGACCTCGTCGGGGGCGGCATCGGCGACGATGCGGCCGTCGGCCATCAGCACGATTCGGTCCACGTCCCGGTGCAGGACGTCCTCGAGGCGGTGCTCGACGATCACGATGGTGCGGCCGTGGTCCCGATGCAGGTCGTCCAGCAGTTCCACGGCAGCACGACCGGAGGCGGGGTCGAGGTTCGCCAGCGGCTCGTCCAGCAGCAGCACCTCGACGTCGTCCACGAGCACCCCGGCGATGGCCACGCGCTGCTTCTGCCCGCCGGAGAGCGCCTGCGGGGCGTCCTCCAGGCGGTCCCCGATCCCGGCGAGCTCGGCGGCGCGAGCGATCCGTGCGGGCATCTCCGCGCGGGGGACCTGCTGGTTCTCGAGGCTGAAGGCGATGTCCTCGGCGACGGTGAGGCCCACGAACTGACTGTTGCTGTCCTGCAGCACGGTGCCGACCACGGAGGCCGTCCGCACGATGGGCACCTCGGCAGGGTCCGTGCCGCCCACGCTCACGGTGCCGCTCGCGGTGCCGCGGTGGTGGTGCGGGATCAGCCCGTTCAGGGCGTGGAGCAGAGTGGACTTGCCCGACCCCGAAGCGCCGACGATCGCGATCTTCTCGCCGCGACGCACCGTGAGGTCGATGTCGTGCAGGGTCGGCTCGGCCTGGGCGCGGTACTGGAAGGTGTAGCCGCGCAGCTCGAGCAGCGGGGCCTTCTCCAGCGGGCCTTCTCCAGGTGGGCCCGGGGCGTGCGGTGCCGTCACTGGTCGCGGCTCAGCGATCCGCTCCGGGTGCGGGTGCGGGCGTAGACCGACACGATGATCGTGGCCAGGACGCAGGCCGTCACCGAGTTCGCGACGAAGGCGAGCGCTCCCTGCGCCCACACCTTGTTCGCCGGCTCGGAGTAGATCAGCACGTCGCCGAGCGGAGCGATGAGCAACCAGGCCACCGCGTTGGCGAGGAGGATCGAGAGGTTCAACCGGATCGCCAGGGGCTTCCCGAACTCGCCGTCGGCGATCGCGTGCTTGAGCATCAGGACGCCCACGACCAGGCCGAAGACGCCCGAGGCGAGCTCCCAGCTGATCCAGATCCCGTAGCCGGTGACGTCGATGAGGAGATGGCCGATGAAACCTGCCAGCGCTCCCACGAGGGGCCCGTAGAGCACAGCGAACACAGCCAGGATCGCGTATTGGATATTGATCGAGGTGTTGGGGATCGGCGTCGGGATCGCGGCGAAGCGTCCGAGCACGAAGAACAGTGCGGCGCCGATGCCGATCGCGACCACCTGGGTCACGGGGGAGTGGGAACGGATCATGAGGTGTCCTTGGGGTGGAGGGGCAGGGGCGTCAGCGCACCGGCACGAGGGTGACGTGCCAGGAGGCGCCGGTGCCGAGGGAGAAGGCGCGGGCGTAGTGACCGCGGTTGATGGCGATCGCCATCCGGTCCAGGGAGTTCACGTACAGCAGCGACTCGCCGACCTCGACGGCCGCGAAGCTGCGGGCATAGGTGACCTGGGTGGCGTGCACGACCGTGTCGTGGTGGTGGACCCGCACCGTCACCCGGTCGCCGGGAGCGACGTCGAGTTCGCGGAAAAGGGTGCGGGGGATCGACGTCCACAGGGATCCGTAGCGCACGTCGAGCGTGTCGATGATGCCGACCACGCCGCCCTCGCGCAGCTCGGGCTCGGTGACGGGCAGGCGCACCATCTGCTCGAGCTCGACGACGGGGCCGACGTCCTCGAAGCTCGTCGCCCCGGCGGCGAGGCGGGCCCCGGTGAAGGCGTAGATGTCGCGACCGTGGAACGTGTAGGACTCCTCGGACCCGGGCCGACGGTTCTTCGTCTCGTCGATCTCCCGCAGCTCGGTCACGCCGAAGATGTTCTCGAGATGGGTCAGGGTGCCGTTGTCCGGGGTCACGATGTAGTGGCCGGTCCCGGTGCGGGCCACGACGGAGAGTCGGTCCGAGCCCACGCCCGGGTCGACGACGGAGACGAACACGGTGCCCTCGGGCCAGTACGTGAGCACCTGGGCGAGCCGGTAGGAGCCCTCCCAGATGTCGTACGGAGGGATGTTGTGGGTGACGTCGTGGATCCGCAGAGCGGAATCGACGCCCACGGCGACGCCGTACATCGCGCTGACCGCGCCGTCGTCGAGGCCGAAATCGGATTGCAGGACCAGAGCTCGCATGGGGCAAGTATGCGACGAGGTCGTGCCCGACGGCCCGCGACCGCGTCATACGCCGCCATCTGGCAGGTATCGGGTTCGTGATCGGCCTGACGGATGAGCCTCGGATCACCGAGGATGGAGGGATGATCCTCCCTGATGTCCAGCCGCCCGCCCTGACGATCCTCACCCAGAACATCCGCTATCACGGGAGTGGGACGCTGCCGGGGGAGCCGGACCACTGGGGTGATCGGGCTCCGGTGCTCACGGATCTGCTGACCGCCGCCGACGCCGACGTCGTGGGCGTCCAGGAGGTCCTCGCCTCCCAGATCCCGGTGCTCGACGAGGCACTGGCAGGAACCCATCAGCGCCTCGGCATCGGTCGTGAGGGCGGCGGGCGCGGCGAGCACAACCTGCTCTACCTGCGGCGGGACCGTCTCGAACTGCTGGACTGGGACCAGTTCTGGCTCTCCGAGCAGCCCGCGCTGATCGGTTCCGTGGGCTGGGACGGCCACTGCCCCCGCATCGCCGTCTGGGCTCGGGTCCGGGACCGGGGGACCGGCCAGGAGCTGGTGCTCGCCGTGACCCATCTCGACCATGCCGGGGAGCGCGCCCGCGAGCAGGGGGCCGAGCTGGTGGCCCGGCGCCTGCAGGAGGCGGCTGACGGGGCGCCGGCCGTGCTGATGGGCGACTTCAACGCCGCCGGTGGCAGCAGCGCGCCGTGGAGCGTGCTGCAGGGCGCGGGTTTCGCGGACGCGCACGATGTCGCGGACACCTTCGAGGGCGAGGACATCGGCACCTTCCCCGACTACGGGGAGCCGGTGGTGGGGGAGACCCGGATCGACTGGATCCTCACCCGCGGGATGGACGTGGAGTGGACCACCACGCACCGGCATCTGCTCGAGGGCCGTGCCCCGAGCGACCACGCCGCGGTCGCCGCAGTGGTGCGCCCTGCTGTCGCCTGAGCCGTTCCGTGAGCCGCGTGCCCGGCAGCTTCCTGAGAGGGTGCCGGGCACGCTCTGTGGAGCAGAGCCTGAGGTCAGAGCCCCCAGGCCTCGGCGAGGAGTTCGAGGCCCTTCAGCCGATCGGCGGGGTCGAAGGAGTAGGCGGTGAGGATGAGCTCGTCGGCCTGCGTGGTCGCGACGATCTCCTCGAGCTGACGGACCACGGTCGCCGGCGAGCCGACGGCGCGGATCGAGAGGGTCTGGTCGACCTGCTGGACGAGGTGTGGCGCGGCGACCTCGTCGATCGGACGCGGCGGCTGGATCTTCTGACGCTGACCGGTGACCACACCGAGGAACATCTGCTGCAGCGTGGTGAACTGCCGCTGCGCCTCCTCGTCGGTCTCGGCGACGACGAGGTTCACCCCGACCATGGTGTGCGGTGCCTCGATCTGGGCGGCCTCGGCGCGCGGGTTGAAGTTCTCCCGGTAGGTCTCCAGCGCCTTGAGGTGCTGGAACGGCGCGAAGTGGGACGCGACGGAGAAGGGCATGCCGAGCTGGGCCGCCAGGCGCGCGCCGTTGGCGGTGGAGCCGAGGATCCACATGGGCACCTCGGTGCCGCGGGCGACATCCGCCGAGATCGGCAGACCGCCGGAGGTCGCCTCCTCGCGGGACCAGTCCCGCATCTGCTCGACGGCGGCGATGAACGCCTGCGGCTCCGCGGAGGTGCGGGCCAGCAGCTGCGCGGTGAGCTGATCGGTGCCCGGCGCGCGGCCCAGCCCCAGGTCGATGCGATCCCCGTGGAACTGCACCAGGGTGCCGAACTGCTCGATGACCGCGAGCGGGGAGTGGTTGGGCAGCATGATGCCGCCGGATCCCACGCGGATCCGCTGCGTCAACGACGCGGCACGGTCGATCAGCAGCGAGGTGGCGCTCGAGGCGAGGGAGTTGGTGTTGTGGTGCTCGGCGAACCAGTAGCGCTCGTAGCCCAGGCGGTCGGCGGCCTGCGCCCCGGCCATGGAGGCCTCGATGCCCTCCCGGGTGGACATGCCCTCCGAGATGGGGACGAGATCGAGCAGCGACAGCGGCACATGGGGAGCGTTCATGTCTCGAGCCTAGCCATGGTGCATCGGACATGGCGGGGGAGCGGATGAGACGTTCTCGACCGCGGAATCGGGAAGATCCTGCCGGTGCTCCACGTTGACCACGGCATGAGGCTCTCCCTGCTCGACCGCTCCCGCACGCGCCACGGCCAGCCGGAGGCGGCCGCGCTGGGGCACTCGGTCGAACGTGCGATCGCGGCCGAGAGCGCCGGGTACGAACGGTTCTGGGTGGCCGAGCACCACACGGTCCCCGGGATCGCGAGCGGGTCCCCGGCCGTGCTCCTCGCGGCGATCGGTGCCCGCACCTCCCGGATCCGGCTCGGCTCCGGGGGCGTGATGCTCCCCAACCACCGCCCGCTCGTGGTCGCCGAGCAGTTCCGCATGCTGGCCGCGCTGTACCCGGGGCGCATCGACCTCGGCGTGGGCAGGTCGCTGGGGTTCACCGAGCCCGTCCGCCAGGCCCTGGGCCGGCTCGAGGCGGGCCCCGACTCCTTCGCGCAGGAGATCACCGAGGTGCGTGACCAGCTCGAGGGCGAAGCGCCGCTCACCGCCCGGCCCGACGACGTCGGCGACGTGCCCCTGTTCGTGCTCGCGACGGGCACCGGGATGGACACCGCCGCGGACCTCGGACTTCCCGTGGTGATCGGCGGACCGATCCTGGACTCCCCGGAGCTGCCGGAACGCCTCGCCTCCTACCGCCGCGCGTTCCGCGCCCACCGCGGCAGCGCCCCGCAGATCCTCGTGTCCCTCGATGCGCTGATCGCCGACACCGACGACGAGGCCCGGGAGCTGGCGCTGCCCGAGATCTGGGCGATGGCCCGTTCCCGCTCCACGGGCCTGTTCGAGGCCCTCGAGCCGGTCGCACGGATCCGCGCCACGAGCTGGAGCGCCTCGGAGTCGCGGCGCGTGGAGCAGGGGCTCGCCACCACGGTCGCCGGCTCGGCGGGCACGGTGCGCCGACGGATCGAGCAGATCCTCGAGCGCACCGGCGCGCACGAGGTCCTCGCGACCGGGTCGACCTACGACCGGGAGGCGCTGAGCGCCTCGGACCAGGCGCTGGCACGTGTCCTGAGGGGCTGAGTATCCTGCGTCGGCCGACGGGTGCGGCCCGCAGCCACTGCTCCAGCGGGACATGCGAGATCGACGGACTCGCGCTCTCACAGCGCTTTGCCGGGATTGAGCAGGTGCTGAGGGTCGAAGGCGTCCTTCAGCCGGCGCTGCAGGGCCCGGGAGTCGGCTGAGAGCTCGAGGCCCAGCCAGCGCTGCTTCGCGGTGCCGATGCCGTGCTCGCCGCTGATCGTGCCGCCGAGGTCCAGAGCAGTCCGGACCAGGTCGTCGGCCGCGTCGAGGATCGCGTCCGGCAGCTCGGCGGCAGGATCCTCGGGCACGCCGGGCAACGAGAAGGCGGGGTGGAGGTTGCCGTCGCCTGCATGGGCGACCACGGAGGTGCGCACCCCGTGGCGGCGGCCGATGGCCTCCAGCTCCGCCAGGATCTCCGGCAGTCGGGACTTCGGCACCGCCACGTCCTCGCCCAGGCGTGCCCGGCCGCCTCCCGCGGCTCGGCTGGAGCGGCGCAGTTCCCAGAGCTGTTCCGCCTCCGTCTCGTCCTCGATGACCCGCACGGTCCCCCCGGCGTCGGTGAGGACTCGAACCAGGTCGCCCGCCTGCTCCTCGATGCCGTAGCCGTCGAGCTCGAGCAGCAGCATCGCGCTGTCGGCGTCCGCGATCTGCGCTCCGGTGTAGGAGTCGATGTCGGCGAGAGTTCCGGCATCCAGCAGCTCGGTCGCCGCCGGGCGCACAGGGCTGCGGGAGATCGCCCCGACCCCCGCGGCTGCCTGAGCGGCCGAGGGGAAGCGGGCCAGCACGGTGCGGCGGGCCACCGGGAGCGGATGGACCCGCACCGTGGCCGCCACCACCACGGCGAGGGTTCCCTCGGAGCCGATCAGCAGCTGGGTGAGGTCGAGGCCGGTGACGCCTTTGATCGACCGGTGCCCGGTGCGCAGCAGGGTGCCGTCGGCGAGCACGACCTCGAGAGCCAGCACGGACTCGCGGGTCACCCCGTATTTCGCGCAGTGCAGCCCGCCGGCGTTGGTGGCGATGTTGCCGCCGATCGTGGAGATCCGGGCGCTCGCCGGGTCAGGGGCGTAGAAGACGCCGTGCGGGGCGAGGGCAGTGGAGAGATCCGCCGTGATCACGCCCGCTTCGACGACGGCGACCTCGTCGAGGGGATCGATCTCGCGGATCGTCGTCAGTCGTTCCAGGCTCAGCACGATCACGCCGTCGGTGGCGGTGGCCCCGCCGGAGAGCCCGGAGCCCGCACCTCGCGGCACCACCGGAGTGCCCGTGCTGCTCGCCAGACGCATCGTGGCCTGGACCCCCTCGACATCTCGGGGGAGGACCAGCACGAACCGCGCGTCGGCCGCGGGACGCACTCCGCGATCCGCGCCGTAGCTCGCGTCGGGGACCCGGGGGACCGCGTCCTCGCCGAGCTGGTCACGCAGGCGAGCGGCGAGCTCGTCGAGCGAGGTCGAGGGGCCGGATGGTTCGGTGCTGGTCACGGATGCTCCTTGGGCGAGGTGCACAGGCCGCGGGGCGGCAGGTCGGCGACGGGGTCAGTACCCGGAGTGGCCGTACCCGCCCGGTCCCTGCTGCCCTCCGGGCGCGAACTGCCCGGCGGATGCAGACTGCGCGCCGGCGGCGAACTGCATGCCGAGCTGGGCTCGCACGTGCTCGTTGTGCTTCGAGGCGGCGACGCAGCCCCAGATCATGCTCACGATCCAGGTCGGGATGCCGACCAGCGGCGCGAGGATCACGAGGACGGAGCCAATGCCGAGGGTGATCAGTGAGATGAAGAAGACGACGATGCCGGTGAGCACAGCCAGGACCAGGTCGATCCCGATCATCACCAGGGCGCCGCCCACCGTGGAGTACAGCATTCCCAGCGGGCCGAAGAAGAAGGTGAGCACGAAGGCCACGCCCACGCTCTTCTGTGCTGGAAGGTACGCCGGCGGCATGACCATGCCGGGGTGTCCGGGCGGCGGACCGTAGGGCTGCACGGGCGCGTACGCCTGATGCTGGGACCCGGCGAGCGGATCGTAGCTGCGGGCGCCCGTCCCGACCTGGCCGGAATCCACGTATCCCAACGGAACCAGTTCGCCGGACAGCGTGGGCGGAGTGCGGCCGTCAGGCCTCTGCGCGTCGTACGGGTTCTGACTCATGCGTCCTCCTCGTCGGCCGGCTCATGGGCACATCGTAGGCCCGAGGGCGGACGATCCTCGCCGGTCCTCCACGTCGGACGCCTCCGTCGGCCCTGAGCCCTGAGCATTGCCTGGACTCCTCAGACCCGCGGCGGACGGGTGGGGTCGTGGTCATCACCGTGGATCGGCACGTGCGCCTCGGGGATGTCCTCGTAGCTTGCCGGATCGGAGATGGGCTCGAGGTGGGTGAGCACGGTGAGGCCGGGCAGAGCGCCCTTGAGCTCGTCCTCGAGGTCCTCGATGTAGTCGTGGCCCTGCTTGACGGTCCATTCGTCGGGCACCAGCACGTGCACGGTCATGAAGCGCTCCCGGCCGGCCTCGCGGGTCTGCAGGCCATGGAAGGTGGTGCGCATGCCATCGGTGCGGCGGCGCAGGATCTCGGTGGTGACCTCGTGGTCCTCATCCGGCAGGGCCTTGTCCAGGAGTCCGGACACCGACTCGGTGAGCAGGCTGATGCCGGTGACGATGATGTTGACTCCCACGGCGAAGGCGACGAGCGCATCGAGCCGCTCCCAGCCGGTCAGCGCCACCAGTCCCACGCCCACCAGGACGCCGGCGCTGGTGACGACATCGGTCATCAGATGCTTGCCGTCGGCACGCAGGGTGATCGAGTTGTGGGTCTTGCCGGCGCGCAGCAGCACCAGGGCGACGCCGCCGTTGAGCACGGAGGCGATCACCACGATGACCAGGCCGATGCCGAGGTTCTCGAGCGGGCGCGGGTTCACGAAGCGCTCGACGGCGGTGACCATGATGACCGCGGCGGCCACGAAGATCATCAGACCCTCGACGGCGGCGGAGAAGTACTCGGCCTTCGCCCGGCCGTAGAGGAAGCGCTCGGTGGCGGGGCGGGCGGCGACGGTCAGGGCGATCAGGGCGACGACGGCGGCGACGAGGTTCACGGTGGACTCGGCGGCATCGGAGAGCAGCCCCACGGAGTCCGTCATCGCCCAGGCGCCGGTCTTCAGCACGATCGTGATGATCGCCGTGACGATGGAGAGCCAGGCGAACTTCCGCAGGTCCACTGTCGGGCCGGGTGTCGACCGCTGAGGGGCGGCGTCGGGGGGTGGGACGGTCATGAGCGGGAATCCTTGTCGGAGGGGTCGGGCTGAGCGGGTGATCCGGACAGTGGGGGATCGGGGGCGAGGGTGCCGTCCGGGGCGATGTGCTCGAAGATCTGCTCGACGAGCGAGAGCACGTGCGGGTCCTCCACGGTGTAGAAGCTGTGGCGGCCCTCGCGATGCGCGGAGACGATGCCGGCCAGCCGCAGCTTGCTGAGGTGCTGGCTGATCGTGGGGAGGCTGAGCCCCACCTTCGCGGCCAGGGCGCCGACGTCGAACCGGCCGGTGCTCATCAGGCTGACCAGGTGCAGGCGTGCCGGGGAGGCGAGCAGGGCGAAGGTGTCCGCTGCGGCGGCGAGCTGCAGCTCGGTGGGGTCCTGCTGGCCGGGCGAGCGGGGTCCGTCCATCGATGTCTCCTGGGTACTGGGTACTGGGTACTGGGTACTGGGTACTGGGTACTGGTGCTGGGTGCGAGTACGTCGGCCCCGGACCGCTTCTCGGGCGGTTCCCGCGTGCCGGGTGCGGCATCGATCCTGATACGAGTTCGTCAGTTGCGCAAGTAGCGAAGTGTGGAAGGTGATCCGTTCGTCGGGGCCGACGGGACAGGGCGGCCGGGGAGGTGGGTTGAGCGGCACCCGGGGTCCCGTATCGTGAGCGATCGTCGAGACACCGTCGTCCGAAGGAGACTGCACATGTACAACCTCTCCGTGGTGCTGGAGGACAGCGCCCGTACCTTCCCTGATCGCCCCGCACTGGTGCTGGGCCCGCTGAGCCTGACCTACGCGCAGGTCGATGCCGCCGCGAACCAGGTCGCGAACCTGCTGGTATCGCAAGGCATCGTGCCCGGCGACCGGGTGGCGCTGAGCTGCCCCAACCTGCCCCAGTTCCCGATCGTCTACTACGGCATCCTCAAGGCCGGCGCGGTCGTGGTCCCGCTGAACGTCCTGAACAAGGCTCGGGAGGTCACGTACTACCTCGACGACGCCGACGTGAAGGCACTGTTCTGCTTCGAGGGGACTGAGGACCTGCCCATCGGGAAGTACTGCCATGACGGCGCCCTCGCCGCGAAGACCCCGCCCCGTATGGTGCTGATGACGGCGGACCCTGCTGCGACGAGCCCCTACGAGGGCGTGCCCACGCTCACCGAAGCCGTCGCCGGGATGCTTCCCACCTTCGAGACCGTGCAGGCCCGGGAGACCGACACCGCGGTGGTCCTGTTCACCTCGGGCACCACCGGGAAGCCCAAGGGCGCCGAGCTCAGCCACTCGAACCAGCTCATCAACGCGCTCACCTGCAACCGGCTGTTCGGCACCGTGCCGGGCAAGGACACCCATTTGGTGGCCCTCCCGCTCTTCCACACCTTCGGTGCCACCGTGAACCTCAATGCCGGCTTCTCGATGGGCGCCACCTTGGTGCTGCTGCCGCGCTTCGAGGCGAAGCAGGCCCTGGACCTGCTGGTCCAGCACGAGGTCACCCTCTTCGCGGCGGTGCCGACGATGTGGTGGGGACTGCTGCACGCGCTCGAGGGCAGCGCCGCGGCGGAGACCCTCGCGCAGACCCTGACGCTGGGCATCTCCGGGGGCGCGGCCCTGCCGCTCGAGATCCTCAACGGCGCGAAGGAGCGGCTCGGGATCTCGATCCGGGAGGGCTACGGGCTGTCCGAGACCTCACCGGTGGCCTTCTTCTCCCTGCCCGACCGGCCGCGGCCGGGGTCCATCGGTCTGCCGATCTGGGGCATCGAGGCCAAGCTCATCGATCCGGCGGACCCGGACTGGGCCGAGGTCACCGAGGTCGGGGAGGTCGGGGAGCTGGCCGTCCGCGGCCACAACATCATGACCGGGTACCTCGGTCGCCCCCAGGACACCGAGGCCGCCATCCGCAACGGCTGGTTCCGCACCGGCGACCTCGCCAAGCGCGACGAGGACGGGTTCTACTTCATCGTGGACCGTTCCAAGGACATGATCGTGCGCGGCGGCTACAACGTGTATCCGCGGGAGATCGAAGAGGTGCTGATCTCCCATCCGCAGGTCTCGCTCGCCGCGGTGGTCGGCGTGCCGAACGAGGAGCACGGCGAGGAGGTCAAGGCTTTCGTGATCCTCGAGGAGGGCGCCTCCGTCACCGCAGAGGAGCTGCGCGCCTGGGGCAAGGAGCAGATGGCGTCCTACAAGTACCCCCGCGAGGTGGTGCTCCTCGAGGAGCTGCCGATGACCGCGACGGGCAAGATCCTCAAGCGCGAGCTGAGCTGACTCCGACCTGACAGCGAACGGGCCGGGATCGGCACCCGTGAGGGTGCCGATCCCGGCCCTGATGTCCTTCGACGTCAGACGACGACGCGCGTCGCCTCTGTGTCCGTGGGCAGGCCTGCGTCGCGGTAGGCGCGGAAGCCGCCGATCAGATCGGTGGCGTTCTCGAACCCGAGATCCCGCAGGTCACGAGCGGCGAGCGAGGAGTAGTACCCCTCGTTGCAGACCACGACGATCGTGTCGTCGTGCTCCGGGCCGCTGTCCATCCGGTGCGCGCTGCTGGGATCCAGCCGCCACTCGAGCACGAGGCGATCGATGACGGTCGCCCCGGGGATATGTCCCTCGGACTCCCGGGTCGCCGCAGGGCGGATGTCGATCACGTGGGCATCCAGCTCGACCAGATCAGACAGCGCGGCCGGCTCGATGCGCTCCACGCCCAGACGGGCGGCGTCGAGGATCTCCTCGATCGTGTGGGACGCAGGAGCCTCGGCCCGGCGCCGACCGGCGCCGGCCTCGGTCACCGGTTGCGTCCCGAGGAGAAGGCCGCGAGGCCACCGCTCGCGGAGCCGTTCCCGGAGCCCTCGGAGCTGGTCGTGTAGCGCGCGGGGGCGCTGTCACGACGGCCGCCGCTGCGTGCGGGACGACCCTCGCCGCCCTGGCCACGACCGCCCTGGCCACCGCGTCGGCCGCCACCGGAGCGCTGACCGCCACCGGAGCGCTGACCGCTCTCGGAGCGGGCGTCCTGCTCGCCGGAGCCCTGGCCACGACCGCCCTGACCACCACGGCCGCCGCCCTGGCCGCCACGACCGCCCTGGCCGCCGCGTCCGCCGCGACCACCCTGGCCGCCGCGTCCGCCGCTGGTGCGCTCGGGGCGCTCGGCCGGCTCGGGGGCACGGGGCTCATGCATCTCGGTGCGCTCGCCGGGGGCGAGCTGCGTGAGCACGGCAGAGGAGGGGTTGACCTGCGGGTGGTAGGTCGGCTTGATGCCGGCCTTGCGCATCAGATCGCTCACATCGCGCTTCTGATCCGAGGTCTGCACGGTGATCACGGTGCCGGACTCGCCGGCGCGGGCCGTGCGGCCCGAGCGGTGCAGGTATGCCTTGTGCTCGACGGGCGGGTCGGCGTGGACCACGAGGGCCACCTCGTCGACGTGGATGCCGCGAGCGGCGATGTCGGTGCAGACCATGGTGGTCGCGGTGCCGGAGCCGAAGGCCTCGAGGTTCCGCGTACGGGCGTTCTGCGAGAGGTTGCCGTGGAGGTCCACCGCGTCCACGCCGCGGGCGGCGAGCTTGCGGGCGAGGTTCTTCGCGCCGTACTTGGTGCGGGTGAACATGATCGTGCGACCGGGAGCGGCGGCGAGGTCACGCAGCACGTCGAAGCGCGCATTGCCGTCGACCTCGAGCACGTGGTGCTCCATGGTGCCGACGGGGCTCGAGGCCGGGTCCGCCGAGTGGGTGACGGGCTCGTGCAGGAACTGCTTGACGAGCTTGTTGACGCCCGAGTCGAGGGTGGCGGAGAACAGCATCCGCTGACCCTTCGGCGGGGTCTTGTCGAGGATCTTGCGAACCATGGGCAGGAAGCCCATGTCGGCCATGTGGTCGGCCTCGTCGATGACGGTGATCTCGACGCCGCCGAGGTCCACGTGGCCCTGGCCCATCAGGTCCAGCAGACGCCCGGGGCAGGCGACGAGCACGTCGACACCGTTGGACAGGGCCTTGACCTGAGGGTTCTGGCCGACGCCGCCGAAGACGACGGTGCTGCGCAGGCCGGTGGCCTCCGCGAGCGGCACGAGGGACTCGGCGAGCTGCGAGGCGAGCTCACGGGTGGGAGCGAGGATGAGCGAGCGCGGCCGACGGGAGACCCGACGACGGGGCTCGGCGATCAGACGGGCCACCAGGGGCAGCAGGAACGCGTAGGTCTTGCCGGAGCCCGTGCGGCCCCGGCCCAGGACGTCGCGTCCGGACAGGGAGTCCGGCAGGGTCGCGGCCTGGATGGGGGTGGGCTGGGTGATGCCCTGGGGCGCGAGGGCGTCGACCAGGACAGCGGGCACGCCGAGGCGTGCGAAATCGGGGGAGGTCACGAAAGGTGATCCGTTCTGAAGATGCAGATCCCGCCCGATGCGTCCGGTGCCCGGGCGCTGCCGTGGCAGCGGCTCAGAGGCTGCGCTGTCACCACCGTGAGGTGGGACCTGTGCCGCGGCGGGATGACGGCACGCAGCAGCAACGGTAGACCCGCCTCCGTCCAGGGGGAATGATCGACGCGCAGGATGTGAGATACCACTGTCCGCGCGCGGCCGTCGGCCCCGCCGCAGGTGACGTGCGCGACGCGGAGCGAGGATCCCCCCGCGTCGACGCCGCCCCGCGTCGTTTCCGCCCGGGGCGGGCACCGCCCGACCCCGGGGCTTCCCGGCACCGCCCGACCCTGGCACCACCCGGTGTCGATCGGCACTGCCCGGTGTCGCGTGGAACCGCCTCGGAGGGCTGGTGGGAGCCGGTATCCTTCCCACGTGAGATGGTCGGAGTCCGATAGCGACCCGGCAAATCGACAGGGTCGACAGGGCTGACAGGATCGACGAGGAGCGAGCGATGGCACGCAGAGTGAGCATCAAGGACGTGGCCCAGCGCGCCGGGGTGTCCTGGAAGACGGTCTCGAACGTCGTCAACGAACGCCCTGTGGTGCGCGCCGACACCCGGGAGAAGGTGCTCGCGGCGATCGACGACCTCGGGTACGTGCCCAACCACATCGGTCGTGACCTGCGCGGCGGCCCCACGAAGTCGATCGCCCTGGTGGTCCCCGAGCTCCAGAACCCCTACTTCGCCCGCCTCGCGGAGCGCATGCAGGCCGCCGCCCGCGAGCGCGGCTACACGGTGAGCGTGGAGGTGTCGCTCCACAGCGCCGAGGTGGAGCGGGCCCATGTGCGCGGCCGCACCGCGCGCCCGGTCGACGCGGTGATCATCTCGCCCTCCGCGCTCGAGCCCTCCGATCTCCTGGATCGCCGCTCGGGACCACCGGTGGTGCTGCTGGGGGAGAGCCTCACGGCCGCCCCGAACGTCGTGCACGTGGCGATCGACAACGTCTCCTCCGCAGCGGACGTGGTCCGCCACCTCGTCGGCGCCGGCCATCGTCGGCTCCTGTTCCTCGGCGCGGAGGGCGCGGTGCGCTCAACCGGCACGGACCGCCTGGCCGGGTTCACAGCGGCGAGCCGCTTCGCCGACCTGCCGCAGGAGCGCGCCCTGATCCGGGCCACCGCCGCGTGGGACCGGGAGTCCGGGCGCGACGAGGTGCTCCGTGCGCTGGAGGAGGGCATCGCCTTCGACGCCGTCGTCGCCGGCAACGACCTGCTGGCGATCGGCGCACTCGCGGCCCTGCGTGAGCGGGGGATCGGGGTCCCGGAGGACGTCGCCGTCGTGGGTTGGGACGACATGGTCGAGGCCACCTGGTCCGTGCCCACGCTGACCTCGGTCGCCCCGGACCTCGACTCCCTCGTCGCGGCCGCCCTCGCCGCCGCGATCTCCGGCGCGGAGCGGGGTGCCGAGCGGGACGCAGGCCAGGCTACGGTGGGCGCCGACGCGGGCGGGACGGGCGCGGCGAGCCGAACGGGTGGGGCGGGACAACCGGGCGCGGCGAGCCGAACGGGTGGGGCGGGACGCACGGGTGGGGCGGAGACCGTGATCGCCCACCGTCTGATCGAGCGGGAGTCCACCCGGTCGTGACCGTCGGCCGCGAGAACGCCCTGAAAAACCTGCTTTCCCACGTTGCAATCATGGGGAGGGTGCGCTTGACTGGCTTCTGACCGATCCGTACCGGCGCCTCGAGCGCGTCGGAGACTCAGCGCCGAGCACCACCGATCCCAGGAGCCGTTCGTGAACGCCCAGACCCCCGAACTCCCGGAGCACCTGAGCTCCCTGTTCTCCCGCGCCGACGAGCTCGCCGCCCAGCTCGACGCCCCGCTGTCCGCGGTGACCGACGTGCCCCGCCCCGAGCACCCGCGCCCCCAGCTGCACCGCCCCAACTGGCTCACCCTCAACGGCACCTGGCAGTTCGAGATCGACCAGGGCGACTCCGGGCGCGACCGCGGCCTGCTCGAGCGTGAGCTGGACTCCGAGATCCTCGTGCCCTTCGCCCCGGAGACCGAGGCCTCCGGGATCGGGAACCGCGACTACCTCGAGGCCGTCTGGTACCGCCGCACCGTCACCATCCCCGTCGACTGGGAGGGCCTGCGCCCGATCCTGCGCTTCGAGGCCGTGGATCAGGATGCGACCGTCTGGGCGAACGGCCTCGAGGTGGCCCGCCACCGCGGCGGCTTCACCGGATTCTCGGCCGATCTCTCGGCCGTCCCCGCCGTCGGCCCTGGCGCGGAGGTCGAGATCGTGGTGCGCGCCCGCGACCCGCACGGCGTCCCGCAGGCCCGCGGCAAGCAGTCCCACGAGTTCAAGCCCACGGCCGCGAACTACCACCGCACCACCGGCATCTGGCAGAGCGTGTGGCTCGAGGGCGTCCCGGCCGACGAGATCCGCTCCCTGCGCGTCCTGCCCTCGCTCGGCGGGCGCTCCTTCGCGCTCGACGTGCCGCTGGCCCGCACCGCACCCGGCTCCCGCCTCGAGGTCGTGGCCTCCGTGCCCGGCGGCGACGAGGTGGCCCGCGCCGCCGTACGCGCCGACCTCGACCTGGCCCCGCACCTCGAGCTCGTGATCCCCGAGGACGCCGTGCGCATGTGGGGCCCCGGAGCTCCCGAGCTCTATGCCCTCACGGTGCGGCTGCTCGACGCGGACGACTCCGTGCTCGACGAGGTCCGCTCCTACGCGGGCCTGCGCTCGACCTCGCTGCGCGACCACGAGTTCCGGATCAACGGCGAGAAGGTCTTCCAGCGACTCGTGCTGGACCAGGGCTACTGGGAGGAGTCGTTCATGACCTCCCCGACCGACGAGGCGATGACCACCGACATCCGCCTCTCCCTCGAAGCCGGCTTCAACGGCGCGCGCCTGCACCAGAAGGTCTTCGAGCAGCGCATGCACTTCTGGTCCGACCTGCACGGCTACCTCACCTGGGGCGAGTTCGGCGACTGGGGCGTGCACGGTTTCGGACCGGACGGCGACAACCAGCAGCCCCCGGCGACCTTCGTGGGCCAGTGGGTCGAGGCGGTCCAGCGCGATCTGAACCACCCCTCGATCATCGGCTGGTGCCCGCTGAACGAGACCCATCAGCTGATGCACGACCGCATCACCCAGCTCGACGCGGTCACCCAGGCGATGTACGACGCGACCAAGCTCGCCGACCCCACGCGCCCGGTGCTGGACGCCTCCGGCTACTCCCACCGGGTGCGTGGGGCGGACATCTACGACTCGCACTCCTACGAGCAGGATCCGGAGCGCTTCCGTGAGGAGCAGTCCGGCCTCGCCGCCGGAGAGCCCTTCGCGAACCGGCGCGACCTCGGGCCCGACGAGATGCCCTTCGCCGACGGCGCCTTCTCGCTGCCCTACGCCGGTCAGCCCTACTTCGTCTCGGAGTACGGCGGCATCTGGTGGAACGAGGAGGAGGCGAGGAAGGCCGAGGAGGCGGACCGTGCCGGGAACAATGCCGCCGAGTCCTGGGGCTACGGCCAGCGGATCCGCAGCGAGGAGGAGCTCTACACGCGGTTCGAGGGGCTCACCCGGGTGCTGCTCGAGGACCCGCTGATGTTCGCCTACTGCTACACGCAGATGACCGACGTGTTCCAGGAGAAGAACGGCATCGTCGACTTCGAGCGCGGCCGCAAGCTCGATCTGGCCCGGCTCCGCGCCGTGCAGGAGAAGACCGCCGCCTACGAGCAGGACGCCTGATCCCGCAGCAGATCCCCACCCGCCCGCCCGCCGGCTGAGGCCGGGATCCGCCCGGGGCGCCACGGATATTCCCGTGACGCCCCGGGCGCTCTGCTCCACGATGGGGACATGGTCGATCAATCACGCCTGTGGGACGCCCGCACCGCCGCCGAGTACGACACCCCTGGCGAGGGCATGTTCGCCCCAGAAGTGCTGGGGCCGACGATCGACGTCCTGAGGTCGCTCGCCGCCGGGGGCCGGGCCCTCGAACTGGCGATCGGCACCGGTCGAGTCGGAATCCCACTGCGGAAGGCCGGGGTCGAGGTCACCGGCATCGAGCTGTCCGAGGCGATGATCGCCCGGCTGCGCGAGAAGGCCGACGAGCAGCAGATCCCCGTCATCGCCGGCGACATGACCACGACGAGCGCGGGGGAGGGCTACTCCCTCGTCTACCTCGTGTTCAACACGATCGGGAACCTGCTCACCCAGGAGCAGCAGGTCCAGTGCTTCCGCAACGCCGCCCGGCACCTCTCCCCGGGAGGCTGCTTCGTGATCGAGCTCCACGTGCCGGATCTGCGCTCCCTCACCCCGGGCACCGGCGGCACCCTCGAAGTCTCTGAGCCCGGCTACCTCCTGGTGGACACCTACGACACCCTGAACCAGATCCTCGTCTCCCATCACGTGCGCTTCGATCCTCAGGTGGACGGCTCCCGCGAGGCGAGCATCGGCCGCACCCCGCAGCGCTACATCTGGCCCTCCGAGCTCGACCTCATGGCGCAGCTGGCCGGCTTCACGCTCGAGAGCCGCTGGGCGGATTGGGATCGGACGGAGTTCACGGCGGAGTCCCGCAGCCACGTGAGCGTCTACCGGCTCCCTACACTGGAGCGGTGACCACGACGACGAACACCTTGACCTCGGCCGCGCTGACCCGGACCCCGCTGACCCTCGAGGACGTCCCGGCCCTCACCGCCCTGCTGAACCGCGTGGACGCCGTCGAGCAGTCCGGCGAGCCGGCCGAGGAGCCGAGCATCCGCGAATGGCTCTCGATGCCCGACCTCGACCTCGCCCGCGATTCCGTGGCGGTGCGCGAGGGGGAGGAGCTGCTCGGCTTCTGCGCCGTCGACGTCTCGACGGCCCCGGACTCGGAGGGGCGGGTGCGCTGCCAGCTCATGGGCACGGTCGACCCCGCTCGCCGCCGCCAGGGGCTGGGCACGGAACTGTTCACCTGGGCCGAGGCCCGCGCCGCCCAGCTGGCCGCCGAGCGTCACCCCGACGTCGAGGTCGCCGTGTTCCGCGTCTCCGGAGGCCGGGATCCCGAGGTCGACGGACAGGCGGACGCCGCGACGGAAGCACAGGCGAACGCACCGACGGTCGCCCCGCTCATCGGCGGCGCAGAGGTGCGCCCGCTCCTCGCCCAGCGCGGCTACCAGCGCGCCCGCAGCTGGCTGACCATGGTGCGCGAGCTGCCCGGAGCGGCTCTCCCGACGGTCGATCTGCCGGGGGTGCGGGTCAGCGCCCCGGAGGATTCGGAGCGAGAGGCCACCCGCCTCGCCCACCTCGATGCGTTCGCCGACCATTGGGGATCGGCCCCGGTGACCGCGGAGCGCTGGAACATCTGGTGGTCCTCCCACACCTCCCGCCGCGAGCTCTCGAGCATCGCGATCGACGCGGACGGGACCGTGCTCGGCTACGTGATCACCTCCGAGGACAAGCCCGGGGTGCTGCACATCGCCCTGGTGGGCACGCGGCCATCGGCCCGCGGTCGCGGCATCGCCCGCGCAGTTCTCGCGCGGACCCTCGAGGCGGCATCGCAGGCCGGGTACTCGAGTGCCGAGCTCGAAGTCGACGCCGAATCGCTCACCGGTGCGACCCGTCTCTACGACGCCCTCGGTTTCGTGCGCGAGAGCGTGTACGCGACCTACGAGAAGCCGGTCGCCTGACCGCTGCCCTCGCCGCGCTCGGCCTCCGGACATCGACGGCTCCTTGTGGCACCACCGGCTTGACCCCGCCCGCTTGACACCACTGCCCCTACTGTTCATAGTGAATATGGACAGTAGGGGCAGTTGGTCGTTCTGGACGAAGGGGAGTGGGGAGCATGCACATCCCGCTCGACCCGTCCGCTCCCGAACCGATCTACGAGCAGATCCGTGCCCGCCTCGCCGAGGCGATCCTGCGGGGCGACCTCTCTGTCGGTGAGGCCCTGCCCTCGATCCGGGTCCTCGCCCGTGATCTTCGGGTCAGCGTCATCACGACCACCCGCGCCTACAACGAGCTGGTGGCCGACGGGCTCGTCGATGCCGTGCGCGGCAAGGGCGTGTTCGTCCGAGCCCAGCAGCCTGACCAGGTGCGCAGCCGCGCCCTGGAGCGCATCGACGGCGCCCTCGCCGAAGCGGTTCGCACCGCCCGCACCGCCGGTATCGGTGCGGACGAGATCCGCGCCCGCCTTACGCAGTTGATCGAGGAGGAGGGCAGCGATGAACGTCCCTGACACGATCGGTATGAACACGCCCAACGCAGTTTCTGTTCGTGATCTCCGGGTTCGGGTACCGGCATGGTCGAAGCCCTATGCTGACCCGCTCGAGGCGCTTCGTGGGCTCACGTTCACCGCCCCTGCTGGTCAAGTGACCGCCTTGGTCGGGTCCAACGGAGCGGGTAAGAGCACAGCCTTGCGTGCCGTCACCGGCACTTTGCCGTTTGCGGAAGGATCGGTCAACGTGCTCGGCACCGCCATGGGGCCAGCCGACGTGGTGTTCCCGCCGCCTGCCGCTTATGTACCGGATGTCCCCGCCTATCCCGGGCATTGGACGGCGCAGGACGTACTGCGCCTTCAGAGTCGGATCGGTCGCGGTGTTGACGCTCGTGTTTTCGAAACCCGACTTGCAGCACGGAACGTGCCGTTCACACGGCGCCGCAGCGAGCTCTCGCGAGGGCAGGTCACCCAGCTCGGTGTCACCGCCGCCCTCGCACAGGATCCACATCTGCTGATCCTCGACGAGCCCCTGGCTCACCTCGACCCGCTGGCACGGACAGAGCTTCTGGATGAGCTGCGCAGCATGATGGCCCGCGAGAACCGCTCGATCCTGCTGGCCACCCACGATCTCGACGGGATGGACCGTTTCGTCGATCACCTTGTGATCATCGTCGAGGGACAGGATGCCCTCGAAGGCGACGTCGAGTCGCTGTGCGAGGAGTTCCTCCTCATCGAACTGCCTGGGGAGGCGTCCGAGCTCGACGGCCCCGGCTCACCCTTGATCGGGTCGGCCACCGCCGGTGGCACTTCTCGAGCTCTCATCGCCGTGGAGGACGCCGCCGGGCTGTCCCCCGAGGCGGCTCTGCGCCGACCCGGCTTGAGCGAGCTCGTGACGCATTGGCTCCGTGGGGCACATGCCGAGAAGGGAAAATCCCGGAGGAGGACCTCATGACGACACACAACTCCTCGGTAACGCCGGCAGGAGGTTCCGTCACAGCACCGCAACCGGGCGCGCTACGTCGCGCATTCCTCGTCGACCTGCGTCTGAACATTCGAACTGCCACAGCGACACTCTTCACGTGCGCGATCAGCCTCGTCCTCGCAGCCTTCTTCACAGACGGCTTCGCAGGGCTCCTCCCGATCTGGGCCGCATTGGCCTGGTACCGCTACGGTCGCGGGGACACGATCGATCGCCAAGAGCTGCGGGCGAGCCTAGGGACGACCCGGGCGGACCGGGTGCGAGGGAGAGTCGCGCTGATCGCGGCCGAGTCCGTGGTGATCCTCCTGGCCATGGGCGCCGCGACCCTGATCACGGTCGCACTGGGCCATGACAGCACGGGTGCTGGGCCAACCTTCAAAGTGTCGACCGGACCAGGGGTTTCCACGCTGGTGACGACGGTGATCGCCGTGCTGTACGCGGGCCTGGCGCTTCTGCTGACCGGAATCCTGATGGGTGCAGACTGCCTTACACGCCGGCCGGGATGGGACGCGGCAGTCCTCAGCGTCCTGATCTACTTCCTGGCGGGGCTGCTCGGTGCATTCGTCATGATGTTGCCTCTCATGCTGCTCACGTGGAGCAGAGTCGATGATCTCGTCGGAGCGGCCCTTGCTATTGCGGTCCTCCTCGGAGCATTCGTCGTGCTGACCGTCGTGCTCCGGTCCAGGATGCGCACGTGGATCCGCCAGCTGGATTCCGGAGTCCAGCAGCGACTCGAGTCGATCACCTGACCTGCGTCATGATGGACCCATGAGAGCAGTGCGCTACGACGCCTTCGGCGAGCAGCCGTCCCTGGTCGAGGTCCCCGACCCTGAGTGCCCGCCCCGCGGCGCCGTGATCACGGTGCACGCCACCGGGGTGTGCCGCAGCGACTGGCACGCCTGGCAGGGGCACGACGACTCGGTGCAGCTGCCGCACATCCCCGGCCACGAGTTCGCCGGCGTCGTCGAGCAGGTCGGCGCCGACGTCACGCGGTTCGCGCCGGGGGACCGGGTCACCGCACCGTTCATCCTCTCCTGCGGACGCTGCGAGCAGTGCCTCGCCGGAGCGCCCCAGGTGTGCCCGGACCAGCACCAGCCCGGTTTCGACCTGCCCGGCTCCTGGGCCGAGCAGGTCGTGGTGATCGAGGCGGACCACAACCTCGTCGCCCTCCCGGACGGCATCGACATGACCCTCGCCGCCGGCCTCGGCTGCCGCGTCGGCACGGCCTATCACGCCGTGCTCACCCAGGCCCGTGTGGGCGCCGGGGAGAGCGTCGCCGTGTTCGGCTGCGGCGGACTGGGCCTCGCCTGCGTGATGGTCGCCCTCGCCGCGGGCGCCGACGTGGTCGCGATCGACGTCTCCGAGCACGCGCTCGCGGCCGCCGCCGAGCTCGGCGCGACGGCCCTCGCGTCCGGTCCTGACATCGTCGAGCGGGTGCGCGAGGCCACCGGCGGCGGCGCCCACGTCACCCTCGATGCCCTGGGCTCCGCGGCGACAGCCCGCACCGCGATCAGCTCGCTGCGCCCCCGTGGCCGGCACGTCCAGGTGGGGCTGCTGCTGGGCGAGGACGCGGACCCCGCCCTGCCGATGGGGCAGGTGATCGGGCAGGAGCTGCAGATCCTCGGCAGCCACGGCCTCGCCGTCGCCGAGTACCGCGACCTGCTCGCCGACATCGCGAGCGGACGCCTGGACCTCGGTCGCACCGTCGGCCGGATCCTGGACCTCGAGGACCTGCCCGCGGCGATGCTCGCCATGGACCAGCCGCCCACCACCGCCGGGATGACCGTGGCCCGCCTGCGCTGACGAGCGGCGACGCCGCAGCACGACGACGCGCCACGAGAGGAACCCCGCATCGGGCGGCGCACGGCGCGGTCCCGTGCAGGGACGTCGGCCCGCTGTGGAACGATTGGGCCATGACCATCACTGCTGCCGCCGACGGCTCCGCCCTGGGCAATCCCGGCCCGGCCGGCTGGGCCTGGTACATCGACGATTCCACCTGGCGCGCGGGCGGCTGGCCCCACGGCACCAACAACATGGGCGAGCTCAAGGCCGTGCTGGACCTGCTCGAGGCCACCGCCGTCGACGCCGACCAGCACCTGCACATCCTGTGCGACAGCCAGTACGTCATCAACTCGGTGACGAAGTGGATGCCGGGCTGGAAGCGCAAGGGCTGGCGCAAGAAGGACGGCAAGCCGGTGATGAACGTCGAGCTGCTCCAGGACATCGACCGCGCCCTCGCCGGCCGCAGCGTCGAGTTCGAGTGGGTCAAGGGCCACTCGGGGCACGCGATGAACGAAGCGGCCGATGTGCGCGCCAACGCCGCCGCGACCGCCTTCTCCAAGAAGCAGGACCCGCAGGTCGGCCCCGGGTACACGGGCAGCTCCGCGGTGTCCTCACAGGTCGCCCCGTCCCGCCCCGCGCCGAGCTCGATGCCCGAGGACGACCTCTTCAGCCTGCTGGACCAGAGCGCCCCCGAACCCGCCTCGGCCTCTCGTGGCCGGAGCTCCTGCAACACCGCCGGTGAGGACACGGTCCTCGCCGCCGACGCCCCCGGCGCCACCGACTTCGAGCAGATCACCGCGCGCGAGCAGGCGCTGCTGTCGGACCTGCTGCGCGCCGACGCCCCCAGCGCCGCCGAGCTGCTCCACCCGGACTTCACCGAGATCGGTGCGAGCGGTCGCAGCTATGACCGCGAGGAGATCCTCGCCCATCTCGCCCCGGTGCCCGGGCTCGAGGCCGACGAGTTCGTCGCCGACGAGCTCACCCCCGGCGTCGTGCTGCTGCGGTACCGCACCACGGGCCGCTCGGGCGCTGTCGCCCGCAGCTCCGTATGGGTGCGGGAGAAGGGGCGCTGGCTGCTGCGGCACCACCAGGGCACCCCGGCCGACGGGGCCTGATGACCCAGGTCGCCGGCGTCGGCTCCGTGCCCCTGGCCCGCCGTGCCGGCGGACCGGACCTCGCACGGGGCCTGGCCCTGCTCGGCATCGCCCTGGCCAACACGATCGGCTGGCTGCACGGCTCCCCGTGGACCGTGCTGCTCAAGCAGCTCGACGCCACCGTGGCTGACCGGATCGTGGACGCACTGATCGGGCTCACGGCGGACAACCGCGGCTTCCCGCTGTTCGCGATGCTCTTCGGCTACGGGATCGGCATCATCCTCCGCCGCTCGCGCGAGGCCGGGGAGCGCTCGGGGCACGTCGTGCTGCGCATGCTGCGGCGCCATGTCGCCCTGCTCGTGATCGGCCTCGCCCACGCGATCCTCCTGTTCAGCGGCGACATCCTCATCGCCTACGCGATGGTGGGGATGCTCTGCGTGCTGCTCGCGACCCGCCATCGCGCCGTCCTGCCGCTCGCCGCCCTCCTCGCCCTGCCGGCGCTGGGCGTGTGGGGCTGGGTCGACGGGACCATCGGGCTGTTCGGCTCCGACGGCTATCCCTCGGCCGCCGCCCCCGACTATCTGACCAGCTTGCGCCTGCGCACCGACGAGGCCGGCGCCGAGGTCGCGACCTCGCTGGTCTCCGACATCGGGCTGCTGACCCCGATGGCGATCGGGGCGATCGCCGCGCGGCTGCGCCTGTTCGAGGAGGTCGCCGCGAACCGCGACGTGCTCGTGCCGATCGCCCGCTGGGGCCTCGGCCTCGGCCTCCTCGGTGCGGTGCCGCTGGTGACCGTGCTCGTGCTCGATCCCGCCCATCAGCACCTGGATTCCGAGATCGTGCTCGGCAGCCTCGGGGTCCTGCACCAGTACACCGGGCTGCTCGGAGCCCTCGGACTCGCCGCAGCGGCCGCCCTCGTCTCCGATCGCGTCCGACGGAGTTCCGGGGCCGACGGGGCCGATCCGTCCGGTCACCTCGTGCGCGATGCCGGACCGGTCTCCGCCCGTCCCGTCCGTGTCGCCCGCCCCGTCTCCGACCGTCTCGTGCAGGGCATCGAGGCCCTGGGCGCCGTCTCGCTGAGCGCCTATGTGGGCCAGTCACTCGTGTTCCTCGCCCTGTTCCCGCCCTACACGCTGGACCTCGGAGCCCGGCTCGGCACGGCGGGCGCCGCGGCGATCGTGATGGCCGTGTGGCTGGCGATGATCCCGGGTGCCGTGGCCCTGAAACGTCGGGGCCGACGGGGCCCGCTCGAGGTGGTGCTGCGTCGTCTGGCAGGCTCGGCCTCACCCCGCGTCGTCCCCGACCGGTCCTCGCACCCGAGCCCCACCGGAGGTCGCTCATGAGCGTCTACGCCGACACCCCGCGCTGGCCCCGGCACGGCACCTTCTGGGGTCACCTGATCTCCGACACGTCCCTGGCCGAGCTGCACGAGGTCGCCGAGCTCGCCGGCCTGCCGCCGCGGTCCTTCGACCTCGACCATTACGACTGGCCGGAGGCGGGACAGCCCCGCCTGGTCGAGGCCGGTGTCCAGCTCGTCGACAACGGGGAGCTGACGCGGATCCTGATCCGCTCGGGACTGCGCATCCCTCTCGTCGGCCGCCCCGCGGCGCGGGCCCGCCGCAGCGCCGAGCACGCCGCGCAGCTCGGCCTGGATTTCGTCCCGCGGGATCTGATCGTGGGGCTCCGCGGGCACGTCGATCCGCTGCCGCCCGCGACCGACGCCGCGCCCGCGGCCTTCCGCATGACCCGTGACGACCTGGCGGCGCCGCCCCGCATCGAAGCGCATCAGGAGGCGGGACGCCGCGCCGCAGCAGAGCTCCTCGAGCGTCTCGATAGCCTGGCCCGGAGCCGCGGCGGGGAGGGGTTCGTCGGCCAGGTGCTCGCCGACGGCCGCTGACCCGACAGCCAGCCCGGGATTGGTTACCTTCGCCGGTCGTCCCGTTCGGGGTCGGTCACCGCGCGGACCTGATCGGGCCGGCTCTGCCGCGCCGCCTCGATCTCGGTGCCCGGCAGCTCCACCCAGAAGGTGGATCCGCCCTGGGGCGTCTCCGTCACGCCGATGCTGCCGCGGTGCTGCTTCACGATCGTCGCCGCGATCGAGAGGCCCAGGCCCGCGCCGCCGCCCTGGGTCGCCGAGCGCACGCGCGAGGAATCGGTGCGGTAGAACCGCTCGAACACCTTCTCGCGCTGGGCGTCGTCGATGCCGGGGCCGTGGTCACGGATCTCGATCCGCACGGTCTCGGGGTCGGTGTAGCCGACGGCGATCTCGACCGGTGACCCCTTGGGGGTGTGCCGGTTCGCGTTGCCCACGAGATTGAGGATGACCTGGCGCAGCGAGGCCTCGTCGCCGAGTACCCCGATCGACAGGTGGGGCTGCACCGAGACCGGAGTCCCGGACAGGGATACCACCATGACCTGGCGCTGAGGGTCCAGGGCGCGGAGATCCTGGGCGGCGTCGAAGAGGGCATCGGTGAGGTCCACGGGTTCGAGCGCGAGGTCGGGGTTCTCGTCCAGGCGCGCGAGGCGCAGCAGGTTCTCGACCAGGGACCCCATCCGTCGGGCCTCGTCCTCGATCCGGCGCATCGCCGAGGCGACGTCC
Source organism: Brachybacterium sp. AOP3-A1-3 (assembly GCF_052378285.1). Lineage (NCBI taxonomy): Bacteria > Bacillati > Actinomycetota > Actinomycetes > Micrococcales > Dermabacteraceae > Brachybacterium > Brachybacterium sp. AOP3-A1-3. The sequence goes on along the minus strand of NZ_JBQSXM010000001.1, from coordinate 263,894 downwards.
TCGTCGGTGCCCAGGGCCCCCATCCGGTACAGCTCGCCGAATCCGCGGATCGCCGCGAGCGGCGTGCGCAGCTCGTGGGAGGCGTCGCCGACGAAGCGCCGCATCTTGGCCTCGGAGAGGGTGGCGTGCTCCTCGGAGGCTGCCTGCGCGGCGAAGGACTGCTCGATCCGCACCAGCATCTCGTTCAGCGACAGGGCGAGGGCATGCACCTCGAAGCTGGTGTCGGTGACCGGGACGCGCCGCGAGAGGTCGCCGCCGGCGATCTGCGACGCGGTGGCCTCCACATCGTGCAGGGGTTCGAGAGAGCGATGCGTGACATAGCCGCCCAGGCCCATGCCGACCAGCACCACGAGGGTCCCCACCAGCACGATGACCAGCGCCATCTCGTGCATCGTGCGGTCCACCCCGGTCAGGGGCAGGGCGACGTAGACGGCGCCGCTGTCGGGTCCGGGGGTGACTAGGGCGACCACCCGCCAGCGGTTCTCCGAGGAGTCCAGGACGGTGAACGGCTGGCCGTCACGCGCAGCGATCTGCTCCTCGCTCAGATCAGGGAAAGGAACCGTGACGGGGGAGTTCTCGTAGCGGATGACGTCGCGATGGACCACCTCGCCGTGCGCGTCGCGGATCTCCACCGCGTACTCGACGGGCGTGTACGCGCTGCTGGGCGCGGCCGCCTCCTCCTTCCCGGAGAGCGCCTCCTGGGCGAGGGCGATCATCTCGCGGGTGCTCGCATGGAGGTTGTTGTCGACCGACTCGATGAGGGTGCGGTTGAGCAGGAAGAGCGAGAGGCTCCCGGTGATGACGACGCCGACGACCAGCAGCAGCGAGATGAGAGCGACGATCCGGGTCCACAGGGACACGGGCCGTTCAGCGCGCAGGGTCGGCAGCGCCAATCGTCAGCTGCCTTCGGAGGCGCGCAGCACGTACCCGATGCCCCGCTTGGTGTGGATCATCGGATCGCCGATGACATCGATCTTGCGACGCAGGTAGGAGATGTAGGACTCGACGATCCCCACCTCGCCGGACCAGTCGTAGTCCCAGACGTGATCGAGGATCTGCGTCTTGGAGACCACACGGCCCGCGTTGAGCATGAGGTAGCGCAGGAGCTTGAACTCGGTGGGGGAGAGCTCGATCGTGACGTCTGCCCGGTAGACCTCGTGGGAGTCCTCGTCGAGGCGGAGGTCGCCGACCACCAGGGAGCTGTCGACGGTCGCGGCGTGGCCGCCGTGCGTACGGCGCAGGACGGCCCGGATCCGGGCGACGACCTCTTCCAGGCTGAACGGCTTGGTGACGTAGTCGTCCCCGCCGACGGTGAGCCCGGCCACTTTGTCCTGGGTCTCGTCCCGCGCAGTGAGGAAGAGGATCGGGTACTGCTCCCCCCGATCCCGCAGGCGCCGCGTCACGGTGAAGCCGTCCATGTCCGGCAGCATCACGTCGAGGACCACGAGATCGGGCTGATGCTCGGTGGCCTCACGGATCGCCTCGTTGCCGGTGGAGGCGGTGAACACCTCGAACCCTGCGAAGCGCAGGGAGGTGGCGAGGAGGTCGCGGATGTTCGGCTCGTCGTCGACGACGAGGAGCCGAGCCTCGTAGTCCTGTTCTGCAGTCGTGTTCATGCCCCTACCGTGCTCCTGCAGTGTGGGAATCAGCTGGACGTCTCCTGGGCGAGATCAGCGGACGGCGCGCTGGATCTTCTCCTGCTGCTTGCGCATCTTGCGGATCGTCCAGCTCATCTGGAACATCCGCACCGAGCCCACCAGCGCCATGACCAGCGCGCCGGCGATGGCGGCCAGGAGCATGGCCACACCGAGCGGCAGGTCGAAGGTGGCGTTGAAGTACTCGAAGCTCGCGCTCTGGCTGTTCTGGATCACGAAGATCAGCAGCAGCACCAGCACGATCGCGCCGAGGATCAGGGAGATCCACAGTCCGGCGGTCTTGCCGCCGGAGCGGGGAGCCTCCAGCGGCTCCTCGGCCAGCGTCCGCTCGGCAGGCGTCCGATCAGCAGAGGTGCGCTCGGTGGGCGTCTGGGAGGCGCGGCGGCCGGTGCTCTCGCGCGGGGCGTCGCGGACAGGATCGGTCACCCCGCCAGCCGGATCGGCGGCGCGGCGGCCGGCGGCCGGGTCCTCCGGGGCACGGTCCGCGGCGGCGGGCTGCGCAGCCTCGGGTGCACGATCGACCGGCTCGCGGTCGAGGGGGTGTCCTGTGTTCTCAGGTCCGGTGCTCATGGTCGCTCCTCGATGTCGGGTCCTGGGGAAGTGTCCCGAGCGGCCTTCGGAGGAAGGTCGCCGCTGAGCACACTCTAGCGATTCCGAGCGTCCGCTCCGGGAACGCTCAGTCCGGGAGTCCTCAGTTCGTAGCGGCCGGTGCGTCCAGCTGGTCGGCGTCCAGGATCGTGTAGGCGTAGCCCTGCTCGGCGAGGAAGCGCTGGCGGTGCGCCGCGAAGTCCTGGTCCTGCGTGTCGCGCATGACGACCGTGTAGAAGTGTGCGGTGCGGCCGTCGGCCTTCGGGCGCAGGAGGCGACCCAGCCGCTGGGCTTCTTCCTGACGAGAACCGAAGGCGCCGCTGACCTGCACGGCGACAGATGCCTCGGGGAGGTCGATCGAGAAGTTCGCGACCTTCGAGACCACCAGGCGGGTGAGCTCTCCGGCGCGGAAGGCGTCGAACAGCTCCTGGCGGCGCCGCACCGGGGTCTTGCCGGTGATGAGCTCGGCGTCGAGATGGGCGGCGAGCTCCTCCAGCTGGTCGATGTACTGCCCGATCACGAGCATCGGCTCGCCCTCGTGCCGAGCGGCGATCCGCTCCACGACGGCGTTCTTGGCCGGATGGGCCGCCCCCAGCCGGGGTCGATCGGCGGCCTCGGCCATCGCGTACGCCATGCGGTCGTCGGCCGGCATCGCGACCCGCACCTCGGTGCAGTCCGCGGGGGCGATGTAGCCCTGGGCCTCGATGTCCTTCCAGGGGGCGTCGTAGCGCTTGGGGCCGATCAGGGAGAACACCTCGCCCTCGCGGCCGTCCTCGCGCACGAGCGTCGCCGTGAGCCCCAGCCGCCGACGGGCCTGCAGATCGGCGGTCATGCGGAAGACGGGCGCGGGCAGCAGATGCACCTCGTCGTACACGATGAGTCCCCAGTCGCGGGCGCTCATGAGCTCGAGGTGGGGATGGATGCCCTTCCGCTTCATCGTGAGCACCTGGTAGGTGGCGATGGTGACGGGACGGATCTCCTTGGTGGCTCCGGAGTACTCGCCGATCTCGTCCTCGGTGAGGTCGGTGCGGCGCAGCAGCTCGCTCTTCCACTGCCGTGCGGAGACCGTGGAGGTGACGAGGATGAGGGTGGTGCGCTGCATCGCCGCCATCGCGGCCGCGCCCACCAGGGTCTTGCCGGCGCCGCAGGGGAGCACGACGACTCCGCTGCCGCCATGGCGGAAGCCGTCCACGGCCTCGGCCTGATAGGGCCGCAGCTGCCAGCCGTCCTCGCGCAGCGCGATGGGATGCGCCTCGCCGTCGACGTACCCGGCCAGGTCCTCCGCCGGCCAGCCGAGCTTGAGGAGCGCCTGCTTCAGGGCTCCGCGCTCGGAGGGGTGCACGAGCACGGTCGACTCGTCGAGACGGTCGCCCAGCATGCCCTGGATCCGCTTCGCCCGCGAGACCTCCTCGAGCACCGCACGGTCCAGGGCGTGGAGCACGAGTCCGTGGGTGGGGTCTGCTCGCAGCTGCAGCCGGCCGTAGCGGTCCATCGTGTCCGCGACATCGATGAGCAGCGAATGGGGGACCGGGTAGCGGGAGTTGTCCACGAGGGCCGCGACCACGGATTCCGCGTCGTACCCGGCGGCGCGCGCGTTCCACAGGCCGAGGTCGGTGATGCGGTAGGTGTGGACGTGCTCGGGGGCCCGTTCGAGCTCGGCGAAGGCGGCGATCGAGGCGCGGGCGGACTGCGCTCCGGGGTGTCCCACCTCGAGCAGGAGGGACTTGTCGCTCTGGACGATGAGGGGGCCGTCGGTCATCCCCTCAGGCTACGCCGCAGGGGCGGGACGGCGACGGGCCGACGGGGTGTGCCGGGACACTCCCCGTCGGCCCGTCGGCCCGTCGGCCCGTCGGCCTGTCGGCCAGATGGCCTGCCAGTCGGTCGGCCCGCCGGACCGCAGGGCCGTCGACGGCGCGGGGCTCAGGCCTTCGCGGGCTCGGGGAGCTCTCGGCGGTTCAGCCGCTCGTACATCCCGAGCTCGAAGAGCAGCATGAACGGGGTGAGCACGAGGAGGGGGAGCATGACCGCGGAGGCGACCGACGTGATCACCATGAGCACGAGGTAGGCGACGATCGACGTGCCCAGGTTCGCGCGGACCAGCGTCATGCTCTCCTTGAGCGCGTTCCCGGGGGACGCGCCGCGGAGCGCAGCGGGGACCGCGAACATGAAGAGCACCGCGGCGATGAGGCCGGGGATGTAGAGCAGAAGCATGCCGACGAACACGATCACGCCGTACAGGAGAGCCGTGAGGATCACCCGTCCCGGCCCGATCATCGCCTGGCCGATCGACGGGCGACCGCCCTCACGGACGATCTCGGCGGAGCGGGCCGCGCCCGACTGCCAGAGCAGGGAGAAGGGCATGCACAGCAGAGCGCCCACGAAAAGTGCTCCGTACAGAGTCATGATCGCGCCGAACTCGGCGGTGTCGGAAGTCGCTGCTCCGTCGAGCTGCGGGATCATCAGTGCGATCCCGACGCCGAGCCCGCCGCCGATGAGCACCAGGTAGATGAGGCAGAAGATCAGCCCGCTGACCAGGTAGGTCACCCAGTTGCGCAGCAACCCGTTGCCGGCGAACTTGAGGGCGGCCCCCAGATCTGCGCCGAGGTCCTGCCCAGGAGCGGGAACGCCCGACCCGACCTGGCCATCCTGCAGCCCCCACGCGGCATCGTGCGAGGGGCCGGGCTGGCCCGCCTGGCCCGCAGGCGCCGGCTGCCCGTAGGCCCCGGCGGGAGACGGCTGGCCGTAGGCCGCCGCGGGCGACGCCTGTCCGTAAGGGTCTGCTGCGGAGGGCTGGCCGTAGGACCCGGCTGGGGACGGCTGGCCGTAGTCGCCGGCAGGGGAGGGCTGTCCATGAGGGCTCGCCCCTCCCGGCTGGGCGGACTGTCCGTACGGGGAGGGTTCGTGCGGGGGCGGGGGGACTGTCATGTGTCGGGTCTCTCTCACGGTCGCGGCGTCCCGGCCCGTGCAGGCCGGTCCTCAGGGGCCGAAGCGGCTCGGCTCGCGGCGCCGTTCCGCGGCGCACGCAGGTACACGGTACGGGCGGGGCCGCCCTCGGCGATACCCGACGATCGGACGATCCCGGTCGACGGACGGAGGGAGTCGACCGCCTCGAATCCGTGGAGTACGAAGCGCCCCACGACGTGCTCCCCGGTGCGTCCCAGGCACCGCACCACGGCAAGCCCTGGCACGTGGGGCTACCCCCGTGGGCTTTTCACTAGAATGGGTGGCGATGGACCGGGCCCCGCAGCCCGTCGACGTCTTCGACGATGCGGTCCGGCCCGGCCCGACAGTCACCTGATCTGAGGAGAACCCATGGCTAGCTTCGCTCCGTCCCCCGCCGATGTCGCGGACATCGGTGTCACCGGAATGGCGGTGATGGGCTCCAACCTGGCCCGCAACTTCGCCCGCAACGGCTTCAAGGTCGCGCTCCACAACCGCAGCGTCGGCAAGACCGAGAAGGTCATGGCCGATCACGGCACCGACGGCGAGTTCTACCCCTCGGAGTCGATGTCCGACTTCGTCGCCTCCCTGCAGAAGCCGCGCGTCGCGATCATCATGGTCAAGGCCGGCAAGCCCACCGACGCCGTGATCGACGAGCTCGCCGGTCTGATGGACGAGGGCGACATCATCGTCGACGCCGGCAACGCTCTGTTCGGCGACACCCGTCGTCGTGAGGCCGATCTGCGTGAGAAGGGCCTGCACTTCGTGGGCTCCGGCGTCTCCGGCGGCGAGGAGGGTGCCCTCAACGGCCCCTCGATCATGCCCGGCGGCACCAAGCAGTCCTACGAGCGCCTCGGCCCGATGCTCGAGAAGATCTCCGCGCACGTCGACGGCGACCCCTGCTGCACCCACGTCGGTGCCGATGGCGCCGGCCACTTCGTGAAGATGGTCCACAACGGCATCGAGTATGCCGACATGCAGGTCATCTCCGAGGCCTACGACCTCATGTCCAAGGCCCTGGGCAAGAACGCCGGCGAGATCGGCGACGTGTTCGCCGAGTGGAACAAGGGCGACCTCGAGTCGTTCCTCATCGAGATCACCGCCGAGGTGCTCCACCACACCGATGTCACCTCCGGCAAGCCGTTCGTGGACGTCATCCTCGACCGCGCCGCCCAGAAGGGCACCGGCGCCTGGACCGTGCAGACGGCCCTGGACCTCGGCGTCCCGGTCACCGGCATCGCCGAGGCCACCTTCGCCCGCTCCGTCTCCGGCTCCACGCCGCAGCGCGAGGCCGGCCGCAAGGTGCTCCCCGCCGAGGCGCAGACCCTCGAGATCGCCGACGAGGCCCAGTTCATCGACGACCTGCAGAAGGCGCTCTACGCCGCGAAGCTGGTCTCCTACTCGCAGGGCTTCGACGAGATCGCGGCCGGCGCTGCAGAGTACGGCTGGGACATCGACCTCGGCGCGATGGCCCGCATCTGGCGCGGGGGCTGCATCATCCGCGCCCGCTTCCTCAACCGCATCACCGAGGCCTACGAGCGCGACGCGAAGCTGCCGCTGCTGCTCTCGGACGAGTACTTCACCACCGAGATCGCCAAGTGCATCCCGGCGTGGCGTCGTGTGGTGGCCTTCGCGGCCGCCAGCGGCTACCCGGTGCCGGTGTTCGCCTCGACCCTGTCGTACTACGACGCGGTGCGCTCCGAGCGCCTCCCCGCCGCCCTGGTCCAGGCCCAGCGCGACTACTTCGGTGCGCACACCTACCAGCGCGTCGACGCCGAGGGCACCTTCCACGTGGAGTGGTCCGAGGATCGTCGCGAGACCAAGCAGGACTGATCCGCCTCGGAGCGGACGACCGGTCGGGACTGGTCGTCCGCTCCGTACAGGGACATGAGGAAGGCCCGGACCGTTTCGGTCCGGGCCTTCCTCATGCTGCTGGCGGGCCAGCGGTGACTCCTCCGCGCCTCGATCCGCAGATCAGTACGTGTTGACGCTCGCGGAGAGTCCCCCGGTGGCGATCACGATCACGATCAGGATGATGTAGAGGATCCAGATGATCGCGAAGACGATCCAACCCCACTTGTAGAGCTTGTTCGCCAGCGGGAGGTCGGTATCCGCCTTGACGAGTCCGACGATCGCGAGGACCAGGGTGATGATGTTGCCGCCGCAGAGGATCGAGACGATCAGCTGGACGATCCACTTGGTCTTCTTGACGGGGGCGCCTCCGGTCGGCGCGGCAGGAGCGAAGTTCGGGTTGGTCATGATGGTGGTCCCTTCGAGGTTCCTAAGGGTTGAGTCCCCTGAACGTGTCATCAGTCGCCGCGGAGATCCCGCTCGACGTCGGGAGGAATCATAACCCTGAGAAGACCCTGATGCGCTATGGGGAGCAGTCCCCACGTCCGTGGATCCGCCGGGTTGTCGAGCAATCTCTCAGAACGGGCAGATCGATGAATTCTTGATCAGTCAGTATGTGGTGGGTGCGCTGTTGACCAGTGCGATCGCGGCGATCACGTTGATGACGATGATGATGATCGCGATGATCCACATGATGATGAAGGCGATCCAGGCCCACTTGGTGAACTTCTTCGCCGTGTCCGGCTCGGTGTCAGCCTTGAGGTAGCCGAGGAGGCCGAGGACCCCAGGGATCGCGCCGCCGCAGACGAATCCGACGATGGTCGCGATGAGCGCGCTCTTCTTGATCTTCTCGATGTCGAAGCTCGAGGTGGGCATGGTCATGGGATTCCTTCTTCCTGATGATCACTATCCCGGGCCCGCAGATGCGCCCGTTCCCCAGGCCGGATGTTCTCGACATTCCGTTCCTGGCGAGCGAATTCTAACGTGAAGGAGGAGGGGCGCCGCTATGGGGAATAGTCCCCATGGGTCGGTTCGGTGGGCTGCCGGTCAGGTCAGCCCAGCGTCACCCTGTGCACGAGCACGGTGAACTCCTCGGGGCTCCCCGTCTCGCGGGCCCGCAGCCGGCCGCCCTCGAGGGACAGCGCATGCACCTGCTTCACGACCACTCCGCCGCGTCCGTCGACGATCCCGATCGCGATCTCGCTCTCCTGCGCGATCGCCTCGAGCACACGGTCGGTGACCGACAGGTCGGTCGCGCCGGCCTCCGCCGCCCGGATCCTGCCGACGGCCTCGAACGCCGGGACCCGCAGATCGGGTCCGTCGACGGTGACCAGGTCCGGGTCGACCGGGCCGCCGGGCAGGGAGTGCGCGAGCTCGGGGCCGGCGGCGCTGCCGTCGGGACCCACCGCCTGCGGGGAGAGCCCGGCCGCGCGCGCCATCTGCAGGGCGAAGCCGGGGTCGGAGAGGGTCACGGCGACGGTCGGGGCGAGGCGATGCAGCGACAGCGCCGCAGCCTCGGGAGCGACCTGCAGGAGATCGAGCACCTCGGCGTCTGCCGTGAGCACCGTGGTGGCTCGGGAGATCTGGATCCGTCCGTGACGACGCTGCTCGTCCTGCAGCAGGTAGCTCAGCCCCTGCGGGATCGGGGATCGCGAGGAGCTCTTCAGGAGAGCCAGCAGGGCCTCCGCATCACGCCCCGACCCCAGGGCCCGGCGGACGGAGGCGGTGCTGAACCGCAGCGTGAGCGCGCCTCCGCGGGAGACGACCTCCGCCCAGTCCAGCAGGGGCAGCAGACGCTCTGCGGGCCGTCCCGGGACGACGACGGTGAGATCCGCGTCCAGCAGCACCTCGTCCACCGGGGCGGGGGCCGCTGTGCGCAGTGCTCCGGCGAGGCGGGCATCGGCCTGGGTGACGTCCTCGTCCAGCGCGAGCACCAGCTCCTGGCCGAGCACGGTCAGCGCCCCGTCATCGAGCACGCCGAGCGCTTCGCCCTCCACGAGCAGCGCGGCGGTCTCCTCCTCGATCACGTCGGCGGGGACGAGGGGGAACGCCCAGGCCAGGGAGAGCGCCAGGGAGTCCTCGTCGATGCTGAGACCGGGGCAGGTGCGCAGGGTGCGCAGCAGGCTGCCGCGACGGGTGCGCACGCCGTCACGCCGGGTGAGGTCCGAGAGCAGGGAGCGGTTCGCGCCCGCGGCGTCGGGCGTGCCGACCACGGCTGCGAGGTGGTGGCCGAGCGCCCAGGCCAGGACAAGCTCCGCCCAACGCTGCTCGGCGGCCTGGACGCGGTGGGCGTCCCAGTCCCGGGTGGGATGCCATTCCTGCCCGTCATGGCCGATCAGCCCGGCCTGCCAGGCGGACTGCAGCACGGTGGCGTAGGTGATGGTGGTCGTGCCAGCGCGGTCGGCGAGGCGGCGCAGGTCGCGCTGGGGCAGCCCGCCCTTGCGCAGCACCCCCGGTGGATCCTCGTCGAATCCGCGCACGGTCCCCAGCAGCCGTAGGGCTTCGAAGGCCCGCTCGACGGCCTGGGCGGAGCGGGAGCCGGGGATGCGCTCGGTGAGCGGGGAGCCGCTGGGGGAGGGTCGCAGCGCGGCGTGGCTGCGCCGGACACGGCCGTCGCGGAGCGCCAGCTGGACGGTGCGGGGGATGTGCAGCGTGCCCTCGCCATCGGCCACGACGATGCCGGCTCCCTGCAGAGCGGCAGCGAGACGGCCCCTGCCTTCCACGGTCGACGGGCCCCAGGCCAGGGTCTCCAGGACCTCGGACAGGGTCTCGCGGGCGGCGACCACCCGGCGTTCCGCCTCGGCCGCTGTCGGATCGTCCGGGGTGGCGGGGGCGAGGCCCGCCGGGGTGCGGAGTCCTTCGCGCAATGGGCGGATCAGGTGCAGCTCGTCCTCGCCCCAGACCACGGCGAGGGTGGTCAGGCGCTCGAGGGCGGGGGAGATGGTGGCCGGATCCGAGGAGACCGCCGCCGCGAGGTCCGCCGGGGCGACGCCGTCCTCGAGCACGGCGAGGGCCTCGACCAGATGCAGTTCCGGGAGGGTGAGCGCCCCGAGCGCCCGACGCGCCGACGTGGCACCGGCGGCACGGGCTGCGAGGGGGCCCAGCCCCTTGGGAACGGGCGAGGCGAGATCCGGTCGGGCGAGGAGCAGCGCCTCCAGGCGGTCATCGCCGAACCGTCGCAGGGAGTCCGCGAGGGACCGGATCACAGCGGTCATGGTGCGATCCAGCATAAAGTGATTCCGCAGTGCTGGGTGCACGCGGTCCGGACGGATCGCGCGGGCCAGCCCCCATAGCCCAATCGGCAGAGGCGGCCGCCTTAAAAGCGGCACAGTGCGGGTTCGAGTCCCGCTGGGGGCACGTGGTGTCCGGTGCAGTCGCCGACGGTTCCCGCCCGATTCCCGGTGACCGGTCGTTCCGGGCCACAATGGAGGGCATGACCGTCGACCCGTCCGACTCTGACCAGCCCTCCTCCGATCAGCTCTCCTCCCGTCTCGACGGGGTGCTCGCCCGCATCGACGAGGCCGCCGAGCGCAGCGGGCGCGACGGCCGATCGATAACCCTGCTGCTGGCCACCAAGACTCGCACGCCGCAGGAGATCGCCACGGTGATCGAGATGCTGCGGGAGCGCGGTCGCGAGATCGCGGTGGGGGAGAACCGGGCCCAGGAGATCGCCAAGCATGCGGATCCGCTGCTCGTGGACAACGGGGTGCCACGGCACTTCATCGGCCGCCTCCAGACCAACAAGGCTCGTGACGTGGTCGCCTTCGCCGAGCTGATCCACAGCGTGGACCGCGAGGACATCGCCGACGCGCTCGAGCGCCGTGCCGTCCTGGCCGGACTGGTGCGTGAAGTGCTCGTGCAGGTCAACACCTCGGGGGAGGAGTCGAAGGGCGGGTTCGCCCCGACGCTGGAGTCCGTCGGCCCGATCCTGGATCGCCTGCGGGCGAGCGAGCATCTGCGGCCCGTGGGCCTGATGACCATCGGCGCCAACACCAGCGACGCCGACCAGGTGCGAGCCTCCCTGCGCGGGCTGCGAGAACTGCGTGACCAGGCCCGCGAGCAGCGTGATGTGCCCGGGCTCGAGCAGCTGTCGATGGGGATGAGCGGGGATCTCGAGATCGCGGTCGAGGAGGGCGCGACCATCGTGCGCGTGGGCTCGGCGATCTTCGGCGCTCGTTCCTGACCTCAGAGCTGTTCGAGGAGCCCGTCCAGATGGTTGTGGCCGCGGAGCAGATCGGTGAGACGTGTGTGTGCTGTGCGGCGCGGGCCGGGCTCCGGATGGTGCGCGTAGATCGCGAGCTCCATGTACAGGTCGTAGACGTTCAGCCGGTCGCGCAGGTGCTCCCGCTCGAACAGCTCCGGATAGGCGCCGTGCAGCCACCGGGGGACCTCGGCGAGCGTGGTTCCCTCGAGCCCTCGCCCACCGGGCGTGGGCGGGAACTCCTCGGCCCGCGCGCACCAGCGCAGGAGCGTGTCGAGCTCGGCGTCCGCCGGCTGGGCCGACGCTTCGGCGAAGTCGATGAGCCCGGTGACGCGCCCCTGATCGACCATCACATTGGACCCGTGCAGATCGCCGTGGACGAGAACGTGGGGATCGTTCGCGAACAGCCCCACCCGGTCCTCGAGCCAGGCGGCGACGTCCGCGAGCAGGCGCGCGTCATGACCGGGTCGACGCCGGGCGGCCTCGACCTGCTCCTGCGCCGCACTCACCATCGGCGGGTGGTACGCGGGCCATGGCTCACCGGCGAGCGCGTCGATCAGCCAAGGTGGACGCAGGTCCTCCGGGGCAGGCACCGAGTGCAGGGCTCGCAGCGCCGAGCCGAGGCTCTCGATCAGGGCGCGGCGCGTGGACGGATCCGCCTGCGGCCACGCCGCATGCAAGGTGCGGCCGGGCAGCCGTTCGGAGACGTACCACGGCCCGTCGGGCCCGTCCCCGTGCGCGATGTGCGGGGCGTGAGGGACCTCGGTGCCCTCGAGCAGGCCGACGACCGCGGCCTCGTGGGGATAGGCGTCGCGGAACCGTCCGTCGCTCAGCCGGACCACATGGTCCTCGCCGACCCATGCGCGGCTGACCCAGCCGCCCTGGGAGCGGAAGCGACCCCGAGCCGGCAGCCCGGCAGCGGTCAGAGTCCTCAGCAGCGCCGGATCGGCGGCGGGCTCGCCCTCGGTCGGATCGCTCTCGGCCGGATCGCCCACGGGCGCCGTGGTCACCATGTCAGGATCCGGGGCCGACGAGTGCTTGGGGGATCCCGTACTCGTGCTCGAGGACCTCGCAGGCGGCGCCGACGGCGATGAGGTCCGTGCCGCGCGTGGAGAGCATCACCTCGACGTGGACCCAGGGCTCGGCGTGCAGGCCCTCGGCCAGCGCCGCGCGGATCGCATTCATGGACGACTCGTGGTGGGAGTAGACGGTGCGGCCGCCGAGGACCACGCGGTCCACGTCGACCAGGCGCACGATGTCCACGACGATCGTGGCGAGCACCTGTGCGGCGAGCTCCTCGTCGTCGGCGGCGAGGGCGGCCTGGTACTCGGCCTGCGCGCAGCCGCGTCGGCCGCAGGTGCAGGGGGTCCCTCCCATCCGCACCACCGTGTGGCCGGCCTCGCCGGCATGGGAGTGGGCGCCGCGGATGATCGTGCCGTCGAGGCACAAGCTCGCCCCGAGACCGTCCTCGACCAGCACCAGGGCGGCGTCGTGGAGCAGGCCCGGCTGGGACCAGGTCTCGCCCACGAGTGCGGCGCGGGAATCATGGTCCAGGAGCACGGGGAGCCCCAGCTCCTCCAGGAGCAGGCGGCGGATCTCCGCCCCGCGCCAGGGATCCGGCTCGGAGGTCCCGCGGTAGACGCCCTCGGCCCAGTCGACCGGGCCGGGCATGCCGATTCCGGCGCCCAGCAGCACTCCGGGGCCCACCTCGGCGAGGGCGCGTGCCTCGGAGGCGAGGGTCGCGATCAGCTCGGGCACGGGCTGCAGGCGGCCGATCTCGAGCTCGCGGCGTTCGAGGATCTCTCCGCTGAGGTCCACGACCACGCCGTGCACCCGGGAGCGGGTCAGGTGCAGGCCGATCGCTCTGCGTGAGGACGGCACGATGCGATAGAGGGTGGTCGGCTTGCCGGGTCCCGCGGTGAGCGTGCCGGCCTCGGCGATCAGCCCGCGGCCCATCAGGCGCGCCATGATCTTCGAGATCGCCTGGGGTGTGACCTGGAGCGCCTCCGCCAGCTCGGCGCGGGAGACGGGGTCACCGCGGCGGGCGACGGCGAGCACGGCGGCGTCATGGGCGCCGGCGACGCGGTCCAGCGGAGTTGTCGGTCTCACGCCGGTCATCCTCGCACGTGGCCGAGGTGTGATCCAGATCCGGAACCCTCCCCCTTGACGTAACGCAACAGCGTTGCCTTACTCTGGATGCCGGGTCGATGGAGCCCGCCCCTGAACACCCGCATCCGAAAGGTCGAGGCACCCATGACCACCATCGACGACATCCGCACCGCACCGCCCCCGCTGACCCCCGCCCGACGCCGGCTGGCACTGCTCGCGATCGCGCTCGGCGGGTTCGGCATCGGATCCTCCGAGTTCGTGACCATGGGCCTGCTGCCCGGGATCGCGCACGGCCTGCTCGGCGACCAGATGGCCGCCGACCCCGAGGGCGGCATCGCCAAGGCCGGCATCGCGATCTCCGCCTACGCCCTGGGCGTCGTGGTCGGCGCCCCGATCCTCGCCGTGCTCTCCGTGCGCTGGAGCCGCTCCTCGATGATCATCGCGCTCGCCGCCGCGCTCGCCGCCGGCGCCGTGCTCTCGGCGGTCATGCCCACGTTCGAGCTGACCGTGCTCGCCCGCTTCGTCGCAGGCATCCCGCACGGCGCCTACTTCGGGGTCGCCTCCCTCCTGGCCGCCTCCCTCATGGGTCCCGGCAATCAGGGCAAGGGCGTCGCCCTCGCCCTGTCGGGCCTCACGGTCGCGAACCTGCTCGGCGTGCCCGTGCTGACCGCCGTGGGCCAGGTCGCCGGCTGGCGCGCGGTCTACCTCCTGATCACCCTGGTCTTCGTGACCACCGTGGTGGCCCTGAAGCGCACCATCCCCCATGAGCCGAAGGTCGTCGGCCGGCGCATGGTCGAGGAGGTCGTGGCACTGAAGCGGCTGCAGCTGTGGATCATCATGGGCATCGCCGCGGTGGGTTTCGCCGGTGGGTTCGCCGTGTTCAGCTACGTCGCCGACATCACCACCAAGGTCACCGGCGCCCCGGCGACCGCCGTCCCGTGGGTGCTCGCCGCCGCCGGGCTCGGCATGACCGTCGGCAACCTCGTCGGCGGTGCCGCCACCGACCGCTCCCTGAACCGGACCCTCATGATCGGCTTCCCGATCTACATCGCCGCACTCGTGGGCCTGTTCCTGGTCGCGCACACCTCGCTGGTCGCCCTGCTGGTCGGGTTCTTCCTCGTCAACGCCGCGAACGCGTCCCTCAACCCGGCGATGCAGACCTGGCTGATCCGCGTGGCACACCGCTCCGAGGTGCTCGGCGCCTCGCTGAACCACGCCGCCTTCAACGTCGCCAACGCCCTCGGCGCCTCCCTCGGCGGCGCGGTGATCGCCGCCGGCTTCGGCTACGAGGCACCGATGGTCGTCGCGATCGCGCTCGCGTGCGTCGGCTTCACCCTCGTGGTCGGGACCCTGGTGGGCCTGCGGGTGCGCGCCCGCCGGACCCTCGAGGTCCTCAGCCAGCACGAGGACACCATGACCGGCTCGCTCCCCGTCGTCGAGCCCGTCTCCGTCTGAGAACCACCACCACTCGACCGGGCCCGGCCACTCCCTCGGGAGGGCCGGGCCCCTGCGCATCCGGTCGGCCGATCTGCGCCCCGACGTCCGCCCCGGAGCTCGTCATACTCGGTCATCCGGCTCCCGGCGCGGGACCCCCGCGTGCCTACAGTGGAGGAGCGCCGTCCGGCGGCGCCCGGGCCATCCCGCGCCGGGGTTCCCGGACCGACGCAGACACCGTGACGCAGAGACCGTGGAGGCCCCGTGCATATCCAGACCGCCGCCGTGCAGACCCTCCGGCACCATGAGCACGGTGCCGTGGTCCCGCCGATCCACCTCGCCTCGACGTTCGAGCTCGACCCGGGCCGCGAGGACGGCAGCTACGCCTACCAGCGCGGCGCCAACCCCACCCGGGCCCAGCTCGAGACCGTGCTGGCCACGCTCGACGGCGCCGCCCACGGCTTCGCCTTCGCCTCCGGCATGGCCGCCACGGCCGCCGCGCTGTCCACCCTCGAGGTGGGTGACGAGGTGATCCTGCCGGCGAGCGTCTACGGCGGCACCTATCGCTTCGTGGACCTCGTGCTCCCGGGCCGCGGCATCACCGGGAAGTTCGTGGACGACCTCGACGCGCTCACCGACGAGGACTTCACCCCCGCCACCAGGGCGATCTTCATGGAGACCCCGGCGAACCCGACGCTGCGGATCACCGACCTGCGCCGCCTCACCGAGCTCGCCCACAGCCACGGGGCGATCGTGATCGTCGACAACACCTTCATGACGCCCGTGCTGCAGCGCCCGCTCGAGCTCGGGGCCGACGTCGTCGTCCAATCCGCCACGAAGTACCTCGCCGGGCACTCCGACCTCCTGGCCGGCGCGATCACCACGAACGACGAGAGCCTCGCCGAGGCCTACGCCCTGGCCCAGAAGGCGCAGGGCGGGGTGCTCTCCCCGGGGGATTCCTTCCGCCTGATCCAGGGCATCAAGACCCTCCCGCTGCGTCTGGAGCGCCAGCAGGCCAACGCCGTCGCGATCGTGGACCATCTGCGGGCCCACCACGACATCGCCCAGGTCTGGTACCCCGGCTCCCACAGCGAGGACGAGGCCCGCATCCATGCCGGGCAGGCCACCGGCACCGGCGCGGTGCTCTCCTTCGAGCTCGCCCCCGCGCTGGACCGCGTCGCTTTCCTGCGCGCCCTGCGCTATCCCGGCTATGCCGTGAGCCTCGGCGGGGTGGAGTCGTTGATCTGCCGCCCGGCGACCATGACCCACGAGGCCATGACGCCGCAGGCCCGGGAGAACGCAGGCATCTCCGACGAGCTGCTGCGGCTGTCCGTCGGCATCGAGGACGTGGCCGATCTCCTCGAGGACCTCGACCAGGCGCTCGCCGCCGCCCGCTGAGGGGCACCTCCCGCTGAGGTGCACTTCCCGCGGGGGCACATCTCGCTGAGGGCGGAGCGGGCTTCCAGCCCAGGCACGGGAAACGCCGATACAGTAAGGGAGTCGGCGCGCCAGGGAACGGTGCCCTCCGTCCCTGACGTCGGCCCACCATCTCTCTCGTGAGGAGCGCCATGGCACGCCACAACATCGTGTTCGGCCGTGACCAGGCCGTGCAGGGGCAGAACTACAGCGCCCCCCAGTTCGGTCAGTCGCAGAGCGGCCCGGCCCCGGGGACCCAATGGTCCCAGGGCTTCGACCAGCAGAGCCCCGACAACCTCGAGGCCATGTACAGCAGGCCGGCCGCGACCGGCCACGACACCGGCCGCATGACGATGCGCGACGCCCTGAACGCGATCACCGCGACCCTGGGCCTCATCGTCGTCGTCGGCTTCGCCGTCGGGATCGCCCCGGCGGTGCTCGGCGCCGTCGCCGGCCCCGAGGGTCAGCAGCTGGGCACCCTGATCGCCGGGGCCGCCCTGGTCGTCGGCCTCATCGGTGGCCTGGTCACCGCGATGATCAACATCTTCAAGAAGCAGCCCTCGGCGATCGCGGTGCTCGCCTACGCCGTGTTCGAGGGTCTGCTCCTCGGCGGCATCAGCGGCATCATGGAGCTCGCCTACCCGGGCATCGCCCTGCAGGCCGTGCTCGGCACGCTCGCCGTGGCCGGCACCGTCCTGGTGCTGTTCCGGATGGGCATCCTGCGCACCTCCCCGAAGCTCACCAAGATCGTCTCCGTGGCGATGGTCGCCTACCTGATCTTCGGCGTCGTGAACATCGGGTACCTGCTCATGACCGGGCAGAGCCTGCGCAACGGGCTGATCGGCCTGATCATCGGCGGCCTCGCCGTCGTGATGGCCTCGTACTGCCTCGTGATGGACTTCGAGGACGTCCAGCGCGCCGCGAACTCGGGCGCGCCGCGCAACTACGCCTGGCGCTGCGCCTTCGGGCTCGCCGCCACCATGGTGTGGCTGTACGTCGAGATCCTGCGGATCCTCGCGATCCTCCGCGGCGACTGACAGCGTCGATCGGCGAGCGCTCCGTGCGCCGCCCGTATGCTGGAACGGCGGGTCCCCTCCTCGGGGGCCCGCCGTTCCGTTCCCGACAGAGAGGTGTTCCCGATGGCCGAGCTGTGGCAGTGGGTGCTCGACCACGGCGTCGTCGTCATCACGTACATCTTTCTGGCGATCGACGTGATCCTGCGGATCCTCGGCCTCGTGGTGGTCCCGCGGAACCGTCGGCCCGGATCAGCCCTCGCCTGGCTGATGGCGATCATGATCTTCCCGCTCCTCGGCATCCCGCAGTACCAGCTGCTGGGCAAGGCGCAGCTGCCGCGGAAGCGACGAGAGAAGCAGAAGATCATCAACCGTCTGATGCATGTGCGGGCGCACGACATCCCCGACAGCGAGCTCGATGCCGATTCGCCGAGCTGGCTGCAGTCCGCGGTGAACCTGAACCGCGAGCTCGGCGCGTTCCCGCTCACCGGGAACAACTCCGCGGATCTCGAGATCGACTACGACACCTCGCTGTCCCGCATGGCCGAGGACATCCGCGCCGCCGAGAGCGAAGTGCACGTCCTGTTCTTCGCGATGGCTCTGGATACGACCACCCAGGACTTCTTCGATGCCCTCGCGGAGTCCGCCGCTCGTGGCGTGAAGGTCCGGGTGCTGTACGACCACTGGGCCTCGCTCACCCACGGCTCGGTCTATCGGGCGATGCGTCGCCACCTCGACGCCCACGGCATCGAGCACTACCCGATGATGCCGGTCAAACCCTTCCGCGACGGAGCCTTCCAGCGGCCCGACCTGCGCAACCACCGCAAGCTGCTCATGGTCGACGGCCAGATCGGGTGGATGGGAAGCCAGAACATCATCGCCCCGCACTACAACAAGCGCGCCAACATCCGTCGGGGTCTGCACTGGCAGGAGACGATGGCCCGCTTCCGCGGACCCATCGTCTCGGAGATGAACCTGCTGTTCGCGACGGACTGGTACTACGAGTCCACCGAGATGCTCACCGAGGCCGATCTGGTCCAGGCCCCGGTCGACACCTCCGGCACCTACGAATGCCAGCTGGTCCCGAGCGGTCCGGGCTTCGTGTTCGAGAACAACCTCGCCCTGTTCAACCAGCTGTTCTACTCGGCGGACCGACGCATCAGCGCGGTCAGCCCCTACTTCGTCCCGGACGAGTCGATGCTCGCGGCGATCGTGACCGCGGCGCGCCGCGGCGTCGAGGTCGAGCTGTTCGTCTCCGAGATCGGCGACCAGTTCCTGGTCTTCCACGCCCAGCGCTCCTACTACTCCGAGCTCCTCGCGGCCGGGGTGAAGATATGGCTCTACCGGGCGCCGACGATCCTGCACGCCAAGCACGTCACCATCGACGACTCGGTGAGCGTGATCGGCTCTTCCAACATGGACATCCGCTCGTTCCTGCTGGACATGGAGAGCTCGATGATGGTCGGCGGCTCCGACTTCATCCAGAAGGTGTACGACGTGGAGGACGTCTACCGTTCGCGCAGCCGGCAGCTGACGCTCGAGGAATGGGAGCAGCGGCCCGTGCCGATGCGGCTGCTGGACAACCTCTGCCGGCTCGCCTCGGCGGTGGTCTGAGCAGAAGAGCTCCGAGCAGGGCAACTCCGAGCCGGAGTGCTCTGAGCGGGGGAGCGGAGGCGGTCAGCTGCCCAGCCCGGTGAGGGACTCCAGGGCGGCATCGGCCGCCTCCTCGTGGTCGGTGACCCCGATGGCGGTCTCGAGGGCGAGGGCGCTGGGGCCCTGCTCGGTCTCGAGCACTACCACGACGATCTCGGTGGCGTCGGTCGTCTTGAGGTCATCGGAGCCGAAGTTCACGACGGCCCGCGTGGTGTAGCCGGGCATCCCGGCGATGGTCACCGGGGTGGTGGTCTCCTCGTCCCAGGTGCGCTCGCGGGCACGGTTGTCCCCCCAGTCGCCGTTGGTGAAGAAGCACTTCGCGATCTTCTGGGAGGCGATCTCGTTGCCCGGGTACTCGACCCCGGACTGCCAGTCGACCGATCCGACCGTGATCGTCGAGATCCACCCCTCCTCGACCAGCGCGGACGCGACCTGGGTGTCGTTCAGGAAGAACGCGGGCCCTTCGCTCTTGCGCCCGTCGAACACGGCCGGGGGGATGAACTGGAGGCCTCCGCCGCGCAGCTTCCCCGAGGGATTGGTCGAGGTCCGCTCGTACTCGGGGGCGTAGCAGCGCTCCTCGACGACGTCCGTCGGGGTGGGCGGCTCGGAGTCCGTCGAGGTCGCGGAGGCGCTGGAGGAGGCGCTCTGCCCGTCGGGACCGCTGCTCGGACCGTGCCGCAGCACCAGGTAGGCCACGGTGGCGCCGACGATGAGCAGGAAGACGAGGGAGAAGGCGAGCCCGCCGAGCAGCAGGGCGTTGCCGCGACCTCCGCCGGCCCGACGGGTCGTCATCCGACGACCTCGAGGCTCGCGATGATGTCCTCGAGCTCCTGCACGTGCTCGGGCTGGTCGGCGGCGACGTCGCTGGCCAGGGCGCTGGGCCCGTCAGGTCCTTCGACCACGATGGCGGTCACCACCGAGGAGTTCGTGGTCGCGAGGATCTCGGGGTCCTCGAAGTAGTAGGTGGCCTGCACGATCCACGCCTGATGGCCGTCGACCGTGATGACCTCGGACCGGTAGTCGGTGACCTTCGGGTGATCCCCGAAATAGGCGACGACCCCGGACGTGGTCGCATAGCACTGGAAGATCGCGACCGCGGCCTTCTCCAGTCCGGGATAGCCGCCCTCCTCCTTCGGCCAGACCACACGACCGAGGTTCACGACGCTGAACCAGGAGTCCTCGACCTGGCGTCCCTGGGCATTGACCTCGGACATGTAGGGGAGAGCGCTCGAGCCCCACGGGTAGTCCCAGGTGTCGGGAATCGTGTACTGGAGATCGCCGCCGCGGATCGTGCCGGGGTCGGCGGGCGGGGGCGTGCCGGGGTCGCTCGGGAAGGTGCAGTCCGTGGTCGGCTTCTCCGTGAAGATCGGCGGGGGAGGCGCGAGGTCGGGATCCTCGGGATCGGGCACGTACTCCGACTGGCCGCTGCCGGTCCGCTCGCCGGTCTTGAAGGCGGTGGGATCGTGCTCCTCGAGCACGGAGCGGAGCACCGTCTGCGAGAGCACGAGAGCGACCACGGCGAGCAGCACGACACCGGAGCCGACGACGGCCAGCACGGTGGTCAGGGTCCGGTGGCGGGCCCGTTCGCCGGGTTCGCCCAGGGTCACGCCGTTCTCGGCGGGCCCAGACCCGGACAGGGCATGCGGATCGTGATCGCTGAAGTCGGGCAGGCCGGAGCTCGGTGTTCGCTGATCGCCGCTGTGCGGATCCTGAGTCATCGCCACCTCCCCGGCGCGGAGGGCCCCTGCCCCGTCGAGGGATCCCTGAAGAGGACCCCGTGTCCCCGGGTGATTCTCGCATGCGACGCCCGCCCCTCCAGCACAGGGACGACCAGCGGGATGGACGGTGTCATGACCAGCCGGAGGAACAGCGTCACGGCCAGCCGGGGCCCAGCGTCACGACCGGCGGGGCCACCAGCAGGTCCCGGTCACCGGGAGCAGGTGCGGTTGATACTCTCCGGGCACTGGCCGACGGAGACCTCGCTCCGGTCCCGGCACCGATAGATGGAGTCCGCATGCGCCCACCCCTCGTCCTGACGATCGCCAGCTCCGATTCCGATGGGGCCTCCGGCCTCCAGGCGGATCTGAAGACCTTCACGGCGCTCGGCGCCTATGGGGCGAGCGCCGTCACCATGGTCTCCACGGTGAACTCGCAGGGGCTCCAGGGCATCCACTACCTGCCCGGTGAGGTGGTGCGCAGCCAGATCGACGCCGTCGCCACGGACCTCCTGCTGGACGCCACCAAGATCGGCGCCCTGGGCAGTGCGGCCGTCGTCGAGTCCGTCGCGACCGCGGTGCGGGAGCACCGCGGTGCGCTGGGCCGTCTCGTCCTGGACCCCGTGATGGTGGGCAGCGACGGCTCGGCGCTGATCTCCGCGGAGGGTGCGACGGCGCTGCGTGAGTCCTTGGTGCCGCTGGTCGACGTGCTCACCCCGAACATGGCCGAGGCGGCCCAGCTGCTGGGCAGGCCGGTGGCCACCTCGATCGACGAGATGCGGGAGCAGGCGCTGGCTCTGAAGGCGCTGGGACCGCAGGCCGTGCTGGTCACCGGCGGACGCCTGGAGCACGACGACGCGGTCGACGTCCTCGTCCATCCCGGTGGCACCGATCTGCTGCGAGCCGAGCGCGTGTCCGGACGGTTCGTGCGCGGCGCCGGGTCGACCCTCTCCGCCGCGATCACGGCGCAGCTCGCCCGGATCGAGGAGTTCAGCCGTGCCGGGGAGCTCGGGGAGATCGGTGACGCCGGCAGCCAGGACGACCTCGTGACGATCGTGGCCTCGGCCCGGGAGTTCCTCGCGAGCGCCATCGAGAACGCGCAGGGCTGGAAGGTCTCCCGCCACGGCGGTACCGGCTACAGCCCGCTGAACCACCTGATCACACTCGACAAGGCGTGATCGTCAGCTCGTGAGCAGCCCGAGCTGCTCCTTGAGGGTGAGGACCCGCAGGGCGGACTCCTTGACGCGTTCCTTGTTCGCGGGGTCCTCCGCAGCCCACTCCTCGAGCGCGTCGACCAGCTGACCGGTGAGCGAGGCATCGGCCGTGATCACCACGTCTCCGCCGGCGGCGAGCGGGCGCGTGGCCCGTTCGGCGACGGGGACGTCGGCGACGGCCTTCGCGGCCCCGATGTCGTCCGTGACCACGAGTCCGGTGAAGCCGAGCTGGTCGCGCAGCAGGTCCTGGATCGCGGCGCGCGAGAACATCGCGGGCACACCCTCCTCGAGCTGCGGGTAGATCGCCGAGGACATCATCACCAGCTGCGCGCCGGCGTCGATCCCGGCGGTGAAGGAGTCCAGGAACGGGTCGTCGGGTCCGGTGACGGGGTCCTCGATGCCTTCCGCCGAGAAGTCGGTGTTCTCGCGGACCCGGCCCAGGCCCGGGAAGTGCTTGAGGGTCGCTGCGACCCCCTGGCCGTCGAGCGCCTCGACCGCGGCGGCCACGCACTCGCCGACCTGCTCGGGATCCGTGCCGAAGCCGCGGCCCAGCGCGCCGACGGGCGCGTTGTCGTCACCCAGCGCGGGGTCCACGACGTCGGCGACGGGGGAGAAGGCCACCTGGATGCCGCGTGCGGCGAGATCCTCGCCGATGCTCGTGTACGCCTCGGCGACGGCGTCCGTGCCGTCCCGCCCGAGGGTCTCGGCCGACGGGGTCTTGCGGGCGGCGTCCCCGCGCAGCATCCTCACCTGCCCGCCCTCCTGGTCGACGGCGATCAGCGGGGGCAGGTCGGAGCGCGAGCCCTCCTGGGCGGCGGCCACCGTGGCATCGACCTCGTCGGCGCTCTCCCACACCTGCAGCAGGAAGATCCCGCCGGCATGGTGCTCTTCGAGCACGTCCCGGGGGATCTCGGTGCCGGCCGGGATGCCGACCATGACCAGCTGCCCGGCCAGCTCGCGCGGCTCCAGCTCCTCCAGCAGCAGCTCGGCGGCCGTCGGCTCCGGGGTGGGGTCCGTCGTCGGGTCGTCGGAGGGATCCTTCCCCGCGGACGAGCCCGTCCCGTCGTCCGAGGAGCCGCCGGAATCGTTGGACCCGTCCGTCGCCGGATCGGTCCCGGAGTCCCCGCCGGGCGCGGTGCAGGCGGCGAGCGCGGCCGTGGGGGCAAGAGCCAGGAGATGACGTCGTCGCATGGCGCCAGTGTTCCATGTCGGACCGTCACTCAGAGTGCTGTGATGTGGCGCACCGGACGCCCCGTAGGGTGGCCCCATGAACACCGAGACGTCGCCCCGGGACCACCCCCGGGCTGCCTCGATCGAGGCCGGGACCGGCACCGCGCTGGAGACCTGGGTGCAGCGGATCGCCGAGGCCGGTGGTCCCGATCTCGACCACGCCGCCATCGCCCGCCTGCTGCCCGAGCGCTGGGACATCACCGAGTGGTGGGCACAGGGCGTCACGGTGGCGTACGAGCAGGTCATCGGTCGGCGGGTGGTGGGGCAGAGCGGCGACGGCGACTTCTCCGTCTCCGCCTCCCGGACCGTCCCCGGGGACCCTGACGCGGTGCGGGAGCGCTGGTCGCGTTTCATGACGCCCGCGCGGCGCGAGCAGCTGGGTCTCGAGGACCCCCGCCTCAGCGACACCGCGACCTGGCGCTATTGGCGCGCCGGGGTGACCGACGGGAGCCGGGCCTCCGTGAACATCACGGCGAAGAGCAGCCCGGCCACGACCACGTCGACCACGACCACCTCGGCCACGACCACGTCGACCACGACTGCCTCGACCGGGGCGAACGCGACCGGGCCGCGCAGCACGCTGGGCATCGGGCACAAGGGCCTCGAGACCGAGGCCGCGCGCGACGCCTGGAAATCCGCCTGGAGCCGGATCCTCACAGACTTCCTGTCCTCCCCTGACGACCTCCTGAAGGAGACCCGATGACCGACGCCGCCTCGCAGAGCACACCCGCCGCCTCGCAGAGCACGAACGCCGCCCAGCTCCCCGCCCCCGACGGCTCGACCGACCCTCACGAGTGGCTCGAGGACGTGACCGGGGAGAAGGCCCTGGCCTGGGTGCGTGAGCACAACGCCGCCGCGGAGTCCGAGCTCGACGCGGTGCGGGATCCCGTCGGATCCGACGCCGCCGACGACGCACCGCTCGCGCAGACCCTGCAGCGCGAGATCCTCGAGATCCTCGACGCGACGGACCGGATCCCGGGCGTGGTGCTGCGCGGTGAGCACCTCTACAACTTCTGGACCGACGGCGAGCACGAGCGCGGGCTGTGGCGCCGCACCACGCTGGAGTCGTACCGCACGGACGCCCCCGACTGGGAGATCCTGCTGGACGTCGATGCGCTCAACGAGGCCGAGGGCGAGGACTGGGTGTGGCACGGCGCGAGCCTGCTGCGCCCCGTCGGCCTCGAGGACGGCGAGCCCTACCGGCACGCGCTGATCGACCTCTCCCACGGCGGCTCCGACGCCGACGTCACCCGCGAGTTCGACCTCGAGACCCTCTCCTTCGTGCCCGAGGCCGAGGGAGGGTTCTACCGCCCCGAGGCCAAGGGGAGCCTGGGCTGGATCGACGTGGACACGGTCTGGGCGTCGACCGACTTCGGAGAGGGCACACTGACCAGCTCGGGCTACGCGCGCCAGGCCCGCCTGTGGAGCCGCGGCACCCCGCTGGACGAGGCGCTCCTGGTGCACGAGGTCGCCGAGAACGACATGGCCGTGTTCGCCGCCCACGACTCCACCCCCGGCTGGGAGCGCGACTGGGTGATCGAGGCGCACGCCTTCTACGACAACACGGTCCATCTCGTGGACCGCGCCCAGGAGCCGCCGGCGCTCACCACCCTCGATGTGCCCCACGACCTCGACGCCACCGCGCATCGCGACCTGGGCATCTTCGCCCCGCGCAGCGACTGGGAGTTCGACGGGACGACGTACCTCTCGGGGTCGCTCGTCG
The DNA here is from genome assembly GCF_052378285.1 of Brachybacterium sp. AOP3-A1-3. NCBI lineage: Bacteria > Bacillati > Actinomycetota > Actinomycetes > Micrococcales > Dermabacteraceae > Brachybacterium > Brachybacterium sp. AOP3-A1-3. The sequence goes on along the minus strand of NZ_JBQSXM010000001.1, from coordinate 239,152 downwards.
TCGGCGACTTCGACAGCTTCCAGCGCGGCGAGCCCGAGCTGCACGTGCTGTTCGAGCCCACCGAGAGCACCTCGCTGGAGGGGATGACCATCACGAAGTCCGCGGTGGTGCTGACCATCCTCGAGGACGTCGTGCACCGCCTGGAGGTCCACACCCGCGACGAGGACGGCGCCTGGGTGAGCCGGGACCTCTACCCCGAGCTGCAGGGCTCGATCGGGGTCGCGGCCGTGGACTCGGACGTCGATGATCGGATCTGGGTGACCGTGACCGGCTTCATCGAGCCCACGACGCTGCATCTGGGTGACCTCTCGGAGGTCGCCGAGGGTGGCGAGCCCAGCGAGCTCGAGATCATCAAGTCGACGCCGGCCCGCTTCGACACCACGGGCCTGGAGGTCAGCCAGCACTTCGCGACGAGCGATGACGGCACCCGGATCCCGTACTTCGAGATCTCGAGCACCGACGCCGTGGAATCCGAGCAGCCCTCGCCGACCCTGCTGTACGGGTACGGCGGCTTCGAGATCTCCCTGACGCCGAGCTACCTCGGGGCGATCGGCAAGGCCTGGCTGGAGCGCGGCGGCACCTACGTGCTGGCGAACATCCGCGGCGGCGGCGAGTACGGGCCGCGCTGGCACCAGGCGGCGCTCAAGGAGAACCGGCATCGTGCGTACGAGGACTTCGCCTCGGTGGGGCGGGACCTCGTGGAGCGCGGCGTCACCGACCGGGACCATCTCGCGGTGCGCGGCGGCTCCAACGGCGGCCTGCTCACCGGGAACATGGTCGCCCAGTACCCTGAGCTGTTCGGTGCGGTCATCATCCAGGTGCCGCTGCTGGACATGAAGCGCTACAACCATCTGCTCGCCGGCTACTCCTGGATGGCCGAGTACGGTGACCCGGACACCGAGGACTGGGAGTACATCCGCACCTTCAGCCCGTACCACCTGCTGCGCGAGGATCCGGAGCGGCAGTACCCGCCGACGTTCCTGCTCACCTCCACGCGCGATGACCGGGTCCATCCCGGCCACGCCCGCAAGTTCGCGGCCGCGATGGAGTCCCTCGGGGCGGATGTGCGCTCGTGGGAGAACACCGAGGGCGGGCACGGCGGCGCGGCCACCAACGAGCAGGCGGCTCGGATGAACGCCCTGCTGTACACCTTCCTGTGGAGCACGATCGGCTCGTGAAGCTCCCCGGCGTGCGCTCCAGCGACCTCTTCGATCGTCCGGCGCAGGACGATCTGCTGCAGATCCGCAACGACCTGATGACGGTCTACCGCGAGATCTCGTCCGACGACGACCGCCTGTTCCCGCTGCGCTATGCGCGGACCGTCCCCCGTCGCATCTCGCGGCGACGGAGGGCGGCGGCCGGTGAGACGGTCGGTGCGTCCAACGGTGCGTCCGACGGCGCATCGGCCGGTGCCCCGCGGCCGTCGGCGGCACGACCGGACGTGCCCGTGCTGCTGCTGCCCGACGGGCCGGACCGGGCCTCGGTGCTGCCCTATGACGTCTTTCGTCGCGGCCTCGCCGGGCGCGGACTCGACGTGCTCATGATGGAGCATCGGGGCGTGGGCCTCTCGCGCCTCGACGCGGAGGGCCATGACCTCCCGCCCCATGCCATGACCCTGCGCGAGGTGCTCGGTGACCTGCTCGCGGTGCTGGACCACGCCCGGGCCCCGCAGGTCGCGCTGTACGGCGTGGGCTACGGCGCCTACCTGGCCCAGGCGTTCGCCGTGCTGCACCCCGAACGAGTGCATTCCCTCGTCCTGGACTCCCCGCTGACCAGCGCGGACGACGAGAGGATCGCGCAGGAGACGCTGCGGGCGATGTACTGGGATGGCACCGTGCCGGCCACCTCGACGACCGCGTCGACGCTGCGCCGGCTCGTGGCGGAGGGCGTCGTGGACGGTCATCGGGCGGGCCCGGTGGTGCTGGCCGTGCACGAGCACGGCGGACCGACGGCCGTGCGCGACCTCGTGGACCTGCTCGCGGTGGGTCGCGGCCAGCTCACCTGGAACAGCGTGCGGCAGGTGCTGAACCGGGACTGGCTGCAGTCCACGCCGTACGTCATGGAGTACGACCTGACCGCGCGCATCCTTCACACCGAGCTAGGGGTGGGGCACCATGCCGATGGCGGGCCGTTGGATCCGCTGGTCATCTCCGGCGAGAAGTCCCGTACGGTGCCGCCGTTCACCGGCGAAGTGCTCGATCTGCATGCGCTCGCCCCGGCGATCACCGCCCCCACCCTGGTGATCACCGGGTCGCAGGACCTCATCTCCCCGCCGCGGATCGCCCGGGAGCTCACGGCACGGATCCCCGGGGCGCGACTGCTCGAGGTCCCCGGGGCCGGCCACTCGATGCTCGACACCCGCAGCCAGATCACGCAGGTCGCGGCCCGCTGGAGCGCCTGCGGGGCGGCTCATCTGCTGCCGGAGCACGCGCACGAGCTCGCGGCGCTTCCGGCGACCCCGACGGATCAGGCGCTCTCCCGCGGCCTCCAGATCGCACTGGCCGCGGAACGGTACTCCCCGTGGCGGATCCGTGTGGAGTCCGCCCGGGCGAAGCGGGAGCAGGCCCAGGTGGACCCCCGGTCCCGCCGCACTCGGCACGTGAAGCTCGACTGAGCGTTCCTCGTCCGGGCTGTCAGGCCCGGCTCGGCTCGGCTCGGCTCGGCCCAGCCCGGCACTCGGGAGGGATGCCCTGGCAGCGAAGGATTCCTGTCGGACGGCCTGCCGATCGACCCTGGGGGCGCATATCCTGGAGGCCGGTCGCGAGCAGGGGAGCGCGACCGATCGTGACTGCACAGATGCACGGCATTGGTGCGCTGCACTGCGGATCTGCACAGGGGGAATCATGCGTCGACGGGTGACGGGCGTGCGCAGCACGGAACCGCAGGCCTCGACGCCTCGGGTGTCGATCGCCCTGGCCGCTGCGAGCGTCGCCGCCGTAGCTGCCTTCACCGGGTTCGGGATCGCCGGTGTCGGGCCGCTGGCCGCGCTCGCCGGGGACGGGCAGAGCAACGCGACCAGTGTCCACGCGGTCATGGCGTCCGACGGCGGCGGCGCCGACAGCGCCCCGACGGAGACGCCCGAGACGGTCACCCCCGAGACGACGACCGCTGAGCCGACGACCGCTGAGCCGACCTCCGAGTCGGACTCGCCGGCCCCGGAGACGGAGCAGCCGACGTCCGAGGCGCCGGATGACGAAGACCCGGACCCGACGTCGGAGAAACCTACTGCGGACGAGCCCACAACGCAGGAGCTGACGGAAGATTCCGCTCCTGTCGACCCCGGTCCCGTCGACCCTGCTCCACCGACCGACCACCAGGACTCGCCTCCGAGCGGCGGCTCCGGCGGTGAGGACGACGGAGATGAGGGCAGCGGCGGCGGCTCGACACCCGGCCCGACCGACCCGACCACTGACCCGACGACGGAGCCGACCACGGATCCTGCGACAGACCCGACCACCGATCCGGCGACTGATCCGCCCACGGAACCGACGACAGATTCGCCGACCGATTCGACGACGGCGACGGACGACCCCGAACAGACAACGCCCATCGAGGGGCCGACGACCTCCAGCCCGCCCGATTCGGATCAACCCACCGCAACCGATAGCTCCTCCACCTCGGCGACCTGATCGAGCACCGCCAGTCGAAGCGACGGCTGCGGCTGAGGTCAGCTCGACACAGGGCGCTGCGGCCAGGGGCCGTCAGACCCCCAGCAGATGAAGGATCTCGGCACGGTGCCGGATGATCCATGCGGCGCTGCGTGAACGCCAGGCCAGCCGCCACTGCGCAGAATCGTCCGCCGGGGCATCATCCGCCGGGGCATCGTTCGCCGAGATGCTCAGGCGTATGGCCTCGTACGCCGTATCGCGGATCGCGTAGTCGCTCATGCCTCGCACGACGGCGGGCCAGAGCGTGCGATCGAGCCTGTAGCCGTCGAGGAAGGCGGACAGCAGCTCGACCTTCTCCTCGAGGTTCGTCAGCGGAGCGACCGCGTCGACCTCGGGATCGTGGAATCGCAGGGCCAGCCAGGAGGTGGCGGCGATCTCGTCGAGTCGCACGATCGGCCCCGCGAACTCCCAGTCGATCAAGGACACGGACTCCGCCGAGGTCACCAGGACGTTCCAGGGCCCGGTGTCTCCGTGCCCGATCACGATCTCGGAGAGGAAGGTGCTCTCGCTGAACGGGTCCGGGGCGGATGCCCGGAACTCGAACGGCTGCCATACATCGGTGGGCCGAGCGTCGAAGTCTGCGCCGGCGTCATGGAGCGAGCGCAGCAGGCGGCCGAAGGATTCGACCTGAGCGCGGCTCAGCACCACATCGATCGCCGTGGCGCCCTCCACATAGCTGACCTCGTCCAGCTCGGGCGACTGCTCTGCGAGCGGGATCGGCAGGCCGTCGAGTCCCGCGCCGGCGAGATGGGAGAGCAGCCGATGCACGGTGGCCGACCAGTCCCGCCGATCGCGCGACACGCTCTTCGAGGTCACCGAGACGAATTCGTCGGCCACAGGTTCTCCGTTCGGGGGGACGTGCTTCGGGCTCAGGGAGCTTGCGTCGGCTCCAGGATCCGAGCGTATGCGGGCACCGACTCGGTGGCGATCGAATACTCGTGCCCGGGTGCGGGAACGGACGGCGAGCCCATGGACTCCGTTCGTCACCGTGCACCGAACGCGGCGGCCGACCTCTTGATGCGTGGCAGCGCTACACCCGACACGCCACGCTGAACCCGCCGTCGTCGTAGACGGTCTCGAAGGCGTTCCCCCAGGTCTCCTGCGACCAGTCGGCGATGTCCGCGGGCGGTTGATCGGCCCAGGAGAACGCGTAGACGTCGCTGAGCACGCAGTCCGGGACTCTGGTGTTGGGGCCGTGGATCCACTGCACGTCGTGGTCGGGCACGGCCTGGGCCATGAGGGTGATGTCGACGGCGAGCACGTCGCCATCGGGCACGGCGTTCAGCGCGGCGGCGGCGTACGGGGCCCGCCAGGTCGGCTCCCAGCTCTCGGGCCGCACGACGTCCAGCACCGGCATCGTCCCGCCCAGCATCAGCGTGACGACCGCGGAGGCCGCGACCGCGGTGACCCGGATGCGCCGCACCGGGACCGGGGCGTCGCGCCGCAGCCAGGCGGTGGCCCGGCCGCTGCGGCGGTCACCGAGGGCATCGAGCAGCGCGGCCAGGGCGATCGGCATGAGCACGGCGTCGTAGTGCCATCCCCAACCCCAGTAGAACTCGACGGTGCCGGTGAAGCGCCAGGCCAGCGTGGGGAGCATGAGGGCGATCAGCGGCGAGCGGGCGCCGATGACCCCGGCGGCGAGCAGCAGCATCAGCACCGTCCCCCACTTCGCCCCCGGCCAGAACACATCCAGCGGCGAGCCGAGGTTGCCGGTGTAGTCGTACTGCCCGGCCGTGTTCAGCGCCGGCAGGATCACGAAGGTCGACAGGATGAACCAGCCCGCGCCCCAGCAGGCGAGGGCGTATCCGAGCAGGCGATGCTCCCGGTCGCCCCGGTTCCGCAGCGCGATGATCACTCCCAGCAGGGCGACGGTGAGGCCGAGGTCCTCCTTGACCAGCACCAGGGGAGCGGCCCACAGCACCGCGGCGGGGACCCGGCCGCGCAGCAGGGCCGTCAGCGACATCGCCAGCAGCGGCACGGCGAACGCTATCTCGTGGAACTGCACGGACGCGGCGGACTGCAGCCCGAAGGAGAACACATACGCCCCGCCCGCGAGGATGCCGAGCCCGGGACCGAGACGATCGATCGCGAGGCGGGTCAGCGGGATCGCGGAGATCCCCAGCAGCAGCGCCTGGGTCCACAGCAGCGCCTCGCCCGACGGCCACACCCACCACACGGGGGCGAGCAGCGCCAGGATCGGATGGAAGTGGTCACCGAGCAGGTTCACGTCGTCGCCCTTGATCGGGACGATCGGCGCGCGCAGCTCCCCGTAGGCGCGTGCGAGCTGGGTGAAGATCCCCAGGTCCCATGACCGTGCCGTGAGGTTCCGGAACTGCAGCGTGCCCTGCACCCCGTAGGCGAGGGTCGCGAGCACGGCGAGCAGCGGCGGCATGATCGCGCGGGTGCGTGCTCCCCGGCCTCGTTCCGGCGCCCCATCCCCTGGCGGCACGCGCTTCCCCCGCGGCGCGGTCGTCCCCTGCGGCCCCGCGGCGCGGCGGCGCGCGGGCGGGGGAGCGGCGTCGGGGGTCACGGGGCGAGGGTATCGGGCACGCGCGTGCGGGGCGGACATCAAAGGTGCCGACAAGGGATCCGCCGCCACCTCGTGAGCGCCCGTCAGCCGAACCCCGTGCAGACCATAGAATCCGCGCATGACCTCGCACTGTGCTGGCCGAATGCTCCGACTCACCGCTGCGGCGGGCGCCGTGGGGGCTCTCAGCCTCGTCGAACCCCGTCGGCTCGGCCCCTGGACCCGGGCCGCCTACCGGCTGGGAACGGCGGTGGTGAGCGGGCTGCTCGTCGCCGACACCACGACCGAGGAGGGCGCGCTGCTCGACCCGGCGCGCGACGGACTCCTCGCCGGAGGGGCCACCCTGGGTCTCATGGACCTGTCCGAGCACGCGGATCGCAGGATCGTGGACGGGCTCCGCCGTCTCGGGGTGGCACGACCTCGGGTGCTGCTGGCCGGGATCGGGGCGGCAGGCGCCGCGGCGCTGTACCTGGTGCCTTCGTCGGCGCGGACCGAGCGTGGTGGCGACCTCGGGCAGTTCGAGGACGACCAGGAGCCGGCAGAGATGCCCGAGCAGGTCAGAGCACTGATCGCGGCGCTGCTCGAGCCTCCGCTCGACGGTGGCGACCATCCCGGCGCCCCCGCGCTGCGCACGCAGCTGGACTCGGCCCGCATCGTCGAGGTCGACAGCGGGCCCGGGGACGTGACGCTCGTCGTCGAGCAGACCGAGCGTCTCGCCGTGCCGCGGAATCAGACCTGGCCGGTCACCGCCCGCTTCGAAGAGGACGGCTTCCGCTTCTCGCTCGAGCTGCAGGTCGACGGGGGTCGGCTCGGGATGCTCAGCGTGATGGTGGCGGACGAGGAGGAGCGCACGGACGAGGCCCTCGAGCTCCTCGACCGCCCGGACTACGAGCTGCCGGAGCTCCAGGAGATCACCCTGCACCACGAGAGCGAGCACGAGGAGCGTCCGGACCACCTCCGCGGGCGGTGATCGGTCGCAGGATCCCCGGGAGATCGCACTGCAGGATCCGTCGCAGGCCGCCCCTCGGCCGGTGCGGCGGCCCGAGGCGCACTGTCACAGTCCGATCACTTCGGTGATAGGGGTCACGCCGATGCCTCAGCCGTGATGAGATGCCAGGTGCTGGTGCGCGCCGGGATACCGGGCGCGATGATGCGCTGCGCACCGCCCATCCCATCCCCGGAGGAAATCTTCGATGCCCCTCACCCACGCTCACCTGCCCAGACCGCGCGGAGTGCTCGCGGCCGCTGCCGGCGCGAGCCTCGTCGCAGGCCTCCTCGTGGCCTCGCCGGCGCTCGCCGACGGCGGTCCCGAGTCCCTCGGCTCCGCGTCCGACCTCGGCGTGACCGCCCCGACGCCGAACGACGTCCTCGATGCCTCGCCCGACGCGATCCCGGGGCGGTGGCTCGTCGAGGTCTCCGGCGACCCCGTGCTCCGCGGCGGCAGCCGCTCGGCGAACGTCTCCGCCCAGGACACGGTCAGCACCCGTGCGGCCGATGCGTCGATCCCGCTGACGGTCGAGGCGACCTACGTCCAGGGCTGGAACGGCATGGCGGTGACGATGGACGATGCGGACGTGACGAAGCTGCGCGCCGTCGACGGCGTCGAGGCCGTGTACCCGGTGCTCGAGGTGGCCCAGCCCGAGCCCGAGCCGGCGGACGCCGGCCCGGAGGACGTGTTCGGCAACGCCATGACCGGTGTGGACCAGGTGCAGGAGGTGGACGGCCTCACCGGTGAGGGCGTCACCGTCGCCGTGATCGACTCCGGCATCGACTACAACAACCCCGACCTCGGCGGCTCCGGCGTGAACGACGAGACGGTCGACTTCCCCGGCGATCGCGTCGTCGGGGGTTACGACTACGTGGGCGACGACTACGACTCCCGGACCGGGAAGCCCCCGGTGCCCGATGCCTACCCCGACGACTGCGGCGGCCACGGCACGCACGTGGCCGGCATCATCGGAGCGGACGGCGAGGTCATCGGTGCCGCCCCCGACGTCGACCTCCTCTCCTACCGGATCTTCGGCTGCGACGGCACCAGCAGCACCGATGTGATCCTCGCGGCGATGGAGCAGGCGCTGACCGACGGCGCGGACGTGGTGAACATGTCCCTCGGCGCGAGCTTCATGACCTGGCAGGACTACCCCACGGCGCAGCTGGCCGATTCCCTCACCGCCAACGGCGTCACCGTGGTCATCTCCGCCGGCAACGAGGGCGCGGCCGGGACCTTCTCGAGCGGCGCCCCCGGCGTCGCCTCCGACGCGATCACCGTCGCTTCGGTCGACAACACCCATATGCGCACGCCCTTCGGCATCGCGGCCGACGGCGATCGCGCCTACGCCGCCGCCACCGGTGGCCCGGCCGCCCCCACGGAGGGGGAGCTCGCGCTGATCTCCGCCGGCGAACCGGGCACCGAGGCCGGGCAGGGCTGCACCGCCGACGCGGTCCCGCCCGCCGCCGGGGCCGGCCAGGCCCTGCTCGTCGAGCGCGGCGTCTGCTCCTTCTACGAGAAGGCTCTCGCCGGCCAGGACGCCGGCTACGACGCCGTGATCCTGTACAACAACTCGCCCGGCACGGTGAACCCCACGGTCGAGGGCGACCCGGCGATCACCATCCCCGTGGTCATGATCTCCCAGGCCGACGGCACCGCGCTCCAGGAGGCGGCCGCCGCGGGCGACGTCACCTGGGCCTGGCAGGAGGGCACCACCGTCGTCGAGAACGAGACCGGCGGACTCGTCTCGGACTTCTCCTCCTACGGCCTCACCGCCGAGCTGGAGCTCAAGCCGGACATCGCCGCCCCGGGCGGTTCGATCTGGTCCACCATCCCGCTCGAGCAGGGCGGGCACGGCGCGAAGTCGGGGACGTCGATGGCGGCTCCCCACGTCGCCGGTGCCGCGGCGCTGCTCCTGCAGGCGCATCCCAACCTCGCACCGCAGGACGTGAAGACCGCGATGATGAACACCGCGGATCCGCTGACCTGGTCTCTCGCGCCTGATCAGGGATACCTCGAGCCGGTCCACCGGCAGGGCGCCGGCCTGCTCGACCTGGTCGAGGCCGTGCACACCACGACCAGCATCTCGGTCCCCTCGATCTCGCTCGGCGAGGGCGAGCAGGGTCTGCAGACGGTCACCCTGAAGGTCACCAACGATTCCGAGGACGACAGGACCTACGACATCGGCGTCCAGCACGGAGTCGCCACCGGCGCGCCGACGGAGAATCCGGAGTTCTACACGGCCGAGGGCACCGCCGAGCCGTCCGCGTCGAGCGTGACCGTCCCGGCCGGCGGCACCTCGGAGGTCGAGGTGACCCTCGGCGAGGACTTCGGCGAGGACGGTCTCATCTACGGCGGCTGGGTGACGTTCACCGGCGCCGACGATGATCTCGTGGTTCCCTTCGCGGGCCTCTCCGGTGACTACCAGGCGCTTCCCGTCCTCAGCGACCAGGGGATGGGCCTGCCCTCCCTCGGCGTCAGCGACGGCGACGGCGGCGTGCTGCTGGACCCGGAGGGCGGGAGCACGTACACGATGCAGGACGGGGACATCCCGTACCTCGCCTACGCGTTCTCCTACCCCGCCGAGCGGCTCGAGATGAAGGCCTACTCGGTCAACCCGGCAGGGAAGCTGCGGGTCGTGAACCCGAGCATCGGTCTGATCGACTCCGAGGATCACCTCGGTCGCTCCGCCGAGCCCGAGGTCTACGGCTGGGACGGCACCTACACCCTGAAGAACGAGCGGGTGCGGACCGTCAAGGACGGCGACTACGTGCTGCAGATGCGGGTGCTCAGGCCCCTCGGCGACCCGGCCAACCCGGATCACTGGGAGACTTACACGTCTCCGCAGTTCACGATCGACAACCCGGCACGCGGCAAGGACGACGCCCGCTGACCGAGAACGGCGCCGTCCCTCGGCAGGGACGGCGCCGACGGGCGTGATGCCCGGATGGACACTGCGAGGGCGGTGGCACCCGATCCCGGGGTGCCACCGCCCTCGCCGTCGTGCCCTCGCCCTCGCCGTCGTGCCTTCAGCCGTCCAGCTGCTCCGCCTCGATCCGGGCGAAGCGGATCTCGCGCGACTCGATCTCCCAGAGGATCCCGATCGCGTCGTCGTCCAGTGCCTGGACCACCGAGTAGTCCAGCGGCCCGGGCTCGAACACGAGTGCTTCCTGCCAGGTCGCGCCGTCGTCGGCCGAGCTGTGCAGGGTGCCGCGTACCCGCGCGAAGCGGTCCCACGCGTTGCTGAACAGCAGCATTGTCGCGCGCGGATCCTCAGGCGACGCGTCCGGGAAGCGGCGCGCCAGCTGGGCGTTGTTGCCGGGATCGACGAACTGCTCGTCGACGCCGAGGTCCTCCCAGGTCATGCCGCCGTCCGCCGAGACCGCAATCCGGCGATGACCGCCGCGGGCATGGTCGCGCGAGTTCAGCAGCACGCGTCCGTCGGAGAGCTCCGCGATCGTGGTCTCGTCCGTGTCCTCGCCCACCGGATCGCCCCGCTGCCAGGTCGCACCGTGATCGTCCGAGACCAGGCAGTACGAGCGCACCACCTGGTCATCGCTCGGGACCCCGTCGGCCCAGAACCAGCCGGCGTAGGGCTGTACGAGACGCCCGGCATGAGGACCGCGGCGCAGCTGCAGCCCGGCGCCGGAGGTGGGGAAGGCGGTGCGCAGCAGCTCCGGCGGGGAGGCGACCGCGGTGACGGAGCGGTGCGTCCAGGTACGGCCCTGATCGGTGCTCGTGCTCACCGCGGAGCCCAGCACGTTGCGGTCCGAGTCGTCCGTGCCGGCGGCCGCATCCCACACCCCGCGATCCTTGGCGTGGGTGTGGAACACATGCACCGCGCGGGTGACGGCATCGACCACATAGCTGGGGTCGCAGAACCACTGGCGACCCTCGCGGTCCGCCTCCCGAAGGCTCTCGAACGGGCCCCAGGTGCGGCCGCCGTCGAGGGACCGACGCTGCACGAGACCCGTGGGATCGGGGACGTCCTGGCCGGTCTCGCGGCCGTCGAAGGCGGCGAGGACGATCCCGTCGCCGAGGTGGGCGAGGCCCACGATGCGGTATCGGGGCCAGGGCCCCTCCCCGGCTCGTGCGAGCACGGAGTGGGGCAGGGGCGCCTCAGGGACCGGGGAGGGGCTGTGGCCGAGGGAGATCACCGCGAGAGGATCCAGTCCAGGTCGAGACGGGCGAAGGTGATCGCTTCGCCCTCGCCCTCGTACAGCAGCGCGAACTCGCCGCGACCGCTGGGGATGAGCACCGAGTACTGGCAGGCACCGGGCTGGAAGACGCGCTTCCGGCTCCAGGTCGCGCCGTCGTCCTCGGAGACCTCGATCGTGCCGTTCTCCCGATCGTTCGGGGCATGGTCGGCGTGGGTGAACAGCAGGATCTTCGACTTCCGCGAGCCCTGCGGGGAGTCGGGATAGGCGCGGGTGATGTGGGCGTTGTTCCCGGGATCCACCAGCGTCGGATCACGGTGCAGGTCCTCCCAGGTCTCGCCGCCGTCGTGGCTGAGCGCCACCCAGCGATGCCCGGTGCGCACGTTCTCCCGCGAGTTCATCATGAGCGTGCCGTCGGAGAGCTCGACGACCTTGTTCTCGTCCATCGCCGTGCCCACGGGCGTGCCCATCGTCCAGGTCTCGCCGTGGTCGTCGGAATAGACGGAGTACGCCTGGACGACCTCGGCATCTCCGTCACCCTCGCCGCGGAAGAACCCGGCGTACTGCTGCACGAGGCGGCCGGCGCGGGGGCCGTAGCGCAGCTGGATGCCGGCGCCGGAGGAGGCGAAGGTCGCCCGGCAGTCCTCGGGCTTGACCACGTCGGTGATCAGCCGGTGCTCCCAGGTCTCCCCGGAATCCGTGCTGACGGCGACGGCGGCGCTGAGCACGCCGCGGTCCTCGTCGTCGTGGCCGTAGTCGCTGTCCCACACGCCGACGTCCTTGGAGAACACGGAGAAGCAGAACAGGGTTCCGGTCTCCTGATCCACGACGTAGGACGGGTCCGAGAAGCCGGTCTTCTCCCCGGGCGCCTCGGACTCGTTGCCCGCAGAGATCACCGTCGGCTCGCCCCAGGTGCGGCCGCGATCCGTGGATCGGCGCTGCCACAGGGAGTTCGGGGCAGGCGCATCGCCGTGCACCGGGCGCTTGTCGAACGCCGCCAGCAGATCCCCGTTCGGGGCCACGGCCAGCGCAGGGATGCGGAAGTTCGCCACGTCCCAGTCGCCGGGAGCGGCCAGGACCTGCTCGTCGTAGCTGCCGTGGCGTCGGCCCTCGTCCTTCGTCGGCGGCAGGGCGAGCGCGCCGCCCGCTCCGGCACCGAGGGCGGCCAGACCGGCGGTGCCGGCGAGCATCGTGCGTCGGGTCATATCCATCAGGGACTCCTTCGTCGTGGTGGGGTCGTGCGGTCTGTGGTGGGTCAGTTCGGGTTCGAGTTCGGGTTCGGGCTCGGGATCACGGGGCGAGTGCGTCGGCGGCGTCGCCGACGAGGACCGGCGCATGCTCCTCGCCGGCGTGGGATTGGTGGCCGACCAGACGTACCGGTGCACCGCCGTCCTGCGTGATCCGCAGATCCGAGAGGGTGCAGCCGGTCAGGGTCCAGACGCTCGCGGGCAGGTCCCGAGCGGTGACATCGGTGTACCAGAGGGTGTTGCCCGTGAAAGTCGGGGGCAGCACACCCTCGAGGACCACCCCGGGGCCCGGGTCGCGGACGGTGTCGCCGATGGGGAAGGCGAGCTCCGCGGTCCAACGGCGCGGTGAGCCGCCGTTGGCGTGGTTCATCGTGCAGCCGGTGACCGAGCCGTGGTTCCAGTTGTCGGTCGCGTGATCACCGAACGCGCTGGTGGCGGCGATCGAATAGTAGGCGCCGTAGCAGCCGACGATGACGTTGCCGGTGAGGTTCCAGTTCCCGGCGGAGTTCCAGATCGCCAACCGACAGGTGGTGAAGACATTGGCGGCGAGCACCGAGTACTCGCAGCGGTCGGTCGTGGAGATTCCGAGGTAGCAGTCCTCGACACGGTTTCCGGTGATCTGGAGTCCGTAGGAGAAGTAGTCGTCCGCGGCGTCCCCGGTCGCAGCGATCCCGGCGCCCTGCCAGCCGATCAGATCGCAGTCGATCACTCGCAGGTTCCTGGCCCGACGGGCGCGGATGGCCGTGTGCTCGACGACCAGCGGGACGTCGAGAGCCGGGGACTCGGTGCCGAGCAGCCGTACGCCCCGGATCGTCACGTTCTCGGCCTGGTCGATGACGAACGCTCCGTGACCGGTGCTCGACACGCTCACCGTCGCGCCGTGCCCCTCGATCACGGTCCCGCTGGGGAGCTCCACGGGAGCGTCCAGGACATAGCGCTGTGCGGGATCGAGCTGGATCTGCGGGGTGGCGGCGAGGACCTCGGCCCAGTCGGCGTCGGCCGCGAGGACCGGGAGGGTCTCGGAGCTGTCGGTCCGACGAGGGTCCGGCGGGCCGGCCACGGCGGCCGACGGAGTCAGCGCCGCAGCGAGCCCGAGCCAGGCCGCCCCGAGCCCCGTCAGCAGGGCGCCCCGCCCGATCTCCGCACCAGCGCCGGGCTCGGCGCCGTGGCCCGACGAGGGGTCCGGGCGTGGGGAGGACAGGGGACGCTTCCGAGGGGCGCTCGTCGGATCGTGAGCCATGGGGTTCTCCACTCATCGGGGACAGGCTGGTGGGGTCGACGGTTCGTGGGGCTGCTGGGGGTTTCTTGCTGGTGCTGGTGCTGGTGCTGGTGCTGGTGCAGGTGCAGTGCTGGTGCGGGGTGGGTCAGGCGGTGGTGACGGCGTGGTGGAACCAGGTGGTGAGGGTGGTGGGGTGGGTGATGGCGGTGCCGACGACGACGGCGAAGGCTCCGGTGGCGCGGGCTGCGGCGGCGTGGGCGGGGGTGTGGACTCTGCCTTCGGCGACCAGGACGCTGGAGGCGGGCAGGCGAGCGGCGAGTTCGTGGAGGAGGTCGAGGTCGGGGCCGTCGGTTTTTGGGCGGGCGGGGGTGTAGCCGGCGAGGGTGGTGCCGATGATCTCGACTCCGGCGTCGGCGGCGAGCAGGGCGGAGTCGAGGGAGTCGCAGTCGGCCATGAGGGGGCCGTCGAAGAATTCGCGGACTGCGTGCACGGTCTGGGTGAAGGTGCGGCCGTCGGGGCGGGGGCGGGTGGTCCCGTCCAGGGCGAGGATGTCGGCTCCGGCGTCGACCACGGCGCGGCAGTGGTCGAGGGTGGGGGTGATGAACACGCCGTCGGTGCCGTCCTTCCAGATGCCGATGACGGGGATGTCGATGGCGTTCTTGACGGCGCGGATGTCGTCGAGGCCTTGGGCGCGGACGGCGCTGGCGCCGCCGGTCTGGACGGCGTTCGCGATCTGGGCCATGGTGCTGGGGTCGCGCATGGCTTCGCCGGGGTAGGCCTGGCAGGAGACGATCAACGACCCCTCGAGCGGGGCGATCAACGGATGCATGGGGAAGCCTTTCATCGGGTGGGCAGAACGTCGTGCGCGCTGGCGGCCGCACCGAGCAGCGCTGCGTGAGTGCCGGCGCTCGCGGGAAGCACCGGGGTCGCCGCGACCACGTCCATCGCGTCCTGCGCGATGCCCTGGCGCAGGGCATCGGCCCACGGCCCGTCGGCCTCGGAGACCCCGCCGGTCAGGGCCACGACCTCGACATCGAGCACGTTGAGGAGTCCGCCGATCACCCGGCCGGTGGCGAATCCCGCCTGCCGGTACGCCTCGAGCGCGACCGCATCGCCCTCCAGGACGGCCCGGGCGAGCCCGTGACCGTCGGTGATCGTGGAGGCAGGTTCTTCGCCGCCCGTGTCGGACTCCGACCGCAGGCGGCGTGCGAGCTCCACGATGCCCGGTCCCGAGGCGAGACCCTCGAGGTGGCCGACGCGTCCGCAAGGACAGGGCACACCCTCGGCCCCCGGGACGGCCAGGTGGCCGATGTGCCCGGCCGCTCCGTGATCGCCCAGGACCGGGGCACCGCCCACCACCTGGCACCCGCCGATCCCGGTGCCCACGGCGACCAGCAGCAGGGACCCGCGGCCGCGGCCCACCCCGAAGCGCGCCTCGCCGATCCCGTGGGCGTGCACATCGTTCAGCACGGTGACGGGCACGCCGAAGCGTGCGGCGAACGGGCCGGCGACGTCGGTCCCCGCCCAGCCGCTCAGGGAGTCGGTGGCATGGGTGACCTGGCCTCGAGCACTGTCGATCACCCCGGCCGACGAGATCCCGATGCCGGCGATCCTCGCCCCGCCGCACACGCGCTCGGCGAGCTCGAGGGCGGCGGCCAGGATCGCCTCGGCCCCGTCGCGGGCCGGGGTCGGAACCGTGTCCACGCGGTCGACCTGCGGTCCCGGCAGAACCTCGTCGGCCGAACTCGAACCCGAACCCGAACTCGAACCCGCCCCGTGGACCAGGGCGGCGCGGATCTTCGTGCCCCCGAGGTCGAGGGCGAGGATCGGATCAGGCATCGGCGCCGCTCAGCAGACCCGTCTGCTCCAGGATCGCGCGGATCCGGCCCACGGCCTCGCCCTCGATCGGCGACATCGGGACGGTGACGTTGTTGGTGGAGATGATGCCGAGCTCGCGCAGCGCCGTCTTGAACGCGCCGATGCCGGCGGCCGGCCCCACCTTGTCCGTGGGCTGGAAGACGATCTCGAACAGTGCGGCGAGGCGGTCCTGTTCGCGCCGAACCAGTGCCCAGTCCTCGGCCTGTGCGGCGCGGTGCATGCGGGCATAGCCGGCGGGGTCGACGTTGCCCAGGCCGGGCACGGAGCCGGCGGCCCCGGAGAGGTAGGCGCCGTCGACGACGACCTCGTGGCCGGTCAGCAGAGTCAGCGGAGATCCGGCGGCGCGGTTCATGGCGGCCAGGCGGCGGAAGGAGACGTCGTCGCCGCTGGAGTCCTTGACGCCGGTGATGACACCGTCCGTGCCGAGCTGCAGCAGGTGCGCGGGGGAGAGCTTGGTGTGCACGCACACCGGGATGTCGTAGGCCCAGATCGGGGCGTCGGCCGCGGCGGCGATGGTGCGGAAGTGGGTGTCGATCTCCTCCGGACCGGTGATCGAGTAGAACGGCGCGGTGACGACATAGCCGTCCAGGCCGAAGCGCTCGGCGGCGCGCATGTGGTGGATGACCCGGTCGGTCTGCATGTCGATGACGCCGGCGATGACGGGCACCTGGCCGGCGACGAACCCGGTGACGGCCTCGAGCACCTGTGCCCGGCGGGCGTCATCGGAGTAGGCCACCTCGCCGCTCGAGCCGAGGGCGAAGATCCCGTCCACGCCGCCCTCGAGGAGGTGGGTGACCAGGCGTTCGAGGGAGGCCATGTCGATCTCGCCCTCGGGCGTCAGCGGCGTGAGCAGCGGGGGGACGACGCCGGTGAGGCGATCGGTCGAGGAGGTCGAGGCGGAGGTCTGCGTGGTGGTCATGGGGGAGTGCTCCTTCACGAGGCGTACAGGGGGTGGTGGGGCGCCCGTCGGCGCGCAGGTCGCTACAGGAGCGAGGGCGCGGCGGCGAGCAGGGTGCGGGTGTATTCGTCCTGGGCATCGGTGAAGATCCGCTCGGCGGTGTCGTGCTCGACGACCTTGCCGTGGTTCATGACGATGATCGAGTCCGAGACGAAGCGGACCGTGCTGATGTCGTGCGAGATGAACACCAGCCCCAGTCCGAGTTCGCGCTTGAGGTCCATGAGCAGGTTCAGCACCTGGGCGCGCACGGACACGTCCAGGGCGCTGGTGGGCTCATCGGCCACGATGATCTGCGGTTCCAGGGCCAGGGCGCGGGCGATCGCCACGCGCTGACGCTGACCGCCGGAGATCTGCCGCGGCAGCACCTCCATCGCGGACTGCGGCAGGCCCACGAGATGCAGGAGGTCCGTGACCCGGGCGAGACGCTCCCGCTCGGTGCCCACGCCATGGACCCGCAGCGGGTCCATGAGCGTCTCCCGGACCGGAAGCCGCGGGTTCAGGGCGGTCGCGGGGTCCTGGAAGACCACCGAGACGGTGCGACCCAGCTCCCGACGACGGGCCCGGGAGCGACCGAAGGGCTGCCCGCCGAAGAGCACGGTTCCGCTGGTCACGGGCTGCAGGCCGGTCATCACGCGGGCCAGGGCCGACTTTCCGGACCCCGATTCGCCGACGATGCCGAGCACCTCGCCGCGGCGCACCGACACGCTCACGCCGTCCACGGCGCGGATGGTGTCGGGCCGCAGCAGGCTGCCGGTGCGGAGCTTGTGCACCACGTGCACGTCGTGCAGCTCGATGGTGGGGGCGGGCCTGCCGTCGGCCGTCTCCGCCCCGCTGGAGCTCGTGGTGAGGTCGTTCATCGCAGGTCTCCTTCGAGGGGCGCGGGGACGCCGCCGGTGCTGGCCACGACGTGGCCGGAGTCTCCGACCGGGAGCAGCTCCGGGCGCCGGGTGGGATCGGCCGACGGGTCCAGCGAGCGCGGGGCGAAGCGGTCGCCGACGGCGAAGTCGCGGGGCGAGGGGACCGTGCCGGGGACCTGGTGCAGGCGCTCGGCGCCCGCCTCGATCGACAGCACCGAGCCGAGCAGGCCGCGGGTGTACTCGTGGCGGGGGTCGGTCAGCAGCTCGTGCTGGATGCCCTGTTCGATCACCTGGCCCGCGTACATCACGGTCACGCGGTGGGCGAGCTGGGCGACCAGGGCGAGGTCGTGGCTGACGAACACCATCGCGAAGCCGAGCTCCTCACGCAGCGAGTTCAGCAGCTCCACGACCTGCTTCTGCACGGTGACGTCGAGCGCCGTGGTGGGCTCATCGGCGATGACCAGCTTCGGATCGCGGGTCAGGGCCATCGCGATGAGCACGCGCTGGCGCTGACCGCCGGAGAGCTCGTGCGGGTATGCGGACAGGGTGCGCTTCGGGTCCAGGCCCACGAGGGCCAGCAGATCCTCGGCGGTGCGGGTGCCACCGCGGCTGGTCAGCTGCGCCAGCTGAGAGCGGATCAGCATCGAGGGGTTCAGGGAGCTCAGCGCGTCCTGGTAGATCATCGCGATCTCGTGGCCGCGCAGAGCGTTCATCTCCTTGGGCGAGATCGACAGCAGGTCGACGTCGCCCAGCATGACCGTGCCGCTGATCCGGGCGGTGCGGGGCAGCAGACCCATGATCGCGAGGCTCGCGACGGACTTGCCGGAGCCGGACTCGCCGACCAGGCCCATGGTCTCGCCCGGGCGCACCTGGAACGAGACTCCATCGAGGATGTCGGTGCCGTTGTGCGCCCCCGGGAAGGAGACGCGCAGGTCCTGGACGTCCAGCAGCGGAGGCACCGACTCGTCGACCACCTCGCGCTCGGGCCGCGCCAGCTCGGCGACGCGCAGTGCGGCGAGGGAGTCGTTCAGCAGGCGCTGCGAGGTCTCCGCGTCGGTCGCCCCGAGCACCTCGGGCTGTCCCGCGTCCGCAGCAGCCGCGGGCTCAGCGGACTTCGCGGGCACTGCGTCCACAGCAGCCGTGGCCTCAGTGGCCTCAGTGGCCTCAGCGGCGACGCCGGCCTCGTCGGCCTCGACGTCGACCGCCGCGCGGATCCGCGGGCTGGCCATGGCGTCGGTGAGCCCCTCGGAGAGGATGTTCAGCGAGAGCACGGTCAGCAGGATCGCGAGGCCGGGGAAGAACGTCGGCCACCAGTAGCCGGCCAGCAGCAGCTGCTTGCCCTCGGAGAGGATGTTGCCCCACGACGGGGCAGGAGGCTGCACACCGGCGTTGATGAAGGACAGCGAGGCCTCCAGCACGATCGCGTCGGCGACCAGGACGGTCGCGAACACCATGATCGGGGCGATGCAGTTGCGGGCCACGTGCTTGAGGAGGATCCACGGGGTGGAGGCACCCATGACCTGCGAGGCGGCCACATAGTCCTCACCGAACTGGGCGAGCACATTGGCGCGCACCACGCGGGCCAGCTGCGGCACGTAGAGGAAGCCGATCGCGAAGACCAGCACCGGCAACGAGGTGCCGAACACGGCGACGAACACGGCGGCCAGGGCGATGCCCGGGAACGACATGATCACGTCGAGCACGCGCATGAGGATCTCGGAGGGGATCTTCGAGGCGGTCGCGGCGAAGGAGCCGAGCACGGCGGCACCCACGAGCGCGGCGGCGGTGGCGGCGAGCCCGATGATCAGCGAGGAGCGGGCACCGTGGGCGACGCGCGAGAAGATGTCGCGCCCGATCCTGTCGGTCCCCATCCAGTGGTCCAGGCCCGGAGGCTGGACCGGAGGGCCGCTCGCGAGGGGACCGTACTGGGCGATGACCGGTGCGAAGATCGCGAGGAGGGTGAGCCCGGCCAGGAACAGGACCGCGATGCGGCTGGGCCAGGGGAGGGCGGTGAACGGGGCCAGCGGGCTGCCGCTGACGGACTGGAGACGGGATCCGAGCTTCGGTCGCATGTCAGATGCTCCTGATGCGGGGGTTGACGACGACGTACAGGAGGTCCACGACGATGTTCACGATGATGAAGGAGATCGCGACCACGAGGGTCACTCCCTGCACGAGGAACACGTCGTTGCGGTTGACGCCGTCGAGGATGAGCTGGCCCATGGCCTGGATGTTGAAGATGATCTCGATGATCACGGCGCCGCCCATGAGGTACCCGACGCGGAGGCCGAGCACGGTGATCGGGGTGATCAGCGCGTTGCGCAGCACGTTGCGGCTGACGACGATCGGGTAGGGGACACCGGCACCGATCGCGGTGCGCACGTAGTCGCGGTCCAGCTCCTCGACCATGGCGGTGCGGACCACGCGGGTGAGCGATCCGGCGACCGGTATCCCGAGCGCGAGGGCAGGGAGGGCGATGTTGTTGACGTAGGTGGCGGGATCCTCGAAGAATCCGACCCAGCCGGAGACGAGGGCCGGGAACAGCTGCCAGCCGCCGGGGATGTCGGCGAGCCACTGGACCAGCAGCAGGGCGAGCCAGAACGACGGTGTGGCCAGCGACGCGACGGTGAACACGCGGATCACCTGGTCGACCCAGCGGTCGCGGAAGAGGGCCGCCAGCACGCCGAGCACCGCGGCGATCACGATCGCGATCGCAAGGCCCAGGAAGGTGAGCTGGAGGGTGATCGGGAGTGCCCGGGCGACGACCTCGGTGACCGGGGTGTTGCCGCTGGTGGTGCCGAGATCCCCCCGGAACATGCCCCCGAGGAACGAGAAGTACCGCTCCAGGAGCGGGTCATTGAGCCCGTTGGCCTCGCGATACAGATCCAGCGCCTCCTCCGAGGCGGATTCGCCGAGCGCGCGCCGAGCCTGGTCGGTGGGCGAGAGGGACATGATGACGAACACCAGCAGGGTGACGCCGAGGATCATGAGCGGCAGCGCGACGAGGCGCCGCCCGATGAGTCGGACGAGTTGGGACACGAGGTCCTCCGTGGGTCGAGCGGTGGGTCAGGACGAGGGGTGCGAGAGGCCTGCGGGCCGGGCGGGCTGTGCGAGCCGGGTGGGCTGTGCGCGCCGGAGCGAGCCAGCCGGGGCGGGGCGGGGCGGCCCGAGGACTGCCCCGCCCCGCACGAGTCACTTCGCCTGCGTGGACGCGACGTCGACGAGGCTGAGCCCCGTCAGCGAGATCGGCTGGAAGTTCACCAGGGTCGTGGAGTCCCAGGCCGTCGGTGCCTTGCGGTGGAACAGCGGGTACAGCGGGACCTCGTCCGAGAGCAGATCGAACAGCTGGCCCCAGACCTTCTCCTGCTCCGCCGGGTCCACGGCCTCCAGACCCTGGGTGAGCAGATCCGCCGTCTCGGTGCAGGCGTCCTGGCCCTTCCAGTGCATACGGTTCTCGGTCCAGACGGGGCTGCCGTACCACCAGCGCATCAGCAGGTCGGGATCGTTGCCGAACACCGAGGGGTCACCGGGGGCGACCATCACGTCGAAGGCGTCGGGGTCGGAGTCCACCGTGGTGTAGGCGTCGGCCGACTGCTTCTGCTCGAAGGTCACGTCGATGCCGATCGCGGAGAGGGACTCCTGGATGATCGGGGTGCACTGCTGGACCCAGTCATGGTCGGTGACCAGCATGCGGAAGGACGTGAGGCCCGTCTCGGCGAACAGCGCCTTCGCCTTCTCGGCATCCAGGGAGTAGACCGTGGAGGCTTCCTTGTAGTTCGGGTGGTCCTTCTGGACGAAGCAGCTCGCGGGCTCCGCCTGACCGCTGAGACCGGTCTCGATGACCTTGTCCATATCGATCGCGTAGAGGAACGCCTGGCGGTTCCTCAGGTCGTTGAACGGGTTGTCCTTCGCGTTGTTGAACATCGCGAAGAGCAGTCCGAAGCCGCCCACGGACTCGACGGTGCCGCTGCCCTTGAGCTGGTCGATCGAGAGGTAGGGGACCGAGTCGATGACCTGCACGGTCTTGGACTGGATGGCGTTGGTGCGGGTCGCGGCGTCCGGGATGATCTCCCAGCTCATGGTCTTGGCCTGGGCCGCCATCGGGCCGGTGTAGTCGTCGAACCGCTCGAACTCTACGACCTTGGAGGTGGCGCCGTTGTCGGTCGTCTTCCAGGGCCCGGTGCCGATCGGGTTGGCATCGAACTCCTTGGGATCCGCCTCGACGGCGGCCTGGGGCACGATCTTCACGGTCGAGAGACGCTCGGCGAACACGCCGGTGGGGGCGGTGAGGGCGAAGGTGACGGTGGTGTCGTCCTTCGCGGTGACCGACTCGATGAAGGGTACGAACTGCGAGTACAGCGACGCGTTCTCCGGGTCCAGCACGCGCTCGAAGGAGAAGACCACGTCATCGGTGGTGACGGGGGAGCCGTCGTGGAAGACGGCGCCGTCGCGCAGGGTCACGTCCACGGAGGTGCCCTCCGCGGAGGGGATCTCGGTGCCCAGCGCCGCGTAGACCTCACGGGTCACGGGGTGCAGCTCGGTGAGGCCCTCGAGGGTGTGCCAGTTGACGGCCACGGTCAGAGCGGCCGACGTGCTCATCGGGTCGTAGCCGTTCGTGCCGAGCTCGTAGCTGATGGCGGCGCTGAGGTGGCCGTCCGGATCCGCCTCGTCGGCGGGGGCGCCACCGGCATCCGATCCGGCGTCCTTCCCGGCGTCCTGGGGAGCGCAGGCTCCGATGCCTGCGACGATGCCGGCGGCGCCGGCGAGGGTGGCGGAGCCGCGGAGGAAGCTGCGCCGGCCGAGTCGATCGGCGGAGGTGGTGATCGCCATTGATGCATCCCTTCAAGGGGTGATCCGGCCGCGTGTCGCGCCGGGGTCGGGTGAACGTCGTCCTCACAGCCCGCCGACAGTCGTTGCTCTCCGTCCGGGGTGGTTGCCCCGTCCGAGGACGGTTGTCACGGTCACGAGCGGTCGCCGCACTGCGAAGATCAGACGTATGATGTCTGATGACCGGGACAGTACAGGAATCGATCCGTGATCGCCACCACGCGTCCGAAGACCGATGCACAGCAGTGACCATCCGAGCCGACCTGCGGCTGCGGGGCCGAGCACGGCATGATGGGGCAGGCGTCACACCCGTGACGATGCGCCGGGGGAGGAGACGACATGGCTCGCACCAAGGGAGCTGGCAACAGCGCCGTCGAACGGATCCAGGACCTGATCCTGACCGAGGGGCTCGTGCCGGGGGACCCGATGCCCACCGAGACCGCGCTGTGCGAACGGCTCGAGATCTCCCGTTCCTCCGTCCGGGAGGCGATGCGCACACTGGCTTCTCTGGACATCGTCGAGGTGCGGCACGGCCACGGGACCTTCGTGGGGCAGCTGTCCCTCGCCCCGCTCGTGAACGGTCTGCTGTTCCGGGCCCGGCTGGACGACGGCAATGACCTGCGGGCTTTGCGCGAGGTCGTGGAGCTGCGCATCGCGATCGACCTCTCCGTCGCCGAGCAGCTCGTCGAGATCTACCGCGGCACCGTGAACTCCGAGCTCGAGGCCCTGGTCGAGGACATGCGACGCCTCGCGACGACCGGCCAGCCGTTCCCGGAGGCCGACGCCGCCTTCCACACGGCCCTGTTCTCGCGGCTGCCCAATGGCCTGCTGCGCCAGCTCGCGCAGGCCTTCTGGGAGATCCACACGACGGCCGTGCCGCTGCTGGAGATCGTGCAGTCCGAGGACATCATGGTCACCGTCGACGCGCACCAGGCGATGCTCACCGCCCTCGAGGCGGGGGACGCGGACGCCTATCGCGACGCCGTCCACGAGCACTACCGGCCCTTGGGTCGCACTCTCGACGCCGCCGGCCGCGCGGCCGCGTCGGCCTCGGCGGGGTGACCCCGGAGCGTGTCGTCGTGACCTCGAATCCTGCCGCTACGCCCCCGGACCCTGTCGCGACGGCCCCGGATCCTGTCGCCACGACCCCGCAGCAGGTCGTCGCGCTCCTGCGGTCCCGGCCCTGGGCCTCCCAGGAGTGGGCTCGTGACCTGGTCTCCGAGTTCCCCGACCGCCTGCACGGCGTGCTGGCGCACTGGGGCCTGGAGGTCCGGCACGTGCATCTGGCGGGCGCCGGACTGCCGGTGCTCGAGGTGGAGCGTCGGTCGGGACCCGTCGGCCCCCGTGGACCCTCCGACGCCCCCACGGGCTGCGGCCTCCAGGCGACCGGCAGTTTCGTCGTGAAGTTCGGGGGTGGGGGAGCCGATGTGGCCCAGCAGGCCCGGATCCTGGCGGCGGCGGACGGTCACGGCTACGTCCGGCTGGTCGCCCATGACGAGGAGCGAGACGCGATGCTGCTCGAGAAGCTCGGCCCGATGCTCCCGCAGACCGTCCCCGATCCCCTCGCCCAGACCGATGTGCTCGGTGGCCTGCTGCTGCAGGCCTGGGAGGTCCCGCTCGACGTCGGGCGACCCTTCGCCCCATCGCAGAAGGCGCGCTCCCTGCTGGCGATCCTCGACGGCGCCCTCGCGGCCGGCGCTCCAGGATCCGTGCTCCACGCCGAGGTGCTCGGCCGAGCCCGGATGCTCGCACTCGATCTCATCGAGTCGCCGTCACAGCATCAGGTGGTCGTCCACGGCGACCCGCATCCCGCGAACGTGCTGCAACGCGGCGACACGCACGTGCTCATCGACCCCGACGGCTTCCTCTGCGAGCCCGAGTACGACCTCGGGGCCGCGCTGCGCGACCACCGGCATAACATCGACGATCTCGACCGCACCGACGGGCCAGGTGCCGGCCGTCGCTGGCACGCTGAGCTCGCCGAGCGCCTGGCGCGCCGCGTCGGACTGGATCCGGAGAGGGCCCTGGCCTGGGCGCATCTCGAACGCGCGACGACGGGTGTCCATCTCGGCCGGCTCGGCTATCTGGCAGAGGGTGAGGCCTGGCTCCGGACGGCGCGCCGCGTGCTGTGCTGATCCGCCCCGCCCCGCCCCTGTCGCGGCGTGAACCGGCCCTCCGCGGTGCCGCCCGGAGCGCTACCGTGGTCGGCATGAGCGATGCGGATGATCTCGGGCAGCTGGCGGCGCTGGACATCTTCCTGCCTTCGCCGCCGCCGGATGCGGAGACGCAGGAGGCGTTCCTCGACGAGGCCGCCGCCCTGGCGCTGGACGGCCACCCGATCACCGTCTACTTGCAGGACGAGGACGCCTGGGCCTTCGAGGAGTGCGAACCGGTGCGGGCGCTGCTGGACTCTGCCGGCGAGAGTGCTCTCCCCGTGACGCTGCTGGGGCTGGACATCGTGGTCAGCGCGATGTACCCGACGACGGAGCAGATGAGTCGCTTCGCCCGGGCGGGGACGCAGGCGCGCGAGCGGAGCTCGGCAGCGGCCTCCGCCTGCGGCCCCGGCGGTGCCCCGATGCCCCGCGAGGCCGGCGGGTTCGCCGCCCAGCTGATGGGTGCCGCGCCGGCCCCAGCTCGCCCTGCCGGAGGGCCGGACATCGGCGCTCGGCGCAATCTGATGGGCGGCGACATCGGGGACGGGCTGCCTAGCTCAGGCACAGGCACAGGCACAACCGGCGGAGGCGTAGGCGCGGGCACAGCCCCAACCGGCGGAGGCGCATCCGGCGCAGGCGTCGCCAGCACGTCGGCCGGCTGATTCCGCCGTGAACGGCGCGGGCCACGGAACCGCGGGGCCGTCAGCCGGTCATGACCGCTCTGCGGACGCAGTCGCGCAGGAGCTCGCGACGGGCGTCGTGGACCGTCGTCGGCTCGGCGGAGGTCGCGGCATAGACGGTGCTGACCGGCGACCAGGCCATGGACATGCTGATGACCATCGCCATGATGTCGAACGGGTCGCCGGCACATATCGTCCCCGCCGCCTGGCCGTCGGCGATGAAGGCCAGCTTGCGGTCGTCCAGCCGGTCGGCGTCCTCGACGAGATGACCTTCGGGCCGACGTTCGAGGCGGGTCCAGGTGGCCAGTCGGATGAGTGACGGCTGCTCCACGTACTCGTCGTAGAGGCGCACGGCCCAATCCGGGAGGTCCGAGGAGTCGATCGGGACCACTTCCACGATCCGCTCCAGGGAGTCCCGGAAAATCGCGTCGAACAGGCCGTCCTTGTTCCCGAAGTAGTCGTAGAGCTGCGCTTTGTTGGTGCGGGCGGCTGCGACGATGCGCTCCACGCGCGCACCGGCGATGCCGTGCTGCGCGAACTCCTCCGTGGCAGCGTCGACGATGCGCTGCCGGGTCGCGGCACCTCGTGCGGTCAGCACCTTGGTCGGTCGTGATCCGGTCTGCATGGTTCCACGATACGCAACAGAACAGTTTGTTTGACTTCGGCGTCCCGGGGTCGCACACTAAAACAGACCGAACAGTCTGTTGTTAGGAGAGGCGATGCGAAGTACTCAGGGATGGGTGGCCCACCGATCAGCCGCAGAGGGGTCTGCTCCGGACGGGTCTGCGGCGGATGGGTCTGCTGCGGAGCACGCAGCCGCAGGCGCCCGCGCGACGCTGCACCGGGAGGCGGTGGAGCGCCGCGATCTGCGGGCAGACGACGTCGCCGTGCGCGTCGACTACTGCGGCGTCTGCCATAGCGACCTCCACGCCCTGCGCGATCACGGGGGTAGGAGCGCGGGCGGGGATGAGGCTGCGGGCGCGAGTGCGGCGGCGGCTGCGGCTGCGGATGAGACCGCGGATGCGACGGATGGTGGCTCCTCGGTCCCCCTGGTCCCCGGCCACGAGTTCATCGGTGTCGTGACCGAGATCGGTCCGGAGGTCCAGCGCTTCGCGATCGGGGACGTCGTCGCGGTCGGCAACATCGTCGACGCATGCCTCGTCTGCGACATGTGCACCGCCGGGCAGGAGAACTTCTGCCGGGAGTTCCCCACGCTGACGTACGGGGGAGTGGATCGACGGGACGGGAGGCCCACCCTCGGGGCATATGCGCGCGAGTACGTCGTGCGCGAGGAGTTCGCCCACCGCGTGCCGGAGGGTCTGGATCCGAGCGCCGCAGCACCTCTGCTGTGTGCGGGGATCACCGTCTGGGAGCCGTTGACGGCGCTCGAGGTCGGGCCGGGAGTGCGTGTCGCCGTGGTGGGTCTGGGAGGGCTCGGGCATCTCGCGGTCAAGCTGGCCACGGCGCTCGGCGCCGAGACCACCGTCATCAGTCGTTCAGCGGGGAAGCTCGAGGATGCCCGGCAGCTCGGGGCTGCGGATCTCCTGGTCTCCGGCGACGGGCCGGCGATGGCCGCGGCGCGGGGACGATTCGACGTCATCGTCGACACCGTGGCCGTCTCCCACGAGCTCGCCCCGTATCTCGAGCTGCTCGCGCTCAACGGCACCCTGGCGCAGGTCGGCTACCTCGGCCCCGTCACCGTCGAGACCACGGATCTGCTGCTCGGACGCAAGAAGCTCACGTCGGCCGGAAGCGGAGGGATGGCGCAGACCGCGCAGCTGCTCGAATTCTGTGCAGAGCACGGCGTGGTCGCCGATGTCGAGGTGCTCCCGTCCTCACGGGTCGGTGAGGCCCTCGATCGGCTTGCCCGGGGCGACGTCCGCTTCCGGTTCGTCCTGGACATGTCGGACCTCGACGTCGACCCGAGCTGAGCGGGGTGTCCCGTCTGCCCGTCACTCAGCCGAGCGAGCAGGCCACGCCGTTGAAACCGTGGTTGCAATACCCGTTCGGAACCTTCTGCAGGTACTGCTGGTGCTCGGGCTCGGCGGTGTAGTACCGCCCGTCGCCGGCCTCCGCGAGGGGCTTCAGCTCGGTGGTGATGGCGCCGCGACCTGCCGCGTCGAGAGCTTCCTGGTAGCGGGCCGCGGAGTCTCGGACCGCCTCGCCCTGCGCTGCGGACGTCCAGTACACGGCGCTGCGGTACTCGGTGCCCACGTCGTTGCCCTGGCGGTTCGCGGTGGTGGGGTCGTGCTGCTCCCAGAACTGGGTGAGCAGTGCCCGCAGGGTTTCGTCGCCGCCGGAGTAGAGGACGCGCACCGCCTCGGTGTGTCCGGTCTTCGCGGAGAAGACCTCCTCGTAGGTGGGGTGCGGCGTGTAGCCGCCCGCGTAGCCGGAGGAGGTCGTGTGCACGCCGGGCGTCTGCCACGCGATGCGTTCGATGCCCCAGAAGCAGCCGCCGGCCAGGATGATCTCCTCGGTGTCGGCCGGCCACGGGCGCGGGTCGACCGGGGAATCGGGGCCGAGCATGTCGGTGCCCAGCACGAGGTGCTCGCGCGCGAGGGAGTAGGGGTACCGGTCCCGGCCGGGGAGCGCGTTCTCCGGCGTGACCATGTCCTTCTTGTGCCCGTACAGGAGATCCATCATCTGCCACATGAGCATCACGCTAGTCCTGCGCGCGGGCGAGCGGGAGAGGGGCGGGAGGCTTCTCACGAGGTGAGGCGATGAGGGAATAGACAAGGGGGTAGGCGAGGGGATAGACGAGGGGCAGGCGGGGCGACGCCGCAGGGTGCGAGCAACGAGGTGTCGTGGAGACGTTTCGGGGGATTCGAGAGGCAGATTCGAGATATCCACAGTGCGTTCACAGCTGTGGATCTGCGTGATTTCTTTCCTCCACAGTGGGTGGTTATCCACATAATTGTCCCCAATTCATGGGGGGTCTTGTCCGGGGGTGCCTCGTGGGTCATTCTGGAGTGGCAGCAACGGACAGGCGTTCGAGCACTGGGCTCGTTCAGAAGCACCGGGCTGGTTCAGAAGCACCGGACTGGTTCCGTGAAGACACGACGTGAGGGGGATGGCCATGGAGGCGATCGTGACTGCACTGCCCGGCCCGTCGCCTGCGTCCGCCTGGACCGCAGAGCTCACAGACCTCCTCGAGCGCGCCCCACGGGGCGCGGATCTCGCAGGCTCCTCGGACCATGACCTGATCGACCTCATCGCAACCCTGGAACGGGGGAAGGGTGCGCTCGGTGCCTGCCAGGCGCACGCGGAGGTCACGTTCCGGGAGTCCCAGATCGCAGTGCAGAGGCACCAGGGGGTCGCGAGGGGGCAGCTCGGCAAAGGGGTCGCGGACCAGGTGGCACTTGCCCGCAGGATCACCCCGAAACATGCCTCGGACCAGCTGGTCGTCCATCGGATCCTGGTCGAGACGCTGCCCCGCACCACGAAGCTCCTCGAGCAGGGTGAGATCAGCGAATGGGCGGCCGCCGAGGTGGCGAAGAACGTGCTCGTCCTCAGCGACGAGGATAGAGAGCTCATCGACCAGGAGCTCGAGGGAAGGCTCCCCGCCATGACGGCGTCGGCCTCGGGGCGCGCCACTCGCGCTCGGGCGCAGGAGCTCGATCCTGCCGCCGCGGTGAAGCGCGCGTCCCGTGCGGTCGCCTCGCGCAGGGTCTCGATACGTCCTGCGCCGGACGGCATGTCGATCCTCCATGCCATCCTGCCCACGAAGGATGGTGTCGCCTGTTTTGCAGCGCTGACCCGTGAATCGAAATCGGCGAAGAGCTCCGGAGATGCACGGGGGAAAGGGCAGATCATGGCGGATGCGCTCGTCGAGCGTGTCACGGGAGCGGCGAATGTCGACGCCATTCCAGTGGAGATCTCTCTGCTCATGACGGATACGACGCTGCTCGGGACAGAAAACAAATCCGCGTGGATCGAAGGAATCCCGATTCCAGGCGGTACGGCGCGCGATATCGCACTCGGAGTCGCGACCACGTCAGCAGCCAAGCTGCCTCAAGCGCCTGCGGTCCCTGGAGCCCCCGAGGATCCCGGAGCGCACGAAGTTCCCGGTGCGCCTGAAGTTTCCTTGACTCTCGAGGATCCCGGTGCGCCCGACCCTCCTGGGCCCCAGCGCACGTCGCCGACACCCTGCGCGGTCGCCCCGGAACGTGAGGGGAAAGTCGAGGCTGACCCGGATCATGCCGATTCTGACCGGGATCATTCGGAGATGCCTCAGCTCCCACCTTCCCCGGGACCGCACGGTGATGATCCCTCGAAACCCCCGGAGCGTCGCATGCTCCAGGAGGCGAAGCGCTGGATACGGCGTCTGTACACCGACCCGCACACGGGCGAGCTGACCGCGGCAGATCCGCGTCGGCGAGTGTTCCGGGGAGCCGTTCGTCGGTTCATCCTGCTGCGGGACCAGAAATGCCGGACGCCCTGGTGCGATGCGGCCATCCACGATGTCGACCACTCGATCAGATACTCCGAAGGCGGGACGACCACTGTCGATAATGGCATCGGCTACTGCCAGCGCTTCAACCTAATCCGGGAGCTCCCGGGCTGGGAGACGAGCATCGAAGCCGCTGACGAGGGAAAGCCGGCACGGCTCGTCATCGTCACCCCTTCCGGTCACCGATACACCTCGACCGCACCCGCACTGATCGAGCCAGAGCTCGCGGCGAACGGACTCGGGGCCGACGGACTCGGGGCGGACGGACTCGAGGCGGACAAGCTCGAAGCAGACAGGCTCGGAGCAGACGGGTCCGGATCAGACGGCGTCGGGCACGACATCATCGCCGCGTCTGCAGAGAACGCGGGCGACGAGAACGCGGACGACCAGGGCATGGACGACCGGGTCATAGACGACCAGGACACCGGCGATGCGGCCGCACGCGCGAGCTGAGATGCAGTCGCACGCACGCACGCACGCACGCACGCACGCACACACGCACACAGGAACGCAGGCACGCAGGCACGCACACACGCACACAGGAACGCAGGCACGCAGGCACGCAGGCATGAGCAGAGCTGTCGGCCCGACTCCTCACGCGCCCGGTCAGGACGCCGCTCTAGGGAAGGCCGGGCAGTTGTCCCACACCGCGCGTACTGACCGGCCGCGATGCGCTCGCCTGTCAGAATGGAGAGATGGAGCCGATGACGACACCGCAGAACCCGTTCGTACCCCACCGCCCTGCTGAGGGCAGTGACGCGGGATCCCCTGGCAGCACCCGCCCGAACATCGTCTTCATCCTCACCGATGACCACGCTGCGCACGCGATCAGCGCCTATTCGGGCCGGGTCAACAGCACTCCAAACCTGGACCGCATCGCGTCGCAGGGAGCCCGGCTCGATTCGCTGTACTGCACGAATTCGATCTGCACACCCAGCCGGGCGACGATCCTCTCGGGCACCTACTCGCACATCAACGGTGCCGCGACGATCTACTCCGGATTCGATTATCGGGTTCGCACCTTCCCCCAGGTGCTCCACGACTGCGGATATCGCACCTCTCTGTTCGGCAAGTGGCATCTGGGGCATGAGGAGCGCAACGACCCCCAGGGCTTCGACGAATGGCGGATCTACCGCGGTCAGGGCGAGTACAACGATCCGGTCATGTACGGCATCGACGGTGCCGGGGAGCGGGTGGATGCCGTCGTCCCCGGCTATGCCACCGACACCGTCACCGATCTGGCACTGGACTGGCTGGACCGCACCCAGGCCGAGGATCCGGATTCGCCGTTCTGCCTGCTCCTGCACCACAAGGCCCCGCACCGCAACTGGATCCCGCACCCCCGCCACGCGGACCTCTATCCCCTGGAGACGATCCCGGAGCCGGACACCCTCTTCGACGATCACGCGACCATGAGCCGCGCGGTCCGCGAGGTCCGCATGAGCGTCGCCGACGACCTCACCGAGAACGACCTCAAGCAGCCCCTGCCCCCGGAGCTCCAGGGCGAGGAGAACCGTGAGGCCCGCACCCGTCGCAACTACCAGATCTACATGCGCGACTACCTCCAGACCATCCAAGCCATCGACGACTCCACCGGGCGCGTGCTCGCCGAGCTCGAATCACGCGGCCTGGCGGAGAACACGATCGTCGTCTACACGTCGGACCAGGGTTTCTTCCTCGGCGATCACGGCTGGTTCGACAAGCGGCTGATGTTCGACCAGTCCCTGCAGATGCCGATGATGGTGCGCTGGCCCTCCACGATCCCGGCCGGAACGGTGATCGATGAGCTCACCACCAACGTCGACCTCGCGGCCACCCTGCTCGACGCCTGTGGGATCGCCCCCGGGGAGGCCCTCCCCGATCAGCAGGGACGCAGCCTGCTCCCGCTGCTGGACGGCTCGGCCGACGACCACCTGCGCGCCACCTGGCCCGATGCGATGTACTACCGCTACTGGGAGCACGAGGACCCCTCGCACAATGCCCCCGCGCACTACGGCATCCGCACCGCCACCCACAAGCTGATCCACTACTACGGGGACGGCATGGGGGCGCCCGGGTCCTCCGACGCGATCCGCGAGGCCGAGTGGGAGATGTATGACCTGGTCGCCGACCCCGCCGAGCTCACCAACATCGTCGATGACCCCGCCCATGCCGGGATCCGTGCCGAGCTCGAGAACAGGCTGACGGCGCTCCAGGAACAGGTGAGGGACAGGCCGTACGAGGGTCCGGACACCCCGCGCCCCGAGTGGGGCCGGTGAGTCGTGTGCCCTGCCGGTGACCCGTACGCCTTGCCGGTGACCCGTCGGCCCTGCCGGTGACTCTCGTACAGGGCTGATGCCGCGCTCACCTCGAGCGCGGCATCACCGTCACGAACAGGCCGATCGCTCCGAGGATGCCGATCACGAGCATCCATGCACCGAACTGGACCCCGGACAGGGCGACGACGAGAAGTCCCGCGACGATGCTGATCGCGAGCACGAGCAGCAGTCCTCGGCCACCCAGCATCCAGGCCGACCGTTCGAATTCCCCGTGCGCGGGGATCGTCGCGGCCAGGGCGAAGGCGACGTGCGACAGCAGCAGGGCGAGCCCCACGCCGGCTGCCCGCAGCAGCGACAGGTCACCCTGCCCCGCGAGCGCGAGGATGATCGCCGCGGGAGCGATCAGGCCGACGTCGCTGTCCGGGCGGAGAGCCTGCACCAGCAGGGAGCCTGCCACGGCGAGCGTGATGATGCCGGTGCCGATGTGCACGAACAACCCGCCCGGCAAGGTCCCGACCAGGGCGAAGGGCATCGTCGCGACGCCCACGAGACGGAGCAGCCATTGTGTGCCGCTGACCCTCCGCAGCCCCAGCAGGAACTCGGCGATCGGGTCGATGAGCAGTCCCAGTCGCATCAGGACCTCCGCATCCGCGGTGCGGTGCGCGCCGCGGACAACGACAGCAGCACAGGGGCGAGCGAGGAAGGACCCTCCCAGGCGGTCACCGGGACCCCGGCCTCCCGCAGCTCACGGATGGTGGTCTCGCGCAGCAGCCGCCTGATCGCCCAGGCCTCGGGCCAGAAACGGTCCGGGGAGACGCCGTCGGCCCGCAGAGGCTTCCCGTTCAGCACGGAGACGTCACCGATGCTCGGTGGCAGCGTGTCCACGACGATCACGTCGGCGCCGTGCGCCACGAGCTCGCCGATCTGCGTGATCACCTCCGTGCGGAGCAGCGGCGAGCAGACCACCGTGAGGGTGCCGGCTCGCACGGCCCGCAGGCGTCGGGCGGGGCGGAGCTGGTCGTCGTCCCGGCCTGCGCGGGCGAGGGCGTCGGTCAGCACGCGCAGCTGCCGCGGGCCGGTGCCGGCGGGGACGGGCCCGATCAGGTGCCCGATGTCGAAGACGGAGACCCGGTCGCCGGCGGTGAGATAGTGCCGTGCCACGGCGGAGGTCGCGCGGATGGTCATGTCCAGGCTGGTCGGATCCTCGCTGTCCGCCCAGGGCGCGGGGGCGACGTCAGCGATTGTGTCCGTGACGATGAGGACCTCGGTGTCCTGCTCGGTGAACGTGGCGTTGGTGTGGAGCTGACCGGTGCGCTGGGAGACGCGCCAGTTGATCCGGTGCAGCCGGTCTCCGGTGCGGAAGGCGCGCACCTCGGAGAGCGCGGTGCCGTCGCCGCGCCGTCGTGACAGGTGAACCCCGCTGACACCGATCGGCGTGGGCACTTCGACGGGGGCATCGAGCACGGTCGCGGAGGGCACGACCTGCACGTCGGGTGCCGTGAGCTCCAGCTGGTCGCGGAAAGCACCGAGCTGGTCGGTGACCAGCGCGTGCACGGGGCCGACCCGGATCCGTCCCCAGCGCTGGGCGCTGAGGCGCAGCTGCAGATGGCCGTCGCCGGCGGTGGAGCCATATTGCGGGGCGAAGTCCGTCTGGGGCCGCATCGGGAAGGTCGCCGCGGTGAGCACGCCCGGCGCGGTCGTCAGCGAGATGATCGCCGAGCCGCCCTCTTCCAGGGTGCGTCGACTCGCCTGGATCCGAGGGGGCACCGACTCCTGGTCGTCCGACGCCGTGAGCCGCAGAGCGAGCGCCACCAGGGCCCAGACGAGCAGCGGGAGGCCGGCCAGGATCAACGCGGGCTTCCCCACCAGCACGGCCAGAGCCGCGGCGGCACAGCCGACGACGGCCGCGCGCAGGAGGGCGGCCGTCGGGCGCCTTCGCGTCCCCGGGGAGATCTGCGCTCCTGGTGAGGCCTGCACCCTTGAAGACCGGCCCGGAGGCATCGAGGTCACGCCGAAGCGCCCGAGGTGACCAGCGGGGCGGCGTCGACCGCGGCCGGGACCGGGACCTGGTCCAGCACCGATTCGACCACACCGGCACCGGTCGCGTTCTGCAGCCACAGCTCGGGCTTCACGGTCACGCGGTGATCGAGGGCGGGATGCGCGAGGGCCTTGATGTCCTCCGGGACGACATAGGTGCGCCCCCGGATCAGCGCGAGCGCGCGGGCGCAGGTGATCAGGGCGAGGGTGCCGCGGGGCGAGGCGCCGACCAGCGCGTGCTGGTGGCGGCGGGTCGCGGCGACCAGCTCGACGGCGTAGTGGCCCACGGACTCCTCGACGTGCACGTCCTCCACGGCGGACTGCACGGCGAGCAGGCCCTCGGCGTCGAGCACCTCGGGAACGGCCTGCTCCTCGCGGCGCCGGTCGATGCGCCGGGAGACCACCTCCCACTCCTGCGCGGCCGTCGGATACCCGAAGGACAGCCGCAGCAGGAAGCGGTCCAGCTGGGCCTCGGGCAGGGGGTAGGTGCCCTCGTGCTCGACGGGGTTGGCGGTGGCGAGCACATGGAACGGCTGTGGGAGCGGCCTCGTGGTGCCCTCCACGGACACCTGGCGCTCCTGCATCGCCTCGAGCAGCGCCGACTGCGTCTTGGGAGGCGTGCGGTTGATCTCGTCGGCCAGCAGCAGCCCGGTGAACACCGGGCCGGGGCGGAACACGAATTCGCCCGTGCGCTGGTCGAACACCTCGGCGCCGGTGAGGTCCGCGGGCAGCAGGTCGGGCGTGAACTGGGCACGCTTGAAGGGCAGCCCGAGCGCCTGGGCGAAGGATCGCGCCGCGAGGGTCTTGCCGAGGCCGGGCAGGTCCTCGAGCAGCACATGGCCACCCGCGAGGATCCCGGTCAGCACCAGCTCGAGGGATTCGCGTTTGCCGATCACGGCGCCCTCGACGGCGTCGAGCACGGCCTTCGCGGCGGCGGTGGCGGAAGTGGCCTCGGCAGGGGGCATGGGGGTGGGCTGGTTCATCGTTCCCTCTCCTCGCCGGCAGCGAGTTCTCGGAGATAGCGGTGCAGGGCACGTCGGTCGATCGGGCCGACGGGATGGCTCTCCGCGTCGGCATGGCGGGAGTCGGCGATGAGCCGGCTGAGCTTCTCGTCCAGGGGCGGGGCGGCGGGGTCGTGCGCTCGCTCGTCGGCGATGTCGCCGAGCGTGCGCGCGAGGCCGCGGGCGGTCATCCGCCGCGTGGGCTGGGCGCCGTGGATCAGGTCCTCGAGGCGGCGTACGCGCATGTCCCGGGCATGGGGCAGCGCGTAGTCGGCGTCGAGGTCCAGCTCGGGGGCGTGGAGGGGATCGTCGCGGGTCGCCCCGTTCTGCGTCATCCACCAGATCGCGCCGATCGCCAGTCCCACGGCGATCGGCAGCGGCAGCGGGATCCGCATCCCGAGCAGCGACAGCAGGCCGACGATCGCGAGCGCGACGAGGACCCCGATCGCGAGGCGCACCAGCAGGCGGGTGATCGGGCTCGGGGGGAGCTGTGGGAGCAGGCGGTTCATCGGGCCTGCCCGTCGGCCGGGGCCTCGACGTCGGCGGTCAGCCGGTCCAGCAGTCCGATGGCCTCGTCGCGGTCGGCTTCGCGGAGCGGCTCGGGGTCGAACAGCGCCCGACGGTAGAGGTGCGCCAGGCGGTCCAGCGACGGCCGATCCAGCTCCAGGGTGCCGAGCACCTCGACGACGAACTCGAGGGTGGTGCGGGAGGGCAGACGCTGGATCCCGGCCTCGGCGATCGCATGCTCCAGTGCGAGCCAGGCCGCGATCACCGCATTGTGCGCGTCGACCACCGTGGACAGGCTCGTACGGGCATCGTCCAGCGCGGCGCGCGCTTGGGCGGGCGTGAGCTCCTCGTCGTCTGCGGCCTCGGCCAGCTCCGGGGCGGGGCGCGCGAGCTTCCGCATCCGATACAGCACCCAGATGGCCACGATCAGGAGGATCGTGCCGACCACGAGGAGAAGCACGAGGGGGCCGCCGCCGGACTGGCCGGAGTCGGGCTGCACGGGCTGCTGGAGCCCGGTGGGCATCTCGATGTCCGGGACCTCCTGGGGCTCCTGGGTGCGTGGCGAGAACTCCCACTGGCCCGAGCCGTTGGAGGTGATGCCGGGGCCACGATCCGCGGCGGCTCCGAGGGTGACCAGTGCGATCCCGGCCAGTGCCATGATCAGCAGCAGCGCGGCCACGAGTCGGCGATGGGTGCGGGCCGTTGCGGTGGAGTCCGGTGCGGTGGCGTCCGTCCCGGGGGAGTCGTCGGTGCTCAGGGCGCCTCCCCGGTTGTGGGTGCGCCGGGAGCAGGGCCGGTGTGCGGGGACGCGACGATGATCGACTGCTCCCCGGCGATCCGGGTGAGGATCAGCGTCGCGGACTCGTCGCCGAAGCGGCGCGGACGCAGCTTGCGCCGCAGCTCCTCGGGCTCCACCGCGGTGCCCCGCTTCTTGATCTCGAGCACGCCGAGGCGGTGTTCGCGCAGGTACGCACCGAGTCGCTTGAGGCCGAAGGGCATCACGTCGCGCACGGCGTATCCCCGGGCGAAGGGGGTGTCCACGCGGGCATCGCCGGTCAGGTAGGCGATGGTCTCGTCCAGGGTGTGGGCCTCGAGCTCGTGGGCGAGGCGGCCGATGAGGCCCGCGCGGATCACGGCGCCGTCGGGCTCGTAGACATGGTCGCCGAGCGGCCCGGGGGTGGGATCGGCGTCGACGCCGCTGTCGGAGCCCGTGCCGCCGTCCGCGCCCGCCCCGCGGTCCAGCCGGTGCGCCCCGTCGCGGTCGATGAGCACGGCCGAGGAGCTCACGCCGTCACGGGCGAGGGGCCCGAACCAGGCCGTGGCCTCGAGCACCTGGCCGTGGTACGAGAGCCACTGGGTCTCGATGTCCCGCGGGAGCGCCGACCGGTCGATGCCGGGGCCGAGCTTCGCCCCGAGCGGGCCCACGCCGCCGTCGGTGCCGAGCCGACGAGCGAGCTCGAGCACGGCCGACAGCGGAGGCTCGTACTCCTCGGGGTCATGGATCCGGCGCGTCCCGTTGCGGGTCGGGGCACGACGGGCCGGATCCAGCCAGATGCCCTCGGTCTCGGTCGGGTCGTGCCCTTCGGCCTGCCCCAGCCGCACCGTGGCGGCGGGGAAGGATCGCAGATTCACGGTGGCGACGGCGACTGCGAGGGGATCACGGTCCACGGCGTGCACCTCGAGGCCCAGCCCGGCCAGGGCCATGGCGTCGCCGCCGATGCCGCACCCCAGATCAGCGACCGATTGCACCCCGGCGCGCTGGAAGCGTTCGGCGTGCATCGCCGCGATCGGGAGCCGCGTGGCCTGCTCGAGGCCGTGCGGGGTGAAGACCATGGAGGAGGCGAACTCGCCGAACTTGTCGACCGCCCTGGCGCGCAGGCGGGACTGGGTCATCACGGCGGAGACCAGCTCGGCGGGGTGGCCGGCCTCGCGCAGCTGGGCGCCCTGTCGCAGGGCGTCCTTCTCGCGGTACGGAGGAAGGGAGTTCAGCAGTGCCCACCCGCTGCTCTGGAGAACTGGTTCGAGAGCGCGCACGCCGACCTCGGAGCCGTCGGGGGAGGGGGAAGCCATGCGGGCCAGGCTACCCGGTGGACATGTGTCGGGCATCACGGGTCCGCGGGGCGGCCCTGTCGAGTGCGGATCGGGGTGCCGGGCACCCCGACGAGGCCCGCTGATTAGCCGCGGGCGTCGAGCCGATCAGCCTGAGCGATCAGGCGCGAGCGATCAGGCCCGGGCGTCGAGCACGAGCTTGCCGCGCGTGTGGCCGTCCTCGAGCAGGCTGTGAGCCTTGGCGATCTGGTCCAGCGGCAGCACCCGGGAGACCTCCAGCGGGTAACGGCCCGCCCGGATCCCCTGCACAAGGCGGTCCAGACGGTCGCGGCCGGGCTTGATGCGGGGCACCTTCGCGTCGACGCCGCGTTCGTGCGCGGGGGTGAGGTCCGCCAGGGTGGGCAGCGTGACCAGCAGGCCGTTCTCGGCGATGTGGTCGAGACTGGGCAGGAAGGTCGAGTGGTAGTGGGTGTCCAGGACGACGTCCACCCCGCGGCCCTCGGTCGCCCGGCGCATCTCCGCCTCCCAGTCGCCGGTGTCGTACGGGACCGGGACGGCGCCCAGCTCGCGGATCCGCTCGGCGTTGGCCGCGCGGCCGGTGGCCCACACCTGCGAGGCGCCGGCCTCGAGGGCCATCGGGATCAGGAGCTGCCCCACGCCGCCGCTGCCGCCGTGCACGAGGACCGTCTGGCCCGGTTCGATGCGGGCGGTGTCCTCGATGGTGGCGATCGCGGTCAGGCCCACCAGCGCCAGGCCCGCCCAGCGGGGGAGGTCCTCGTCGTCGACCTCGTCGGGGATGGGGGCGAGAGCATCGGCCCCGATCGCGATGAGCTCGGCGGCCACGCCGCGCGGGTCACCGGGGGCGCGCATGCCGAACACGCGGGTGCCGGGCATGAGGCCGCGGGAGCCGAGCTCCGCGTCGTCGAGGTCGCTGCCGGCGCTGACCACGGTGCCGGCCATCTCGCGGCCGGTGCCGGCGGGAAGCTGCAGGTCCCGGGACATCCCCGAGGAGCCGTCGCGCACCTTGTAGTCCAGGGGGTTCAGGCCCACGAAATCGACCCGGACCAGCACCTCATCGGGCTGCGGCTCCGGGGGAGCGGCGTCGGAATGGAGGGTCAGGACCTCGGGGCCGCCGAAGCGGTCGAAACGGATCTCGCGCATGCCTCCATTCTGCACCCCCGGGCTGACCGATGGCAGGGCGCCCCCTGCGATGTGGATGGGGGATCATGGGGGTCGAGCACGGACAGCGCCGCCCGCAGGCGGCCCGCCGCATCACCGCACTGCACCGCATCGAGGAGAACCATGGCCGCCCCGCGCTTGGACCCGTGGCAGTGGCGCGATCTTCTGCTCCAGGAGATCCACCTGCCGCGCGCCGTCGTCGCCACCCCGGTGCACGAGGCCGTCGGTCACGTGCTCGCCGAGGGGATCCACAGCCCGGAGGATCTCCCTGCGGCGCCGATCGCGGCGATGGACGGCTTCGCCGTGCGCCGTGCGGATCTGACGCCCGGCACGTGCACCCTCCCGGTCGGCACCGAGATCGCCGCCCGTCCCGGCACCCCCGCGGTGCTCACGCCGGGGACCGCGGCCCGCATCATGACCGGTGCCCCCGTGCCGGAGGGGGCCGACGCCGTGATCGAGGTCGAGGCGACCGACACCGATCCCTTCGGGCCGACGCCGCGCACCGTGTCCTTCACCCTCGACGCCGTCCCGCCGCTGCGGCGGCACATCCGTCGGCCGGGCGAGGAGATCGCGCGCGGTCAGGAGCTGGCTCGGCCGGGGGACCTCGTCGGCGCCGGGCTCGTGGGGCTGGTGCGGGCGCTGGGCCTGCGCGAGCTGCCGATCCAGCGCCCGCTGCGCGTCGCGATCGTCGTCACCGGAGATGAGCTCACGGGAGACGACCCGACCGGTGCGACGGCGAACGGGCCGACTGATGGAGCGAGCGAGGTGCCGGCGCCCGAGCCGGGGACCGTGCGCGAATCCAATGGCGCGATGCTGGGTGCAGCCCTCCACGCCGACGGCGCCGAGGCCCGGGCGTTCCACAGCGGCGACGCCCCTGAGGAGCTGCGCAGCACCCTGGAGGCAGCCTCCGAGCACCACGACCTCGTGTTGACCACGGGCGGCATCGGTCATGGAGCCTTCGACGTGGTCAAGGCCCTGCTCGGCGAACGGGGGACCGGCAGCTCCCGCTTCGAGCACGTCGCCCTGCGTCCGGGCGGCCCCCAGGGGTTCGGTCACCTGCCGGACGGCACCCCGGTCATCCACCTGCCCGGGACGCCTGTCGGTGCACTGGTGGGGTACCACCTGTTCGTGCGGCCGCTGCTGGCGGGATCCGACGCGGAGCCGCGGCGGGTGCTCCGGGGGGCGGTGGACCCGGGAGACGGACTGCTCGCGAGCACCGCCGCGAGCACCGCCGCGAGCGTCACCGCGAGCACTGCCGCGAGTACGGCGCGGCGAGCTGATCACGTGCAGGCTCTGCCGGGCCGTCTGCGTCGAGACGCGGACGGGAGGGAGGTCGTGGATCTGCTTCCGGGCCGACGGCTCGCGCCCTACGGACGGGCCGACGCCATCGTGCTGGACGGCGGGCCCGACCGACCGGTACCCGACGGGCCGGTACCCGACGGGAAGGTATCCGAGGGGCCGGTATCCAATGGGCTGGTAACTGATGGACCGGTGTCTGGCCGATCAGTAGTCGACTCAGTAGTCGACGGGCTCGTGTCCGACGACGGTGCCGAGGCGGCCACCGTGCTCGTGGTCCCGCTGTGACCGCGCCCTGATGGCGGGAACTGAGGGCACAGCTCCGACAGATCAGAGCTTCCGGGTGGGGGGCTCCTCCAGCTGACGCGAGCGAGCCTGGTCGCGGTCGCGCGCCTGGTTCCGGCGCGCGTGCCGGCGCTGCATGATCGTGCGCGCCCAGGACACGGAGATCACCGCCGAGGCCCCGAGACCGAGACCGAGCGCGAGCGCCGCCAGCCACGGACTGTAGAACCACCCGGCGAGGGGGAACAGCAGCAGCGCCACGAGGCCCACCGGCCAGGGGCCGAGGTCGCGATGGCCGAGCAGATCCGCGGCGACGACGGCCGCCACGACGCCGAGGATGAGCACGAGAAGGTGCAGAAAGGTCACGATTCGAGCATAGCCGCGTGCCTGCCAGGTACCGGACGGTCAGTTTGTGACCGAAGAGTGGACGGGGAGGCGTTAAGGTGTCCACGTGTGCACGAGGAGACCTGGAGCACACCGTGATCGAGGGATTGCACGCGTGCCGCTCCACGCCGATGTGGCCGGTGCCGGTGAACGCCCGGAGCGAAGGGTCCAGTACGAGGAGCCCAGCAGGAAAGGCCCGGTACGAGGGAACCGCTGCGAAGCAGGGTGCTCATGTCGTGCGCGGAAAGACGAGAGCACGAGAACTACGTGGAATACGAGAGGACAGCAGGGGAATGGCTGAACGTGTGTTGAGGAGACAGCGTGATTAGGTTCGTCTCCCTGAGAGTGCTCACGTACGCGATCCTGGCGTTCGTCGCCACGAGCTTCGCGTACCTGCTGGCTGCGTCGCTGATGCACCCCGAGGAGGTGCTCTACCCGCCGATCGCGACGAAGCCCCTGCCTCCCGCGACCGCGCAGATGTACCTCGACGTGCGCAACGTCAACCCGGACACCCCGCTCTTCGAGCGGTATGCCAACTGGCTCGGCGGACTGGTCCGCGGTGACCTCGGTGTCACCACCGGCACCAACAAATCGATGACCCCGGTCATCGAGGAGCTGGGCACGCGCATCCCGATCAGCTTGCGGCTGGTGGTCCTCGGCACCGCGATCGGCACCGTCCTCGGCATCGTGCTGGGCATGATCGCGGCCGTGCGCCGCGACTCCGTCGGCGACCGTGTCTCCACGCTGCTGGCCTTCTTCGTGCTCTCGCTGCCCACCCCGGTGATCATCCTGATCGTGCAGCAGATCAACCAGGGGGTCATGGACACGACCGGCTGGGGGCTGCCGGCCATCAACCCGATCAACCCCCTGCTCGAAGCAGGCTCCTGGGAATCGATCTCGTACCAGATCAAGGCCCTGATCATGCCGACGATCGTGCTCGCCCTGACGGCGGCGGCGTCCTATTCGCGGTACATGAAGGTCACCACGCTCGACGTGCTGGGCAGCGACTACCTGCGCACCGCGCGCGCCAAGGGACTGACCAGGGGTCGCGCGATGACCCGCCACGGCCTGCGCATGGCGCTGATCCCGATGGGCCAGTACTTCGCCTTCGCCGTCGGCGGTGCCTTCTCCGGCTCCCTGTTCGTGGAGCTGATGTTCAACTGGCAGGGCATCGGGCGCTTCGCGATCTCCGCGATCCAGATGGCAGACGTCAACGGGACCGCCGGCGTGGTCCTCTACAGCGCCATCCTGACCTTGCTCTCCGCGACCTTCGCAGACTTCCTGCAGGGTGCGCTCGACCCGAGGATCCGGTGACACGATGACGAACCCCAACGACATCCGCGGGACCGGTGACGCGGCGAAGCTGCGCGAGACGACCGAGCCCGAGGCGAACCCCGTCCTCGGCTCCGCTGTGGACGATCCTCAGTTCCGCGATACGGAGCTCCCCGCCGAGAGCGAACCGGCGCGCGAGTCCCTCGGCCGCGGCGATCTCCTGCGCCGGCGGTTCCTGCGCAGCAAGAGCGCCTGGGTCGGCATGATCGTCTTCTGCCTGCTCATCGTGCTGGCGATCGCGGGCCCGATGATCTATCAGTACGGGCCGTTCGAGCGCGATCTCCGCAACGCCCTGACCGGCCCGAGCAGCTACCACTGGTTCGGTGTGAACGAGAACGGTCTGGACATCTTCGCCCGCACCATGCAGGGCCTGCGGATCTCGCTCGTGATCGGCATCGGCACCGCGTTCCTCACCTCGTTCCTCGCCCTGGTCGTCGGCACCGTGGCCGGCTACATCAGCCACAAGGGCAAGTGGGGCGCGCTCGGCGACGGCGCGCTCGTCAACCTGATCAACCTCTTCCTGGTGATCCCGTCCATCCTGCTGCTGATGCTGTTCAGCCCCGCCCTCCAGCGTGCTTCGTGGCTGTGGATGATCCCGCTGCTGGCAGGCTTCGCCTGGATGCTCACGGCCCGTGTGCTGCGCGCCATGACCCAGCAGCTCGTGCGGACCGAGTACGTCGAGGCCGCCCGCTTCATGGGCGTCCACCCGATCATCACGATGACGCGCCACATCATCCCCAACATCGCCAGCTGGATCATCATCGACACCACGCTCGGGGTCAGCGCCGCGATCCTGGGCGAGACCGGGCTGTCCTTCATCGGCTTCGGCATCCAGTACCCGCAGGTGTCGCTCGGCACCGTGCTGCAGGGGTACAACATCTCCGCGCCGTACACCTGGGTGCCGCCGGCGGCGATCCTCGCCGCCCTGGTCATCTCCGTCAACCTGATGGGCGAAGCGCTGCGTGACGCCCTCGACCCGACCAGCGGCTCCGGCCGGATCTGAGGGGACTCCGAATGTCTGAACCCATCCTGTCCGTCCGGGACCTGAGCGTCACGTTCCCCTCCGAGTACGGCACCGTCCACGCCGTCCAGAACCTCTCCTACGAGGTGCACAAGGGCGAGGCCCTCGCCATCGTCGGGGAATCCGGCTCTGGCAAGTCCGTGAGCTCTCTCGCGGTGATGGGGCTGCTGCCTCGCACCGCCACCATCACCGGTGAGATCGAGATGCTCGGCCACCAGGTCTTCACGCTGAACGATCGTCAGCTCTCGGCGCTGCGCGGCAACTCCGTCTCCATGGTCTTCCAGGATCCGCTGTCGGCGCTCACCCCGGTCTATCGGGTGGGCCAGCAGATCGCGGAGGTCGTGCGCATCCACCACCCAGAGGTCTCGGCCAAGCAGGCCGAGAAGCGGGCGGTCGAGCTGCTCGACGCCGTCGGCATCCCGGAACCGGCGCGCCGTTCCGGCCAGTACCCGCACGAGTACTCCGGCGGCATGCGCCAGCGCGCGATGATCGCCATGGCGATCGCGAACGAGCCGGAGCTGATCATCGCCGACGAGCCCACCACGGCCCTCGACGTGACGATTCAGGCCCAGGTCATGGACCTGCTGAAGTCCGCCCAGGAGATGATCGGTGCGGCCACCGTGCTGATCACCCACGACATGGGTGTCGTCGCCGGCTTCGCCGATCGGGTCCTGGTCATGAAGGACTCCCGGCTGGTCGAGATGGGCGCCGTCGACGACATCTTCTACCGACCGCAGGAGGTGTACACGCGCAATCTGCTGGCCGCCGTGCCCCGTGTGGACATCGCCGAGGCCGAGGGTTCCAAGAGCGTGGCCGGCAGCGCGA
Source organism: Brachybacterium sp. AOP3-A1-3 (assembly GCF_052378285.1). Lineage (NCBI taxonomy): Bacteria > Bacillati > Actinomycetota > Actinomycetes > Micrococcales > Dermabacteraceae > Brachybacterium > Brachybacterium sp. AOP3-A1-3. The sequence continues at coordinate 195,372 of NZ_JBQSXM010000001.1, read as the reverse complement.
TGCGCAAGGTCGCCGACGTGGTGGACACCGGTGCTGTGGTGGTCCCTCGCGAGGAGCGTCCTGCCGTGCTCGAGGTCGAGGACCTGGCCAAGGTGTACCCGATCACCAAGGGCGCCATCGTGCGCCGGAAGGTGGGCGAGCAGCGGGCGGTCGACGGGATCTCCTTCGACATCCGCGAGGGCGAGTGCCTCGCCCTGGTGGGGGAGTCCGGCTGCGGAAAGACCACCACGCTGATGGAGATCATGCAGCTGCGCACCCCGCAGGAGGGCGTGATCCGCATCGGCGGCACGGAGACCGGGGCTCTAACCCGCAAGGATCGGGCCGCGTTGCGCTCGGACATCACCATGGTGTTCCAGGATCCGATGGCCTCGCTCGACCCCCGGATGCCGATCGCCGACATCATCAAGGAGCCGATGCGCGTCCAGGGCTACAGCAACGAGCGCATGGACGAGCGGGTGGACTGGCTGCTGAAGATGGTCGGGCTGCTGCCCGAGCATGCGGCACGCTTCCCCACGGAGTTCTCCGGTGGTCAGCGCCAGCGGGTCGGCGTGGCCCGCGCCCTCGCGTGTGATCCGAAGCTGATCGTGCTCGACGAGCCGACCTCCGCCCTGGACGTGACGGTCCAGGCCGGCGTGCTGGCGATGCTCGCCGATCTGCGAGCGCGGCTCGGCGTGAGCTTCCTGTTCGTCTCGCACGACCTCTCGGTGGTCCGGCACATCTCGGACCGCATCGCCGTGATGCAAAAGGGGAAGATCGTCGAGCTGGGGGATACGGAGGACGTCTTCTCCGATCCTCAGCATGAATACAGCCGAGAACTCCTTTCCGCCGTGCCGATCCCGGATCCGGAGATCGCGCGTCAGCGCCGACGCGACATCATCGATCGGTCCCGTTTCGACGGGTCGGACGGCACGGAGGTGGGTCAGGAAAAAACCTCCTGACCTGCAGGAAATGCATGTGGAGGCATCGGCGTTGAAGGGCGTCGATGTCTTCGTGGGCCGTCTGCGGAATGGCCGTGGAACACTCCGTGAATCGTTGTGTTGCGAACGGGTAACAGGGCATTGATGAACCTCTCCCGGGGTGCCTTCTGGTGCCTAGACTGGGTGTACCGCAGGCGAGGACGCGACCACGGTGGTCGCTGTCAGAGATCGCTTGCCGGACTGGACCACTGAGCGGGCGCGAAGATCTCGGAGCCCGCGGTTGAAGGAGAAACACATGCGTTTGACGAGGCGTTCGATGCTGGGGGCGACGGCTCTGACCGTCTCGATGACGGCTCTGGCTGCGTGCAGCAAGGACCCGGGAACCGGTGGGGGTGGCTCCGGCGGGAGTGACGGCGGCGGCGGCGAGCAGATCTCCGCTGATGCGAATGACATCAACGCGAAGAAGCGTGACGAGCTCGGCGAGGGCGGCGTGCTGCGTCTCGCGAACAATGCGTTCCCGGCGAACTGGAACCCGTTCCACAGCGATGGCAACGAGAGGAACACCTCCGACATGCTGCGGGCAATCTTCCCGCTGGAAATCTGGACTTCGGACGCCGCCGGCGAGGTGGCGCCGAATCCCCTCTATGTCAAGCGTCTCGAACTGACCTCCGAGGACCCGCAGGTCATGGAGATCGAGCTCAATGAAGGACTGACCTGGTCCGACGGCACTCCGATCGACTACAAGTCCATCGAGAACGTCTTCAAGACCATGGATGGCTCCAAGGAGGACTACGGCGTCGCGTCCTCCGAGGGCTACAACAAGGTCGAGAAGATCGAGCAAGGTGACAGCGACCTCGTCGCCGTCATCACCTTCAAGGAGAAGTACGCCGACTGGATCGGCCTCGCGGCAGTCATGCCCGATTCCCTCGCGGAGTCGGCAGATGCCTTCAACACGGGCTGGCTGGACGAGCCGAAGGTCACTGCCGGGCCCTACAAGGTCGGCAAGATCGACGCCGGCAACAAGACGGTGTTGCTTGAGCCTGATGAGAATTGGGGAGGCGACAAGGCCCTGCTTGAGCAGGTCCTGTTCACCACCATCGAGGATCCGGCCGCGACGGCGACGAGCTTCCAGAATGGTCAGCTCGACGTCATCGAGACCACCGTGCCGGCCACCTACTCGGTCGTTGAGCCGATGATCGGGGACGGCGCCACCCTGCGGAAGGCAGCGGGGCCCAACTGGACCCACATCACGCTGAACGGGGCCGACGGTCGGCCGCTCGCGGACCAGGCCGTGCGCCAGGCGATGTTCCGGGCGATCGATCGCGAGGAGGTGTTCCTCTCGGTCAACGCGACGATGCCCTACCCGAAGGACACCGAGACGCTGAACAACCACCTCCTGATGACCAACCAGGAGGGGTACCAGGACAACGCCGGGGACCTCGGGAAGTACGACCCCGAGGCCGCCAAGAAGCTGCTCGAGGATGCCGGTTACACCATGGAGGGCGAGAAGGACGCCCCGAAGGCCACCAAGGACGGCAAGGCCATCGAGATCACCTACGTCTACAACGACGGCTCGAAGACGAATGAGGCCGTCGTGCCCGTGGTCAAGGAGCAGCTCGCCGCCGTGGGCATCACGATGAAGGTGCAGAAGGTTCCGCCGACAGACCTCTTCGCCAAGTACGTCATCCCCGGCGAGTTCGACCTGACGCTGTTCGGCTGGGTCGGCAACCCGTTCCTCTCCTCGGGCGACTCCATTTGGAAGTCGACGGGTGAGCAGAACTTCGGCAAGGTCGGGGACGAGGAGACGGATAAGCTCATCGATCAGGCTGCGGTCGAGACCGACCCTGCGAAGCGCCTCGAGCAGATCAATGCGATCGACGCGAAGCTGTGGGAGCTCGCGGGCACCATTCCGCTGTGGCAGTCGTACGACTTTTACGTGCAGAACGACGACCTCGCGAACTACGGTGCATGGGGCTTCCAGCGCCCGGACTGGACGACCATCGGCTATGTGAAGGGTTCGGCCAAGCTGGACGGCTGACCCGACCCTGAGCAGGAGGCCCCGAGCGGTGACGCTCGGGGCCTCCTGCTGTTTCGGGGGCCGTTGTTCCGCTCGCACTCTGACGTTCCGGCGGGCGCAGGACCTCCGTCGAGCCCGGTTCCCTCGGTCCCTGCCGGACTGTGGGGGAGACTGGTCGCCATGACGCGCGACGAGCAGCAGATTCCCGCACCGCCTCGGATCATCGACCTCATGATCCCTGCGGATCGAGGTGCCGTCTCGATGTCGATCGATGAGCGGTACACGCGCCAGATGCGGCTGCCGCAGCTGGGCGAGCTGGGACAGGGCCGTCTCGCGGCGGCGAAGGTCGCCGTGATCGGAGCCGGGGGGCTCGGCGCCCCGGTGCTGTCCTACCTGGCCGCGGCCGGCGTCGGCCGGATCACCGTGTTCGACCCGGACACGGTCGACGCCACGAACCTGCACCGACAGGTGCTGTTCACTGCGTCGGACGTCGGGCGCTCCAAGGCCGTCGCCGCCGCGGAGCATCTGCACAGCCAGAACCCCGAGGTCTCGGTGACGGCGGTGGTCGACGTGGTCACCCCGGCCACGGCGCTCGAGCAGCTCGCCGGGCACGACCTGGTGCTCGACGGCACCGACAACTTCCCCACCCGCTATCTCGCCTCCGATGCCTGCGAGATCCTCGACCTGCCGCTGGTATGGGGGTCGATCCTCGCCTTCTCCGGGCAGGTCAGCGTGTTCTGGGGAGCCGGCGGCCGCGGCGTCACCTACCGCGACGTGCATCCGGTGCCGCCCCGACCTGGAGAGGTGCCCAGCTGCTCCGAGGCGGGGGTGCTCGGCATGCTGTGCGGGGTGATCGGCTCGAGCATGGCGATGGAGGCCGTGAAGGTGCTCGCCGGCATGGGTGACGTGCTCTTCGGCCGTCTCGCCCTCTACGATGCGCTGCGCGCCCGCTGGGACGAGATCCCGATCGCCCGCGATCCGCGGAGGGTCCCGGTGACCGAGATCGAGGACGTGATGCTCACCTGCGAGCTCCCGGGGCCGACGGGACCGGCGACCGACGAGGTTGCCGTCGCGGACCTGCCGGGCCTGCTGGCGGCCGGGGTGCGCGTGATCGATATCCGGGAGCCGTCCGAGCTGGGAGACGGCCTGGTGCATGGCGCCGAGCACCTGCCGATGGGTGCGCTGCTGGCCGGAGCCGATGAATCGCTCGAGGGCGCCGTGCTCTACTGCGCCGCTGGTTCCCGCTCGGCCAGCGCCCAGCGATCGCTCGCGGAGCGGGGGATCAGGGTGCGGTCGCTGCGGGGCGGGTTCGCCGCTGTGGTGGGCGAGTCCGGTGCTGCGGTGGAGGTCGTGAGACCAGAGGGTTGATCTCGACTCAGGGGACTTCCGCGATCAGCCGCCGGCGAAGGGTGGCAGCACGTCGAGCCGGTCCCCGTCGCGAAGCTCCTGATCGCGATCGGTGCAGGCCACGGCGTTGACGAGGAGACTGGAGCGGTCGATCACGCGGGCGGCGTCGGGGGAGGCGCTGCGCAGGAGATCTGTGAGCGCCTCGTGCACCGAGCCGCCGTGCACGGTCGCGGAGTCGGCCCCGTACTCGGCGGCGGCGCCGGCGAACAGGCGCACGGTGAGGGTGGGAGTGGGGTCGTCGCTGGCCATGGATCTCCTGTCTCAGCCGCCGATCGCGCTCATGGGACGCTCCGGCTGGACGAAATCGTCCCGGTCCATCCCGTGGCCGGCCTTCTTGCCCCACTGGGCGGCGCGCCAGATCTGCGCGATGTGCTCGTCGTCGGCCCCGGAGCGCAGCGCGCCCCGCAGGTCGGTCTCCTCGCGGGAGAACAGGCACGTGCGTACGCGGCCCTCGGCGGTGAGCCGGGTGCGGCGGCAGTCCGCGCAGAACGGCCGCGTCACCGAGGCGATGATCCCGACCCGACCGCGGTGGATCCCGGTGGTGCGGTCCTCGACCTCGAACAGCTCGGCGGGTGCGCCGTTGCGGTCCTCGGCGACCGGGGTGAGCGTGAAGCGGTCGGCGAGCATCGAGTGGACGTCGGATGCGGAGATCATCGTGCCGCGGTCCCAGATGTGGTCCGCATCCAGGGGCATCTGCTCGATGACGCGCAGCTGCAGCTCACGCGTCAGGCACCAGTCCAGGAGATCCGGGAGCTCGTGGTCGTTCACGCCGGGCAGCAGCACCGCATTGACCTTGATCGGGTCCAGACCCGCCTCGCGGGCGCCCTCGACCCCGGCCAGCACCCGATGCAGCAGGGGCCGCCGGCTGAGGCGCTCGAAGGTCTCGGAGACCACGGAGTCGAGCGACACGTTGATGCGGTCCAGGCCGGCGTCCCGCAGGCGCGCGGCCCGATGATCGAGGCCGATGGCGTTGGTGGTCAGCGAGATGTCCGGACGCTGGTCCAGCGCCGCGACCCCGGCGATGATCTCCTCGAGGTCCGGCCGGGTCAGGGGCTCGCCGCCGGTGAAGCGCACCTGCTCGATGCCGAGGCGCTCCACACCGATGCGCACGAGGCGCACCACCTCGTCGACGCTGAGCATCTGCTCCTTGTTCAGGAACGTGAGGCCGGAGGCGGGCATGCAGTAGGTGCAGCGCAGGTTGCAGAAGTCGGTGAGGGAGAAGCGCAGGTCCGTCGCCTCGCGGCCGAAGCGGTCCGCGAGCGCCGGGGTCGCGGGGCGGTCCGAGATGTCCGGGAGCGCAGGGGCGGTCTCGTCCGTGGTGCGCGGTTTGGGGATGCCCAGGCCGATGCGTCGCGATGCCATGGAGCAGCCTCCTCTCGCAATGGTCCGGCGGGGCAGGAGAACTCCCACCTTCCCCCAGGATAGGGGTCCGCGCCGGGGAGGAGTCGGGGAGGGGCCGGGAGGAGCCGGGGAGAGACCGGGGTATCCGTCCGGGAGTCCCGTGGGCGGCGGTGCTTCCGGGGTGCGTGCTCGGCGCGCCTATCCTGGACGGGGCCGCGGACCTCGCCGGCCGTACCTCGCCCGACGGGAGACCTCACACGATGGCTGGTACCGAGCGCATCCCCCTGACCGATCACGTGGCCGACGCGATCGCGCTGCTCGCCGACGTGCGCCACGGCGAGGTGGTGGCCCTGGACGGGGAGGCCGTGGGCCGGGTGGCCCGCGGCGACGACCGGGCCCGGGTCGACGTCCCCGGCGTCGACAACTCCCAGATGGACGGCTACGCCGTCGCGAGCGCAGATCTCGGGGCGGCAGGGGATGCTGACGCTGATGCGCTGACCCTGCCGCTCGGCCCGACGATCGCCGCCGGGGACGCTCCCGGGATCCTCGCGCCGGGCACCGCCCGGCCGATCATGACCGGGGCCCCGATCCCCGACGGCGCCGACCTGGTGATCCCTGTGGAGGAGAGCGCCGCCGGGCGCTTCGTCGCAGCCAGTGCCGCGGCATCGAGCGTGACGGTGAGCCCGGCGTCGAAGGAACCAGGGCGCTTCGTGCGTCGGCGCGGCTCGGACACCCTGCGTGGTGACACCGTGCTGCGCGCCGGCCAGGTGCTGACGCCCGCCCGGATCGCCCACCTCGCCGCCTGCGGGCTCGGCGACGTGGAGGTCGAGGCCCGGCTGCGGCTGATCGTGCTGTCCACCGGCAGCGAGGTCGCCGGACCGGACTCCGCTCCCGTCGCCGGCGGGGTGTTCGACGCGAACGGTCCGGGGGTGGCCGCCGCCCTCCGCGCGGCCGGGGCCGACGTGGTCGCGCGCGCCGCGGTGCCCGATGACGCCGCGGCGCTGGTGGACCAGCTGCGGGGACTCGTCGCCGAGCACGACGCGGACCTGGTGGTGACCAGCGGGGGAGTGAGCGCGGGGGCCTTCGAGGTGGTGCGCGATGCCGCCGCCGGAGCAGGCGTGACGATGGCCTTCCCGACGGTCGCGCTGCAGCCGGGCGGGCCGCAGGGCATCGGCACCCTCGACCTGCCTGACCGTCGGGTGCCCTGGCTCGCCTTCCCCGGCAACCCCGTCTCCGCCCTGATCAGCTGCGAGCTCATCGCCCGCCCGGCGCTCGGGGCACCGCCCCGCACCCGCCTGCGCCTGCCCGTGCAGCTCGAGGCGGACGAGCCCTCGCCGCCCGCCCTCGAGCAGTACCGTCGGGCGCGGCTCCTGCCCTCGGGCAGGGTGCGCCTCATCGGGGGCGCGTCCTCCCACCTGATCGGGAGCTTCGCCGCCGCCGACGCCCTGGTGGTCGTCCCCGCCGGCACCGACATCGTGCGCGACGGCGACACCCTGGAGACCCTGCTGATCCCTGGAGGAGAGTCATGAGCGACGCTGCCAGCATCCCCGTCGGCCTGTCCCACGTGCGGGCCGATGGCTCCGCCCACATGGTCGACGTGACCGACAAGGCCGTCACCTCCCGTGAGGCGACGGCGCGGGGCGTGCTGCGCACCCGCGCCGATGTCGTCGACCGCATCGCCCGCGGCGACCTGCCCAAGGGGGAGGCCCTCGCGACCGCCCGCATCGCCGGGATCATGGGCGCCAAGCGCACCAGCGATCTTGTGCCGATGTGCCATCCGCTGCCGCTGAGCGGGGTCGAGCTCGACCTCGCACCGCAGGGGGACCGGGTGGAGATCACGGCGCGCGTGCGCACCCGGGGCGTCACCGGCGTCGAGATGGAGGCCCTCACCGCGGTCACCGTCGCCGCGCTGACCCTGTTCGACATGATCAAGGCCGTGGATCACCTGGCCGTGATCGAGGGCGTGCAGGTGCTCGCGAAGTCCGGGGGCAAGAGCGGGGACTGGACCCGTGAGAGCGAGACCGCCGGTTCGACGCGCATCGCAGCGGACGCGGAGCCCGCAGCGCAGCAGTCGACAGCACAGGAGTCGACACCACAGGAGTCGACAGCACAGGAGCCCACAGCATGAGGACGATCCCGGCACAGCGCGATGACTCCGACTGCGCGGCGACCGACGACCCGTCGGCCCCTCCCTCCCTGCGTGGCACGGCCCGCGTGCTCATCGCCTCGACGCGCGCGGCCGACGGCACCTACGAGGACCGCACCGGTCCGCTGCTCGTGAAGTGGCTGCGCGGGCGCGGCCTGGACGAGGTCGACAAGCGCGTGGTCGCCGACGGACCCGACGTGGGCGCGGCGCTGCGCGAGGCGATCGAGGCGGGGATCGACATCGTCATCACCTCCGGCGGGACCGGCGTCAGCCCTACTGATGTCACCCCCGAGCAGACCGCCCCGGTGCTGACCCGCGAGATGCCCGGCGTGCTCGAGGCCGTGCGCCGACGGGGCGCCGAGAAGACCGCCACCTCGCTGCTCAGCCGCGGCCTGGCCGGGATGGCCGGGGACAGCTTCGTGGTGAACCTGCCCGGGTCCCGCGGCGGGGTGAAGGACGGGATCGTCGTGCTGGATCCGATCCTCGACCACCTCCTGGACCAGCGCGACGGGGGCGGGCATCCGGAGCAGGAACAGGCTGGGCACGGGCACGGGCACCAGCAGGAGAAGCTGGCTGCCCAGGGGCCTGCGTCCGCGCAGACCGCCGATCCCCGCCGCGGCGCGACGCCCTTCGGGGGGCCGCTCGAGGAGCTGCGGATCCCCGGGGGCCCCGAGATGGGACCGGCGCACGAGCGCGTCATGGTCGCCTCCGTGGGCGAGGACGCGATCTCCGTGGCCGCCCTGATCGAGACGGTGGACGACTCCCGCTGCGGCGCCGTCGTCACCTTCGACGGCGTGGTGCGCGACCACGACGGCGGCCGTGGGGTCGAGCGCCTGGAGTACACGGCGCACCCCGGCGCGGCCGACGTGATGGCCGAGGTGGCGCGCGAGATCGCCGAGCGCTACCCGGACACGCTGGTCGCCGTCGCGCACCGCTACGGACCGCTGGAGATCGGCGAGAGCGCCCTGGCGTGCGCCGTCGCGGCCCCGCACCGCAAGCAGGCCTTCGCGGCCTGCGACGACCTGGTGGACACCGTCAAGCAGCGTCTGCCGATCTGGAAGCACCAGCATTTCGCGGACGGCGAGGACGAATGGGTGGGAGCGCTGGGCTGATCGGGTGCTGGACACCCTCCCGTCACCTGCGATGGCTACGGTGAGCTCATGCGCATCCTCCACCTCAGCGACACCCACCTCTACGGCGATCCCACCGCCCGCCACTACGACCGCATCGACACCACGGCGGCCCTGCGCGGGCTGCTCGCCCGCTTCGACGCGGTCACGGGCCTCGATGCGATCGTCCACACCGGCGACGCCTCCGAGGACGGCACGGCGGAGAGCTACCGCCTGCTCCACGAGATCCTCGAACCCTTCGCGGCGCACAAGGGGGCGGCGCTCGCCGTGGTGATGGGCAACCACGATGTCTCCGCGACCTACGGGGAGACCATCGCGCTCGGTGACCGGGGCACCTCCGTGCAGGACAGGGTGGTCTCCGTGCCCGGCGGCGGCAGGATCGTGGTGCTCGACTCCAGCGTCCCCGGGGCGGGCTACGGGCACCTCGAGCCCGAGCAGCTGGCCTGGCTCGGGGAGGTGCTCGGGGAGCCGGCCGGTGGGGATCAGTCGAACGGCGGGACCGTGCTCGCGATCCATCATCCGCCGCTGGTCGGGGCGACGAAGCTGCTGCGCGGGCTAGACCTCGACGGGCTCGACGAGCTCGCCGAGGTGCTCAGGGGGTCGGACGTCCAGGTCGTGCTGTCCGGGCATTACCACCACGAGATGAGCGGCGCCATCGCCGGGATCCCCGTGCATGTGGTCCCGGGCATCACCAACGTGGTGGACCCCGTGACAGCGGGCGACCACGAGCAGTCCCGGGCCCAGTCCGGGGCGAGCCTCGTCGAAATCGGTGAGACTGGTGAGATCGGCCAGCTCGGCCAGGGAGCGCCCCGGGTGGTCACCTCCGTGTTCCCCAATCTCGGGGACGACCTGGGTGATCCAGAGACCCCCGTCTATGACTTCGGGCCGGAGCAGGTCGCCGCGATCGTCGAGGCCGCCGGGCGCTGAGACCGGGAGCTGGCGCCGGGAGTCGGCGCCAGAAGTTGGCACCCCAAGCTGGCGGCTCAGGCCGGCACCTGTCAGCGCTGCCGTCAGGGAACGAAGAAGCCCCTGCGGATCATCTCCGCAAGGGCTTCATGAGGACGTGCCGACGGCTCAGTAGCCGAAGCCGTAGGGACGCACGCCCTGGGTGCTGAGGGGAGTCGTGACGGTCGGGGTGACTCCGGCGTCGCTGCGGCGGCCGGTTCCGGACTCGACGATGTCCTGCGCGACGCGGGAATCGGAGCGGCGGCGGAGCGCGGCGGTGAGGGTGCGGAAGATAGCCATGAAGGAGGGCTCCTGTGGTTCGGAGGGGGAGAGGACCACGCCCTGGATCGCAGGTGCTGCAGTCGGTTCGATGACTCCATATCTATCACCGCCCGGACGCCCGGTCACGCCTTCGGTCGAGACTCATTGCCAGAGTCACAATAAAGGTGTGACCTGGTGCGCATCACGAGAATGTGGACGACTTGTGACGGTCCGTGCGGGTGGCTGGAGAGCTCACTGGAGGGCTCGAGGCGATCGGGATCCGGACCGGGTCGGGATCGGAAACCCGCGCGGTGTTCGCGTCGGGCGTACTGGCGGATCACGGCCTCCCGGCGGAGGTTCCCGGCACCCTCCTCGGCCACCCCTGGGCACCCCTGCCACCCCCCTCGATCGTCCGACCGGTTCGTCGGAGGAGGGCCGGGACGCACGGCCGCGGCCCCGGGACATCGTCCGGGCCAGCGGTTATCCCCGCGGCAACCGTGGGAGCGGTCGGACTGCGGCGGATACGAGAGCACCTGAGAGGGCGGTCGCTGGACGCGATCAGTGCCTGTCCGCCGGGCCCCCACGGCCTGTCCATCAGGTCCTCGCGAGCCGGTCGGACCGCGTGGACACGCCCCGGATCTAGCACTCGTCTTGCATGAGTGCCAACGCGGTCCTAAAGTGGGACCCGTTGGCAGTCGACGGCCGAGAGTGCCAGAAGCTGCCGCAGAGGGATCCTCCTCGGTCGGCACCGCGACGACGATCGGGACCGGGATCCCTGAACCCCAGAACTCACAGAGTCATCTCTTCATGAAGGAGTGAGCCGCATGTCGGTCTCCATCAAGCCCCTCGAGGATCGCGTCGTCGTCAAGCCGCTCGAAGCCGAGCAGACCACGGCCTCAGGTCTGGTCATCCCGGACACCGCGAAGGAGAAGCCCCAGGAGGGCGAGGTCGTCGCCGTCGGCGCCGGTCGTTTCGACGACAAGGGTCAGCGCGTGCCCATGGACGTCAAGGTCGGCGACAAGGTCGTCTTCTCCAAGTACGGCGGCACCGAGCTGAAGTACGGCACCGACGAGTTCCTCGTCCTCGGCGCTCGCGACATCCTCGCAATCATCGAAAACTGAGCGGACTGAATCTTTAATGGCTAAAGAGATCATCTACAACGAGGACGCACGACGCGCCCTCGAGCGTGGCGTGGACAAGCTCGCCAACACCGTCAAGGTGACGCTCGGCCCCAAGGGCCGCAACGTCGTCCTCGACAAGAAGTGGGGCGCTCCCACCATCACGAACGACGGCGTGACCATCGCCCGTGAGATCGAGCTCGAGGATCCCTACGAGAACCTCGGCGCTCAGCTCACCAAGGAGGTCGCGACCAAGACCAACGACGTGGCCGGCGACGGAACCACCACCGCCACCGTCCTCGCCCAGGCCATCGTGCACGAGGGCCTGCGCAACGTCACCTCGGGCGCCGCTCCGTCGGCCCTGAAGCGCGGCATCGAGAAGGCCGTGGACGCGCTCTCCGAGAAGCTCGGCGAGATCGCCACCCCGGTCGATGGCAAGGAGCAGATCGCGTCCGTCGCGTCCGTCTCCAGCCAGGACGCCGAGATCGGCCAGCTGCTGGCCGAGGCGTTCGACAAGGTCGGCAAGGACGGCGTCATCACGGTGGAGGAGTCCTCCACCACCGCGATGGAGCTGGACTTCACCGAGGGCATGCAGTTCGACAAGGGCTACATCTCCCCGCACTTCGTCACCGACGGAGAGCGCCAGGAGGTCGTCCTCGAGGACGCCCTCGTGCTGCTGCACCAGGGCAAGATCTCGGCCGTGGCCGACATCCTGCCGCTGCTGGAGAAGGTCGTCGAGGGCGGCAAGCCGCTCTTCGTCATCGCGGAGGACGTCGACGGCGAGGCTCTGTCCACGCTGGTCGTCAACAAGATCCGCGGCACCTTCAAGGGTGCGGCTGTCAAGGCTCCCGCGTTCGGCGATCGTCGCAAGGCGATGCTGCAGGACATCGCGGTGCTCACCGGTGCACAGGTCGTCACCTCGGATCTCGGTCTGGACCTCAAGACCGTCGACACCGACGTTCTCGGCCAGGCTGGCCGCGTCGTCATCACCAAGGACTCCACCACCATCGTGGGCGGCGCCGGCGATGACGAGGCAGTGTCCGACCGTGTCGCGCAGATCCGCGGCGAGATCGAGAACACCGACTCCGACTGGGACCGCGAGAAGCTCCAGGAGCGCCTCGCGAAGCTGGCCGGCGGCGTGTCCGTGATCAAGGTCGGGGCTCACACCGAGGTGGAGCTCAAGGAGAAGAAGATGCGCATCGAGGACGCGGTCTCCGCGACCCGCGCTGCCATCGAAGAGGGCATCGTGGCCGGTGGCGGCAGCGCCCTCGTCCAGGCCTCCTCCGTGCTCGAGGACAGCCTCGGCCTCGAGGGTGACGAGGCAGTCGGCGTCCGCGCCGTGGCCCGCGCCGTCGTCGAGCCGCTGCGCTGGATCTCCGAGAACGCGGGCCTCGAGGGCTACGTCGTCGTCGAGAAGGTCAAGGAGGCTCAGGTCGGACACGGCCTGAACGCCGCGACCGGCGAGTACGTCGACCTCGTCGCCGCAGGTATCATCGATCCGGTGAAGGTGACCCGCAGTGCCCTGCGCAACGCGGCCTCCATCGCCGGTCTGGTCCTCACGACCGAGACCCTCGTGATCGAGAAGCAGGAGGACGAGGAGGCGTGATCACGCCTCGAGCCGACCGCTAGGTCGCTCGCGTCCGTCCGACGGGCGGGCAGCACGGGGAGACCCGGGCTGCCCGCCCGTCGGCATTCCCGGGGGCCTTTCCTCGGGGCCTCGGGGCCCCTCGGGGTCCCTCGGACCTTCGGAGTCCTTCAGAGTCCTTCAGAGTCCTCCAAGAAATCTGCGCGAGGTGGCGGCACCTCCATGGCAACATCTCCGTGGCAACACGGCAAAGATGCTTGAACCTGCAGGTCACACAATGGTGACCTTTCTCAGGTGGTGCCATGCTGGCGTTGCACGAATTATCAACTTACGGTCGGAGGAAGGGTACCGGTGGGACGACGACGTCCCGCACGCCGCCCGAGATCCACTGCGGAGCCCTGAGGGGCCCGAGGTCGAGCGCGCTCAACCGGTATCCACCGAGAGCCGACGACCGAAGCGGAGGAACTGCGTGACGCCATCCCTGACCCCACCCTCGTCCGAGGATCCCGCGCCCGGGAGCAGCCCGATGCCACGTGGCGGCGAGCGGGAGGCCGCGCAGGTCGCCCGCGGGAAGCTCGGTGCGCAGTCCACGCGGCGCGAGGAACGGGAGCAGCGGGAGTCGCGGCGCGCACCGGTGAGGACCGACGATCTCCAGAAGGGATCCGCCGAGATCTCGGGTGCCAAGGGTCCCCGGGTCAACTGGGTGGTGTTCCTGAGCTCCGCGGCGATCATCCTCGCCTTCTCGTTGTGGGCGATCCTCGCGCCGGCGGCGGCCGAGAGCACTCTGCTGGAGATCGTCACCTGGATCGCCGCGAACGTCGGCTGGTTCTATGTCGTCACGGTCAGCCTCGTGATCCTCTTCGTGCTGTGGGTGGCGTTCTCGTCCGAGGGCAAGGTGCGGCTCGGGCCCGACCACGCCCGCCCGGAGTACAAGCTCTTCACCTGGGTCGCGATGCTGTTCGCGGCGGGCGTCGGCATCGACATGCTCTTCTACTCGGTCACCGGGCCGATCTCCCACTACCTCACCCCACCGGATGCGGCCCCGGAATCCGCCGCCGCCCTGCAGGACTCCGTGGTGTGGACGATGTTCCACTACGGGGTCGCCGGATGGTCGATGTACGCGCTGCTGGGGATGGCGATGGGCTACTTCGCCTACCGCTGGGGCATGCCGCTGTCGATCCGGGCGGCGCTCTTCCCCCTGCTCGGCAAGCGCGTGCGCGGTGCCGCCGGGGACGTCATCGACATCTTCGCCCTGGTGGGTACCGTGTTCGGCGTGGCAACCTCGATGGGGATCGGCGTGGTGCTGCTCAACGTCGGCTTCTCCATCCTGTTCGGCCTGCCACAGGGTCTGGGCCTGCAGATCGCCCTGGTGATCGTCGCCGTGGTGATGACCATCGCCGCGTGCACCTCCGGGGTGGACAAGGGCATCCGCCTCATCTCCGAGCTGAACCTCTGGAGCGCTGGCGCGATGCTCCTGTACATCCTGGTCACCGGGAAGACGTCGTTCCTGCTCAACGCGATCGTGGAGAACATCGGCCGCTTCATCGCGACCCTTCCCGAGCGCACCCTGCAGACCATGGCCTACGAGCCCGGCGGCTCGGACTGGATGGCCGGCGCCACCTTGTTCTTCTGGGCGTTCTGGCTCGCCTGGGGCCCCTTCGTGGGCATGTTCCTGGCGCGCATCTCCCGCGGCCGCACCCTGCGCGAGTTCGTGCTCGCCGCGATCACCGCACCGGTGCTGTGCGACCTGCTCGTGGTCACCATCTTCGGCAACAGCGCCCTGTCCGTCGTGCTCGAGGACACCCCGGCCAGCCGCGCCTTCGCGAAGCTGGCCGTCGACAGCCCCGAGCAGGGCTGGTACGCGCTGCTCGAGATGTTCCCCGGGGCCGCATTCCTGGTGGGCCTGGCCACCCTCTCCGGGCTCCTGTTCTACCTGACCAGTGCGAACTCCGGAGCCCTGGTGATGGCGAACTTCTCCTCCACGATCCCGGATCCCGGCCAGGACGGCGCCAAATGGCTGCGCATCTTCTGGGCGATCCTCACCGCGGTGCTCACGATCGCCATGCTCACCGCCGGTGGTGTGACCACGATGGAATACGCGACCCTCATCTTCGGGCTGCCCGTCACCGTGGTGGCGTACCTGGTGATGGCGAGCTTCTCGAAGGCGCTGCGGATGGAGCGGGCCGACCGTGAGGGGCGCGTGCTGCGTCGCGCCGACGCCGCCGTCCACGGCGGCTTCGCCCCGGAGAAGTCCTGGCGCCAGCGCCTCGCGAACCTCCGTGCCTACCCCAACGTCCGCGCCGTCACGGAGTTCGCGTCCGGGACTGTCGCGGGTGCGCTCGCGGACGTCTCCCAGGAGTTCCAGGAGCAGGGGTACGCGGCGCAGACCCGGTCCATCACGGACAACGAGACCGGTATCGCGATCAACACCCTGATCATCAAGATGGGGGAGGAGCGCGACTTCATGTACCGGGTCGCTCCCGTGGAGACCCCCGTGCCGACGTTCGGTGCCCGGGTCGCCCAGGAGCGCTCGACCTACCCCCGCCTGGACGTGTTCACGCAGACCGGCGCGGAGGGCTACGACGTCACCGGGCTGTCCCGGCAGCAGATCATCAACGACGTCCTGGACCGGTACGAGAACCACATCCAGTACCTCGCCTATGCGGCCGAGGTGGGCGGGGCGAGCGTGCTCACCCCGACCACGCACGGGAGCCTCGGAGGCCCCGTCATCGACTGACCGGACGTGCGGGTCGGCCGCCGAACCGCTGCGGGACGACCCCGGGGACGGAGCCGCACGACTCGCGGTCCGACCTGCGGCGAGGACAGGTTCCTCTCCTCCTCGGAGGCTTAGTATGGGGCTCGTCCTGGAACGTCGACCCTTGGAGGGTGAGTGGTGAGCAACAGCCCCGACGCCACTCCTCGGGTCGACGACGACAGTCGGCCCACCCGCACCTTCGGACCTCCAGCGCCTGTCGTCCTCGGCACCCTCGGTGTCGGCTTCGTCTTCGTCGTGGTCCTCGAGTTCCTGGTGATCATCAGCTTCGTGGGCCAACGGTTGTGGAACGACCCCGCGCTGCTGCGCGACCTCGTGTTCACGACGCCCCTGCTGCTGTGGGTCCTCGTCGCGGCGGGCTCGGCGATCTTCTGCCTGCGCATCATCACCGCCTGGCTGCAGATCGACGAGGAGGGCTTCGAGCTGCGGAGCCTGGCCCGGCGCACCCGGAAGGTGCGCTGGGACGAGGTGGGGCAGGTCATCGCGGTGCGGGACATCGACCGCGGCGCCACTCCCGCCGAGATGCTGGACGCCTCCGGGACCACCTATGACGGTGTGTACGTGATGGACGGCGCGGGCCGACGGGTGCTCGCGGTCTCCAGCCGGTTCTTCGGCCCCCGGGCCCAGGAGATGACTCTCCACCGGGCACGCGAGGCGGGCGCGACGATCGATCACATCGACGCGATCACCGTGAAGGATCTGCAGGAGCAGGCGCCCCAGGCGCTGAGCTTCGTGGATCGCCACCCCAACCTGCTCCTCCTGCTGCTGGCGGCCTTCTACGTCTTCCATAACGTGCTGACCTTCGCCGTGTGGGGTCTGTGAACGGGCGACCTGCGAGCGAGCGGCCAGGTCGCGCCGCCCGGAAGCGGGCCCGCAGGCGTCCTCCGCCGCTGCCCCAGCGGGAGGGTCTGGATGCTGTGCGCTGGGTGATCCCGCGTGACGCGACGTCGGCGGGTCCCGCCCTCGAGGCCCTGCAGGCGAGGTTCCCGGCGCTCGCGGACCCGCAGGCGACCGACCTTGCCGCGCGATTCGCGCGAGGGGAGGTCGTGGACGCAGCGGGCAGACCCTGGGCGGCCGCTGCGGCCGTCGGCCCGGGGGATGAGCTCTGGTTCCACCGGGAGCTGCGCGACGAGGAGGTCCCGCACGTCGAGGTGCCGATCCTGCACCGCGACGAGCACCTGCTCGTGCTCGACAAGCCCCACGACATGGCGACGATGCCGCGCGGCGCCCATGTGCTCTCCAGCGCTCTGGTGCGGCTGCGTCGGGACACGGGGATCGACACCCTGGTGCCGTTGCACCGCCTGGACCGGCGCACTGCCGGCGTGCTCGCCTTCGGGATCCGGCCCGAGGAGCGAGCCGCCTACCAGCAGCTCTTCGCCCTCGGCGAGGTCGGCAAGGTGTACGAGGCGCGGGCGCAGGTGCGGGCACGTCCGTGCCTCCTCCGTGAGGGGGACGTTCTACGCGACCACCTGCTCAAGCGGCAGGGCGAGCTGCGCACTCAGGTGCTGCCCGGGGAACCGAACGCCGAGACCCGCGTGGGGGAGCTGGTGGAGGAGCCCGACGGGACCGTGCACGTGACGCTGCACCCGCGCACCGGTCGCACCCATCAGCTGCGCGTGCAGCTCTCCTCCCGGGGTGCGCCGATCCTCGGGGACGACCTGTACGGTCCGGCGGACGCTGCCCCGGAGGCGGACCCGACGGCCCCGACGGCCCTGCCGCTCCAGCTGCTCGCGCGCCGCCTCGCCTTCCGTGACCCGGTCACCGGTACGGAGCATCGCTTCGAGAGCAGCAGGACTCTGCGGGGGCCCGTGTTCGGCCAGGACTAACCGGACCGGGTGACCTGCGCCGCCCCCGGTCACCGCCACCGGAGTGAGCGGAGTGCGCGCGACGTACGCTGTCGCCGTGACCGACCCGCAGCCCCCTGATGCCGCCCTCGCCGAGCCGTCCCCGCGGCGCACGCGCGGCGGGGACGTGATCGTCGGCCCCACGATCCGTGCCCGCTACCTGCCCGGCGCCCTGATCGGGCTGCCGCTGGTGTCCGCGCTGCTGTCGCCCTTCGCCGCCGCCGGGCTCCAGCAGTGGCGCTTCGGTCGTCTGCGTGAGGGGCACGACGCCCTGCTCGAGCACGTCCTCGCCCCCTCCTGGGTGCAGCTGCTCCTCGGGGCGCTGCTGCTGTGGGCCCTGTTCGCGCTGTGGGGGGTCGTGCCGATGCTGCTCACGCACCGCGTGGTCCATCTCGACGAGACCTCCGGGATGCTCACCCTGCGCAAGGGTCTGCGCACGGTCGACCGCGCGGAGCTGGGCCAGCTCGACTACGCGGTGGGGGAGGCCGAGCGGGGGAGCATCGCCCTGATCGGCATCCGGGACGAGGACGCCTCCGGTGCCGCGGCCGCCCCTCCCCGCAGCCGGGGTCGTGAGGCGCCGACCACCCGGCAGTGGGTCGTCCAGGAGATCGGCTGGGACGCGGCGTCCTTCGACGGGCTGCGTGCCCTGCAGGCGCTCTCCGGTCTGCGCCCGGCCCCGCCTCGCGGGGTCCTCGTGCGGGAGAACCGTCGGCTGCGGATCGCCCGCGCGAACCATGAGCTCGCCGAGCGTCTCGGCATGCCGTGGCGTGACGAGTACGAGCACGACGAGAAGGCGTTCCGCGACGAGTTCGATCGGGTCCGACGAGTGCTCGGTGGCAAGGAGAAGCCCCGACCGGGCGATCCTGTCTAGCCCGGTCGGGGCTGGTCCTTCGTGGGTGCGGGAGCTGCTCAGGCTCAGAAGAGGGCGCGCAGGATGAGCACCACGACCGCGCCGATGCCGGCCGCTGCCGGAAGGGTGATCAGCCAGGCGAGGGCGATCGGTCGCATGAGCTTCCAGTTCGCCGCGCGGTTCACGATGCCCACGCCGAGGACGGCGCCGATGAGGATGTGCGTCGAGGAGACCGGCAGTCCCAGCACGGAGGCGAGCATGACGACGGCCGCGGCGGCGAGCTCGGCCGCGAAGCCGGAGGACGGGTGCATCGAGGTGAGCCCGGTCCCGACCGTCGCGATCACCTTGCGACCCACGAACCACAGGCCCGAGATCAGCGCGACGCCGAACGCGGCGAGCACCGCCGTGGGGACCGCGGCCTCCGCGGAGATCGTGCCCGTTCTCAGGACATCGAGCACTGCGGCGAACGGGCCCACCGCGTTGGCGATGTCGTTCGCGCCGTGGCTGAAGGCGAAGGCCGAGGCGGTGAACACCTGCATCCAGCTGAACATGATGAACGTGGCGCGGGAGATGGACTGCTTCTTCAGTGCGCGGGCGAAGACGGTGACGGCCATCCACACGGCCATCCCCACCATGATCAGCAGCAGGATGCTGCCGCCGATGGAGAGGTCCAGGCCCACGTTCTTCAGCCCCTTGAAGATGAGCATCGCGGCGATCACCATGGCGGCACCGGCGGCGAGCGGCGGGACCCGCTTCTCGAGCGCGTGATACGCGGCCTTGCGCTCGATCTTCCGGGCGGCCTTGCGCTTCTTCTTGGAGAGCCCGGCAGCGAACTCGGCGAGCTCCGCACCCGGGCTGCCCGGGGTGAGGTCGAGGGCGGCGGACTCGGCGAAGGCGGCCTGCTGCAGCTCGCTCACACGCTCGGAGGCGGCCATGTGGCGGCGGTCCTCCTCCGTGAGCTCGCCGTCCTCGTCGTCGTCCTCCTCGTCATCGTCGTCGTCCTCGGCATCGTCGAAGCCGTGCGAGCCCAGCGCGATCGCCCGGGCCGCGGGGGCCAGGATGCGGCGCTTGATGGCACCGAACAGGAGGAAGGACGCGACGCCGCCGAGGAGCGGGGAGAGGACCCAGGAGATCGCGATCTGGCCGATCTCGCCCCACTGGACCATCTCCAGACCGCCGGTCCCTGTGACGATCCCGGTGGTGACGGCGGCGCCGACGATGCCGCCGATGATCGCGTGCGTGGTCGAGACCGGCCAGCCCATCTTCGTGGCCAGCAGCAGCCAGACCGCGGCGCCCAGCAGGGCGGACATCATGATGTAGACGAAGGACTGCGGATCCACGTGCATGGCGTCGATGTCGACGATGCCGCTGCGCACGGTCTCCGTGACCGAGCCGCCGGCGAGCACGGCACCGGAGACCTCGAACACGGCCGCCACCATGAGCGCCTGCTTCATGGTGAGGGTGCCGGCGCCGACGCTGGTCCCGAAGGAGTTGGCGACGTCGTTGCCGCCGATGTTGAAGGCCATGAACAGCCCGAAGAGGATCGCGAGGATCAGCAGGAGCGGGTTCACGCCGGGGCCGGTGTGGAGGAACGACCAGATGGCGAAGGACACCACGGTGACCACGGTGACGGCTCCCGCGCTGAGGTGCCAGTTGCGGTCAGGGCCGAGGAGGCCCCCTGTGACGGGGGGATCGGCGGGATGCTGAACGTTCGTGCGGGGCATCGTCGGGCTCCCGGGGTGTGGAGGAGTCAGGGCTGGTCCGGCGTTCGGCACCGGGCATCTACCCCAGGGTGGGGCGCCGTCACTCTAGATCACGATGCGACTCGCCCGCGGACGAGGCTTCGGGGCCGGTTCCCGGCACCTGCAGGGATGAGGCGCGACGTGATCTGCCGCTCCTTATGGTCTCCGAGCAGGGTGATACGGCACACGCCGTGCGTCCGTGCAGGTCATGAGCCTGCGGCGGGACGGTCCCACCGTGAGCGGGTCTGCACGCGGAGCCTGCTCGCCGCTACCATCGGTGCATGACGAGCGCGGATCCCTTCGGTTTCATCGGACTCACCTACGACGACGTCCTGCTTCTCCCCGGGGAGACGGACGTGATCCCCTCCGAGGCGGACACCACGAGTCGCCTCACGCGGGAGATCTCGCTCAAGGTCCCCCTGGCCAGCGCGGCGATGGACACCGTCACCGAATCGCGGATGGCCATCGCCATGGCCCGCCACGGCGGCATCGGCATCCTCCACCGCAACCTCTCCATCGAGGACCAGGCCCATCAGGTCGACCTCGTCAAGCGCACCCAGACCGGGCGCATCACCAACCCGGTGACCATCGGGCCGGAGGCGACCCTCGAGGGCTTCGACGCGGTCTGCGGCCAGTACCGCGTCTCCGGCCTCCCCGTCGTCGACTCCAACGATCTCCTCATCGGTGTCTGCACCAACCGCGACCTGCGATTCATCCCCGTCGCCGAGTGGGGCACCACCAAGGTCGCCGACGTCATGACCACCGAGCTGTTCACAGCCCCGGAGGGCGTCACCCCCGAGGAGGCGACCGCGCTCCTGCGCAAGAACAAGCGCGAGCGACTGCCCCTGATCGACGCGGACGGCCGCCTCACCGGTCTCATCACCGTGAAGGACTTCGTGAAGTCCGAGCAGTTCCCCGATGCCTCCAAGGATGCCCAGGGGCGGCTGCTGGTCGGCGCGGGCGTCGGCTTCTTCGGCGACTCCCTGGAGCGGGCCGGAGCGCTGTGCGAGGCCGGGGTCGACGTCCTCGTCGTCGACACCGCCAACGGGCACGCCCGTCTCTCGCTCGAGATGATCCGGACCATCAAGAACGATCCGTACTTCGCGGGTGTCCAGGTCATCGGCGGCAACGTCGCCACCCGCGCCGGGGCGCAGGCGCTGGTCGACGCCGGGGCCGACGCCGTCAAGGTCGGTGTGGGACCGGGCTCCATCTGCACCACCCGCGTGGTCGCCGGTGTCGGCGTCCCCCAGGTGACCGCGATCCACGAGGCCTCCAAGGCCTGCGGCCCTGCTGGCGTCCCGCTGATCGGAGACGGCGGCCTGCAGTACTCCGGCGACATCGCCAAGGCCCTCGTGGCCGGCGCGGACACCGTCATGGTCGGCTCGCTGCTGGCCGGCACCGAGGAGTCCCCGGGCGAGGTCGTGCTCGTCGGCGGCAAGCAGTACAAGGCCTACCGCGGCATGGGTTCGCTCGGGGCCATGTCCTCGCGCGGCAAGCAGTCCTTCTCCAAGGACCGCTACTTCCAGGCCGACGTGCCGACCGACGACAAGATCGTGCCCGAGGGCATCGAGGGCCGCGTCTCCTACAAGGGACAGCTCGGCACCGTCGTCCACCAGCTCACGGGCGGGCTGCACCAGTCGATGTTCTATGTCGGCGCGAACACCGTCCCCGAGCTCAAGGAGCGCGGGCAGTTCGTGCGCATCACGGCGGCCGGGCTCAAGGAGTCCCACCCGCACGACATGGCCGCGATCATGGAAGCCCCGAACTACTCCTCGCACTGAGGCCAGTCCCCGCTCCGGCACTGGCCTCCGCACCGGACCTGGTCCCCGTGTTGGACCTGGTCCCGTGTTGAACCTGGTCCCGTGCCAGGCCTGGTCCCCACCGGAGGTGCTCCCCGCACGGCCGGCTCCTGGCGGCCTCTCCCGCGGCATCTGGCTCTGACCAGCACTGCTATGGGGGATTTCCCCCGTGCGGGAATCGGGGCGGCCGGGTGGGATGTGCCGGGCCCAGGTTCGTAGGCTCGATCCCATGAGCTCGCAGACCGTCCCCGCCCCACCCGCCCCGTCGTCGGACCGCATCATCCCCTCGCCCTCGCCCTCGCCCTCGCCCTCGCCCTCGAGCACTCGGGCGTCCTCCTGGTCGCTCGCCCTGTCGCTGGTCGCCCTGCTCGGCGCGGTGGCGGCGATGGCGGGGGTCGGACTCACCGTGATCCCCCTGGAGACGGCATCGGGCTACTACCTCACCGACACCCCCGTCGCCTATCAGTGGGCCGTGCTGGCGGCGTTCGGCTCGCTCCTGCTGTGGACGGTGCTCGGCCTGATGGCGATCGTGCTGGGCATCGTGGGCATGACACGGGGTGCGGGTCAGGTCCGCGCGATCGTCGCGATCGGTGTCGCGGTGATCGCTCCGGTCCTCGCCGTCCTGACGCTGATGGGCTCGATGGCGATCGGGGCCGACGGACTTCTCTGAGCGGCGGCCGGCCCACCGCCGCGCGGACCATGGCGGCGGAGCGTTGTCGAGGACGCATCACGGTGGAGGGGCTCGTGGCTGTGGATGAGCGCGTGGAGCGTCGGCCCCGACCTCTAGGCTGGTCGTATGAACGCACCCTCGTCCTGGATCGACGCCCCTCTGCTCGGATTCGACACCGAGACCACCGGAACCAACGTGGCCTCCGACCGGATCGTCACCGTCGCCCTCGTGCACTCGGTGGGTCCCGGCCGCGAGAACGAGACCGTCGCGACCTGGCTGATCGACCCCGAGATGGACATCCCCGAGCCGGCCCAGCGGGTCCACGGGATCAGCACCGAGCATGCCCGGGCGCACGGCATGAAGGCGGCCGAGGCGCTCGAGGAGGTCGTCACGATGATCGCCGACGCCCTGCGCAAGGACGTCCCGCTGGTCGCCTTCAACGGCGGCTTCGACCTCGCGATCCTCGAGAACGAGCTCACCCGTCTCGGCCTGCCCACCCTCGCCCAGCGCCTGGGCCATGACATCGCCCCGGTCGTCGACCCGCTCGTGGTCGATCGCGGCGTGGACCGCTACCGCAAGGGCAAGCGCACCCTGACCGACATGCTCGCGCTCTTCGGGATCGAGCAGGACGGCCAGCTCCATACCGCCGACGTGGACGTCTCCGCGACCTTGGACGTGCTGCGGGCGATCGTGGCGAAGCATCCGCAGCTGGCGGCGTCCTCCCTCGCGGACCTGCACCGTGAGCAGATCAGCTGGCACCGCACGTGGGCGGAGAACTTCAACAAGTTCCTCGAGAAGAAGGGCAAGACGCCCGACGTCAACACCAGCTGGCCGCTCTGAGCCCGAGCGCGCCACTGGGCCGGTCCCCGGTTCCCCGCGTCGCGCCGGGAGCCCGGGCCCGGAAGACCTCGGGCCGACGGTAGACTGCCCGTGTGATGAACGAGATCGAGATCGGCCGCAACAAGCGGGGACGCCGCAGCTACAGCTTCGATGACGTGGCGGTGGTGCCGTCCCGTCGTACGCGAGACCCTGAAGACGTCTCCACCGCCTGGCAGGTCGATGCCTACCGCTTCGACATCCCGATCTTCGCGGCCCCCATGGACTCCCTGATGTCCCCCGAGACCGCGATCCAGCTCGGCGAGGCCGGCGGCCTGGGTGTGCTGGACCTCGAGGGCCTGTGGACCCGGTACGAGGATCCCTCCGCGCAGTTCGACCAGGTCGCCGGCGCCTCGGACGACGAGGTCGTGCAGGTCATGCGCGACATCTATGCGGAGCCGATCAAGCCCGAACTGATCCATGACCGCATCCAGCAGCTGCGCGACGCCGGCGTGACCGCCGCCGGTTCGCTCTCGCCGCAGCGCACCCAGGAGCACTGGAAGACCGTCGTCGACGCCGGGGTGGACCTCTTCTTCATCCGCGGCACGACCGTCTCGGCGGAGCACGTCTCCACGGGCCGCGAACCCCTGAACCTCAAGCGATTCATCTACGAGCTCGACGTGCCGGTCATCGTGGGCGGCTGCGCGACCTACACCGCCGCACTGCACCTCATGCGCACCGGTGCGGCCGGCGTGCTCGTCGGCTTCGGCGGCGGCGCCTCGCAGACCACCCAGGAGACGCTCGGCATCTCCGTGCCGCTCGCGAGCGCCGTGGCGGATGTCGCCGCCGCGCGCCGCGACTACATGGACGAGTCCGGTGGCCGGTACGTGCACGTCATCGCCGACGGCGGCCTGGGCCGCTCCGGCGACCTGGTCAAGGCGATCGCCTGCGGCGCCGACGGTCTCATGGTGGGGGCGGCCCTCGCCCGCGCCGAGGAGGCCCCTGGTCGTGGCCACCACTGGGGCAGCGAGGCGCACCACCCGACCCTGACCCGCGGCCACCGCGTCGAGGTCAGCACGGTGGCACCTCTCGAGCAGATCCTGTTCGGCCCGTCGATCGCGGCCGACGGGACCACCAACCTGGTCGGGGCGCTGCGCCATGCGATGGCCACCACCGGCTACCTGGACCTCAAGGAGTTCCAGCGGGTCGAGGTCGTGACCACCGCGTGACCACGCAGGCTGTGGCGCGATGAGCATGCTGTTCGCGGAGAGCAGCAACTCGGGGAGCGCCCGCGGCACCGACGCCCGGCGGCGTCTGACCTCGCGCCACCCGCCCGTGGTGCTGGCGCTCGGACTGCTCGCCACGGCGGTGTTCCTGCTGGTGATGTTCGGGCCGTTCTACCGATTCGACTTCCCTCCCGGTCAGCTGCTGGTGTGGTCGATCCTGGACGGTCCTGGCACACTTCTTCCGAGCAGGTTCCAGTGGTGGTTGGGAGATCACGCGTTCCTCGCGCTGGTGCTCGTCTCCGCCCTCGTGATCGTGCTCGTGCCCTGGTACATCGCCGACGCCCGGCAGAGAACGCAACAGCGGCTGAGGAGCACAGGAGCGACGTCGGCCGCCACATCGCGCTCGTCCTCCTCCCGCTCGAGCTCGTCCTCCCGGCCGCGGTCCACGTCGCGCTCGGGGTTCTCGGTCTCGGCCGGGATCACGCACGAGCGACGGGAGACCTCGGTCGAGTTCACCGAGGACGGTCGCGTCGAGCGGTCGGGCGCTACTGCGGGCGGCGCCGCCCGGTACAGCGTCGCGGACCTGAGGTCGATGGCCAGCGCTTCCGGGATCCCGTGGAGCACTGCCTACGAGACCGACGGCGGTGCGCGAGCCTTCCTGGAACTCCTCCGGGCCGTGCACGCTGGCCCGGCCTCGACGTCGGCCTCGGCCTCGACGTCGACTTCGGCCTCGACGTCGACTTCGGCCTCGACTTCGGCCTCGACTTCGGCCTCGACTTCGGCACCGGCACCGGCACCGGCACCGGCCTCGGTCTCGGCACCGGGCTCGGTCACCGCGGATTTCGCGGCGCCGTCCGGGGACTTCTCCGAGGGATCGGCGACGTGGCCGGAGACGGCATCGACCGGTCCAGGCACCGCCTCGGTATCCGCAGGCGCCGGCAGCTCCACGCCGTCCGGCAGCTCCACGCCGTCCAGCACCTCCGCACCGTTCAGCTCGTCGACGACCTCGACCACCTCATGGTCCAGCGGGTTCACGTCGTCAGGGTCGGTCTACACCCCGACCTCCCTCTACGACGCCGAGCGCGCGGAACGTGCGATGCTGGGGACAGACCCCCAGGACGACGCGGCGAAGCCCGAGAACGAGGGGGAGGACCGATGAGCGAGTACGGCGGAGAGGTCCCCGTTCCGCGCAGCGAGGCCCCGACGACGCGGCGGTTCCCGATCATCCTGCTCGCGTTCCTGCTCTCCGCAGTGGTCACCCTGTACACCTACGTCCCGCTCTACGGGCTGCGTCTCCGCCCCAGGGTGCTGGAGGACCTTCGCTATCTCCTCTTTGATCTGCAGAGCGGATTCCTCGGCTTGCTGATCGGGCTGTTCGTCCTGTTCGCGGCCCCTTTCCTGCTCGCTCGGATCAGCCGCCCGGCAGCGGACCGTCGCCGAGGGAGCACTGCCGCGGACCCCGCGGACCCCGCGGGACCGGGGAGAAGCAGCGGGCCGATCTTCAGCAGCGATGCCTCCGACGATGAGATCGCTGTGCCGTCCATGGCGCTGCGCGAGATGGGCTCTGGTGAGCGGTGGGAGATGGCTGAGGCGCTCGGGATCCCGTGGCGGGACGAGCTGATCCTCGACCACGAATCCTGGGAGACGGCATGCCGCGAGGCCATCGACCGGGAGGCCGAGCGCCTCCGCCGTTGACACGGGCTGATCCGTTGCCGAGCATCATGGTGTCTGCGGTGCGGGTCTCGACGAGCAGGGGGAGTGGGCAGGGGCATGGAGTACGTCATCCTGATGATCATCGTGATCGTCATCTTCACGATCGTGAGCAGGTTAGGCAGCGGAGAATCGCGGAAGCCCGCGGACCGGCCCTCGCCCACGGGCAAGACGCGGAAGGACTCGTGGCCGGCGCCCCGGCGAGCGGCAGCTGCGAGTTCCGCCTCCCAGCGCTCCACCACCACCCAGGGGACGCCGGCGAGTCCTCCCCAGCAACCGTCGGACTCCGAGCAGCAGGCCCGCGACCCCGAGATCTGGGAGACGCTGAGCTACTCGAAGAGTGGCGAGTCGAGGCGCGGGCCGGCGGGCCGGGACTCGGTGGTCCCGGAATTCCGGTTCGGCGGCCTGCGGGACGACGTGGAGAAGCGCGGGGAGCTCCGGGAGCAGCTGCACGCGCAGTACCGGGAGGACGATGTGGACGACGCCGAGTCGAGTGCCTCGCCTGCAGCGCACGCCGCGTCTGACTCGCCACCGAGAAACGTGGTTGAAGCCCCCAGCGCGTCCTCGGAGCACGGCGCCCGGACGCCTGAGGTTGTCGAGCAGGAGCGCCCCGCGGCGTCGCCCACGGCAATGACCGCGGACGTCGATCTCGGGACGACGCCCCGTGCCGTGGGCGCGACCTCCTCGGGATACGACTACTCATCGATCGGGTCGGTGTACACCTCGACCTCGGTCTACACGAGCTCCTCGGCGCTCGGCCCGGACTCCGGGGAGCCTGCACAGCACGTAGACGGCCCAGATGCTGCCGGTGAGGCCGAGGGCGAGGTCGGCGACGCCACCGAGAGAGATCAGCCGGCGGGGTCCTGAACCGTCCCGGCACGTCGGCACGTCGGCACGTTGGCAGGTCGGTAGGCGTCGGGGACGGGTGCCTGGTGCCGATGCCCGCACCGCAGCACGGTGCGGCGGGCGGTCAGCGGGACGAGGACGCCACCAGCGCGATGAGGCCCCAGATGGCCATCACGAGCGCCACCAGGCCGAGGATGATCGGGAGCACGATGCCGACGCCGAAGCTGACGACGGTGCTCGTGAATCCGAGCTCCGACAGGGCGACGGCGTCGGTGCCCTCGCAGTTCACCGTGACGTCCTGGGTCGAGCTCACCATGATCTCGTGCACCTCGTAGTAGGCGACACCGTCGACGGTGCCCGGCGAATAGGTGCGGTCGCCGGCTTCGACGTCGACATCCGTTCCGTTGATCGTGCAGGAGACGGAGTCGAGATCGTCCGCGGGAACGGCCAGGGTGTACGAGCTCCAGGCGGAGGCCTCGAAGGAGTCGCTGCCGGGGTCGAGTGCAGTGAGCTCCATGGAGCCGATGCCGGAGATCATCAGCGCGATGAACGCCGCGACGAAAGGCATCACGAACAGCCCGACCCCGTTCGCGAGGATGCCGAGTATCCCGAACACCAATCGCTTGACGCCGCGGCGCCTGCGCGGCGGCGGTGCATAGGCGTAGGACGTCTGGTACATCATGTTTCCCCCGTGATCGTCTGCTCCGCATGGCTGCGCGGAGTTGTCAGATGGAGCCTCGTCATGCCGGCGGCAGGTCGTGCCGGCGGCAGATCGAAGCTGGCCGGCCCTGTGGCGGGACCAGCGACGCTCAGGACCGCACCCGCGCGATGATCCCCCAGATCAGCAGCACGAACGCGAGGAACCCGAGGCCGATCGGGATGACCAGGCCGACGCCGAAGCCGACCAGTGTTCCCACGATGCCGACGTCGGCGACCGCGACATCGCTGGCGCCGTCGCACGTGACCGTGACCTCCTGATCGGATGTCACCTGGATGCTGCCCACCGCCTCGTACTCGGTGCCGTCGATCGTGGCGGGCATCGTGCTCGCTTCCGGATCCCACTCGACGTCGGATCCGCCGTCGACCGTGCAGGAGGCCGATGAGAGCTCGGAGGTGGGGACGTAGACGTAGTACAGCGAGGTCGAGGAGGCGTCGACCGTGCCGGTCGCCCCGCCGAGGGAGATCGGGGATGCGGTCATCACCGCGATGAGTGCGACGGCGAACGTGGCCACGAGGGGCATCACGAGCAGACCGATGCCGTTGGCGATGATCCCCAGGGTCCCGAAGATGATCCTCTTCAGCCCACGCTTCTTGCGCGGTGCCTGGTATGTGCCGTAGGGCGCCTGGTACGCCATCTGTTCCCCCTTGAATTCGTGTGGTCGATCCCCAGCAGGATACGGGGAGCGCCGCGATCCCGAGATGGGGAGCACTGCCCATCCGGGGAAGCGGAGGAGCACTGTCCATCCGGGGAAGAACGCGGGAGGAGAGCCTTCAGCCCGTCAGATGTCGCCGCTGGCCACGGCAGCGGCCTGCTGCGCGATGGACAGCTCCTCGTTCGTCGGCACGATCATCACGAGCGTCTTCGAGGCGGGCGTGGAGATGACCCGGGCCTCCTTGCTGCGGGTCGCGTTCGCCTCGAGGTCGAGCTCGATGCCGAGCTCCTCGAGGCCCGTCAGCAGGCGCTCGCGCACCATCGGGACGTTCTCGCCGATGCCGGCGGTGAAGGTCAGCACGTCCAGCCCGCCGAGCACGAAGGTGTACGAGCCCAGGTACTTGCGCAGCCGGTGCACGTACACGTCGGTCGCGAGGATCGCCGCCTCATCACCCGCTTCGACCGCCGTGGTGATGTCGCGGAAGTCGCTCATCCCGCACATGCCCTGCATGCCGGAGCGCTTGTTGAGGATGTCGTCGATCTCGGCGGGACCGATGCCTGCGCGGCGGTGCAGGTGGAAGTAGATGGTCGGGTCGATGTCTCCGGTGCGGGTGCCCATCACGAGGCCCTCGAGCGGGGTCAGCCCCATGGAGGTCTCCACGGCACGGTCGCCGAGCACGGCGGAGGCCGAGGCGCCGTTGCCCAGATGCATCACGATCTGCCGCAGTCCGCTCACGTCGCGACCCTGGGAGGCCAGGAGCTCCGAGACGGCCCGGGAGACGTACTGGTGGCTGGTGCCGTGGGCACCGTAGCGACGCACCTTGTACTCCGCGGCGATCTCGCGGTTCAGGGCGTAGTTCGCGGCGGCCTCGGGGAGCCCGGTGAAGAACGCGGTGTCGAACACGGCGATGTGCGGGACGTCGGGGAGCAGCGCCTTCGCTCCGTCGATCCCGGAGACCGCCGCGTAGTTGTGCAGCGGCGCGAGCTTGCCGAGGTCCTCGATGTCCCAGCGCACCTGGTCATCGATGAGCACCGGCTCCGCATAGCGGGCGCCGCCCTGGACCACCCGGTGGCCGACGGCGCGGATGTTGTCGTCGGCCAGCGGGAGGCCCACATCGGTGAACAGCGACTCGACGATCTTCATGCCGGCGCCATGATCGGGGACCGGCCCCGCGAAGTGGGATTCCTTCTCACCCGCGGTGATGGACGCGGTGCCCTGCTCCTGGCCCACGCGCTCGACGATGCCGACGGCATCGACGATCCCCGAGACGGGGTCCAGCAGCTGGAACTTCAAGGACGACGAGCCCGAGTTGATCACGAGGATGCGGGCGTCATCGGCGGTGCCGGACGTGTCGGAAGCACCGGCGGCACCGGACGTGCCCGCCGCAGCGGACGTACCGGCGGCAGAGTCCACAGGGAAGGAATCGGTCATGAGGTGGGTCAGCTCCTCAGCGGTGAGGTCGGTGGTCAGCGGGTGGGGGAGGCGTTCGGCGACGGGTCCGCCTGGGCCTGGATGGCGGTGATGACGACGGTGTTGATGATGTCGTCCACCAGGGCTCCCCGGGAGAGGTCGTTGACCGGCTTGTTCAAGCCCTGCAGGACGGGGCCGATGGCGATCGCCCCGGCGGAGCGCTGCACCGCCTTGTAGGTGTTGTTGCCGGTGTTGAGGTCGGGGAACACGAACACCGTGGCGCGGCCGGCGACGGAGGAGTCCGGGAGCTTGGTCTTGGCGACCGAGGCGTCCACCGCGGCGTCGTACTGGATCGGTCCCTCGACATCGAGCTGCGGGTTCGCCGTGCGGACCAGCTCGGTGGCCTCGCGCACCTTGTCCACGTCGGCCCCGGTGCCCGAGGTGCCGGTCGAGTAGGAGAGCATCGCGATACGCGGCGCCACCCCGAACTGTTCGGCAGTCGCCGCGGATTGCGCGGCGATGTCGGCGAGCTGTGCGGCCGTGGGATCGGGGTTCACGGCGCAGTCCCCGTAGACCAGCACTCGATCCTCGAGGGCCATCAGGAACACCGAGGAGACGATCTGCGCACCGGGCTTGGTCTTGATGATCTCGAAGGACGGCCGGATGGTGTGGGCGGTGGAGTGCGCGGCGCCGGAGACCATGCCGTCGGCCTCGCCGAGCTGCACCATCATGGTGCCGAAGTAGGAGACGTCCTGGATCTTCTCGCGAGCCTGCTCCAGGGTGACGCCCTTCTTGGCCCGCAACCGGGCGTACTCCGCGGCGTACCGCTCGACGTGCTCCTCGGACTGCGGGGACACGATCGTGGCCTCGGAGATGTCGTGGCCCAGCTGGGACGCCCTGGCCCGGATCTGGTTCTCGTCGCCGAGGAGGATCAGGTCGGCGACGCCTCGCGCCAGGATCGCCTCGGCGGCGGCGATGATGCGCGCCTCCTCGCCCTCGGGCAGCACGATGGTCTTCTTCTCCCCGCGGGCCCGGGCCAGCAGCTCGAACTCGAACATCATCGGCGTCACCACCTCGCTGCGGCTCACCTCGAGCGCGGCCAGCACGTCGGCGGTGGGAAGGTGCTCGGCGACGGCGCGACGCGCGGCATCCATCTTCTGCGGGCTGCCGACGCTCAGGCGGCCCCGCGTCCGGGCGACCCTCACCGCCGTGTCGAAGGTGGACAGGTCGGTGGCGATCACGGGCAGATCCTGCTGGACGCCCGAGATCAGGCGTCCCACCTCCTCGGGCACGTCGTAACCGCCGGTCAGCACGATCGAGGACAGCGCCGGGAAGGTGCCGGACTGCTGCGCCATGATCAGGCCGGGCAGCAGGTCATAGCGATCTCCGGGGGCGATCACGGTGCAGTTCTCGGTGAGCCGGCTCAGCACATTGGGCAGGCTCATCGCCGCGATGACGGTGCCGATGGCCACGCGGTCCATCCATTCCGGGTTGCCCTGGAGGAGGGAGCCGTCCACGGCATCCTTCACCTCCTGCACCGTCGGCGCCATGATCACCGGGTTCTCGGGGATCACCGACACGAGGGCGCCGGGGGCGAGAGCGGCGTCGGCCTTCGCGGAGACGGCGGTGCGGATCGCCTCGAGGGACTCGGCCTCGGCCCGGTTGACGATCACGGCGATGGGGGAGGCGTGGTGGCCGGCGAACTCGCTGAGGGAGACGGCGGCGAGGGCGGCGATCTGATCCGGGCTGCGGTCCAGGCCGGACAGCACGATGACGACGGGGGCGCCCATGTTGGCGGCCACCTCGGCGTTGAAGCCCAGCTCGGTGGGGTTGGCGAGATCGTCGTAATCGCTGCCGAGGACCACGAGCATCGAGAAGCGCTCGGTCAGCTCGCGATAGCGGCTGAGGATGCGCTCGTGGGCGGTGTCGGGGTCCGACAGCACCAGCTGGTGGTCCACGCCGATTGCATCGTCGTAGTCCTGATCCACTGCTGGATGGCTGGTCAGGAGGTCGACGGCGTAATCGCGCGCGCGGTCGGCCTTGACGATGGGGCGGTACACCCCGACGCGATCGGAACGGGAGGCGAGGGCTTCGAGCAGACCGAAAGCCACCATCGACTTCCCGGTCATTCCCTCCGGACTGGCGATATACACACTCTGGGTCACGTCCCTCAGCATAGGCGCGCGAGAACGTGCAGGGTGAGGACCTCCGGCCCGCGCACCGCGCGGCGTCGGCCGGGAGGAGCCGGTCGAGAGGCGCCGGCAGGCACGGCGCACCTGGACGACGTCGCACAGATCTCGTTCTGGCGGCCCGGGGTTCCGGGCCGGATCCCAGGTGCGGCTCGTACGATGGCCCGCATGCTCCGCGTCGCCCTCCGCCCCTATTTCCTGGGGCTGCTCGCCCTGATGGTGGTGGCGACCCTCGTGTGCGGTCTGCTCGCCACCTGGCAGTGGGACCGCGCGCACCGGGCGATGTCCTCGCAGGCCGCAGGCGCCCAGGAGCTGGGCGACATCCGCGACGTGGTCGATATCGGTGGAGCCATCACGAACGAGATCGTCGGCGACATCGTCACCGCGACCGGACGGTTCGACGCCGATCAGCAGATCATCGTGCCCGGCCGGTCGATCGACGGCCAGGACGCCGTGATCATCGTCGCCGCGCTGCACGTCCCGCTCGAGGACGGCACCGACGCCCTGCTGCCGGTGGCGCGCGGCTGGGTCGAGGCCGACACCGTCACCGGACCCGACGGCGAGCTGGACCCCGCGCTCGCCCCGCCCGTGCCGGACGGCGAGGTCGAGATCTCCGGGCGCCTGGAGGCCAGCGAGTCGGCAGCGGGCGGCATCGAGGACGGCGTCGCCGGGGAGATCGCCACGCCCCTGCTGGTCAACGTCTGGGGTTCGCCGATGTACTCCGGCTATCTCGCCGATGTGGACCCGATCGACGGCCTGAACCCGATGCCGGAGGCGCAGTCCGCCTTCTCCAAGGGACTGAACTGGCAGAACATCGGGTATTCGATGCAGTGGGTCCTGTTCGGTGCGTTCTTCCTCTACCTGTGGTGGCGCAGCGTGCGCAGCGTGTACCTCGATGAGCTCGAGGATCAGCGTGCGGCCATGCAGAATTCCCTGGAGAGTTCGGATACGACCGCCGACTCCGACACGGACACGGATACGGCCACGGCTGCAGCCACTGCCCCGCCCAGTCCGGCGTCGTCCACCACGAGCTCGTCCGCTTCGAGCTCTTCCGCCTCGAGCTCGTCCAGCATGAGCTCGTCCACCGCGGCCTCCTCGCAGGCCGCCCCTGCTTCCGACAAGGACGTGTGACCCGTGCCCACTACCCGCCCCCTGGATGAGGTCGCCGTGAGGACCTCCTTCGCCCGCTTCCGTGTCGCCTCGATCGTGGAGGGCATCGCCCTGCTCGTGCTCGTGTCGATCATGATCATGCGGTACGTCGTGTTCGGCGGCGACGCCCCGTTCACCAGCACGTCCGATACCTGGGCCTCGATCTCCAAGTCCTGGTCCCCGATCCACGGCCTGATCTACATGATCTACGTGGTCCTCGGCTTCGACCTGTGGGTGAAGATGCGCTGGCGTCTGCCCCGCATGGCTCTGCTCATGTTCTTCGGCGTGATCCCCGTGCTGTCCTTCTTCGGGGAGCGCTGGACGCACCAGGCCGTGGAGTCCGACCTGAAGCACCGACCCACCGTGCAGGACGGCGAGGCCGCTGCCAGGAGCCGAGACGCCTGAGTGCGCGCAGGGCCGGCCCGTCGGAGGCGCCGACCTTTCCTGCTGAGCCCCGCCGACGTGCTCTGTCGTACCGTCGGGCGTGACGAGAATTTCCTCGCCGAGAGCCGGGCGATGATGCATCCGGGCTGTGCGCGCCCGTAGACTCGGCCAGGTGAATGACACCGACCAGCGTCCCGTCCTTGTCGTCGACTTCGGCGCCCAGTACGCACAGCTCATCGCCCGCCGTGTGCGCGAGGCCCGGGTCTACTCCGAGGTCGTCCCGCATTCGATGCCGGCGCAGGAGATCCTGGCCAAGCAGCCGCGTGCGATCATCCTCTCCGGCGGGCCCAGCTCCGTCTATGCAGAGGGGGCCCCGCGGCTGGATCCGGCACTGCTCGAGGCCGGCGTCCCGGTCCTCGGCCTCTGCTACGGCTTCCAGTCGATGGCCGCGGCCCTCGACGGCACCGTTGCCCCGACCGGAGTGCGCGAGTACGGCGCCACCCGGCTCGAGGCGCTCGACGGCTCCTCGCAGCTGCTCGGTGCACAGGACGTCGACCAGAACGTGTGGATGAGCCACGGTGACTCCGTGACCGCGGCCCCCGCGGGCTTCGAGGTCATCGCGACCTCCTCCGGCAGCCCGGTCGCCGCCTTCGAGAACGTCGAGAAGCAGCTCTACGGCGTGCAGTGGCACCCCGAGGTCGGCCACTCCGACCGCGGCCAGGAGGTCCTCGAGAACTTCCTGCACCGCGGCGCGGGCATCGAGCCGTCCTGGACCACCGGCAACGTCATCGAGGAGCAGCTCGAGCGGATCCGCTCCCAGGTCGGTGACGGCGCCGCGATCTGCGGCCTCTCCGGCGGCGTCGACTCCGCCGTGGCCGCAGCCCTCGTGCAGCGCGCCATCGGTGATCGCCTCACCTGCGTGTACGTGAACCACGGCCTCATGCGTCAGGACGAGTCCGAGCAGATCGAGAAGGCCTTCGGCGACTCCACCGGCGGGGCGAAGCTCATCATGGTCGACGCCGAGGAGCAGTTCCTCACCGCGCTCGCCGGGGTCACCGACCCCGAGACCAAGCGCAAGATCATCGGGCGCGAGTTCATCCGCTCCTTCGAGCAGGCCCAGGCGGACATCCTGCGTGAGCAGGGCGTTGTCGAGGGCGATCATGCCGAGGCCACCGCGTTCCTGGTCCAGGGCACCCTGTACCCGGACGTCGTGGAGTCCGGCGGCGGCGACGGTGCGGCGAACATCAAGAGCCACCACAACGTGGGCGGGCTGCCCGAGGATCTCTCCTTCGAGCTGGTCGAGCCGCTGCGCGCGCTGTTCAAGGACGAGGTGCGTGCCGTCGGCTCCGAGCTGGGCCTGCCTGACGAGATCGTCTGGCGCCAGCCGTTCCCGGGCCCCGGCCTGGGCATCCGGATCATCGGCGAGGTCACCAAGGAGCGCCTGGACATCCTGCGCACGGCGGACGCGATCGCGCGCGCCGAGCTCACGGCCGCCGGCCTGGACCGCACCATCTGGCAGTGCCCCGTGGTGCTGCTGGCGGAGGTGCGCTCCGTGGGCGTGCAGGGTGACGGCCGCACCTACGGCCACCCCGTCGTGCTGCGCCCCGTCACCAGCGACGATGCGATGACCGCCGACTGGGCCAAGGTGCCCTACGACGTGCTCAGCCGCATCTCGACCCGCATCACCAACGAGGTCAGCGAGATCAACCGCGTCACGCTCGACATCACGAGCAAGCCGCCGGGAACGATCGAGTGGGAGTGACCTCCTGCTGACGCCTTCCAGGCAGCCCCGCCCAGGGCCGCTGGGACTGCAGGGCGCGTGAGCCCGAGCGTGAGTGCGAGTGTGGCAAAGGTGGGGGAATCCGACTCGGATTCCCCCACCTTTGCCACGCTCGGCAACCGCAATGCTCGCGCCATCGCCATCGCCATCGCCATCGCCATCGCCATCGCCATCGCCATCGCCATCGCCATCGCCAGCGGCGACGGCTCGTGCGAGAAGCCCGCCCGGCGTCAGGCCGTCGGCGGCTCGAGGAGGCGCGAGGGATGCGCGGCGGCGGAGGAGTGCCAGGACTGCGTGCGCTCGTAGGTCTCCCAGCCCATCGACTCGTACAGGCCGTCGGCCCCGGTGGGGGAGTCGTTGTCGACCTCGAGGTCCACGTGGGTGCGGCCGCGCTCGGCGGCGTCGCGGGTCGCGGCGCGCAGCAGGGACTTCGCGATGCCGTGGCCGCGAGCGCTGCGGTGCACCCCGAGGTACTCCAGGTAGGTGCCCTCGCCGAGGGTGGCAGTCGCGGGCATCTTCGCCGCGACGAGTCCGCCGGCGGGGAGCCACTGCCCCTCGTGCTCGGTCTCGGCGATCCACCAGTGATCCCAGGCGGCTTCGTCGGGGCTCTCGATGAGGCGCTGGACGAACTCGGCGAAGGACTCCCGGTAGGAGTTGAAGTGGTCGGCGAAGGACTCCTCGAGCATCCGGTGCACGGTGCGCACGTCCTGGGCGACGGGCAGCCCGGAGCTGTGGCGGTGCACGGGGCGCACGCGGGTGCCCTCCCGTGGTGCCGGGGTGGAGCTCGCCTCCTCGGCGGTGACGGGCCGACGCATGTGGAGCCAGGTGCGCACCATGTCGTAGCCGGCGGCGGCGAGCAGTCGGCTGCGGTCGGTATCCAGCTCGTTGGCGTCGCAGGAGAGCTGGGTCGTCTCCAGCCCACGGTGGCGGGCGAAGGAGCCGCCGACCTCGACGGCCCAGTCGAGCAGCGCAGCGGCGAGGGCGTCGCGCTCCGGGACCTCGACGTCGATCACGAACTGCACGTTGGTGCGTCCGGAGGCGCGGTCTTCGAGGGCGATCCAGGCGACGGGGGCGGGATCCAGGCTGGGAGAGCCGTCGTCGGCCGTCGCGACCACCACCAGCTGGCGGCGGGACCACGACTTCAGGCCCACCATGCGTGAGCGCAGCCCCTCGACGTCGGCCGCGCCGTCCGGCGTGTGCCGACGGATACCCGCCGTCACGAGCGCGGCGACGGGCTCGACATCCGTCTCGAGCGGCAGTCGCGTGGTCAGCCGTCCCTGGAGGGACGGCGGGAGGACGGGCGGGAAATGATCGACGAAGAGCACCGGTTCATGGTGTCACGCGAGGCCCCATCAGGTCAGGAGAAGAGGGCGGGAGCGGGAGAAGGGATACACGATCGAGAGGTTCTGGACCTCCCGCGCGGGACGAGAACGGGATGGGAGCAGGAGCAGAGCGGGATGGGAGCGTGACCAGAGCGCTAGGAGAGCGGGAGCGGAGCAAGGTCACGTCGGGCCGATGCCGAGAAGCCCGCACCGGCGATCCGGTACGGGCTTTTCGAGGGGCCGACGCAGTGATCCGTCGGGAGACGTCAGCGGTCCGAGGACCGCACCAGCTGGTCGTCGATGTCCGTGTCGCCATCCGTGCCCGTGCCGGCGCCAGTGTCCGGAGTGCCGTCCGTGGCCGTGAGGGCCACGAGCTCACCGGTATGGGGGTGAGACTCCTGCGGCTCGGTGCCGGTGCCGGCGAAGTTCGCTGCGGCGTCCGTGGCGGGCTGCGCCGCGGTCTCCTCGGCCGTGTGCAGGGTGTCCCGCAGGGGCACCTGCTTGATGAACAGCGACAGCACCAGGGCGATGAGCACGAAGGGCAGCGCGGTCAGGAACACCATGTGCATGGCGTCGCCCATGCCCATCCGGATCGGGTCCACGAGGAATTCGGGGAGCTTCGCGAGGGCCGAGGGGTCGAGCACCGCGGACTCGAGGCCCGAGCTGTCGATGTTCCCTCCGGACTGCTGGAGCGCGGCCATCTGCTCGGCGGGGATCTTCTCGAGCTGCGCCTGGATGGACGTGGCCATCTGTGCGGTCATCACGGTGCCCAGCACGGCGGTGCCGATCGTGGAGCCGATGTTGCGGAAGAACTGGATCGCCGCGGTCGCGACACCCAGCTCGCGCTGGGCGACGACGTTCTGCACGACCAGCGTGTAGACCTGCATCGACAGGCCCAGGCCCAGGCCGATGACGATCATCGCCGCCGTGAGCTTCAGCTGGGAATCGCCGTACTGCATGCGGGAGAGCAGCCAGTAGCCGGCCGCCAGGACGACGCCGCCGAGGACCAGGAACTCCTTGTAGCGGCCGGTCTTGGAGATGAGCAGGCCCACCAGGATCGAGGTGACGATCATGGCCACCGACAGCGGGATGAGGATCGCGCCGGAGTTGGTGGCGGAGACCCCCATGACGCCCTGGGCGTAGACGGGGATGTAGATGATCGCGCCGAACATCGCCACCGCGATGGCGAAGGACGCCGCCACCGAGAGCGCCACGATCGGGCGCAGCAGCAGGTGCATCGGCAGCAGCGGCTCGGCGACCCGGGTCTCGATGATCACGAACGCGATGAGGAAGACCGCGGCGACCGCGTACATGCCGATGATGACCGGGGAGTCCCAGGCGTAGTCGCCGCCGCCCCAGGTGGTGGCGAGCAGGGCGATGACCATGCCGGGCGTCAGGGTGAGCATCCCCAGGAAGTCGACCTTGCCGTGCTGGGTCTCCGTGCTGAGGTGCAGGAACTTCAGGATGAAGGCGAAGGCGACCACGCCCACGGGGAGCATCATGTAGAACAGCCAGCGCCAGCCGAAGTTGTCGGTGACGGTTCCGCCGATGAGCGGACCCACCACGGAGGTCACGCCGAACACGGCGCCCATGATGCCCTGGTACTTGCCGCGCTGACGGGGCGGGATGATGTCGCCGATGATCGTCTGGCTCAGCGGCATCAGGGTGCCCATGCCCAGGCCCTGCACGGCGCGGGCGAACACCAGGAACCAGAAGTCGGTGGCCATGCCCGCGAGGATCGAGCCGATCATGAACACGGCGAGGCCGCCGAGATAGAACCAGCGGCGTCCGTACAGATCCGAGAGCTTGCCGACGATCGGCACCGCGACGGCGGAGACCAGCATCGCCGCGGTGGCGATCCAGCTGTAGTGCTCGACGCCGCCGAGCTCGGCCACGATGCGGGGCATCGCGGGTCCGACGATGGTCTGGGACATGGAGGCGACGAACATGCCGAGCATGAGGCCGACGAAGACGAGCTTGCCCTGTCGGTCGAGGCCGGTGAATGCCTGGGGGCCGGGTGCTGGGGCGACGGGCGCCGTCGCAGGGGTCGATGCTGTATTCACTGAGCTCCTCGGAGGATCAGAAGGAAGGATGGGCGGAGGTTCTCGGGCGGGAAGAACTCGTCCGACGGTCGCAGCGCATCCTTGAGCCTCGACCGTGCCATCCTAGCGACGTGTTGCATTGACTGCACTATTTCATCGGGTGCAGATTCTGTGATGTGTCGGACCTACGATGGGGGGTGTGAACGACGCATCGACCCCTTTCGTCCCCGCCGACCCGCTCGCGGATTATCTCGACGACGCCGGAGAGGACAGGCCCGGTCTGCGGGAGATGAAGAAGCGACAGACCCGCCTCGCGATGCACCGGTCCGCGGTCGAGCTCGTCGCCGAGCACGGCTTCACCCCGGTGACGGTCGAGATGATCGCGCGGAAGGCCGGTGTCTCCACCCGGACGTTCTTCAACCACTGGGTCACCAAGGACGCAGCGGTCCTCGGCGTGGTCCCGGGGGAGTCACGGGAGATCGCCGAGAAGCTCAGGGTCCAGCTCGAGGTGAGCGGGCCGCGCGACGCCCTGCGACATGTGCTGCGGGACGTGCTCGCGGGCATCCCGTCGGACCCTGCCTTGCGCGACCTGAAGAAGCAGGTGATGGCCAAGGAGCCGCGGCTGCACACGATCTCCTCGGGCAACCTCATCGAGGTGCAGTCCGAGCTGGTCGACGTGCTCGGCGAGGCCATGGACGGTGAGGACGCCCGCATGCGCGCGGTCATCGTCGTGCAGGTGGCCTTCGCCCTCACGCGCAGCGCATTCGGCTTCTCCATGTCCACGGGCATGGATCTGCCCACCGCCTACGACCGCGTGATCGAGCTCTACGACGCGGGCCTCCAGGACGCCTGACCTCCAGGGCGAGCGTGCTCCAGGACTGCTGACCGCGCCCCGGGATCGGTGCGGGTCAGCGCACCAGTCGGCCGAGTCCGCTGTCCCAGCCCCGGCCGTCGGCCAGGCGCTCGCCGACGACCCGCTCGAGCCGAGTGGTGCGCGGGAGCATGGCGGCGTCGTACGGGGGCAGCGCGTGGAAGACGAAGAACGCGGCCCCGTCGGCGCCCGGCGAGGTCGACAGGATCTCCCAGCGGTCCACGAAGGCGCCGATGTTGGAGCCCGTGCCGAGCTCCTCGACGAGCACGCGGTTCATGAGCCATGAGTCGCAGAGGAACTCGTGGCCGAAGGCGGGAGCATCCTGCGGCCGGTCGCGGTCCGCGGTGCCCGCAAGATCCCCGAAGTTCTCGGTGAAGAATGCGGTCGCCCGGTCGAAGGAGTCCTCGACCGCGGCCGGGTCGAGCGGCCCTCGGGCGGGGATGTGGGTGCCGACCACCCAGCGTTCGCGCTCGCCGCCCTGCTCGGCACGATGCAGGTCGAACTGCAGACGGCCGAGGTGCACGAGACGTCCGCACCAGTTCAGCGCCATCCAGCCCACCTGATGCAGACCGAGACGGCCGGTGCTGAGACGGTGCACGCGCATCTGCTGGCCGAGGTCCGCGAGCACCTCCCAGGACTGCTCCGTGGTGAGCTCCCGGGCCTCGTGCCAGGTGCGCACGGTGCTCGTGCTCACGGCCAGGGCGAGGATCGGGATCAGGCCCTCGCCGGGGACCAGACGCTCCTGCAAGGCCGTGTGCGCGGCCTTGAGGCCCTCGAGGTCGACGGTCGGGACCTCCAGCCCGGCCGCTCCGCGCAACAGGTTCGCAGCGGTGGTGATCGCGGTGAGGACCTCCGCGTCGGCTGTCGCCTGCGGGATCAGCGCCGCGAGGTCCTCGTGGTCCTGCCCGGTGATCCCCAGCCGCTCCAGCAGGTCAGGGGCCGACGGGGCGGTGAGTATCGTCGCGACCGCCTCGGGGGAGAGCTCGTCGGATGCTCGGACGGAGGTCGGCGGGTCACCGATGATCTGGGGGCGCGCGTCGAGGCGTTCTGTCATGCGCCCAGAGTATCGCCCAGCGGCCTCCGACTGTGATCTGGACCGCTACGATCTCAGGGTCGAGACCACGTACCCGTCGGACCGAACCGGCGGGGGAGGAGCGCCATGATGACCACCCAGGACGACGAGCAGACGCAGGCCGGCGAGCAGTCCGCCCAGCAGACAGCCTCCCAGCTCAGCGCGGAGGCGACCGCGGTGCGCGAGGCCTACGCCTTCGAGGGCGGTCGGATCCATCTCGGCGCGATGATCGAGGGCGAGGAGCCGAACCCCGACGTGGCCGTGAACCTGGCGGTGGGGATGCTGAACCGCCATGGTCTGATCGCCGGCGCCACCGGCACCGGCAAGACCCGCACCCTGCAGGTGATCGCCGAGCAGGCCGCGCACGCCGGCGCCTCCGTCTTCGTCGCCGACATGAAGGGCGACCTCTCCGGCATCGCCGTGCCGGGCGAGGCGTCGGACAAGCTCTCCGCACGTGCCGCGGCGCGGGGCCAGGAGTGGGTCTCCCGCGCCGCCCCCACCGAGTTCTTCAGCCTCGGCGGTCAGGCCGAGGGCGTGCCGATCCGCACCACGGTGAGCACCTTCGGGCCGGTGCTGATGGCCAAGGTGCTCGAGCTCAACGAGACCCAGGAGAGCTCGCTGGGCCTGATCTTCCACTACGCCGACACCCAGGGCCTGGGTCTGCTGGACCTCAAGGACCTCCGCGCCCTGATCCAGTTCCTCACCTCGGACGAGGGCAAGGGCGAGCTCAAGGGCATCGGCGGCATCTCCACCTCGACCGCCGGCGTGATCCTGCGCAGCCTGACCTCCTTCGAGGCCTCCGGAGCGGACGTCTTCTTCGGCGAGCCCGCCTTCGACACCGAGAAGCTGCTGCGCAAGGCCGAGGACGGCACCGGGATCATCTCCTGCCTCGAGCTGCCGGGCGTCGCCTCGCGGCCCGCGCTGTTCTCCACCTTCATGATGTGGATGCTCGCCGAGCTGTACCAGGACCTGCCCGAGGTGGGCGACGCCGAGGTGCCCAAGCTGGTGTTCTTCTTCGACGAGGCGCACCTGCTGTTCAAGGACGCGTCCAAGGCCTTCCTCGACCAGGTCGTCCAGACCGTGCGGCTGATCCGCTCCAAGGGCGTGGGCATCTTCTTCATCACCCAGACCCCGAAGGACGTCCCCGGCGACGTGCTCGCCCAGCTCGGCAACCGGGTCCAGCACGCGCTGCGCGCCTTCACGCCCGACGATGCGAAGGCACTCAAGGCCACCGCCAGCACCTTCCCGACCTCCGAGCACGACCTGGTCCAGGTGATCCCCGCGCTCGGCACCGGCGAGGCCATCGTGACCGTGATGAGCGAGGACGGCACCCCTACACCCGTCGCGATCACGGCCGTGCGCGCGCCGGAATCCTCGATGGAACCGGCCGGGTCAGAGGCCATCTCCGCCGCGGTGGCGGCCTCCCCGCTCGCCGAGGAGTACGGGACCCTGGTGGATCGCGAGTCCGCCTACGAGATCCTCACCGCCCGAGCCGAGAAGGATGCCGCTGCGGAGGAGGACGGTGCCTCCGGCTCGCCGGCCGCGACGACATCTGCGGGCTCCGCGACGAAGCAGGCAGGCTCCACGAAGGAATCCTCCCGCACCTCGAAGAAGGACGAGGGAGGCCTGTTCGGCAACCCCGCTGTGAAATCGTTCCTGCGCTCCGCCGGCACGGTGCTGGGTCGCGAGGTCACGCGCAGCCTGTTCGGCACGAAGCGCCGCCGCTGAGGTTCACCTGCCGCCGCTGACGCTCACCAGAAGTAGCCGCGTCCCGCGCAGTACGTCGCGACCTGCTTCGGCGAGAGCCAGTGATGGGAGGGGAGGGACGCGGTGAGGGTCGATCCGGCCGGGTCCGCCACGCGCAGGGTGCGGGCGTCGGCGTCGTACCCGTCGATCGTCACGAAGTGGAAGATGTCCGAGGTGTTCCCGCCCCAGTTCGGGTACTCCCCGGCGACCACCCACCAGTTGCACACCGTCGCGAAGCCGTCGTCGACGTTGGTGGTGGCGCGGTCCCACAGGAGGTCCGCGTCGGCGGTGCTCGCCGTGGAGGAATCCATCCACTGATCGCGATAGGTGGCCCCGGCCAGGCGGTTCGTGAGCACGGGGGAGACGGCGCCGAAGTTCGTGCCGTTGTCGGTGGTGCCGAGCTCCGCGGCGAGCGTGTCCAGGCTCGGCGGCGTCACCTTCGCGCTCAGGGCGATGGAGACAGCGGTGGGCCCGCAGTAGAAGAAGTTCGGCTGCTCCCGGTAGGTCGTCGGCAGCACCTTCTCGCCCGCGGCTGTGGCGGCGGGGGCGAGCGCGGCGGTGCCGAGCCCGGCGGCTGCGGTGAGCCCGAGGGCTCGGAAGAAGGTTCGGCGGTCAGGTGCGGAGATGGTCATCGGTAGCCCTTTCCCTGTGCGTCGTCACGATGCATCGTGCTGCGGATCTGCCGGATGTGACCGGCACCACGACGCTATGGGACGTCGGCGCAGAAGGGAAGAGGACCTTTTCGCCGGTGCTCGGAGTGACCCGCGGCAGCTACTGGCGTCGGTACTCGTCGTAGGACAGGTAGGCCGCGGCGAGCTCCGCGAAGGCCGGATTCGTCGCGGCAAGGGAGAACACCTGATCTCGCCACCGCCGGCGGAGCGGAGCGCTGAGCACTGCGAGCTCCGGGAGCGAGGCGGCGGGCGACAGGTCGCCGCTCTCGATGATCGTCCCCGGCAGTCGCAGCCAAGTGAGCTTCGTCAGGGGACGGACCCATTCCAGATCCGGCAGGTGCAGGGACCTGTCGGTTCCAATCCCGACTCCCAGCTGAAGGTGGCGAAGTCCGGTCAGACGTCCCAGCTCCGTGATGTCCTCGAGGCGGAAGGCGCCGTTGATCTGTGCTTCCGTGAGTCGGGGAAGGGCGATCAGGGGTTCGAGGGTTCTGACCCGGCCAGCGTTCCCGAACTTGACTGCCTCGAGCTGGGACAGCCCGCTGAGGGGGGAGAGGTCCTCATAAGGTCCCCATTTCACTCGGAGGTACCGGAGGTGCGTGACTCCTGCGACCGCTTCCAGGAGCGCTTGGGGCGTGCGGGATCCCAGGCTCAGGTGGGTGATCGCAGTGTCGCCCGAGGACAGCAGGTCGATCCAGCCTTCCAGCACCCGACGCTTCTGGGTCGCCGTGCGCGCCTCCGAGTCCTCGAGCTGGGTGGCCTGGACGTCGAGCCATGTCTGCCCCGCATACTCCTCGGGACGCCAGAGGGATGTGAAGCGGTCGGC
Organism: Brachybacterium sp. AOP3-A1-3; assembly: GCF_052378285.1. Classification (NCBI taxonomy): domain Bacteria; kingdom Bacillati; phylum Actinomycetota; class Actinomycetes; order Micrococcales; family Dermabacteraceae; genus Brachybacterium; species Brachybacterium sp. AOP3-A1-3. The sequence continues at coordinate 151,397 of NZ_JBQSXM010000001.1, read as the reverse complement.
GTGGCGAAGCGGCGGCTCGATGCCGGGCGCGGTGTCATCTGGCATGGACCGTCCTCTGAGCACTTGGCGTCGCACAGGGCCGACGCGACGAGACGAAGCGTGGGGAGGGGACGACGGGCCCACGATCTGCGCAGATCGTGGGCCCGTCGGGTCACCGGTTCGTGAGAACGGGGAGGACTACTTCTTGCCCTGGTTGGCGACAGCCTCGGCGGCGGCCTTCGCGGCCACGGGGTCGAGGTAGCGGCCACCCTTCTCGACGGGCTGGAAGTCCTCGTCCAGCTCGTACACCAGCGGCTGACCGGTGGGGATGTTCAGGCCGGAGATCTCCTCGTCGGAGATGCCGTCGAGGTACTTCACCAGGGCGCGCAGCGAGTTGCCGTGGGCGGCGATCAGCACCGTCTTTCCGTCGACGAGGTCGGGCTTGATGCCCTCCTCCCAGTACGGCAGGAAGCGCTCGACGACGTCCTTGAGGCACTCGGACTTGGGCAGCTGGTCGCCGAGCTCGGCGTACTGCGGGTCCTGGTCCTGGCTGAACTCGGTGCCGAACTCGATCTCGGGCGGCGGGGTGTCGTAGGAACGACGCCACGCCATGAACTTCTCCTCGCCGTACTTCTCACGGATCTCGGACTTGTTCATGCCCTGCAGGGCGCCGTAGTGGCGCTCGTTCAGGCGCCAGTCACGCTTGACGGGGATCCAGTGACGGTCCGCGGTGTCGAGCGCGAGGTTCGCGGTCATGATGGCGCGACGCTGCAGGGAGGTGTGCACGATATCGGGGAGGATGCCGGCCTCCTTCAGCAGTGCGCCGCCGTTGGCGGCCTCGTCCCGACCCTTCTCGGTGAGGGCCACATCGACCCAGCCGGTGAACAGGTTCTTCGCATTCCAATCGCTCTCGCCATGGCGGAGCAGCACGAGTGTGTAGGTCATGGAGCCAGGGTACGCGGGGCCGCTGAGCGGCGCATATCGTGCCCACCGCCGGCGCCGTCGGTGTCGATAGTGTCGGGTCCCCGACTGCTCCCGCGGCCGGCCGCTTCGCCGATGTCCCTGTTGTGCTGCTCGACCTGGACGGCACGATCGTCGACTCCGGGCCGGGGATCCTCGACGCACTGGGTCACGCCTTCGCCCGATGCGGCGAACCCCTGCCGCCGCCGGCCGTGCTGCGCACCTTCATCGGGCCCCCGCTGGAGGACTCCTTCTGCGGCGCGCTGGGGCTGAGCCCGGAGCGCGCGGAGCAGTTGCGGATCGCCTACAGCGCCCACTACCAGGAGCACGGGCTGCTCTCCGCTGCCCCGTACCCCGGAATGCCGGAACTGATCAGCGCCCTGGTGGCAGACGGCCGCACGGTCGCCGTCGCGACCAACAAGCCGGAGACCAGCGCGAACAGGCTTCTCGCGCGTCAGGGGCTGGGCGGCGCCTTCGCGCTCATCGGCGGCACCGACCGGGCGGCGGGGCGAGAGGGCAAGGCGGCGGTCATCGGGAGCGTCCTGGAGCGGCTCGGCGTCACCGCCGATCGCCGGACTGCCGATCACCAGCCTGTCGATCACCGGTCGCCAGATCGTCGGTCGGTCGTTCCTCGGACGGTCGACGGGGGCGACGTCGCCCCGGCGGTCATGATCGGTGATCGCCTCCACGATGCGCAGGGCGCCGCCGAGCATTCTCTGCCGGCCGTGCTCGTGGACTGGGGATATGGCGGGGAGGTGGAGCGTGCCGCCGATCTTCCGCGCGCCGGCACCGTGGAAGCGCTGTCGGCGATGCTGCGTCCCTGACGGGTTGACGGGCAGCACGCTCAGGCCTCGACGAGGATCGTCACCGGCCCGTCGCCCACCATGCCCACGCGCATGTGGGCGCCGAAGCGGCCGGTGGCAACCTGCACGCCGCGTTCCCGGATCGCTGCGACGACCTGCTCCACGAGGGGCTCGGCCACCTCGGCCGGGGCGGCGGCGCCCCAGGACGGGCGGCGTCCCTTGCGCACATCGGCGTAGAGCGTGAACTGGGAGACGACGAGGACCTGTGCGCCCGTGTCGATCACCGAGCGCTCGCCCTCGAGGATGCGCAGCTCGCAGATCTTGCGGGCGATCGTGGCGACCTGCTCCGGGCCGTCCTCGTGGGTCACCCCGACCAGGGCCATCAGGCCTTCGCCCTCGATCGCGCCGACGACCTCGCCGTCCACCTCGACTTGGGCGCTGTCGACTCTCTGAAGCACTGCACGCATGCCCCGATGGTGGCACAGCTGCGGCGTTGCAGCGTGGGGCCGTGGGCCAGCGCCGTGGGCCAGCGCCGTGGGCCAGCGCCGTGCATCACCGCCGTGGATCAGTGCCACGCATCACCGCCGTGGATCAGTGCCACGCATCACCGCCATGGATCAGCGGGATGGTTCAGTGCGGCTGGGTCGAGTCGATGCGGCGTTCCTGGGTGGGGGAGTCATCCCCGCTGTCACCGCTTCGAGGGATCGGGACCGGCTGTGTCGAGGGTGGCGACTGCGGTGGGCTGTCCTCGGGCCAGGTCGTGGGCGGATCCTGCGGTGCGAGTGTCGGAGCCTGGGCGCTGCGCGGTGCCTGGGTCGAGCCGGGCTCCGTCGGGTGCGGCTGCGTGTCGTAGAGCTGCCGGGCAGGCGGCTGCTGGTGCGTCCGCTGATCGGCAACCTGCTGCAGTGCCTGCTGAGGAGCGTGCTGCTGCGGGGTCTGCTGCTGGGGAGCCTGCTGCTGCGGGGCCTGCTGTTGCGGAGCCTGCATCGGCGGGGCGTGCTGCTGCGGGGGTGCCTGCGGAGGGGATGGCTGCTGCAGCGGTTGCTGCGCGGGAGCGGAGGATCCTGCGGGCGGGGCATGCCGGGCGCTCGTCGGCCCCTGCGTGCTCGTCGGCCCCTGCGCGCTCGTCGTCCCCTGGGGCGCCGGGCCGCTCGGAGCGCTCATCGCCGACGGACGGACCGGGGTGCCGGCCGGGCTCGCCTGCTGCTGGGTGGTGAGGCGACGGGACTCGGCGGTGCGAGCCAGCCCCACCCATTCCTCGGCCACCCGCACGATCGCCTCGGTGGCGGCCTCCCAGGACGCCTCCTGCTGGCGGTGGGGACCGGTGGCGAGGGAGAGCACGACCCCGGCGGAGCGCAGAGCGAGCTCGGTGGGATCGACCCGATCGGCGAAGGTCTTGTGCCAGGTGCGGATGGCCTCCTCGACGCGCTCCTGCATGGCGCGATCGATGCGGCCGGCGTTGCCGTAGTCGGCGAGCACGCTGAGATGGGCGAGCAGGCAGGCGAGGTCGTCGGCCCGTCGGCCCGGTCCCACGGTGTCGATGTCGAGCACCCCCACCACCTTGCCGCCGGAGACGAAGACCTGGGCCTCGTAGAAGTCGCCGTGCACCACGTCGTGCGGACGCATGTCCATGCGCTGCTCGAGCGCGGCCAGACCGTCCCGGATGGTGCGCACGAGGGCATCCAGCCGGGGGCCCAGCGCAGGGACGGAGGAGCTGACGATCCCGGCGTAGAAGTCCACCGAATCGGTCCATGGCGGTCGCAGCTGCACGGTGTACATCGACGCCGGCAGCCGGTCCAGCAGGGCCACCAGGTCCTCGGCGGTGCACGCGGCGACGCCCTCGTCGATGACGGCGCGGGCCAGCGGCCTGCCGGGCAGCTCCTCGAGCACCACGAGACCGTTGTGGTGGGCGATCACGGCGGGCACGGGGACGCCCGCGGCCAGCAGGCGCTGGTGGCGGTCCACGATCTCCTCGCTGCGATGAGGCTGCATGACCTTGAGGAACACGGCGTGGCCGTCCTGGCTCGCGCGCAGCACGGCGCGACGGCCCGGACGGTAGGAGACGACGTCGATGGCGATCGGCGTCGTGGGGTCGGGGCCGAGCGTGACTCCCAGGTCATGCAGGGTGCGGCCCACGACATCGGGATAGCAGACCAGCGGCAGCATCGGCAGCCAGGGATCGTGGGGGTAGCGCCACACGCGCACATTGATGTCGCCATCGGTCATCACGAGCGTCTGCTCGGCGACGTAGAGGTTCTTCTCGCGCTCGCCGATGTGGGCGCTCGCGCCGAACAGCTCCTCGCGCGCCGGGGCCTGGGGCCCGTCGAGCTCCGGCCAGGCGACCATCGTGCGGTAGAGCGCCTTCGTGCTGCGGCCGGGACGGTGATCGACATGGTCCAGCTGCCAGCTGTGCAGCACGCCGCCGGAGTTGCCGACGGCGGAGCGGAGCAGCCCTCCGGCGCCGGGCCCGGTGAGAAGCTCCGAGCCGTCCTGCGTGTGTGACATAGGTGGTTTCAATCTGGTCCGAGAGGTCATCAGGCGACAGCGCCTACGATGCGTGCATGGCTGATCGTACCGATAACCTCACCAGCGGGAACCTCCTGGGCATCCCGGAGACCCTGCTTCCCGACGATTTCATCGATGTCCAGGTGACCGCGGAGCTCGCGGAGGAGGACCCCCGGGTCATCGCCGCCCGCCACCCCGAGTCCCCGATGGTCTGGGCGACCCTGTCCCAGGACGCGCTCTCGGACGGGGATGACGTCAGCGCCTACGCCTTCGCCCGCACCGGCTACCACCGCGGCCTGGATGCCCTGCGCCGTGCCGGCTGGCGTGGCCAGGGACCGATCCCCGCCTCCCATGCCCCGAACCGCGGGTTCCTCCGCGCCCTGGCGATGCTGGGGGAGACCTCGCGCCGGCTCGGCGACGAGGAGGAGGCGGACCGGGTCACGGCCTTCCTGCGCGAGGCGGACCCCAGCCTGCTGGGCTGAACAACACCGGCCGCCAGGCCTGATGACCAGAACCGTGCCATGCCGGACAGCCCCGACCGGGCTGCCCGGCATGGCACACCTCACCGTGGGGGACGTGTCCAGGCGGCGCCCCGGTGACGCTTGGTACGATCCACGCGTCCAGATACCGCTCGCCCAGGAGTTGCCATGCCCGCCGTCGTGATCGTCGGAGCCCAGTGGGGAGACGAGGGGAAGGGCAAGGCCACCGATCTCCTCGGGGAGAACGTGGACTATGTCGTCAAGCCCAACGGCGGCAACAACGCCGGCCACACCGTGGTCGTGGACGGTGAGAAGTTCGAGCTGAAGCTCCTTCCCGCCGGAATCCTGTCGCCCCAGGTCACACCGGTGATCGGCAACGGTGTGGTGGTCAACCTCGAAGCACTGTTCGAGGAGATCGGCATGCTCGAGGCGCGCGGGGTCAGCACGTCCCGCCTGCGCATCAGCGCCAACGCCCACATCGTCGCGTCCTACCACCAGACCCTCGACAAGGTCACCGAGCGCTTCCTCGGCAAGCGCGCCATCGGCACCACCGGCCGCGGCATCGGCCCGGCGTACATGGACAAGATCGGCCGCCTCGGCATCCGTGTCCAGGACCTCTACGACGAGTCGATCCTGCGCCAGAAGATCGAGGGCGCCCTGCGCCAGAAGAACGAACTGCTGGTCAAGCTGTACAACCGTCGGGCCGTCGAGGTCGACCTGATCATGGAGGAGCTGCTCTCCTACGCCGAGCGCCTGCGCCCGATGGTCGTGGACACCACCGAGCTGCTGAACTCCGCGCTCGACCGCGACGAGGTCGTGCTCATGGAAGGCGGCCAGGCCACCTTCCTGGATGTGGACCACGGCACCTACCCGTTCGTGACCAGCTCGAACCCGACCGCGGGCGGCGCGTGCACCGGCACCGGCGTCGGCCCCACCCGCATCGACCGGGTGATCGGCATCGTCAAGGCGTACACCACCCGCGTGGGCGCCGGGCCGTTCCCCACCGAGCTCGAGGACAAGTGGGGCGAGTACCTGCAGACCACCGGCGGCGAGGTCGGCGTGAACACCGGTCGCCCCCGTCGCTGCGGCTGGTACGACGCGCTGATGATCCGTCACGCCGTGCGCATCAACGGCTTCACCGACATCGTCCTGACCAAGCTCGACGTGCTCACCGGGATCGACGAGGTCCCGATCTGCACCGGCTACGACGTCGACGGCGTGATCCACCGCGACATGCCGATGACCCAGACCGAGTTCCACCACGCCGTGCCGGTCTACGAGACCCTCCCGGGGTGGAGCGAGGACCTCTCCGAGGCGCGCACCTTCGAGGAGCTGCCGGAGAACGCCCGCAACTACGTGCGGCGCCTCGAGGAGCTCGCCGGTTGCCGCATCAGCGCCATCGGCGTGGGCCCGGATCGCGCGGCCACCATCGTCGTCCACGATCTGCTGCCGGCGACGACCCGCTGACGTGGTGACCCGTCGTACCGATCCGGAGGCCGGTCGCGCAGCCCTCGCCTCATGGGCCGCTGCGCCGGACGCCCCGCGCTCGGTGCTCGCCCCGGCCGTGCGGCACACCCTCGAGCTCTTCGCCGAGGAGTATCCCGGCGGCGCCGTCGAGCTGCGCGTGCCGCCCTACGCCGCCGTCCAGGCGATCACCGGGACCCGGCACACCCGCGGCACGCCGCCCGCCGTCGTCGAGACCGATGCCGGGACCTGGCTCGCCCTCGTGACCGGCGATCTGACCTGGGCCGATGCCGTCGGCGGCGGTCGGGTCCGGGCGAGCGGGGAGCGCAGCGACCTCACCGAGCTGCTGCCCCTGATCGGCCCTCGCCGCACGGTGCGCGCCGCCCGCGAACAGGAGACCGAATGAGCATCCAGGTGGAGATCGCCGTGCAGGACCTCGCAGGTCTCGAGGTCGCCGCACTCGGCGGCGCCGACCGCGTCGAGCTCTGCGTGGACCTCGCCCGGGGCGGGCTGACCCCGCCGCCCGAGCTCGTGGAGGACTGCGTCCGACGCGCCGCGACGCTCGTCGCCGCACGGGACGCGAAGCCCCACTTCGAGGTCCACGTGCTGATCCGCTGCCGCGCCGGGGAGGACGACTTCCTGGGCCGGCCGGAGGAGTTCGCCTTCTCGCCCGACGAGATCGAGCTGATGGCCCGCCAGGCGGAGGAGACGATCACCGCCGGAGCCGCCGGCGTCGTGATCGGTGCCCTCACCCCGCAGGGCGCCCTCGACGTCCCCGCCCTCGAGACGATCCGCGACGCCGCGCTGCAGGCCGGGCAGTCCGCCGTGCGGGGAGTGACCCTCACCTTCCATCGTGCCGCCGACGCCCTGGCCGGGCGCGAGGAGCGCGCGGACGCCGTGCGCACCCTGCTCGGTCTCGGATTCCATCGCGTGCTCACCTCGGGCGGGGCCGCGAAGGCACTCGACGGACCCGACGACCTCGCCGCCATGGTCGAGGCGGCCGACGGCATCCTCGACATCTGCGCCGGGGGAGGGGTGCGCCCGGCGGACATCGCGGACCTCGCACAGCGCAGCGGCGTCGCCGACGTGCACCTCTCCGCCCGCCGCCGCCCCGACTCGCCGGTCGAAGCCGGAGCCCCCGATACCCCGACGGACCCGGCGATCGTCACCGCCGCGGTCGACGCTGCAGGAGCATTGTGAACGACAACCAGGACACCTCGGACGACATCCAGGATTCATCGATCGACACGCCGGACACCACGGACATGACGGACACGCCGGACACCACGGACACGACGGACACCACGGACACGACGGACACCACGGACACGACGGACACCACGGACACGACGGACACCACGGACACGACGGACACCAACGTCGGAGCCCCCACGGCGGGCAGCGCCGACGACACCGCTGACGCTGCCGACGAGGGCGACGGGAGCACCAGCTTCTACGTGCGCCGCAGCCGGGTCCCCACCCTCGGGTTCTGGGTGGCGCTCGCGCTCGTGATCCCGATCGTGGTGGCCCTCGTGGTCTCGCCCTTCCTGAATTTCGGCGACCTGAGCGGAGTCTTCACCTTCGTCCTGGTCTCCGCGGTCTTCGTGGGTATCCCGCTGGCGGCCGTCGCCGCCGCGGTCGATGCCTTCCGGCATCGCGGCTCGAAGCGTCGCGGTCGCTGAGCAGGGCGCTCTGCGTTGCTGACCAGTGGCTCGTCAGGGCCGACGGACCGCGGGTTCCCGACGCCGGACGGAAGATCGTGGGAAGCCCGCGCTGTGGCATCATGTCCACGTGGCACGCGGCGATGGAAAACTTTCCCATGACCTGCTCCCCGGGGAGAAGGGCCCACAGGATTCCTGTGGGGTCTTCGGCGTATTCGCCCCCGGCGAGGATGTCTCCAAACTGACCTACTACGGTCTCTACGCCCTGCAGCACCGGGGACAGGAATCGGCGGGTATCGCGACCAGCGACGGCTCCCAGATCCTGGTCTACAAGGACATGGGCCTGGTCTCGCAGGTGTTCGACGAAGCCTCGCTCGAGGCGCTCCAAGGGCATATCGCGATCGGGCACACCCGATACTCCACGACCGGAGGCTCGGTCTGGTCCAACGCCCAGCCCACCCTCGGTCCGCGGCCGGAGGGGACGGTCGCCCTCGCGCACAACGGGAATCTCGTCAACACCGAGGAGCTCCTGGCCCTGGTCGAGGAACGCCAGGGCAAGCCGCGCAACGGCGAGCTCGCCCGCGGCAACACCACCGACACCGCTCTGGTCACCGCACTCCTGGATACCGAGGGCAGCCTCGAGGAGGCCCTGCGCGAGCTCATGCCGCGCCTCGTCGGTGCCTACTGCTTCACCCTGATGACCGAGACCACCCTCTACGCGGCGCGCGATCCCCAGGGGATCCGCCCGCTCGTCCTCGGTCGCCTGGACCGCGGCTGGGTCGTCGCCTCCGAGACCGCTGCCCTCGACATCTGTGGGGCGAGCTTCGTGCGCGAGGTCGCACCCGGCGAGATGATCGTCATCGACGAGCAGGGTCTGCACAGCGTGCAGGTCATGGAGCCCAAGCCCAAGGGATGCGTCTTCGAGTACGCGTATCTGGCTCGCCCGGACACCAACATCGCCGGCCGCAGCGTCAACGAGGCTCGCACCGAGATGGGCCGCCAGCTGGCCCGGGAGCATCCCGTCGAGGCGGATCTCGTGATCCCGACGCCGGAGTCCGGAACCCCCGCCGCGATCGGGTACGCCCAGCAGTCGGGGATCCCCTACGGCCAGGGAATGGTCAAGAACGCCTACGTCGGCCGGACCTTCATCCAGCCCAGTCAGACCATCCGCCAGCTCGGCATCCGCCTGAAGCTCAATCCGCTGCGCGAGGTCATCCAGGGGAAGCGGCTCGTCGTCGTCGACGACTCGATCGTGCGCGGCAACACCCAGCGCGCCGTGGTGCGGATGCTGCGCGAGGCCGGCGCCGCCGAGGTCCACGTCCGGATCTCCTCGCCGCCGGTGCGCTGGCCCTGCTTCTACGGCATCGACTTCGCCTCCCGAGCCGAGCTGATCGCCAACGGGCTCGGCACCGAGGAGATCGCCCGCTCGCTCGGAGCGGACTCCCTGGGCTATATCTCCGAGAAGGGGATGGTCGACGCCACCGAGCAGCCCGCCTCGGCGCTGTGCACCGCCTGCTTCTCCGGGACCTACCCGGTGGCGCTGCCCGATCCCGTCGCCCGCGCGCAGGGGATCCTCGCCTCGGGTGAGCACCACACCACCGCCGTCGGGAAGGACGCATGAACACCACGGACCCCACTGCCCCCGCCAGCTCCACCGGCCCTGCCATCACCTATGCCGACTCCGGGGTAGACACCGCTGCCGGAGATCGCGCGGTGGAGCTCATGAAGGAGGCCGTCGCCGCGACGCACGGCCCCCAGGTGCTGGGCGGGATCGGCGCTTTCGCCGGCCTCGTGGACGTCAGCGCGCTGAAGGACTACCGGCGGCCGCTGCTGGCCTCCTCGACGGACGGCGTCGGCACGAAGATCGCGATCGCCCGCGAGATGGATATCCACGACACCATCGGCCGCGACCTCGTGGGCATGGTCGTCGACGACATCATCGTGGTCGGGGCGGCGCCTCTGGCCATGACCGACTACATCGCCTGCGGCCAGGTCGTCCCCGAACGGGTCGCGGACATCGTGCGCGGCATCGCCGAGGGCTGCCAGCTCGCCGGCTGCGCGCTCGTGGGCGGAGAGACCGCCGAGCATCCCGGACTGATGGCCCCGGAGGACTATGACGTGGCCGGAGCCGCCGTCGGCGTCGTCGAGGCCGATCAGCTGCTGGGCCCCGACCGCGTGCAGCACGGTGACGTCGTGATCGGGATGGATGCCTCCGGGCTCCACTCCAACGGGTACTCGCTCGTGCGGGCCGTGATCGCCGCCCAGGGCCTCGCCCTGGACACCCATATCGAGGACTTCGGCCGCTCGCTGGGTCAGGAGCTCCTCGAGCCCACCCGCATCTACACCGCCGACCTCCTCGCCGTGCTCGGCGATACGCGGAGCCAGGGAGCGATCCACGCGCTCAGCCACGTCACCGGCGGCGGCCTCGCCGCCAACCTGGCGCGGGTGGTGCCGCGCGGGCTCGCAGCACGGGTGGACCGCTCGACCTGGGAGCCGGCATCGGTGTTCGCCCAGATGTCCCGCTGGGGATCAGTGCCGCAGCTCGATCTCGAGGGCACGCTGAACATGGGGATCGGCATGGTGGCGCTGGTCAGCGCCGACCAGGCGGACGCCGTCCTCGCAGTGCTCGCGGAGCGCGGTCTCGGGGCACGGGCCATCGGCGAGGTCGTCGGCGAGGAGGACCTGCCCGAACCGGGCTCTCCGCTCGAGCAGGTCATCACGGGCGCCAAGGGCGTCGAGGGCGGCGCCGTGCTGCTGGCCTCCCAGCACCCCGGCTGGGCCTGAGCCCTTCTGCTCCGCTCAACGCCGGGGCCATGGCCGCGGGGCCTGCGTGCCTGACCCTGGCGGCCGGGCCCGGTGGCTGTGGAGGCTGGGGGCTCGCAGTGCGACGATGCCACAGAACGATCGAGGGCCGACCCCATGGGGTCGGCCCTCGATCGTGGTCACGGTTCCAGCTGATGCCGTGCGAACCGGATGCGGTATCGGCGCTCTCGGCCCGCTGCCGGTTCGACGTGCTCCGGATGCTGCAGGGTCGTCGTTCGCCGAACTGCTGTCAGCGTCGGTGCGCGGACGGGGCGTCGTCGGCCCAGTCGTCGCTCTCCTCGGCCCGGTCCTCGCCGTCGGTGGAGCTTCCGCTCCGCTCGGACTGCAGCTCGCGCTGCAGTGCCGTCAAGTCCGTCGGCGGGCTGTAGTACTTCAGGTCCCGTGCCACCTTGGTGTGCTTGGCTTTCTGTCGGCCGCGACCCATGGATCTGACCCCCTGTGCGTCGGCTGCCGGGTGTTCTTGTCGACCCGGAAGATGGCATTCATTCGGAATCCAAGAGTACATGCATGCACTCACTTCCGGCGAACCCTGGAGGCCCGGACGTGCCCGACATCCCTTCTGCGGTGTCCGTCCGGTAGGTTCCGCGGCTCCGGATGGTGGTCATGCGCAGGGCAAGAGTTTGCCATTGACCTATAGTCACCGTCTAAGCTGATGATCCAGTGCCTGGGAATCCAGATCGAAGCTCAGAGGCCCCCTGCGGGAGGGCGGATGAGATCGGCGAGACCCTGAGGTGCGATTTGCTCGACGTTCCGCTGGGAAAGGCCGCACGCACATGAATGGATCCCCGGATCAGACGCACGAGGGCGCTGCCCCGAGCGCTGAGCTGTTGACGCCTGCGCAGGTCGCCAAGATGTTCCACGTCGACCCCAAGACCGTCACGCGATGGGCCCAGGCCGGCAAGCTCACGTACATGCGCACCCTGGGCGGGCACCGCCGCTACAGCCGTGACGAGGTCGTCGAGCTGCTGCGGGAGAGCACCGAGGGCGAGTGAGCGCGGACCAGGTCCTGGGCGACGGCTATACAGCCCGACAGCTCGACCTGGGATCGGATTCCGAAGGACCGGTCATCGCCACCCTGATCCACCGCGAACGGCCTGCCGCGGACAGTCCGGAGCGTGCCACCGGCTCGGCCCCCCGCCCGCCGATCCTCGTGATGCACGGCTGGTCCGACTACGTCTTCGACCGCGGTCTGCTCGAGCGCCTCGGCGCTCTGGGGCACGACGTCTGGGCGCTGGACCTGCGCAAGCACGGCAGAAGCCTGCTGCCGGGTCAGACCCCCACCTCGATCGATCACCTCAGCCGTTATGACCGCGAGATCGGACAGGCGCTGCGGATCATCGGGACCGACACGCCGCCGGTGCTCCTGGCCCATTCCACCGGGGGACTCATCGCCGCGCTGTGGGCGCAGCGTCGGCCGGGCACGGTCCGGGCCCTCGCCCTGAACTCCCCCTGGCTCGAGATGCATCTGGGTCCGAGCGCCCGGACCCTCGCGGACGGCCCGGTGCGACTGCTCGCGGACAAGCTGCAGCACCGGCCGATCCTGCCGCCGGGATCCACCCACTTCGCCCGCACCACCCATCGCAAGTACGGCGGCCTGTACGACTACGACCTCGCCTGGAAGCCGGAGCGCGGGCATCGGTTCCCGGCGGACACGTTCGCGGCGGTGCTCGACGGGCAGAAGCGGCTTCGCGCTGCCGGTCCGCTGGCGATCCCGGTGCTCGTGCTCCATTCCGCCCACACCCGGATCGGCGCGAAGTTCACCGAGGAGATGCGGCGCGCCGACTCGGTGCTGGACGTCCGCTCCCTCGTGCACGCCGCGCGCCGAATCGGGCCCGACGTGCGGATCGAAGCGATCGACGGGGCCCGGCACGACGTCTTCCTCTCCGACGCCGACGCCCGGGCACGCTCCCTCCACCACCTGGAGGACTGGCTGGAGACGATCAGCTCCTGAGCGCCTACGATGAGGTCGCTCCTGGGCATCGGGTGGACGATGCCGTCGGCACCGGGAGCCGTCGGGGAGGAGCTGCCGGATGATCTCGGACCCACGACAGCTGCGTGGTCAGGCGGGCGAACTGCGCCATGGGGCCGATCGTCTCACCCTGCTCCGGCTCCGACTCGCGACGGCGATCGTCGAGACCACCCGGGCGGAGGACCCTCGCGTCCGACGCATCGGCGCCGGGATCCACGAGCAGTGGTCGCGGCGGGAGTACACGGAGCTCGGACGTCTCGCGACCGCCCTGCGCGCCGCCGCGAAGCTGCTCGACGCGGTCGCCGTGAAGGGGGAGCGCACCAGCGGCCGTCGGCTGGGCGGATACTCCGGGGCCGGCTTCCTGGGTCGTGGCGACGAGGCTCACCGGCACGTCGAGGCAGTGTCCGACTTCGTGGGGACGACGCACGGCGCCAGCATCGGGGGCTTCCCCCTGGTGCCGGGGCTCGCCGAGGCGGCGCCTGCGCACCCGTCGCACACCCTCGGCCTCGAGACCCCTGCCTACGACGACGAGGACTGACCCGGGGAAAGCTGACCCAGGGAGGACTGACCCGGGCAGCCGCGGCCGCGCGCCGGGGCGCGGGGCGCACGGGAGCGTGCGCGTCAGCGCCCGGGGCGAGCGGCCTCGGGGAGCAAGAAGGACACGACGGTGGACACGGCGCCGGCGAGCAGCGGCACCACCAAGGTGGTGACCAGCATCAGGAGCATCGCTGCGGCGGCGTCCGCCGCGCCGACGCCGAGCGCCACCAGCGCCGCCGCTCCGACGGTCTCCGAGATCCCCGCGCCCCCCGGCGTGATCGGGACCAGGGCGATCAGGCGGCCCAGCGCGAACACCGCCACAGTCAGCAGCAGCGGCATCTCGGCGCCCACCGCCCGGATGGCCAGCAGCAGGGCCGCCCACTGCAGCACGCGCGCCGCGCAGGTCGGAGCCAGCAGCGCGATCGGATGGCGTCGCTGCATCGTCACCAGAGCATCGCGCTGCACCAGGACCATGGTGGCGATGCGTTCCGGCACGAGGTCGCCGAGCCGCGTGATGAGGCGGGCGAGGACCGACCTGCGCAGCAGGATCGACAGCAGAGTCAGCGCGATCAACGCGCCCACCAGTGCGATCACTGCGGCCGTGATCGCGCCGGGCAGAGGGACGCCTGCCATGCCCGTCGCGGAACCGGCGGCATAGGCGCCGAGCCCGACCAGCGGGACGAGGAGCGAGGTGATCACCATCTCGACGAGGGACGCGGCGATGATGCCGGTGAGGATCACGGGGACCGCCAGGCCTGCGCGGCGCATGATCCATCCCAGCAGCCCCAGGCCCAGCACGGAGCCGCCCGGCAGGGCGAGCCCCAGCCCGTTCGAGGCCGTATGGCCGAGCAGCGCGGAGGAATAGCGGGAGCCGACCACTGCCGTGCGCACCGTGAGCGCCTCGAGGGCGAGGGCGCCCAGCCCCAGCAGGGTGACGGCCGGGAGCGCCCAGGCGGGGGCCGCGGTCAGGGTGCGCAGGATCTGCGGCCAGCTCGCTCCGCTGGCCCAGGGGAGCGCCAGGGCGAGCACGACGACGACCAGCAGCAGCGACAGGGCCCCGGTGATGATCTTCCCGATCGGGATGCCGGGCCGGACATCGAGGTCGACGTCCGCGGGGATCCAGACGGACGAGTCGTCGGATCCCGGGTCCGGGGAGTGACCGGGGACCGGTTCCGGGGTGGTCGGGGAGCCGTCGGAAGCCGCTGACATGCGGTGATTCTCGCATGCCCCCTGGAGCGACCTCTCAGGCCCTTCCACGTATCGTGGGGGCATGTCCTTCCTGATCTCGCTCCTCGTCGTCCTGCACCTCCTCTGCTGGGCCGTGGCGCTCGGCACCTGGGTCGCGGCCGCCCGCACCCGCGTCCCGAACCCGGGGATGGCCCACGCTGTCGCCGGCGCTCTGGTGATCGGCATCATCCTCGCCGTCCTGGTCTCCATCGTCGGCGATGCGAACCACATGAAGCTCGGCATCAAGCTGCTGGTCGCCGTGGTCGCCACCGTCTTCGCGTACATCGCGAAGAAGAAGGGGCCGGAGACGTCCTCCCTCGTCTGGTTCGGCATCCCGACCACGATCGTCGTGAACGTCATCATCGCCGTCTTCGTCTGATCCACGCCTGGTCGAGGTCGGGCGGTGCACCTCGCCGCTCCTCCTCCCCACCGTGGCCGTTGTCCACACGGGGCCCGGCAGCAGTCGCGCTGTCGGGTCCCGTGCCTATCCTGGGGATCTCATGAGTTCACTCTTCGACGACCTCTCGCTGCCCGACTCCTTCCGCCGCCTCGACGGTGTGTCGGTCACGCCCTCGACCCCCGGCGCGGGGCCGACGAGCACGGACCCCGACGGGCTGCGCCCGCCGCTCGACGGTGATGCCCCGCCGGAGGACCACGACGCCCCGCCGGAGGACCACGATGCCCCGCCGGAGGAGGACGACGCCCCACCGGCGGAGGAGCCCGGCCACGGCGCGCAGCGGGAGCCGCAGGCACCGACCGATCTCGACGACGCACCGCATCCCGCCGACCGGGTCGAGCCACCTGTCGCGCCACGGCGCACCGGGGGATGGGCCGCCGTGGATCCTGCGGTGCTCAGCGAGCTGACCGACGGGCTCAACCCCGCCCAGCGCGAGGCGGTGGAGCATCGCGGAAGCCCGCTGCTGATCGTCGCGGGCGCCGGATCGGGGAAGACCCGAGTGCTCACCCGTCGCATCGCGCATCTGCTGCGCGCCGGCGAGGCGATGCCCGGCGAGATCCTCGCGATCACCTTCACCAACAAGGCGGCCGCCGAGATGCGCGAGCGCGTGGAGGAGCTCGTGGGCCCCGTGGCCCGCAGCATGTGGGTCTCGACCTTCCACAGCGCCTGCGTGCGGATCCTGCGTCGTGACGCCCAGGCCGCCGGGCTGAAGAGCTCGTTCACGATCTACGACAGCGCCGATTCTCTCCGGCTGATCACCACGATCGCCAAGGACCTCGAGCTCGACACGAAGAAGCACGCGCCCCGGGGGATCGCCTCGCGCATCTCCTCGCTGAAGAACGACCTCACCGATCCGATCGACTTCGCCGACCAGGCGGAGAGCTCGAAGAACCCCTTCGAGAAGACGCTCTCGCGGATCTACACGAACTACACCGAGCGCCTGCGCCAGGCCAACGCCGTCGACTTCGACGACCTGATCGGCCTGACGGTGACGCTGCTGCGCGACAATCCCGGGATCCGGGAGGGCTACCGGCGCCGATTCCGCCACCTCCTGGTCGACGAGTACCAGGACACCAACACCGCGCAGTACCAGCTGGTGCGGGAGCTCATCGGGGAGGACCCGCGGGCGGATCTCACCGTGGTCGGCGACTCCGACCAGTCGATCTATGCGTTCCGCGGAGCGACGATCCGCAACATCGTCGAGTTCGAGAAGGACTTCCCCTCGGCGGCGACGATCGTGCTCGAGCAGAACTACCGCTCCACCCAGAACATCCTCAGCGCGGCGAACTCCGTGATCGAGGAGAACGAGGGGCGGCGCAAGAAGAACCTGTGGACCGATCAGGGGGCGGGCGACAAGATCACCCTCTACGTCGCCGACGACGAGCAGGCCGAGGCCAGGTACATCGGCCGGCAGATCGATGCCCTGGTCGATGACGGCCGCTCCGCGGGGGACATCGCGATCTTCTACCGCGCCAACGCCCAGTCCCGGGCGCTCGAGGATCAGCTGATCCGGATCGGGCTGCCCTATCGGGTGGTGGGCGGCACGCGCTTCTACGAGCGCCGCGAGATCAAGGACGCGATGGCGTACCTGCGGGTGCTCGCCAATCCGGCCGACGAGATCAACCTGCGCCGGATCCTCAACGTCCCGAAGCGGGGCATCGGCGACCGGGCCGAGGCCGCGATCGCCATGCTCGCCGAGCGCGACCGCCTCAGCTTCGGCGAGGCGCTGCGCCGGGCGGACGACGCCCCGGGCATCGCCACCCGCTCCCTGAACGCGGTGCGCACCTTCGTCGCGATGCTCGATGATCTGCAGGAGATGGCCCGGCGCGGCGACGGGCCGGCGGAGCTCCTCGAAGCGATCCTGCAGAGCTCGGGCTATTACGCCGAGCTGCAGGGGAGCGATGACCCGCAGGACGAGTCCCGGCTGGAGAACCTCGCCGAGCTGGTCAGCGTCGCCGCCGAGTTCGAGGCGCAGACCGAGGCGGCCGACGCCGCGGCCAGCGAGTTCGAGGCTCTCTCCGACGACGCGGACGACGCTGAGGGTGTGAAAGACGCGGACGACGCAGAGTCTGCGGAGGATCCAGCAGGCACGTCGGGCGAGGATGCCACGGCTCCTGAGACCGATCCGACGCCCCCCGGCTGGGACATCGCCCCGGACGCGGCACTCACCGCCCCGGAGGATCCTGAGGCGACCCTCGTGGATCGGTTCCTGGAGAAGGTCGCCCTGGTGGCCGACGCCGACCAGATCCCCGGTTCCGAGGACCAGTTCGTCACGCTGATGACCCTGCACACGGCGAAGGGACTGGAGTTCCCGGTCGTCTTCCTCACCGGTATGGAGGACGGCACCTTCCCCCACAACCGCACCCTGGGGGACCCGGATGAGCTGCAGGAGGAGCGACGCCTGGCCTACGTGGGCATCACCCGTGCCCGCGAACGGCTCTACCTGACACGGGCCCAGATGCGCGCCATGTGGGGGCAGTCCCAGTTCATGCCCGGGAGTCGTTTCCTCGACGAGATCCCCGAGGAGGTGCTCGACGTGGCCCGCGCGGGATCCAGCCTCAGCGGTGCGGGTCTGGGCGGATACGGACACGGCGCCGGATCCGGCGGGAGCAGCTTCGGGGGCGGCTACCGCTCCGGGAGCCAGCGCGGTCCGTCGTTCAGCGGTGGCATCGGCGGAGGCCGCAGCGATGTGAAACGGCCCAGCCTCGGATCCGGCCGCAAGCCCACCGCGGTATCGGACCTCCCGCAGCTCACCGTCGGGGACCGCGTCACGCATGACTCCTTCGGAATGGGCTCAGTCACGGAGATCGCCGGCCAGGGGGAGAAGACCCAGGTGGAGGTGCAGTTCAAACCGCCCCACGGCACGAAGAGGCTGCTGCTGCGCTACGCCCCGCTCACGAAGCTCTAGGCGGGGCTCACAGGCCTCCCAGGCCTCCCGGGCCTCCCAGGGCTTCCGGGGCCACCGGGGCCACCGCGCTGCCTTGGGGGTCAGGGGAGTCCGACGAGCTCGGAGGCGCGGACGGCGCGACCAGCTCGACCTCGATCCCCTCCGGGTCCTCGGCGTACCAGGCCGCGTGGTCCGGACCTCCGGCATGCGGGAAGGCGTCGCTGAACAGCTCGCGCCAGCCGTGCTCCGCCGCGCTGTCCCGGATCGCCTCGAGCGCGGCCCGGGTCTGCACGGAGAGCGCGATGTGGTTCATCCCCGGGGCACGGCGCTCGGAGCGCTCTCCCACCACATCCGGGGACTGCTCGAGCACGATGTACGAGCCGTCGCCGTGGCGCCAGATGCGACCGGCCTCCCACCCATCCACGTGCTCCGCCGCCCAGCCGAGAGTCGTCAGCAGCCAGTGCCAGGCGGGCTCGGCAGCAATGAGGTCCGCGGTCCACAGCTCCAGATGATGCACGGCGGATCTGTGGTGCCCGGCCGGTTCGGCCACGGGGGGAACAGCGGGGGCGGTCGCCGAGGCCGCGAGATGCGGGAGCTCGGGGGCTGCGAGCTCCAGGTCACGGGTGAGGATCGTGGTGCTCGACTCGATGATCCCGGCCGAGTACGGAACGGGCCCTCCCGTCGGCCGGTAGCCGAGGTGTTCCCAGAATCCACGCGCCCGGTCCTCGTTCGTGGCGACCACGCCGGCTCGCAGGCGTCGGACCCCTCCGTCGGCACGCAGCTGGGCGAGGACGCTGTCGTGCAGCAGGCGGCCCAGTCCGCGCCCGTGCGCCGTGGAATCCACGAGCAGCAGACCGATGTGCGCGGTGCCAGGCTCCGGCCAGTGCGTGACGATGTCGCACAGGCCTCGCAGCACCCCCTCGGGATCGATCAGACCGATCACGCTCTTGGCCGGAGCATCCACCCGGGGCGGCAGTGCCGTGAGGATCTCCAGCGCGTCCTCCTCAGCCACCTCGCGCCCCCGCACCGTGCGTGTGTACTCGGGTGAGCGGAGCAGCAGCGCGTTGACGGCAGCTGCATCGTCCGTGGTCAGCGGCCGGATCGTGGAGGGCATGCGGGAAGTCTAGGTGGGGCGGCGTGCCCGAGGGCGGTGGGCACCGACCGGGTCACCCGAGTTCAGCGTCCCGTGCCAGGCCGCCTGTAGTCCGGTCACTCCTCGGGCGGGTCCGAGCTCTCGGCCGGGTCCGCCTCCGGGTGCTTCCGGTCCCGGGCGAACTGGGCGTAGAGGCCGCTCGCCAGAGCGATCAGCACGATGATGCCCACGACGATGAGCACGGCGCTGAACGGGATCGGCAGACCGGCCGCGTACAGGACGCCCCAGATGACGAGCAGCGAGCCGCCGATGAGCAGCGCATCGCGGACGGCGCGGGCGATACGGCCGCCGATGCCGGCCTTCTTGGCACGGGTGCCGGCACGCTCGGCGGTGCGGCTGGCGACGACCGCGTAGATCTTGGCCTCGTCGCGGAAGGACCGGGTGGGGGTCTCGGTCCGAGGCGCCGGACGAGTGGTCGAACGAGGTGCGGACTGGGGCGACGAGCGGGGCGCTGTCGACGGCGGGCGGCGATCTTCGTCGCGAGGGCGGTCTTCACGGGGCCCGTCATCGTAGAACTGGTCGTCTGCCCGTCGTTCTTCGGTCGGTCGGGCGGAGCCCCGGCGCTCAGGGGCCCGTCGTTCGTCGGACGGGGACGCATCGTCGGCGTAGCGTCCCTGATCAAGAGCCCTGCCCGCGGCCCGGGCATAGCCGCCGGCGCGGGACGTGGCGCGCTGCGCGGCCTCCCGCGCACCGGGGGCCTGCTTCTTCGCGGTGTTCCGAGCGGCCTTCGCGTAGGTCTTCCAATCGGCCATGGCGTCTCCTCGCCTCAGCGGTCGTCGCGCGGACGATCGTCCTCGCGCCAACGGATGTCCCCGCCGCCTCGCGGGGCGGCGGGCGGGCGGGAGCTGCGAGCACGCCGGTCGTTGTAGTACGACAGGCCCACGTTCAGAGCCAGGGTGATCCCGACCGACAGCATGAAGCCGGCGAACGTGGACCGCACCCCGAGCAGACGCAGCACGATGAACAGCACCCCGATCGCGATGACGCTGAAACCGATGTGCTCACGCACTCGCGTGGCCAGGCTGCGGGATCGTCGGTTCATCCCGACATCCTATCCGTGTGAGCTGAACAACCCGTGGGATGTCGCATCGCCCCGGTCGGCGACGTGAGACAGCGCGCACCCAGGTCGCCAGGTGACGACAACGGTGGCGGACGGGATACCCTGACTGCGTTCCCAGGGGTGGCATCGTGGCCGCAACGGCCTGCCGCCCTCTGCCGATATCGAGAGGAATGCAACCCCGTGGACCTGTATGAGTACCAGGCCCGCGATCTCTTCGAGAAGCACGGCGTGCCCGTGCTCGGAGGAGTCGTCGCGGAGGACCCTGCCACTGCCAAGGCCGGAGCCGAGAAGCTCGGCACCCCGGTCGTCGTCGTCAAGGCCCAGGTGAAGACCGGTGGCCGCGGCAAGGCCGGTGGCGTGAAGATCGCCAAGTCCCCTGAGGAGGCGGAGCAGAAGGCCTCCGAGATCCTCGGCATGGACATCAAGGGCCACACCGTGCATCGCGTCATGGTCGCCGCCGGCGCCGACATCGCCGAGGAGTACTACTTCTCGCTGCTGCTGGACCGGGCCAACCGCAACTACCTGGCCATGTGCTCGGTCGAGGGCGGCATGGAGATCGAGCAGCTCGCCGTCGAGCGCCCCGAGGCGCTCGCCCGCGTGGCTGTCGACCCCAACGTCGGGATCGACGAGGCCAAGGCGAAGGAGATCGTCGACGCGGCGAAGTTCGACGCGGAGACCGGTGCGAAGGTCGCCCCCGTGCTGCAGAAGCTCTGGGACGTCTACCGCGAGGAGGACGCCTCCCTGGTCGAGGTCAACCCGCTGGTCAAGACCGGCGCCGGAGACATCGTCGCGCTGGACGGCAAGATCACGATCGACGAGAACGCCGGTTTCCGTCATGAGGACCACGCGGCCCTCGTGGACACCGCCTCCGAGGACCCGCTGGAGACCAAGGCGAAGGCACTGGACCTCAACTACGTGAAGCTCGACGGCGAGGTCGGCATCATCGGCAACGGTGCGGGACTGGTCATGTCCACGCTCGACGTCGTCGCCTACGCCGGTGAGTCGCACGGCGTGAAGCCCGCCAACTTCCTGGACATCGGTGGTGGCGCCTCGGCCGAGGTGATGGCCAACGGCCTCGACGTGATCCTCGGTGACGAGCAGGTCGCCGCAGTGTTCGTGAACGTCTTCGGCGGCATCACCGCATGCGATGCGGTCGCCAACGGCATCGTCGGCGCGCTGAAGAAGCTCGGCGACTCCGCGACCAAGCCGCTCGTGGTCCGTCTCGACGGCAACAACGTCGAGGAGGGTCGCAAGATCCTCGCCGACTTCGCCCACCCCCTCGTCACCCAGGCCGACACCATGGACGGCGGCGCC
The DNA here is from genome assembly GCF_052378285.1 of Brachybacterium sp. AOP3-A1-3. NCBI lineage: Bacteria > Bacillati > Actinomycetota > Actinomycetes > Micrococcales > Dermabacteraceae > Brachybacterium > Brachybacterium sp. AOP3-A1-3. The sequence continues at coordinate 130,119 of NZ_JBQSXM010000001.1, read as the reverse complement.
GCGAAGGTTGCCGAGCTCGCCGCCGCAGGAAAGTGAGCAGGACCCGACATGTCTATCTTTCTCGATGAGAACAGCAAGGTCATCGTCCAGGGCATGACGGGCTCGGAGGGCATGAAGCACTCCCAGCGCATGCTCGACTCCGGCACCGCCATCGTGGGCGGCGTGAACCCCCGCAAGGCCGGCCAGTCGGTCTCCTTCGAGGGTGGCACCGAGGTGCCCGTCTTCGGCTCCGTCAAGGAGGCCATGGAGGCCACCGGTGCGAACGTCTCCGTGGTCTTCGTGCCGCCGAAGTTCGCCAAGGATGCTGCGCTCGAGGCCATCGACGCCGCGATCGAGCTCCTGGTGATCATCACCGAGGGCATCCCGGTCAAGGACGCCGCGGAGTTCTTTAACTACGCGCAGTCCAAGGGCGAGACCCGGATCATCGGTCCGAACTGCCCGGGCGTCATCACCCCCGGTGTCTCGAACGCGGGCATCACCCCGTCGAACATCACCGGCACCGGCAAGCTGGGCCTGGTCTCCAAGTCCGGCACGCTGACCTACCAGATGATGTACGAGCTGGCCGACATCGGCTTCACCACCGCCATCGGCATCGGCGGCGACCCGATCATCGGCACCACCCACATCGATGCGCTCGAGGCGTTCGAGAACGATCCCGAGACCGTGGGCGTCGTGATGATCGGTGAGATCGGCGGCGACGCCGAGGAGCGCGCGGCCGCGTACATCAAGGACAACATGACGAAGCCGGTCGTCGGCTACGTCGCGGGCTTCACCGCCCCCGAGGGCAAGACCATGGGACACGCCGGCGCCATCGTCTCCGGCTCCGCGGGCACCGCCCAGGCGAAGAAGGAGGCCCTCGAGGCCGCCGGCGTCAAGGTCGGCAAGACGCCGACCGAGACCGCCGACCTGATGCGCGAGATCGTCAAGGGCCTGGCCTGAGAGATCGAGCCCCGGACGACGTCGACCGAGGTCGCACCGTCTGATGCAGCGCCCCGGATCCCTCACAGGGTCCGGGGCGCTGTGCATTCCGGGGCTGTCCGGCGACCAGGGCCCGGAACCCTCGCCGCGCCGACTAAGCTGGTCGGAGTCTGCCGTATGCCTACGAAGGAGGGGACCCCGTGAGTGGAGATCTCATCGACACCACCGAGATGTATCTGAAGACGGTGTTCGAGCTCCATGAGGCGGGGATCGCGCCGATGCGGGCTCGGATCGCCGAGCGACTCGGGCACTCCGGTCCCACGGTGTCCCAGACGGTGGCCCGCATGGAGCGCGACGGGCTCCTCCACCTCGACGGGCAGCGCCGCATCCGGCTCACCGCCGAGGGCACCGAGGTCGCGACCGACGTGATGCGCAAGCACCGACTGGCCGAGCGGCACCTCCTCGACGTGATCGGGCTCGACTACGCCCTGGTCCACGAGGAGGCCTGTCGGTGGGAGCACGTGATGAGCATCGAGGTGGAGCGCCGGCTCGCGGAGCAGCTCGAGCCTCCCTACATCGACCCGTACGGGAACCCGATCCCCGGTCTCGCCGCGCTCGGCATCAAGGAGACGCAGGACACCCCGGACAGTAAAGAGCCGACCAATCCTCCCCGCGAGCTGATCGAGTCGGTGGCCGACGGGGAGACGGTCGAGGTCGTGCTGCGACGGATCGGTGAACGGGTGCAGAGCGACGTCGAGCTGCTCGGAGAACTTGCACGTCATGGCATGATTCCAGGAGCTCGGATGCATGCCGAGCGACTCGCGGGGACCGTGGTGCTGCGGGGCACGTCGGGAGGCGAGGTGGCGGTCTCCGAGATCGTGGCCGGTCAGCTCCATGTGACCCCGCTCGACGCCGGGTAAAGGGCGCGTCAAGCTCTTCCCCAGACCTTTCTGTCGAGCTGACCGGGCCGCCATGCTCCCCCTACGCTCGTAGTCGTGCCGAGGCGTCCGAGCCGCGGCATTCCTCCTGGAGAGCCCCACCGCGCACCAGGTTCGGAGTGGGACGCTGCTGAGCGCGGGGGCATCTGCCCAGGGGCTGGGAGCCGAAACGTGTCGAACACTGTGAACAACACTCACCGCCGCAGCATGCGGACGGTGACCCCCGTGGTCCGCGCCGGTCGCGCGACCGCCGGTGCTGCGATGACCGCCGCGATGCTCTTCGGCGGCGCAGCTGCAGCCACCGCCGAGCCGCAGGCCGAGGCCCCGGTCGCCCCGCAGGCCGGCCCCGCCGTCATCGCTCCCGTGGCCGCTCCCGCCGTCGAGATCCCCGTCGCCGGTGTCGCTGCGGACGTCACGACCGCTGACGCCACGACCGAGGCCGCGCCCACGACCACGACCACGGCCGATGCTCCCTCCTTCGCCCCGGCCGGCGGATCGATCTCCGTCGAGGTCGGTCCCACGGAAGCGGAGATCGCCGCTGCTGAGGCAGCCGCCGAGGAGGAGCGCGCCGCTGAGGAAGCCGCTCAGGCCGAGGCCGCTGAAGCCGAGGCGCAGGACCAGCAGCAGACCGAGACCCGCGACGAGGACGACAGCGCCGACCGCTCGAACGAGCGCACGGGCACCTCGAACGACTCCACCGAGTCGAATGACTCCAGCAGCTCGAACAACTCCGGCGAGTCCAGCAGCTCCCGCGAGTCCAGCAGCTCCAGCGATAGCTCCTCCGAGAAGAAGAAGGAGAAGTCCGCTCCGGCACCCTCCGCCAGCAAGGGCAGCTCCATCCTCGCCACCGCCCGTTCGGGCATCGGGACGCCGTACGTCTTCGGCGGCACGTCCACCTCGGGCTGGGACTGCTCCGGCTTCGTGCAGTGGGTCTACGCGCAGCACGGCATCGACCTGCCGCGCGGGGCCAACGCCCAGGGCGCGTCGGGCACCGTCATCCCGCGCTCCGAGGCGAAGCCCGGCGACCTCGTGTACAAGCCGGGTCACATCGGCATCTACGCCGGCGGCAACAAGTTCGTCGACGCCGGGAACTCCCGCGTCGACACCACCGAGCGCAACATCTACTCGGGCAGCTGGACCTTCGTCCGCGTCGGCAGCTGACCCGTTCAGCACTGATCGCGACCCCGTGCCACTGAGGTGGTGCGGGGTCGCTCCCATTTCCGGGCCGGATGCTGTGCGCTCCCATAGGGCGCCGGTACCGTGTCAGGGTGTCTTCTGCCCGTGATCTCCTCGCCGCCCTCCTGCTGACCGGAGCCCTGCTCCTGGGTGCCCTCTGGCTCCCCGGTGCCTGGATCGACCGGAACGTCGTCGAGCAGAGCGGCTTCCTCGCCATCACCGAGCCTCTCGCCGCCGATGAGGCGATCCAGCGCGACATCTCCGACAGCGCCGTCGAGAAGGTCCTGGACGACGACAGGATCCCCGGCTGGGTCGCGGACCAGGTCGCGCCGCTGATCCAGGACCAGGCCCCGAAGCTCACGGGCACGCAGGGATACGCGACGCTGTGGGACGGCACCATGCGAGACCTGCACGAGGGCCTGTTCACTCCCGGAGCGAGCGACCTCGAGGTGGATCTCTCCCCGGTCATCGAGCAGATGCTCGACGCCGTCGACGGGTCGCTCCCGGTCAAGATCCCTCGACCCGAGAACGCCACCATCACCCTGACCACGATCCCGGATGTCCCCGTGCTCACCACGGCGCACACGGTCGCGCCCTGGTTCTCCTGGGCCGGCCCCGCAGCGCTGGTCCTCGCGGCGCTCGCGCTGCTCGTCGCCGCCCATCGTCGGGCAATGCTCGCGCTGGCCGGCGTGGCGGGGATCATCGCCGGCGCGCTCACCTGCCTGCTCGCCGGCACGATCGGCACGCTGGTGCCGAACTCCATCGATCAGGCGGACTTCCTCGGGCCGATCGTGCAGGCCTTCGAGACGCAGTTCGCCGCCGACGTGATGCCGCAGGGCGTGATCATCCTCGGCGTCGGCGCACTCATCGCGACCGTCGGGCTCGTGCTGGTGGGCGTGCACCGCCGGGACTAGGGGGACGAGCGGGACCGACGGGACGAGCAGGGACGGACAGGTGCCGCCGAGCAGGGGCGGCGACACCCGCACCTCCCGTCCCAGGGGCGGCGATACCCGCACCTCCCGTCCCAGGGGCCGGGTCGCCTTGGGCCGGGTCACCTCGGGCGGGGTCGCCAGAGCTCGCGTCAGAGGGCCCGGGTCAGACGAGTCGGGTCAGAGGAGGCCGAGCCGCTCGAAGGCCGTGACGATCCCGTGCTCCGACGGGCCGGGGACCTCGAAGAGGGCGGCGTCGCGGACCTCGTCGCGGGCGCCCGCGATCGAGATCCCGGTCCCGGCCGCACGCAGCATGCCCAGGTCGTTCAGCCCGTCCCCGATCGCGACGGTCGCGGCGAGGTCCAGGCCGAGGTGCTCGACCGTGCGGCGCAGCCCGTCGGCCTTGTCGACCGTGAGCAGATGCAGCTCACCGGAGCTGGTGTCCTCGGACGTGGTGGAGTTGGGCAGGGCGCCGATCTCCGGACCGATCTCCGCCGCCAGCTGCTCGACGGGCACCCGGGACTCCCACAGTGAGATCTTCGCGAAGGAGCAGGCCCCGAGATCCTCGGGGACACGGACGGCGTCGACGATGTCGCGGGGGCCGTTGCCGATGCCGGCAGCGGCGTGAGGCGCGGGATCCGCCATCCGGGCACGGATGCGCCTCGAGGCCGACGACGAGCACCACAGCGCCTCAGGGGCCTCGAGCGCGAAGGCCACGTCATGGCGCTCCAGCACCTCGGCGGCGCGTCGGCCCAGGGCGGCCGGGAAGCGCTCGTCGTGCAGCACCTCGTCCCCGACGCGGACGTGGCCGCCGGCGGAGGAGATCACGCCGTCGAAGAGCGCGGCGACCTCGGGGGCCACGATCGAGGCCGGCCGGCCCGTGCTGAGCAGGATGAGGTGCCCGTTCGCGCGCGCCCGGGCGACTGCCTCGGCGTGCTCGAGAGGGGCGACGCCCTGGTCGGCGAAGGTGCCGTCGAAATCGATGAACACGCAGCGGCGGTCGGCCACAGAGGTCTCCTCAGGAACGTCGTGATGTGGAGAGACCAGCCTAGTCGGTGCCCCGTGGGATCAGAGCCGACGGTGCGCGCTGACCAGGACGGAGACCGTGACCGAGAACACGGGGGAGTGCTGTGCGTCAGGGGCTTCGTCGAGGGCTTCGTCGAGGGTGTCGCCGGGGGCCCCGTCCAGAGCCGCGGCCAGTGCTGCGGCCAGCTGCGCCTCCTCCACGTGACGGGCGCTCGGCGTCATGGCGATCAGATCGCGGATCCTCGCCTCGTCCACGCTCACCTGGTAGGTCACCTCGCGCTGCGCCGCGGTGGCGAAGAGCGGGTCCAGGGCGGCGTGCAGGCGCTCCTCCTTGCGCGGGTCCACGGTCACCATCTGCGGGACGATCTCGCGCAGCTCGGCGAGGTGCGCGCCTGTGGGGCGGACGACGACGAGCCGGCCCTGCGGGCGCAGGACCCGGGCGAACTCGGCGGGGTTGCGGGGCGCGAAGGCGTCCAGGAGGAGGTCCACGCTGCCGTCCGCGAGGGGGAAGCGGGCGAAGACGTCGCCGCTGTACGCGGCGGCGCGCTCGTGGGCGCGGGCGGCGAAGCGCAGGGATCTCGAGGACGTGTCGAAGCCGAGGCCCCGTGCGGCCGGGAAACGGTCCAGCGATCCACCGAGGTAGTAGCCCGTCCCGCAGCCTGCGTCGAGGATCGTCGAGCTGTCCTCGAGCGCCGGGACGGTCTCGGCGGCGAGGTCCGTGATCCCCGCGAGCAGCGGTTCGTAGGCTCCGGAGTCGAGGAAGCGCTGCCGGGCGCGAGCCATCTCGTCGTCGTCCCCGCTGATGGCCCCGCCGCCGCCGAGCAGCGAGACGTACCCGGCGCGCGCCACGTCGAAGGTGTGCCGTCGCGGGCAGCGCAGCGCGTGCTCCGCCGGCTCGAGGCCGTCACCGCATTGGGGACAGCGCAGCACGTCGAGGGCGTCGAGCAGGGCCGGGGGTACGGGGGAGGACATCTCAGAAGGGTACGTTCTCCCGCGGGCGGGCTACGCTTCGCCCGGTCCTGTCGGCCGGGGCGGTTCGTCAGGCCATCTCCGTCCGGCCCTGAGGGTCAGACCTGCTTGATCAGGGAGAGTTCGAACTCGAGCTGGATGCGGTCGCTGACCAGGAGTCCGCCGGAATCCAGCGGGGTGTTCCAGGAGATGCCCCAGTCGCGGCGATCGATACGGCGCGAGCCCTCGAAGCCGGCGCGCACGTTGCCGAAGGGATCGGTGTCGATGCCCATGAAGCGCAGCGGGACCCCGATGCTGCGGGTCCGGTCCTTGATCGTCAGATCCCCGGTGACGATGAAGCTGTCCTCGTCGACCTCCTCGATGCGGGTCGAGGAGAAGGCCATCTCGGGGTAGGTCTCGGTGTCGAAGAAGTCCGTGCTGCGCAGGTGGTCGTCGCGCTGCTGGCTGCGAGTATCGACGCTGGTCATCTGTACGGTGAGCTCAGCGCGGCTGAGGGAGGGATCCTCGAGATTGATCTCGATCTGTCCGGTGACGTCGTTGAAGGCGCCCCGCACGCGGGTGACCATCGCATGGCGGGTGGCGAACCCGATGCGGGTGTGGGACGGGTCGATGTCCCAGGTCCCGGTGAGCGTGGTGTCGGTCATGGAGTGCCTCTTCGATGAGTTGGACTTCAGATGATCGTCGCCGTACGTCCGCGGAGCGTTCGGCGTGCGGGTCGACGCAGGCCGAGGCCGCAGGCGTCGACCGATGGGTCGCCTCGGAACCTACCAGCACCCATCGACCTGCTTCGTCACCCCGCCCACGCAGGGGCCTCAGAGGTGATCTGCCTCGCTCACGGCGCGCGCCAGGTGCTCACCGGTCACGGTGCTCCCGGACTCGACCAGCTGGGCCGGGGTCCCCTCGAACACGATGCGTCCGCCCTCGGTCCCGGCCCCGGGTCCGAGGTCGATGATCCAGTCCGCATGGGCCATCACCGCCTGGTGATGCTCGATGACGATCACGCTCCGCCCGGACTCCACGAGTCGGTCCAGCAGGGCGAGCAGGGCGTCGACGTCCGCGAGATGCAGGCCCGTCGTCGGCTCGTCGAGCAGGAGGATCCCGGTCCTCTCACCCAGGTGGGTGGCGAGCTTGAGACGCTGGCGCTCCCCGCCCGAGAGCGTGGTCAGCGCCTGGCCGATGGTCAGATAGCCGAGCCCCACCTCGTCCAGGTGCCCCAGCATCTTCGCGGCCGCGGGCACCGACGCTCCCGGGGAGGAGAAGAACGCGAGCGCCTGTTCGACGGACATCTCCAGCACATCGGCGATGTTCCTCGCGCCGCCGTGGGCGTCGCCGAGCGTGTACTGCAGCACGGCCGCCTGGAAGCGTCGGCCCTCGCACTCCTCGCAGGGGGTCGAGACGGTCTCCATGAACCCCAGCTCCGTGAAGATCACCCCGGCGCCCTTGCAGACCGGGCAGGCACCCTCGGAGTTGTTCGAGAACAGGGCGGGCTTCACGCTATTGGCCTTCGCGAAGGCCTTGCGGATCGGCTCCAGCAGACCCGTGTAGGTCGCGGGGTTGGACCGTCGGGAGCCGCGGATCGCCCCCTGGTCGACCACGGTGACCTCCGCGTCGCGGGGGAGCGAGCCGTGCACGAGAGAGCTCTTGCCGGACCCGGCGACGCCGGTGATCACGGTGAGCACGCCGAGCGGGATGTCGACGTCGACGTCGCGGAGGTTGTGCTGGTCCGCGCCCCGGATCTCGAGGGCACCGGTCCGCTCGCGGGTCTGCTCCTTGAGGGTCGCCCGGCGATCGAGGTGGCGTCCGGTGAGGGTGTCCGAGGCGCGCAGCCCGGCCACATCGCCCTCGTACTGGAGCTCGCCGCCGTGGGAGCCCGCCCGCGGACCGAGGTCGACGGCATGGTCCGCGATCGCGATCGTCTCGGGCTTGTGCTCGACCACCAGCACCGTGTTGCCCTTGTCCCGCAGTGCGAGCAGCAGCTGGTTCATCGTGGCGATGTCATGGGGATGGAGCCCGATCGTGGGCTCGTCGAAGACATAGGTGACGTCGGTCAGGGCGGAGCCGAGGTGACGGATCATCTTGGTGCGCTGGGACTCGCCGCCGGACAGGGTGCCCGACGGGCGGTCGAGGGAGAGGTAGCCCAGCCCGATCGTCACGAAGGAGGACAGCAGGGCGGAGAGGTTCGTCAGCAGCGGGGAGACCGTCGGCCCCTGATGACGCTCGCGCAGCTCCTCGACCCAGATGGCCAGATCGGTGATCTGCCAGGCGGTGACGTCCGCGATCGAGACGCCGTCGATCAGGGACGTGCGGGCATGCTCTGCGAGCCGGGAGCCTTCGCACTCGGGGCAGGTCACGAACTTCACCGCACGGTCCACGAAGGCCCGGACATGGGGCTGGAGGGCGTCGCGGTCCTTGCTGAGGATCGACTTCTGGATCTTCGGGATCAGGCCCTCATAGGTCATGTTCACCCCGTCGATCGTGACCTTCGTGGGCTCCTTGTACAGGAAGTCGTGGAGCTGCCGCTTCGTGAAGGAGGCGATGGGCTTGTCGGAGGGGAAGAACCCGGAGGACGCGAAGATCTTCACGTACCAGCCGCCGGCGGCGTAGTTGGGGATCGTGAAGGGGCCCTCGTCCAGCGACAGGTTCTCGTCGTACAGCTCGGCGAGGTCCACGTCGGAGATGTGTCCCATGCCCTCGCAGCGCGGGCACATGCCGCCCACCCGCGAGAAGCTCGTCCTCTCCGCGATCGTCTTCGCCCCCTTCTGCACGGTCATCGCTCCGGCGGCCGTGACGCTGGGGACGTTGAAGGAGTAGGCGCCCGGACCGCCGACGTGCGGCTCGGCGAGCGTGGAGAACAGGGTGCGCAGGTAGGCGTTGGCGTCGGTGACCGTCCCGACGGTGGAGCGCACGTTCGCTCCCATCCGCTCCTGGTCCACGATGATCGCGGTGGTCAGACCCTGCAGGTCGTCCACGTCGGGCCGGGCGAGCGACGCCATGAACCCTTGGATGAACGAGCTGTAGGTCTCGTTGATCATCCGCTGCGACTCCGCGGCGATGGTGCCGAAGACCAGGGAGCTCTTGCCCGATCCCGAGACGCCGGTGAACACGGTCAGGCGTCGCTTGGGGATGTCCAGGGAGATGCCGCGCAGGTTGTTCTCCCGAGCACCCCGGACGCGGATCACGTCGTGGGCGTCGGCGGGGGCGCTGCGAGGGGTGACGGTGGTCATCGGTCCTCCGAGGATCGCTTCCGGTCGGTTCCTGCAGTCCTCGATAATATCCTCACGCTGCTGCGGGCACCCTCGGCGCCGGCCGCCTGCATCGACCTGGAGGAGGGCTAGCCTGGGGCGGTGACCGACACTACGCATTACGACATCGCCCTGATCGGCTCCGGGTCTTCGAACTCGTTCCCGGGCCCTGACCTCTCCGACCGCAGCATCGTGCAGATCGACCGAGGGGTGGGCCCGGACCATGTCTTCGGCGGGACCTGCCTGAACCTCGGCTGCATCCCGACCAAGATGTTCGTGCACACCGCGAACCTGGCGGCGACCCCGGCGGAGTCCGGCCGCTTCGGCCTGACCGAGCAGCTCCAGGCGGTGGACTGGCCGGCGATCCGCGACCGCATCTTCGGCCGCATCGACCCGATCACCCACGGCGGCGAGGAGTACCGCCGTGATCACGAGGACAACGCCAACCTGACACTGGTGCGCGGCACCGCCTCCTTCACCGGGGCGAAGACGCTCCACGTGCTCGACGCCGACGGCGGCGAGCGCACGATCACCGCCGACACGATCGTGCTCGGTGCCGGTTCCCGGCCCGTCCTCCCACCCATCGACGGCCTGGCCGACGCCGCCCCGCACACCTCGGACACGATCATGCGGATCGACCAGCTGCCGGCGTCTCTGGCCATCCTCGGCTCCGGCGTGATCGCGGTGGAGATGGCGCACGTGTTCGCCTCCCTCGGGGTCGAGGTCACGCTCATCGCCCGCTCCGAACGTGTGCTGCGCGCGGCCGACGCCGACGTCTCGGCCCGCCTCACCGAGATCCTCGGCGAGCGCCTCCACCTCGAGACCGGATTCGGCACGACCTCCGTGCGACGCACCGCGGCCGGGGTGGAGCTGCGCGGCCGTCGCGACGGCGAGGACGTCGTGCTGGAGGCCGAGGAGCTGCTGGTGGCCGTCGGCCGTCGGCCCAACTCCGACCTGCTGGACGTCGACGCCGCCGGGATCGACACCACCGAGGACGGCCGGGTGGTGGTCGACGAGTTCCAGCGGGTCCAGGGCGGCGGGGAGACGCTCGAGGGCATCTGGGCGCTCGGGGACCTCTCCAGCGCGCATCAGCTCAAGCACGTCGCCAACCACGAGCAGCGGATCGTGCGCCACAACGTCCTGCACCCGGAGGATCTGCGGCGCTCCGACACGATGCCGATCCCCAGCGGCGTCTTCACCCACCCACAGGTGGCATGGGTGGGGATGGACGAGGCCACGGCCCGCGAGAGCGGACGCACGGTGAAGGTCGGCGTCCAGGAGTACGCCTCGATCGCTTACGGCTGGGCGATGGAGGACACCAGCGGCTTCGCGAAGATCATCGCGGACGCGGAGACGACCGAGATCCTCGGCGCCCATCTGATCGGCCCCGAGGCCACCACGCTGGTCCAGCTGCTGATCCAGGCGATGAGCACCGGGCAGACCGCCCGCGACATCGCCACCACCCAGTACTGGATCCATCCGGCGATGCCGGAGCTGGTCGAGAACGCCCTGCTGCAGCTGCTGGACTGACGAGCACGAGGACGGGGCCGGATCCGCTGGTGCGGAACCGGCCCCGTCCTCGTGCGCTGCGGGTCAGCCTTGCTCGGCGCCCGGCAGGCAGGACTTCAGAGGGTCCTGATCGACCGTGGGGCCCTTGCCGGGCTTCGCCTTCTCGGACTCCGCTTCGTCCGTCGTCGCCGAGGAGTCCGGGGACTCTTCGGTCGGCGCCTCGCCCTCGCCGTCTGCGACCTTGCTCTCCTCGGGGTCGTCCGCCGTCGCGGCGGGGTCGCTCGAGCCGGGCTTCGTCTCTCCGAGCACGGACTCCGGCTCGTCCTTCGCCATGGAGTCCTCGATCGAGGCGGCCGTCCACTCCTTGAGGTAGTCCCAGTCCGGATTGCCGGACGGCGTCACGTCCGGGGTGATCGGGTAGGACTCGAAGCCGCCATCCTTGATGCGCAGGGCGAGATCCACGAACGCACTGAGGTTCGCGACCGGGATGTCGGTCTGGATGTTCTCCTCGGTGGCGGTCACCAGACCGGGGATCGACATGGCCAGGGTCGTGGGATCCGATTCCTCGGTCACCGCGCGCACCATGCGCTGCTGGCGGCACATGCGGTTGAAGTCGTTGGATCCTTCGCGGGAACGGGCGTACCAGAGGGCGTGATATCCGTCGAGCTTCTGCTCGCCGGGTTCGATGTAGCCCGTCACCGGGTACTTCCCGCCCGTGGCCTGGTTGACGCCGCCGCCGATCGGGATCCGCCGTTCCACGACGAGGTCCACCCCGTCGATGGCGTTGACGAGGTCCTCGAAGCCCTGGAGGTTGACCATCGCGTAGTAGTCGCTCTCCAGCCCGAGGGTCTCCTCGACGGCCCAGGTCGTCGCGGTCAGTCCGGGATTGGGATCGCCCGGGAAGAGGTCGGGGCGGTCCTCCGCCCAGGTCCATACGGCGTTGATGAGGTCCTGGTTCTTGCCGAAGTAGTCGAAACCGTCCGGGAACTCCTTCGCCGCGGTGGTCCCCTTGGGGAAGCGGACCTTCTCGAGGTTGCGCGGGATGGAGAACAGGGCGGTCCTGCCGGTGGCGGTGTCGACCGACGCCATCATGATCGTGTCCGGGCGGGTGCCGGTGCGGTCCTCGCCGGAGTCCTGGCCGAGCATCAGGATGTTCACGCGCTCCGTGTTCGCCCAGGGATCCTTGCCCTCGACGAAGGGGTGTTCGCGACCCTCGCCGCCCGCGAACACGGACTTCGAGCCGAGCAGCCCTTGAGCGGCCCAGAGCGACTGGACCCCGCGACCGAACGGCATCGCCACGGCGACCACCATCAGGGCGGCCAGCGCCAGGGCGATATAGCGCTTGGTCCCCTCGAGCCGCTGCCGCTTGGTGTGCGCGAGGTTCGCGAGCACGATCTGCAGCGCCCAGACCACTCCGACCAGGCCGATCGTGGCCATGATCCCGATCAGGACGGTGCGATGGGTCAGCAGCATCATGCCGGTGCGCAGCGGGTCGCCGATCACGAGGAACGCCGCCACGAGCACCACGGTGAGGACGAGGACGGCCAGCAGGATCCAGCCGAGGCGACGACGGTGCGTGGTGAGCAGTCCGGATCCCGGGAGGATCGTCGTCAGGACGGTCCACATCGCCACCTTCGGCAGCGACCCCTCGTCGTCGGAGCCTTCCGGGACGTGGCCGTCATCGTCAGGTCCGTCGGGGCGATCCTCGTCGTCGCCGGGGCCGCCGGGGCCGCCGGGGCCGCCAGGGCCGCCGGATCCCGTGGGAGCGAGTGCGTCGTCGGGCCCGGTGGGAACCTCGGAACCCGTGGGGCCGTCCTCAGCCCCTGCGGGGGCGCGGCGATCAGGATCGGGACCAGAGGATTCGCCGCCCCTGCTCGCAGACGCGGAGGGCGCCGATTCCTCGGCGCCGGACGCCGCGGTTGCCCCGGCCACGCCAGCTGCTCCGACCATGCCGGCTGCCCCGACGGCCGCAGCGGCCGACGGTGCTCGATGGTCGTCGGGACCGCTCGCCGCCGATGCTGGGGTACCGGAAGGGGGTGAATCGGGGGTCGCCGTCGGCCGCGCAGGGTCTGCCCGGCGGGCGCGACGTGCGGACGACGGGAAAGGTCGCGCTTCGGAGAAGGAGTACGAGCGCTCCGGGGCCGCCGCAGGGCTCACGGGACTCGCAGGAGCGGGGCTCTGCGTGCTCCAGGCATCCTGGTGTGCAGCGTCCTCGTCGAACGAGGGGTGCTGGGCAGATGCAGCCCCGGATCCCTCCTCGGGGAGCTGGAACGCGGCACGGCGGCCGCGCGGGCGTCGTGGCGGTCGGTCGACAGGCGCGGCAGCTGTTGCAGGCGCGACCGGAGCGGCAGGTCCCACCGGCTCTGAGGGCTCCAGCGGCTGAGCAGGCTGCAGCGGCTGCGCAGGCACGACCGGCTCTGCGTCGTCACGACGCGCGGAGGGAATGTCGGACGCGGAGGGTGCGCCAGGCGAGGCAGACGAGCCAGGCGAAGCAGTCCGGCTAGGGGCAGCAGGTGCAGCAGGTGCAGCAGGTGCGGCAGGAGTGCTGGATGCGGAAGGCGCAGAAGTCGCGGAGCGTCCGGCCGACGGCGGGACCGCCGGCAGGGGAGCGGCGGACCCCGAAGGCTCTGCCGACGAGGCCGACTGTGCTGACGGTGCCGACGGCGCGCCACCGGGCCACGTGCGCTTCGGGCTCGCAGCACCGAACGCGCTCTCGCGGTTCCGGCGTGCTTCATCTGGCGGCATGGGCGTGGACTGGACGCGTCGGACCGGCTCCTGATGTCTGCCGGATCGACGGCGTCGTCGCCGAGAGGCCGAGGAAGGGTCCGTCATATGCTCCATTCTAGATTCTCGAGGACGAATCGTCCCCCATCCGCCTGTGAGAACCTCGTGGAGGTCGATCCGCTGCCGGAGATCCGTAGCATGGACCCATGCGCCTGATTCATACTCCGTCGACGGACCTCACGTACGACGACTGCTTCTTCCTGCCCGCACGCTCGGCGATCACGTCCCGATTCGATGTCGACCTCGCCAGCGATGACGGCACCGGCACCACGATCCCGCTGATCGCCGCGAACATGACGGCCGTCTCCGGCCGACGTATGGCCGAGGTCATGGCCCGTCGGGGCGGCCTCGCCGTCCTGCCCCAGGATCTCTCCCCGGAACGACTGGACTCGATCATCCGATCCGTGAAGCAGCGCGATCACGTCGTCGACCATCCGCTGACCCTCACCTCCGACGGCACCCTCGGCCAGGCCGCGGACCTCCTGCCCAAGCGGCCCCACGGCATCGTCGTCGTGATCGACGACCAGCGCCGCCCGCTGGGTACGATCTCCGCCGAGGAGATCGCCGGACGCGACTCCTTCTCCGCCGTCGGTGACGTGCTGAGCGCCGATGTGCCCGTCCTGCGCCCTGCGGATCTGCAGGTCACCCCCGCTGAGCTGCACGCCCGCATCGCCGCCACCCACCACGAGGCCGCGATCGTCGTCGACGACGAGAGCGAGGGCGGTGCCCTGCGGGGCGTCCTGACCGCCACCGGCGTGCTGCGCTCGACCATCTACCGTCCCGCGGTCGACGCGGACGGCGGCCTGCGGATCGCCGTCGCGGTCGGCATCAACGCCGACGTCGCGGCCCGGGTGGAGGAGCTGGTCAGGGCGGGCGCCGACGTGATCGTGCTCGACACCGCCCACGGCCACCAGGACAAGATGATCGAGGCGCTGCGCACCGCGCGCGGCGTGATCGGGGACCGCACGTCGACGCCGGTGCGTCTGGCCGCCGGGAACGTCGTCACGGCAGAGGGCACCCGCGAGCTCATCGAGGCCGGAGCCGACATCGTCAAGGTCGGCGTGGGTCCGGGCGCCATGTGCACCACCCGCATGATGACGGGCGTCGGCCGCCCCCAGTTCTCCGCCGTCCTGGAGTGCGCCGCCGAGGCGCGCCGGCTGGGCGGCCACGTGTGGGCCGACGGCGGCGTGCGCCATCCTCGCGACGTCGCGCTCGCGCTCGCCGCCGGGGCCTCCAACGTCATGATCGGCTCCTGGTTCGCCGGCACCTACGAGTCCCCGGGACAGATGCGCACGGACGAGAAGGGGCGGCGTTACAAGGAGAACTTCGGCATGGCCTCCAAGCGCGCCGTCTCCCATCGCACCGCGCACGAGGACGCTTTCGCGCGCGCCCGCAAGGGACTGTTCGAGGAGGGCATCTCCACCTCACGCATGTTCCTCGCCGAGGGCAAGGGCGGCGTCGAGGACCTGCTCGACGAGATCATGGCCGGCGTGCGCTCGTCCTACACCTACGCCGGGGCGAGCAGCACGCCCGAGTTCCGCGAGCGGGCCGTCATCGGCCTGCAGGGAGCAGCGGGCTACGCCGAGGGTCGGCCCGTGTCCAGCTCCTGGAGCTGACGGACGCAGATCCCTCTCGGAGCCGCCGCGGTCGCGGACCTCGGTCAGCGACCATGGTCGGCGGCCGCGGACAGCGACCGCGGTCGGCGTCTGCGGGCCGTGGTCGCGGCGGCTCCGACCTGCACCGGCCCGGTAGGATTCCGGGTATGACAACTCTCGTGATCGGTGGCGCTGGATACATCGGGTCGCACGTGGTGCGACTCCTCCTGGAGCAGGGGCAGAAGGTGGTCGTGGTCGACAACCTCTCCACGGGGATCCTGGAGCGCACGAAGGGCGCCGAGCTGGTCGAGCTCGACATCACCGGGTCCGATGCGAGCGAGAAGCTCGCCTTCCACCTGCGGGCGTCCGGAGCCGATTCGGTGATCCATTTCGCCGCGCACAAGCAGGTCGGCGAGTCCGTCGCGAACCCCGAGATGTACTGGCACGACAACATCGGAGGACTGGCCAACGTGCTGGCCGCCTGCGCGAGCGCCGAGGTGCGCGACGTGGTCTTCTCCTCGTCGGCGGCCGTCTACGGCGTACCGGACGTGGACCTCGTGACCGAGGACCTCACCCCGCAGCCGATCAACCCCTACGGCGCGACCAAGTACGTCGGGGAGTGGATGCTGGCCGATTCCGAGCGGGCCCACGACATGCGCACCGTCGCCCTGCGCTACTTCAACGTGGCCGGTGCCGGCTGGCCCGAGCTCGCGGATACCGCCGTGATGAACCTCGTGCCGATCGTGCTGGACCGCCTCGAGCAGGGCAAGGCTCCGATCGTCTTCGGCGACGACTACGACACCCCCGACGGCACGTGCGTCCGCGACTACGTCCACGTGCTCGACCTCGCCCACGCGCACATCGCGGCGCTGGACTACCTGCGGGGCGAGGACCGCCCGCATCGTGTGTTCAACGTCGGCACCGGCGAGGGCTCCAGCGTGCTCGAGGTGATCGACGCGATCGCCCGCGCTCAGGGGACCGAGATCATCCCCGAGATCGGGGAGCGCCGCGCCGGTGACCCGGCCCGCCTGATCTGCTCCGGTGACCGCATCGCCCAGCAGCTGGGGTGGAAGTCCGAGCATGGCCTGGACGACATCGTGCGCTCCGCCGTCGAGGCCCGCGCGCAGAGCATCGCCCCGGACGTGGAGGCCTACCCCGAGGCCTGATCCGGGTCCCGCCCATGGATCGGGCTGTCGAGTGATGCGGTTTGTGGATCGATGCGCGGTTCAGCATCGGTCCTCAGGCCACACTTTTCGTGGGCTCGTGGGCTCGTGGGCTCGTGGGCTCGTGGGCTCGTGGGCTCGTGGGCTCGTGGGCTCGTGCGTCGGCGGGCGGTCCGTGGGCCCCGTCATGCACTCAGGTGAGGTAGCGATAGATGGGGTCGCTGGGGTCGACCCGTTCGATCTCCATGTTCGAGGCCGCCATGCGGGACATGAGCGGTTCGAGATCCGCGCGATCACCGATCTCGAGCCCCACCAGAGCAGGGCCCTGCTCACGGTTGTTGCGCTTGATGTAGTCGAACAGGACGATGTCGTCGTTCGGCCCCAGCACCCGGTCCAGGAATCGGCGCAGCGCTCCGGGCTCCTGCCGGAAGGTGACCAGGAAGTAGTGCTTGAAGCCCTCGTGCACGAGGGAGCGCTCGATGACCTCGTGATACCGGGAGACATCGTTGTTGCCGCCGGAGATCACCACGATGATGTCACCGGTCCCGGAGCCGTCGGGGGAGTCACCCGCGCCCGATGCCGGGGAGGTCGGTTCCCGGGAGTCCCGATCCGGGGAATCCGGTCCCAGGGAGTCCGGGTCCTCGGGGTCCTGGTCGAGCGCCCGACGTGCAGAGTCCTGATCGGCGGCGGCCTGAGCGGCAGCCGCCCGATCCGCGGACTCCTGGTCCTGGTATCCGAGATGCTGGATCGTCCCGGTGGCGACGGCCGTCGCGGCCAGCGCCCCCGCCGGCTCCGCGATGATCCCGTCGACCTGGTAGAGCGAGAGCATCTCCGTGCACACGGCACCCTCGTCGACGCCCACCAGCTCCGGCTGGATCGCCGTGACCACGCGCAGCGGCTCCGACCCGACCCGACGCACGGCGGCGCCGTCCACGAAACGATCCATCTCCTGCAGCGTCACCGGATGTCCGACGCGCACGGCAGCAGCCATGGACGCGGCGCCGGCGGGCTCGACCCCGACGATCCGCACCGACGGGAGGCGCTCCCGCAGCCAGGCACCGCAGCCGCCGATCAGGCCGCCGCCACCGATCGGGAGCACCATCGTGCCGGGCTCCCGGCCGTGCTCGCTGCGCAGCTGGTCCACCGCCTCCAGCGCCACGGTGCCCTGACCGGCCATGATCAGAGGATGATCGAAGGGCGGCACCAGGGTGGCCCCGGTGCGCTCCGCATCCTCGGCCGCGGCCTCGGCCGCGTCGTCGAAGGTGTCCCCGACGAGGATCAGCTGCACGAGGTCTGCGCCGATCGCGGTGATCCGCTCGCGCTTCTGGCGCGGCGTGGTGCTCGGCACGTAGATGCGGCCCTGGATCCCGAGGGCTCGGCAGGCCCGGGCGACACCCTGGGCATGGTTGCCGGCGCTCGCGGCGACCACACCGGCCTCCCTGGCCTGCGCGTCGAGGGAATCGAGGAAAAGGTGCGCGCCGCGCAGCTTGTAGGAGCGCACCGATTGCAGATCCTCGCGCTTGAGCCAGACGGGGACCCCGGCACGCGCGCTCAGCCGCTCGCTGTACTCCAACGGGGTGCGCCGGAGCACCGGGGCGAGGCGCTCGGCAGCGGCCTCCACCTCGGCGGCGGTCACGGGCAGGTCGGGCAGCGACAGATCGGCCAGGGGCATCGACATCACTCCTCCTCGGCGATGATCAGGGCGGTCGCCATCGCGGCGACACCTTCGCCGCGTCCGGTCAGGCCGAGCGCGTCCGTCGTGCTGCCGGAGACCGACACCGGGGCGCCGACGGCCGCGGACATCGCGGCGCAGGCCTCGTCGCGGCGGGCGGACAGCCGGGGGCGGTTGCCGATCACCTGGACCGAGATGTTGCCGATGGTGAATCCGGCCTCACGGACGGACCGTGCGGCCTCTTCCAGGAGTCTCGTCCCCGAGGCGCCGGCCCATTCCGGACGGTCGACCCCGAAGTGCGTGCCGAGGTCGCCGAGGCCCGCAGCCGAGAACAGGGCATCGCAGGCCGCATGGCAGGCGACGTCCGCATCGGAGTGCCCGGCCAGACCGCGCTCGCCCTCCCATCGCAGCCCCGCGACCCAGAGCTCGCGGGGGGCGTCCTCGGCGGCGAAGGCGTGGACATCCACTCCGAGACCGACGCGCGGCAGCCCGGATCGGGCCGTCATCAAGCGGTACCCTGCTCGTCGATCCGTGCCAGCAGACGATCGATGTCGTCGTAGGTCACCTGGGGGTTGGTCCCCAGCAGCAGGGGCATCCCGGAGATCTGCGGGATGCCGAGGGCGGCGGGGAGGTCGACGGTGCTGACGACGAGGTCGGCGTGGAAATCGGGCGAGAGCAGGTCCATCACGGTGGCCTGCACGACATGGGCTTCGCGGCTGCGGGAGGCGATGTGATCGCGCACATGCTCCGCGACCAGCGCGGAGGTCGCGATCCCCGCGCCGCACACGATGGCGATGGTCAGCATTCGGACTCCTGGAAGGTCGATGGTGGGAGGCGGTCACCGGCTCCGTGACGGACGGGAGCAAGGGAGCGTGAGCGCACTCGGCAACAGTCGATTCTGTCACGAGTAGGGCGGGCGGCGCACGGGGGACTCCCAGCCGTCTACGATGCCTGCGTGACCCAGACCCGTCGACTCCGTGCCTCCCGCCGCCGCGGCCGCGCCGCAGGTGTGGTGCTGGCCGGTGGATCGGGGACCCGTGTAGGGGCCGGGATCAACAAGGCTTTCCTGCCTCTGGCGGGACGCAGCATCGCCAGCTGGGGGATCAACACCCTCGGCACCGTCGAAGGGGTGGGCATCCTCGTCTTCGTCGTGCGCCCTGAGGATCTCGAGCATGCGCGCTTCCTCGCCGGCCGCGAGACGGACCTCCGCCTCGAGATCATCACCGGCGGCGACACCCGGCAGGAGTCGGAGCTGCTCGCCCTGCGGCACCTGGCCGACCGCATCGATGCCGGGGTGATCGACACCGTGCTCATCCACGATGCCGCGCGGCCCCTGGTCTCCCATGGGCTGGCGGCCGCCGTGCTGCATGCCGCCCGCGAGACCGGGGGAGCGGTGCCGGGGATCCCGGCCACCGAGATCGCTCCGGTCGCCGGGACGGGCGAGCTCGCCGCGGAGGGGGCGAGCACGCTGGACACGCTGGTCAGGGTGCAGACCCCGCAGGGGTTCGACGCCGCGACGATCCTGGACGCCTACGAGGCCGCGGCCCGCGACGGATTCGTCGGCACCGACACCGCCTCGTGCGCCGAGGAGTACACGACGATCCCGGTGACCTGGGTGCGCGGAGAGGAGACCAACTTCAAGATCACCTATGCGCAGGATCTGCTCCTGGCCCAGGACGTGGTGACCGCGCTAGGTTTGAGGACAGGGTGAGGAGGAACTGATGGCTGTCGAGGAGAGCTTCCTGCGATGCACCGCCTGTGATCAGGAGGCGGAGCACGTGGTCGTGTATGCGGGGCGGTTCGTCTCGGAGATCCAGTGCACCGGCTGTGGGGCGGTGACCCGTCTGGACGTCTCCGACGAGTACCTCCCGGATCTCCGCCAGCGGATCTCCAGCAAGCCCGGTCGGCTGATGCGCAGGTTCCGTCGTGACCCTGGCGAGCTCGCCACCAGTCTTCCGCAGCGGACGCTGTCGAAGCCTCTGCGGATGGTCGAGGAGTTCCGGACGGTCTGGCGCAGCCGCCGGGAGGACTGAGGCCGGGAGGACTGAGACCGGGAGGACTGAGACCGGGAGGACTGAGGCCGGGAGGGCTGAGGCGAGCGAGGTCCGGCGCGCGGCCTGCGGGGCTCAGGCCCGGCGGGCGAGGCCGTAACAGTGCGAGGTGTCCCGGGCCAGCCCGAGGGAGATCTGCGCCTGCCAGAGGCTGAGCCGATCCACCACGGCGAAACCCGAGTGCGATCCGTGCACCGTGCGCACGGCGGCTCCGTTGCCGAGGGCCGCCAGGATCTCGTCGAAGCGCTGGCCGCCACCTCCACCGACACCGCCACTGATACCGGGTGAGTCCGCGACCGTGTCCGTGGGACGCGGAGCTCCCGGAGTCCCCGGAGCGTCGGAGCCGGGATCGGGCATCGGCCGGGCCAGAGCACTCTCGAGCACCTCGCGCCGCAGGAGCCGGGGGCTCTGCATACCGACCACGGTGGAGCGATCGATGTTGCGCAGCCCGTCCGGACGGGCATCCTTCACGGAATCGGTCATCGCCACGACCGGGAGCACGGCATCGGTCTGCGCATCGAGGGCGGCGAGGACCTCGGAGACGGTGGAGGCCGGGGTGAGGGCACGCTCGGCGTCGTGGAGGAGCAGGAGGTCGTCATCGGCGGCGCCCAGGGCGGCGGTCAGCGCCTCGCGACGATCGCCTGAGCTGCCGATCACCCGGCACCGATCGCCCAGGAGGAGGCGCAGCGCCGTGACGGCGTCATGAGGGGCGACGACGACCGTGCTCGGCAGGCCGACCTCGGCCAGCGTGCCGAGGAGGCGTTCGATGAGCCGCGAACCGCCGAGCGTCTCCAGGCACGGAAGGGTGGTCCCGTGGGAGACGCCCGGTGCGGGCGGCGCGAGGGCGAGGACGACCGGTCGCACGGAGGCGACGGACGGCCGGGCCGGGAGAGCTGTCACGTCTCGTCCGTGCGTCAGGACGCGAGGACCTCGTCGAGGATCGACTCGGCGTTGGCCTCGTCGGTCTTCTCCGCGAGTGCGAGCTCGGAGACCAGGATCTGGCGCGCCTTCGCGAGCATGCGCTTCTCCCCGGCCGAGAGGCCGCGGTCCTGGTCCCGCCGCCACAGGTCGCGGACGACCTCGGCGACTTTCTTGACGTCACCGGACGCGAGCTTCTCGACGTTCGCCTTGTAGCGGCGCGACCAGTTGGTGGGCTCTTCGGTGTAGGGCAGTCGAAGCACCTCGAAGACCTCCTCGAGGCCCTCCTTGTCCACCACGTCCCGCACGCCGACGAGGTCGACGTTGTCGGCGGGGACCTCGATGGTCAGATCGCCTTGAGCGACCTTGAGCTTGAGGTAGGTGCGGTCCTCGCCCTTGATGGTGCGGGTCTTGACCTCTTCGATGAGTGCGGCCCCATGGTGCGGGTAGACGACTGTCTCGCCGACGGCAAAATTCATGTGGTGGGTCCCCTTTCCGCCGACCAGTCTAGCATCGCTGAGCCGTGATAGGATCCGCGATCCTCTGCGAATGTGCAGTTCACGGGCGGTTCACCGAGTGCGGGGACGAGAATCCGGGTGCCGTGCGCACCGTTGTGTGCGGCCGGATGACCCGGGTCGGTGACGGGGTGGCGCACGTGAGGAGCGCGACGTCCGGCCATGGTTCGGCACGCTCGCCCCGAGCCCGCGCCGGGCGGAGCGGATCCGTGCTCGCGATGAGGTAACCTGTCAGGGCTGTCCCAGAACTTTCCGCCGTCCTCAGCGGCATCGAACAGGAGTCCTCCGTGCGCCGTCCTCGCCGTCTTGTGCTCTCCGCAGCCGCCGTGGGCCTCGCCCTCGCCGCATCCGGCTGCTCGTACCTCAGTCCGGTGCAGACGCACGACTTCTATGAGGCCGCTGATGGCACCAACGCGAACCTCGAGCAGTCCGGCGCCCTCTATGCAGGCATGCGCAACACTCTCATCGTGGTGGGCGAGGACGGGTCTGCGACCTTCTACGGAACGGCCGTGAACTACTCCGACGAGACCATCTCGATCGACCTCGAAGGAACCGCCGACGGCACCGCCGTCTTCTCGACCAGCGTCTCCGTCCCCGCGCACGAGACGGTGGCGCTCGGCCCCGATGAAGGGCAGCAGCAGGTCCCCCTCGAGGAGGTCCCGGTCAAGCCCGGCGCCCTCATCGATCTCGACGTCTCCGTCAGCGGCGAGAGCACGACGATCACGCTCCCCGTTCTCGAAGGATCCGTCGGGCACCTGAGCACGTCCGCCCAGGGCTGACCGCTCCGCACGAGCGCATCATGACGAACGCCCCGCAGCCAGGCTGCGGGGCGTTCGTCGTCGGGCGATGACCACGGGCAGGTCAGCTGCCGGATCCGCCCGCGGATTCGAACTTGTAGCCGAGGCCGCGCACGGTCACCAGCTGCACGGGGTTCTTCGGGTCGTCCTCGATCTTGGCGCGCAGGCGCTTGACGTGGACGTCGAGGGTCTTGGTGTCGCCCACGTAGTTCGCCCCCCACACCCGATCGATGAGCTGGCCGCGGGTGAGCACCCGGTCGACGTTGCGCAGCAGGATCTCCAGCAGCTCGAACTCCTTGAGCGGCAGGGCGACGTCCTGGCCGCGGACCTGCACGACATGGCGCTCCACATCCATCACGATGTGGCCGGCCTGCAGGGTCGCGTCCTCGTCGGCGTCGGCCGAATCCTGCCCGCGCCGGAGCACGGCCTTGATGCGGGCGAGCAGCTCGCGGGAGGAGTAGGGCTTGGTGACGTAGTCGTCGGCACCGAGCTCGAGGCCCAGCACCTTGTCGAACTCGTCGTCCTTCGCGGTGAGCATGATGACCGGGACGCTCGAGGTGCGTCGGATCTCCCGGCACACCTCGGTGCCGCTCATCCCGGGCAGCATGAGATCCAGGAGCACCAGGTCCGCGCCATGGGTGGCGAAGATCCGCAGACCGTCCGTGCCGTTGTCCGCCACGGCGACCTCGTAGCCCTCCTTGCGGAGCGAGTAGGACAGCGGGTCGGAGAACGATTCCTCGTCCTCCACGATCAGGATGCGCGTCATATCAGGTTCCCTTTCCCGACCGGTGGTCGTTCGCCACGGTCCGTGAGATGGTTCCGGGCCCGGTGGGCCCTGTCGTGCCGGCGGCCGACGAGATGCGGCCCTCCCCGGCAGAAGTCGTCGAGCCCGTGCGCTCCGGGGCACGGGGCGATGGCGCGGATATCGTCTCGGTCTCGCCCATCTCCGGCAGACGGAGCGTGAAGGTCGAGCCCTGGCCCCGCATCGACCAGGCCGTGACCTCGCCGCCGTGATCGGTGGCGATGTGCTTCACGATCGCGAGCCCCAGGCCGGAGCCGCCGGTGCTGCGAGACCTCGCCCGGTCCACCCGGAAGAACCGCTCGAAGACCCGTTCCAGGTTCTCCTTCGAGATCCCGATGCCCTGGTCCTTGACGGACAGCTCGACCATGCCTCCCTCGCGCCGCACCGAGATGCCGATGCGGGTCTGCGGATCGGAGTAGGAGATCGCGTTGGAGATCAGGTTCGACAGCGCCGTGGTCAGCATCGAGGAGGAGCCGTAGACCCGCAGCCCGCTCGCCCCGCCCACGGCGACCTCGATCTGGGAGCCGAGCGCGACGTTGTGGTTCAGGGCCACGGCGTCGTCGACCACATCGTCGATCTCCACGGGTTCGGCGTCGGGCAGCGAGGAGTTCCCCTGCACGCGGGAGAGCTCGATGATCTCCTGCACCAAGTGCGAGAGCCGCTGTGATTCGCTCTGCATGCGCCCCGCGAAGCGACGCACCGCGTCGGGGTCCTCGGCCGCGTCCTCCATGGTCTCCGCCAGCAGGATGATCGCCCCGACCGGAGTCTTGAGCTCGTGGGACACGTTGGCGACGAAGTCCCGGCGGGTCTCCTCGACCCGCACCGCGCGGGTGAGGTCGTCGGCCAGGAGCAGGGCGCCGTGCTCGCCGAGGGCACCGATGCGCACGTCGATCACGGCGTCGGTGTCGGTGGCGGCCTGGCTCGAGCGCTTCAGGGAAAGCCGCTCGTCGCGGAAGCCGCCGTTGCGGCCGACGTCCGCCGCGAGATCCAGGAGCTCGGTGTTGGCCAGGCGCGGGTAGTCGCCCTCGGCGGCTCGCACGATGCCGTAGGAGTAGGCGAGAGGGGAGGCACGCAGCACGTCGCCGCTGCCGTCGAGCACGACGTACGCCGACGACAGGATCGCCAGCACCTCGGCGGTGGCCTCGGGGATGCCCTGCTGCGTCGCCACGGGCGCGGCCGTGCGGCGACGGTCGGAGCGGAGGAACGCCAGCGTCGCGGCGCATCCGATCACGAGTCCGATCGCGCCGGCGAGCAGGAGGAGGACAGTCAGGGGCACGGGGACAGCCTAGGCCTCCGGGCTCTGCGGTCCTGCCCGCGGCCAGGGTGTGGAGCACCCGGGCAGGCAGGAGTTCATGCCGACGTCTCCGGGAGTTCACCGTCCGACGGGCGAAGTTCATCCGGGATTGCGACACTCGAGGAGAACACCCACGTCGGATTGAGGAGCACACCCATGCGCGAGGCGTACCAGAGCGACCTGCGTCATATCGTCGACGACCTGCTGGACATGGCAGAACTTGTCGGGACCGCCCTGGAGGCGGCGACGCGCTCTCTCCTCGAGGGCGATCTCGGCCTCGCCGAGCGTGTCATCGCGGCGGACCCGCACATCGACGAGCGGCAGGTCGAGCTCGATTCCAAGGCCGTCGAGCTGCTCGCCCGCCAGGCACCCGTCGCGGGCGATCTGCGGCTGCTCGTCGCGGCTCTGCGCATGAGCTCCTCGCTCGAGCGCATGGGCGACCTGTGCGCCCACGTGGCGCTGATCGCCCGCCGCTCCCATCCCGAGCTCGCCGTCCCTGCGCGGCATCGCGAGCAGATCGCGCGGATGTCCGAGCTGGGTCGGGCCGCGCTGCAGGAGGCCGCCCAGGTCATCGCCGATCGCGATCTCGCCCTGGCCGCCCAGGTGGAGAAGGACGACGAGGAGCTCGACGACCTGATGCTCGAGGTCTCCCGCGAGATCTCCCGCGGCGAGGGCTACTCCAACGGCCAGGTCGTCGACCTCACCCTGCTGATCCGCTTCTACGAGCGGATCGGCGACCACGCCGTGTCCCTCGTGCGCCGGGTCGGGTTCCTGGTCACCGGGGACTCGCTGGACACGCTCAACGAGCGCGTCGACGTCAGCGAGTTCTGAGCGCGCTCCTGCCGTACTGATATCCCGCAGCCCCGGCGTGCCGCCGTCCCGACATGCCGCCGCCCCGGCGTCCCGGGGCACGGACGATGCGGAGAAGGCCTCTCACGGAACTCCGTGAGAGGCCTTCTCTGCGTGCTGCGAGCTGTGCGCGGTGGCCGGATCAGCCGCGGTTGCTGCGGGGCCGACGTGAGACCACGCGCTCGGCGCCCGTCTGAGCTCCTCGCCTGGCCATCATCTTCAGGCCCTGCAGGAGCACACCGGAGACTGTTGCCCACAGCAGCATCTTCCAGATCGGCTGATCGTCGGCGGGGTCCTTGATCGCCTCGATCTCCGCCTTCGACTGCCCCTCCTTCTTGGCCTGCTTGCGGCGCTTCTGGGCGTCCTTCTGCGCGGCCTTGGTCGCCTTGACGGTCGGGGCTTCCTCCCCGAACACGGCGCCCCAGCCGGCGGAGGCAGCCTTGTTGCCGAGGATGGAGGCGACGATTCCGGCGAGCGGCACGGCGATCTTGACGAGTGGATTGGCCACGAGGTTCCTCCAGGCGATGGGTGATGCGGCGGACTGGGCGGGGCCCCGGGTCAGTAGGCCCCTGCGTACTGAGCGTAATAGGTCCCCATGCCGTCCGTGCGCAGGGCATCGCGCAGGATGTCCATCCCGTCCTCGTCGGTGCCCACGACGCTCGCGCCACCGCTGGTGGTGGTGGGTCCGGAATGGGGGACCGAGAGGTAGTAGATGTCGCTGCTGCGCACCGAGCGCATCGACAGCCCGAGCTGGACCATCGCGGTGCCGCTGAGGCCCTCGTCGGTGGTGAGGAACGGGGAGATCGACTCGACCGTGCTCGCGAGCTTCCCCGGATCGCTGAGGGTGTCCGCGCTGATCAGCTTGGCCGCGATCCCGCCCAGCACGGCCTGCTGGTTCCGGTTGCGCTGGAAGTCGCCGTCGGAGAACTGCTTGCGCTCGCGCACGAAGGTGAGCGCCTCCTCGCCGTTCAGGGTCTGGACGCCCTCGGTGAACTGGTGGCCGCCGGCCTCGAAGTCCTGCGGGATCTTCACGTCGATGCCGCCGAGCGTGTCGACCAGCCCTTGGATGCCCTCGAAGTCGATGAGGGCGACATGGTCGATGGGGACGCCGACGTAGTTCTCGACCGTCGTCACCGCGAGGCCCACCCCACCGAAGGCGAGGGCGGCATTGATGCGGTCCTTGCCGTAGCCGGGGATCTCGACGTAGAGGTCGCGCGGGAAGGAGGTGACGTAGACCTCCTTGTTGTCATCGGAGACGTGGACCAGCATCATGACGTCCGAGCGCTGACCGCTGACGCCCTGCGCCTTCGCGTCCTCGGCCGATCGCTTGTCCGAGCCGAGCAGCAGGAAGTTGCGGCCTGCTCCGGCCTCGGGGCGCTCGCCGTCGGAGGCGCCGCGGGTGATCTGCACGACCGTGCGCTTCTCGTAGGAGTCATTGATGCCACGCAGGTAGTTCGCGACCACGAGGCCGACGCCGAGCACCAGGACGGCGACGAGTCCGAGAGCGATCAGGGCCATGCGGCGCCCGCGCCGCTGGCGAGGGTCTGGCTGGTCGTCGTCCTCCCAGTCGGAGGGCAGTTCGACGTCGTCAGGGGCGTTCATAGGGGCTCGCTCTCAAACAGGCGTCACTGGTCGCGACGGAGGTCCTGAGGGTCTAGGCGGGGGCATCGCCCGAATGCCGAGGCACCCTGACGTACGCGAGATCCCATACTAAGCGTCCGGCGGCCCGTCCCTTGTTCTCGAAGCTGGTCTTCACACGACCCTCGAATCGAGGTGCCCATCCTGTGCGCGCCATGCTCTCGGAGATGGCGTCGCTGCTCTCCTCCCCGGGCCGGGCACCGTCGGGATGGAGGTTCTCGAGCTCGGGACGAGCATCGAGATGGTGACGCATGTGATGGGCGTACTGCGCCCAGTCGGTGGCCAGTCGGAACGCGGCGCCGTCGGCGAGCAGCGGCAGCACGGCGTCCAGGAACGGCGGGTTGATGAGGCGGCGCTTGTGGTGGCGGGCCTTGGGCCACGGATCGGCGAAATAGACCCAGAGCTCCTGGATCGACGCCTCGGACAGCAGCACGGGAAGACTGCGCTGCGCATCGAGCGGCAGGAGACGGAGGTTCCGGGGACGCCCCGCCCGGTCGATCCGGTTCAGGGTCTGGGCGAGGCCGGGGCGGTACACCTCGACCGCGAGGAAATCACGGTCCGGATCCGCAGCGGCGGCGGCGACGATGTTCTCGCCCAGACCGCTGCCCACCTCGACGACGAGCTCGGCGCGCCGGCCGAAGACCTCGAGGAGGTCGAGGTTCGCATCGGGGCCCGGGACGGTGTCGCGATCGCCGCGGGAGGGATCCAGGACGTAGTCGTCCGAGAGGCGATCCCAGGCGCTCTGACGGCTCGCGGTCAGCCGCTCGCCACGACGCACGAAGGAGACGATCTCGCGCGGGGACTTCTCCTCCGGATCGATCTGCTCGGGCTGCTCGGGCTCGGACGGCTCGGACGCCATGGCGCGCTCAGCCCGCACGACGGACGAGGCCGTCCTCGACGACCACGGACACCTCGGGGAGCTGCCGGGTCGCAGGGCCCACGAGGACCTCACCGGTGGCCGCATCGAACTTGGAGCCGTGGCACGGGCAGTCGAGCTCGGCCTCCTTCTGGGCGAGGGCGCAGCCGTTGTGGGTGCAGTACCCCGAGTAGGCGGCGAGGTCGTCGCCGGCACCGCGGACCAGCAGCACGAAGGGCTGCTCACCGCCGAAGTTCACCAGCGTGCTCTCGTTCTCCGGGACGTCGTCCAGGGAGATCGCGCCGTCGTCGGCCCGCACCGGTGCCGCCGTGCCGAAGCCTTCGTCCTGGGGGCCGCAGGCGGCGAGGCCGCCGAGCGCGGCGGCGGAGGCGGGCAGCAGGAGGGCATGACGGCGGGAGAGGCACGGGCGTTCCATGGCCTCAGGATAGCCAGCGTTGCTGGGCGTGGGCGATGCGGGGACCGCCGCTGTGACGCGCCGGACCACCGGAGGACCGCGGCCGGGCCGGGCAGCGGGTCAGACGTCGGCGGGCTCGAGCTCCCGGGGATCCCAGGTGCGGATCCCCTGGGCGCGCCAGCCGCGGTCGGTCACGGCGTCCAGCGCCTCGCGCTTGCGGGCGGGGGAGAGGCGGTCGAGGTACAGGGAGCCGTCGAGATGGTCGACCTCGTGCTGCAGGGCGCGGGCCAGCACCCCGCCCTCGTCCTCGACGACGACGGGCTCTCCCTCGAGGTCGATGCCGGTGACGCGGGCACCACGGTGGCGGGCGGTCGGGAATCCCTCGCCGGGCACCGAGAGGCAGCCTTCGATGGTCTCCTCGTCGAGCTCGATCCCGCCGAAGCGTTCCAGGCGCGGGTTGAGGACCACGCCGCGCTGCACGGTGCCGTCTGCGTCGGCGCAGGAATAGACGAACAGGCGCCAGCGCGAACCGACCTGTGGCGCGGCGAGCCCGGCACCGTCGGCGGCGTCGTTCGTCTCGAACATGTCCGCGACCAGGGTGCGGATGTCGTCGGTGATCTCGCGGACCCGACGGGTGCG
Source organism: Brachybacterium sp. AOP3-A1-3 (assembly GCF_052378285.1). Classification (NCBI taxonomy): domain Bacteria; kingdom Bacillati; phylum Actinomycetota; class Actinomycetes; order Micrococcales; family Dermabacteraceae; genus Brachybacterium; species Brachybacterium sp. AOP3-A1-3. The sequence goes on along the minus strand of NZ_JBQSXM010000001.1, from coordinate 101,424 downwards.
CTGCTCGAGTGCGCGATGGCCGACGATCGTGATCGGGCGGACGCTCATGCGGGGGTATCTCCTGAGTGGGGCGGGTCGGTGTTCTCGGCGGGGTCGGATGGCTCGGCGGGACCGGTGTGATCGGTGTTGTCGGAGCGGGTGACGACGCTGTACTTCGTCGGCGGGTTCACCGCGAGCAGGTTGCCGGCATCGACGATCCAGGGCCCGCGCGCGCGGCGCAGCGGCTCCCCGGTGCGAGCGGAGCCCGCGACAGCGCGCCCGATCTCCTCGGCTCCGGCGGCGTCATCAGCGAGGAAGTTCAGGGTGTGGGTGGCGTGGGGATCCAGCACGATGCTGTCCCAGGCGTCGAGGCCGCTCGCGATCTGCCGCGCGCGCAGGAACTCGGCATCGAGAGCGGCACCGGAGACGACCACGATGTTGGCCAGCCACAGCAGCAGCAGGATCGCGATCAGTCCGTTGAGCACCGTGAGCACCTCGGCGAAGCGCGTCGCGTACACCAGCAGGCGGCCGGTGAGGAGCGCGGCACTGAAGAGCACCAGCACCGTGACCGTCGAGCCGAGGGTCATCAGCCGGTAGCGGGGGAGGCGCACGTTCGGGAACGAGTAATAGGCCAGGGACACCCCGATGATCAGGATGACCAGGAGAATCGGCCACTTCACGAGGTTCCAGGCGAGGAAGGCGATCCGCGGGATGCCGATGAACTCGCCGATCCGCTGCGAGGCCTCGCCGCCGACGACGATCATGCCGATCGCGAGCAGCACCACGGCGACGATCAGCACGGTCTCGCCGAAGACGATCGTGCGGAACCACAGGAAGGGGCGGCCCTCGCGGGTGTCGTAGACGCGGTGCATGGCCCGATGGAAGGCCGCGACCCCGTTGGAGGCGGAGACCAGCGAACCGATCGTGCCCAGCGTCAGCCCCAGCAGCCCGCCGCTCGTGGAGGAGACCGCGCGGATCGCCGAGAGGAAGGGGCGGGGATCCAGCGTCGGGAAGATCTCGGCGGTCATCGAGGTGAACGCCTTGAGGGTCGTGGCCTCGACCCCGATCAGGGACAGCATCGAGACGGCGGCGACCGCGCCCGGGAACACCGAGAGCAGCAGATAGAACGTCATGGTGCCCGCGACGTCCCAGACCTGGATGTCCAGCAGGCGCATCCGCACCCGGTTCAGGACATGCAGGACGCTCAGCCGTGGTCGGGCGTACTCGACCATCGGCTTCGGCCGACGGGGGCGGGATGCGGACACCGTGTGCTCGTGCTCCGGGGGAGGGGACAGGGGGAGGACGCCCAGGAGGGCGCGGCTGGAGCCTATGCCACCGGAGCCGGCTCGGCCGTCTCAGGGCAGGTCAGCCCTCCTCGATGAGGTCGTCGGGATCCGTCGTGATCGGGTATTCCCACGGATCGTCCGGATCCTTGGGAACGTGCGAGGTCACGATCGATCCGTCCGCACGGGGGTCCCCGAGGCCGACGGGCGTGGCCAGCACGGCGTCATCGAGGACGGGGCCCTGATCGGGGAGGGGCACGACGGTACCGAGCGCCGTCACCGTCACGGTGGTCCCGCGCACGGTGACGTCGATCTCGGGGCCGGTCTCGAGCGTGAAGGAGATCTCCTCGCGCCGCAGCCGCACCCGGATCCGGGAGCCCCGCATCGTCAGGGGGAAGACCAGCTCCGGCCAGTCGACCGGGAGGCGCGGATCGAAGGAGAGACGCCCGTCGTCATGGCGCATCCCCCCGAAGCCGTGGACCAGAGCGTTCCAGACGCCGCCGGCGGAGGCGATGTGCGCGCCGTCAGCGGTGTTGTGGTGCAGGTTGCCCAGATCCACGAACAGCCCGGCCCGGAAGTAGTCCAGGGCGGCCTTCTGATGCCCGACCTCGGCCGCCATGATCGACTGGACGACGGCGGACAGCGAGGAGTCGCCGGTGGTGATCGGGTCGTAGTACTCGAAATCGGCGCGCTTCTCGGCGGCGGTGAACTCGCTGCCGCGCAGGAACAGCGCGAGCACCACGTCGGCCTGCTTGAGCACCTGGAAGCGATAGATCACCAGCGGGTGGAAGTTCAGCAGCAGGGGGAAGGCGTCGGCCGGCGTGCTCGCGAGATCCCAGACCTCGCGCTCGAGGAAGCGATCCTCCTGCAGATGGATCCCCAGGGCCTCGTCCTTGGCGACGTACATCCCGTCGGCGCATTCGTCCCACTGCTCGAGCTCCAGCTCATCCAGGTCGAGCTCGACCAGCAGGGTCCGGTAGGCGGCGTCGTCGGCGTCGTGCAGCTCCCGCACGGCGCGGGCGGCGCGACGCAGGTTGAAGCGGGCCATGACGTTGGTGAACATGTTGTTGTTGACCACCGTCGTGTACTCATCGGGGCCGGTCACGCCGTGGACGTGGAAGCTCGCCGTCCCGTCGGCGGTGGTGCGCCAGAAACCGAGATCGGCCCACATACGGGCGGTCTCGACCAGCACCCGCACGCCATCGCGGTGCTGGAAGTCCAGGTCGCCCGTGACGTCCACGTACTGCGCGAACGCATAGGCCACGTCGGCATTGATGTGGTACTGCGCGGTCCCGGCGGCGTAATAGGCCGAGGCCTCGTCGCCGTTGATGGTGCGCCAGGGGAACAGCGCCCCCCGCTGATTCAGCTCGCGGGCGCGCTCGCGGGCCTTGGGCAGCAGGTTGCTGCGGAATCGCAGGGCGTTGCGGGCCCAGCGGGGCTCGGTGAACGTCAGGAAGGGGACGACGTACACCTCGGTGTCCCAGAAGTAATGGCCCTCGTAGCCGGACCCGGTCAGGCCCTTGGCCGGGATGCCCCACTGGTCCGAGCGTGCCGCGGCCTGGGCGAGCTGGAACAGGCACCAGCGGGTGGCCTGCTGGGCGGCGGGCTGCCCCGGCAGCTCGACATCGGAGCGCGTCCAGAAGTCGTCGAGGTAGTCGCGCTGGTCCTGGTGCTGCGCCTCGAAGCCCTCGGCCCGGACCCGGTCCAGCGTGCGGCGGCAGCGGTCGAACAGCTCCCGGTGGGGGACCGAGCGGGAGGAGTGGTACGCCACCGCCTTGCGCACGGTCAGCGTGTTGCCCTCCTCGAGGTGGGCGCGCACCACCTGGCGACCGCGATCCGCACTGGTGTCGACCAGCTGCTCGACCTCCGCGTCGCACTCGACGGTGTGATCGGCACCGACGGCCAGGGTCATGCCCGAGCTCGCCACGCGGTATCCCAGGAGCATGCGCCGCTCGCTGTGCCAGTCCTGCTGCGGCTCGAGCACGCGATGCGTGAAGGCGGTGGTCTGCCGGGGGTCGTCCTTGTCCGTGATCGGACCGCCGTCGACCCCCTTGCCGTAGTCGTCGGCGATGTCCTGCCGGTTGATGATCTGGGAGGACACGGCGACGGGTGCGGCCCCGTCGAGCATCGTGACCTCGAGCGTCATCAGGGCGAGATGGCGCTGCGTGAAGGACACCATGCGGGAGGTGGCCACCTTCACCCGCTTGCCCGACGGCGTGCGCCAGATCAGCTCGCGCCGCAGCACGCCCTCGCGGAAGTCGATCCAGCGCTCGTACTCCAGGAGGTCCGCGATCGACAGGAGCAGGGGCTCGTCGTCCACGTACAGCTTCATGACGGTGGAATCGGGCACCGAGATCATGGTCTGGCCGGTCCGGGCGAAGCCGAAGGCCGATTCGGCGTGGTTGATCCGCCAGGTCTCGTGGAAGCCGTTGAGGAAGGTCCCGTGACTGTCCACGTCCCGGCCCTCGGAGGGCGTCCCCCGCATCCCCAGGTAACCGTTGGCGGTCGCGAACAGGGTCTCGAGGTGCCCCAGATCCCCGCCGGGACGGGACTCGACGAGCCGCCATTCGTCCAGGGGCAGATGGGTGCGGTCGACGGGATCCTCGGGCACGGAGCGCAGGCGGGTCATGCGAGCTCCTCCAGATCCTGGACGACGAGGGTGGCGCCGGCGGCCGCGAGGGCCTCCGCGCCCGCTCCACGATCCACGCCGATGACCGCGCCGAAGGCGCCGTCGGCCCCGGCCCGGACGCCCGAGACGGCGTCCTCGTAGACCACGGCGTCGGAAGGGTCGACGCCCATCAGGCGGGCGGCGTGGAGAAAGGTGTCCGGGGCGGGCTTGCCCGGGAGCCCCTCGCGCGCCGCGACGTTGCCGTCGACGATGTGCTCGAAGCGCTCGAGCAGACCGGCACCGCGCAGCACCTCCTCGGCGTTGCGCGAGGAGGAGACGATGGCCGGGCGTGCTCCTGCGGGCAGCGTGTCCAGATAGGTGACCGTCCCCGGGTACGGGACGACGCCCTCCTCACGGATCATCCTCAGGACGAGTTGGTTCTTCCGGTTCCCGAGCCCGCGGACGGTCTCGGCCCCCGCGGACTGGTCGACGGGGTCCGCATCCTCGCACTCCGGCAGCGAGATGCCGCGCGCGGTGAGGAAGGCCCGCACGCCGTCATAGCGGGGGCGCCCGTCGACATGGGCGAAGTAGTCCTCGTCGGTATAGGGCTCGGCGATGCCCCGCCCCGCGAGGAAGTCGCTGAACATGCGGGCCCAGGCCCTCATGTGGACCTCGGCCGTCGGCGTGATCACGCCGTCGAGGTCGAAGAGGTGGACCGTGAAATCAGACGGTCGGAAAGGAGTCTCGGCAGTCACGCGGCACATGCTACGGGCAGTGCCCTGAGGGGGCATGCTCGTGGAGCATCGGCTCAAAGCGGACGGCGTGCCGTGATGTGCCGTGGCGCGCCGCACGAGGGTCGGATACTCTGCGAGGGTCCGTGCCCGCGCAATCGCGCCGGCACGGAGCGGTTCCGACCCTTTTCGAGGAGAAGATGGCTGTCACGGAGTCGCTGCCCGTGGTCGACGCGGTGCGACGCGAACTCGAGATCGACGAGCAGATCCATGATGGACGCACCCAGGTGCGCACCACGGCGACGCTCACCACCAACATCGACCGATCGCCGGCCCAGCTCTGGCCCCTGCTGACGCGCCCGGATCAGCTGGCCCGCTGGTTCGGACCGATCTGCGGTGACCTCCGCGAGGGCGGACGGTTCGAGGCGCCCCGCGGGGCGCGCGGACACGTCCTCCAGGTGGAGGCACCCCACAAGATCTCCTTGACCTGGGAGGACGACGGGTCCGAGGATCCGCTGTCGATCCGTCTGGACCCGGAGGACGACGGCACCACCCTGCTGCGCCTGCGCCATACCCGCTTGATCCCCCAGGACGAGTTCGACCTGGTGGGGCCCGGTCTCGGCGCCGTGGACTGGGAGATCGCCCTGCTCGCGCTCGCCGCGGTGACCGATGGCTGGCGCACGAGCTGCCTGCACGATGTCCCACGGCCCTCCTCGGCATGGCTCGCCGGCGAGGAAGGCGCCGCCTACATCCGGGCGTGGTCCGTGCGCTGGGCCGCGGAGGCGATCGCGGCAGGGGTCGACGAGGACGCGGCGCGGCGCGCCGAGATCGAGACGAACGCCGCCTACGGCACCTGAGCGGACGGCGTCGACTCGGGCGTCCGCCCTCTGGAACTGTTTGCCCAGGCTCACGATCGGGTGACAGACTTACCTCGGTGACCACCCCTGCGCGCCTCCCCCCGGGAAGCCCCTCGGGAAGCAGGGCGCAGTCGTCCAAGCAGGTCCTGTGGTCGCTGGCCCCGTCGGTGTACGCCCCGACCCTGCTGGAGTTCTCCGGCCTCGCGGCACTGATGCCGGTGATCCCGCTGCTGGCTCTGGACCTCGGGTTCGCCGCCTGGCAGGCGGCCGCGCTCACCACCATCTTCGGGCTCACCTCGTTCCTCGGGCCCATCCCCGCCGGTCGATTCATCTCCCGCGTGGGGGCACGCCGCGCGCTCGTGAGCACCGGGGTCCTGCTGGTGCTCTCCAACCTCGTCGCCTTCATGGTGCTCACCCCGGGAGTCCACGGGAACCCCGGGCCGCGCCATCAGGTCACCTTCCTGGGGCTGCTGCTCGTGATGGCGATCAGCACACAGGTCTGGCAGCTGGGGAGGCAGGCCTACCTGGGCACTGCCCTGCCGCCCGCGATGCGGGCGCGCGGCATGACCATGTTCGGCGGCGTGATCCGTCTGGGAGAGGTGATCGGCCCGCTGCTGGGCGCTCTCGTGATGACCCTGGGATCCGACACCGGGGTGTTCATCCTGTTCGCGGTGACCGCTGCCGCCGGCACCGTGATGATCGCGATCTTCCTGCCGCCGGGGGAGGTCCGGCCCTCCCCGAAGCGTCCGCGCGGTGAACGGATCCCCCGCAGCACCGCCCGCTCCCGGCTGGACCGCGCCGTGCTGAGCAGGATGGCGATGGTCGGCCTCGGGATCGCCCCGGTGATGATGGCCCGTGTGAACCGTCCGGTGATCGTGCCGCTCCTCGGCGCATCGCTCGGCCTCGACTCGGTCTGGATATCCCTCGTCTTCGGGGTCTGCGCGGCCCTCGAGATCCTGTTGGTGATCCCGGCCGGAACGCTGATGGACCGCTACGGGCGCGCCGCCGTCGCCGTCCCCTGCGCTCTCCTCATGGGGGCCGGATTCATCCTGCTGGCGGTCCTGGGGGCCACCCTGGCCGGGCAGGGGACCACGCTCGCCGTGGTCGCTCTGCTGGTGCCCAGTCTGCTCATCGGTCTGGGGAACGGGATGGGGGCCGGGATCGTCATGACGCTGGGCATCGACGTGTCCCCGGTGCACGACCGCACCCGGTACCTGGCCTGGTGGAACACGATGCTCGGTTCGGGTCGTCTGGCGGCGCCCCTGGTGGTCACGGCCATCGCCCTGGTGGCACCGATCGCCCTCGCCGGTGCGGCCACCGGGGGGCTGTGCCTGGTCGGGGGAGCGTGGCTGGCACGCACACTGCCCCGCGTCACGCCCTCCGGGAGTACCCGGAGGAGGTGAGGCGGGGCAGTGGATCCGCGCTGTCCGCGCGGGGGTGGGACTGCGGCGGAGAGTCAGCCGGTGTCAGGCGGCGGTGTCAGCACCTGCTGCGACCGCGCTCGCGGCGGTCTCCTGCAGCAGCTGATCCGCATCGTCGCGCGGGATCTCCCGGGCGATGGCGATCTCGGCGGCGAGCGGTGCGATCGCCTGCTTGAGCAGGTTGCGCTCCGCGAGGCTCGACGGGGCGCCGCCGGAATCGCCGAGGATGCCACGGATGACGTCGATGCGGTCGGTGAGGCGGCCGGACTGCAGCTGCATCGTGAGCGACTTGATCCGGTGGGCCCAGGAGGCCTTCTTCTCCGGCGGCTCGATCGGCTGCGAGAGCTGATCGATGAGCTCGGCGATCTCCTTCTCCTCGAGAAGCGCGCGCAGTCCGATGACGTCCTTGCCGTCGGACGGCACGGAGATCCGCATCTCGTCGCCGATGACCTCCATGTCGACGTATTCGCGGTCGGTCCCGCGGACGCTGCGGGTGCAGGTGGAGACGATGCGCACCGGTCCATGGACCGGGTGGGTGAGCACGTCGCCGGGCTTCGGAGCAGCGGTGTCGACGGGCGGAGTGGCAACGGACAAGGGGATACCTCCTCGGTGGGCCTGTGCGCCGTCGGTACCGAAGACCGGCCAAGGTCCGGGCGGCCGCGCTCGGTCATCGCGCAGAGCCTGGTCAGGGCAGTGCGACGGGGGACATCGAGGCAGCTCGAGCGCCGCTCGACCTGCAGGAACAGGGTGGCGGCGCCTACGGCAGCGCACCCCCATGGTCTCATGGATCTGACACGATATCCAGAGGTTGACGTTTCCGGTTGTGTCACACCGCGAGGGCTGCGGGCCCGAGTGCAGACCGAAGTCGGACGCGGTCCCCGGGACCGATGCTGTTTCATGGAGTCCATGGGACGAGACGCGACGCAGCACACCGATCAGGGTGATCGACCCGACGAAATGGTCCGGTTCGAGGGCGTCGGCGTCGTCTCCGACGACAACGTGCTGCTGCTGGACGCCACGGGCCGTGCTCGGGCCGGTGAGATCCTCGCCCTCACCGGCGCCAACGGCTCCGGGAAGACCACCCTTCTGCGCGTGCTGGCCGGACTGACCGATCCGACCGCGGGGACCGTGCTCATCGCGGGTCGGCGCCCGGATGACCGGGACCGGACCTTCCGCGCCGCGCTCGCCGCCCTCATCGGGCCCCCGCAGACCGCGCGGGACCTCACCATCGTCGAGCACCTCCAATTCATCGCCGCCACCTGGGGGACCGGGGCGAAGGCTGCCCGCGTCCAGGCAGAGGAGCTGCTGGACGAGCTGCAGATCGGCACCCTGGGCCACCGATTCCCGCACGAGCTCTCCAGCGGACAGTCCCAGCTGGTCGCCCTCGCGCTCACCCTCGCCCGCCCCAGCGAGGTGCTGCTGCTGGACGAGCCCGAGCAGCGTCTGGACGCCGACCGGCTGGGACTGGTGATCGACGCGGTCCGGGCCCGGGCAGAGGCAGGCAGTGCGGTGATCCTGGCGAGCCACAGCCCCCGACTCCTCGAGGAGCTCGCCGATGTGCGGCTGCACCTCGAGGAGCAGCGGTGAGCGCGGCCCCGGCGGCGGCGTCCGGATCCCTCACGGCGGTCCGGGAGGTCTGGGCGCAGAGGTCGCAGGCCCGCACCCGCGGCGATGTCCTGTACCTGGTGTACGTCCTGGCGCTGAGCGTGCTGATCTTCGGGGCGCCCGTCATCCGGGCGGCGGGCACCGCCCTGTCCCGGCCCGACGTCGTGCCGTTCCTGATCGCCTCCGGGGCGCCGCAGACCAGCACGGCGATCACCCTCGTCGGAGGTGCTGGCCTGGTGCTGCTCGGGGCGGTGCGCGGCCCGGCCCTGCTCTCCCCGTTCTTCACCGCGAGCCTCGCCTCCAGCGCGATCCCGCGCCGGTCCGTGCTCTGGAGGCCGCTCCTGCGGTCGCTGGCGGTGACGGTGCTGGTCGCGGTGATCCCCGCGGTGCTGATCGCGGCCACCCTGGAGTCTGCGGGCCATGTCGAGCTGGGGGCCGTGGGCTGGTTCGCGCTCGCCGCCGCGGGGGCAGGATCGCTGCTGTGTGCGGCATGGTTCGCGGGTCAGCTGCTCGGCTCCGCCGGGCGCCGACTGCTCGCCGTCGCACTCGTCCTCCTCGGGGTCGGCGCCCTGATGCTGCCCGGGGGGATCGGGCTCGGCGGGGCGTACCCGGTGGGCGGGCAGCGACCGGGCCTCTCGGCGGTCGTCCTGTGCGTCGCCGGGATCCTCGCGGTCGGTGCGGTCATGCTGCTGCTGGACCGCCTGCGGGGCGCCGTGCTCCAGGAGCAGGCCGCGCGCTGGGAATCCGCCACCATCAGCGCCACCACGATGGACCTGTCCGGGGCGGCGGGCTTCTTCCAGCCCGCTCCCGCAGCGGGCCGCCGCCTCCCGGCGATCGGGGCCGGTCCGCTCGCCGTGCTCTATGCGCGACGCGATCTCGTCGCGTGGCTGCGGAGCCCGGAACGGACCGTTGTCGGCGTCATCGCCTCCCTGCTCTCCGCCGCGGCGGTGGCCGGCTCCACGCTCTTCACGGGGCCTCTGGCGTGGTTCGTGCTGCTCCTGGGCACGCTCGGCCTGTGGCTCGCGAGCGGCACCTTCGTGGATGGCATCCGGCACGGCGTGCACACGCTGGGTGCACCTCAGCTGTTCGGGCAGTCCGCCGCCGTCCAGGTGCTCCTGCACCTGACCGCTCCGGTGGTCCTGCTCACGGCGCTCGGAGCCCTCGGCGGGCTCGGCGCGTGGATCGCCGCCGGTGCCGTGCCCGGGGCGGTCCTCCTGGCGGTGCTCCTGCCCGCTGTCCTGGCCCCCGTGCTGATCATCGGCCGGGCCCGGGATGCCGCGAAGGGACCCATGCCGCTCTCGCTCAGCACGCCGATGCCGACCCCGCAGGGGGACGTCTCCGTGCTGCCGATGCTCGCCTGGCTGTCCGACGCGATCCTGCTCGCTCTCGGTGTGGGGGCCCTCCTGCTGGCGAGCTCCTCCTCCGGAGTCCTCTGGCTGATCGGCGCCGGCGCCGCGGCATCGGCGCTGATGGGGCTGATGGCCCGGATGCGGCTGCGAGCGCTCGTCTCCTGATCGAAGAAGGGACGTCACCATGACCATCCGGACGACGCCGAATCCGCTGATCCGCTGGATCGGGCGGCGGCTCACGCAGGTCAACGACCGTCACCCGTGGAGCCACAACCACCACTTCCATCCGTGGATCCTGCGATCGCTGCCGCCGAGCACCGGGCGCGCACTCGACGTCGGCTGCGGCCGCGGGGACCTCGTCGCGACGCTCGCCGGGGTCGTGGGCCGGGTCGACGGGATCGACCCCGACCAGGTGATGGCCTATGTCGCCGCGACGCGCTTCGCGCAGGAACCTGCCGTGCACATCGGGCGCCGCACGCTCTCCGAACATGCCGCTGCGCCGCACCGCCATGGCACCTACGACGCGATCACGATGGTCGCCTCGCTGCACCACATGGATCTCGCCGAGGCGCTCCTCGACGCACGGACCCTGCTCCGCCCCGGCGGGCGGCTCCTCGTCGTCACGCTCACGGACCCGGTCAGCACCGCCGACCAGGTCTGGGACGTGCTGAGCGCGCTCAGCAATCCGCTGATCGGCCTCGTCAAGCACCCTCGGCCGGTGCGCGAGGCCGGGGAGGAGCAGCTGATCCCGGTGAAGGATCCCGCGTGGTCGATCGACGAGCTGCGTCAGGAGGCCGCGAGGATCCTGCCCGGTGCGGTGATCCGTCGGCGGGAAGGCTTCCGTGTGACCCTGCGCTGGCGCAAGCCCGGCAGCGAGCCGGCGGAGGTCAGCGCCGGGGGTGCTGGGCGATGACCTCGCCGAGGCGGCCGATGGCGTCCTCGATGACGGCAGGCGCATGGGTCACGAAGCTCAGCCGCATCGTGGACCGATCGGGGTCGTCGGCGAAGAAGGACCAGCCCGGCAGGTAGGCGACCCCGGCCGCGACGGCCCCGGCGAGCATCACCTGGGCGTCGTAGCCCTCGCCGAGCGCGGCCCACAGGAACATGCCGCCGTCGGGATGGGTCACGTGCGCGCCCGCGGGCAGCACCGGTGCGATCGCGGCGGCCATCGCGTCACGGCGCTCGCGGTAGACGGCGCTGACCCGGGCCACGTGGGCATCGAGGTCGACCGAGTCCAGGTAGCGGGCGACCGTGAGCTGATCGACCACGGAGGACTGCATCGAGATCGCGGCCTTCGCGACGGCGAGGGTGTTCAAGATCGGGCCCTCTGCGCGCATCCAGCCGATGCGCACGCCCGGGCTCATGAGCTTGCTCATCGAGTTCAGCAGCAGGGTGCGCTCGCTCATCCCCGGCAGGGCGGCGATCGGCGCCCAGGTGCCCCCGGTGAAGCTCAGCGCGCCGTACGGGTCGTCCTCGATCAGGGGCACGTCCGTGCGCAGCAGCACGTCGGCCACGGCCTGGCGGCGGGCGACGGGCATGGTGCGCCCGGTGGGGTTCTGGAACGTCGGGATCAGGTAGACCATCCGCGGGTGGTGCGTACGGATCGCCTCCTCGAGCGCCTCGGGGACCACGCCGTCGTCGTCGGTCTCCACCCCGATCATCCGCGCGCCGTGCACGGCGAAGGCCTGCACGGCCGCGAGATAGGTGGGGGATTCCACGAGGACGACGTCACCCGGCTCGAGCATCGCCTGTGCGACGACGAACAGCCCCTCCTGCGAGCCCGAGGTGACCCGGATCTGGGAGGCATCCGTGGGCAGGTCGCGGGAGAGCCGACGGGCGGCCTGCTCGCGCAGCTCGACCTCGCCCTCGCTCACGCCGTACTGCAGCGCACGGTGGCCCTGGTTCGCCAGCACCCACTCGTAGCTCGCGGCGATGTCCTCGAGGTCGAACAGCTCCGGGTCGGGGATGCCTCCGGCGAAGGACACGACGTCCGTGCGGGCCGCGAGCGCGAAGATGTCCTTCAGCGGTGAGGACTCCATGCCGGCATAGCGCGCGGCTACGGGGAAGCGATACGGCTCGGAGGGCGCAGGACGGCTCGAGGACGCAGGGAGGCTCATCGCCCTATCGTGTCACGCGAGCAGGGCGCCCTCGAGGACCAGCAATGCCTGTTTCGTCTCGATCCCGCCGGCGTATCCGGTGAGGGCGCCGTTCCCGGCCAGGACCCGGTGGCAGGGGACGACGATCGAGAGCGGGTTCGAGCCGACGGCGGCGCCCACGGCCTGCGCGGCGCGGGGCCGACCGAGCTCCGCGGCGACCGCTCCGTAGGTCGTCGTCGTGCCCCGGGGGATCTTCTGCAGGCGGTCCCAGACGGCGTGCTGGAACTCGGTGCCCCGGGGGGAGAGGGGCAGGTCGAAGCTCGTGCGCTCGCCGGCGAGGTAGGCGAGCAGCTGCTCCTCGGCGCCGGCGAGGAGGATGTCGTCGCGCTCGGCCGACGGTCCGAGGCGCTCCGGGCGCGGGAAGTGGCTCTGCTCCTCGCGCCAGACCCCGGTGACAGAGTCCGCCTCGGCGGCGATCAGGTAGGTGCCCAGCGGGGTGGCCACCCGGCGGTGCCGGGGCGCGTGAGGTGCTGGTGCTGGTGCTGGTGCTGGTGCTGGTGCCTGAGAGTCCTGCAGGGGGCGGGTTTCGGTCATCAGGAGAGTCCTTCCGAGTTGGAGCGGGATGAGGGGGCTGTGGCCCGACGGAGTGAGGCCTGGTGATGCCACAGGTGCATCGAGGCATAGGAGCGCCAAGGAGCCGCGGCGACCAGCTCCCGCTGGAGGGAGGCGTGGTCGTAGGCCAGGTCGATGTCGCGAGCAGCACCGAGCAGGGCGACATCGCGCGCCGGGGCCACGTCGATGGCGCGCACCCCGCGCAGCAGCACGTAGTCGGCGGTCCAGGGGCCGATGCCGTGCAGCGCGAGCAGAGCGGCCCGGAGCTCGTGGACCGGCCGCGAGGCGTCGAGCGCCCCTGTGCCGCCGTTGTCCGGCTGGCCGCTGTCGCTGCCGTCGCCGCCCTCCGTGGAGGCCTGTGCGGTGACGGCAGCGACTGCGGAGATCAAGGTCCTGCGCCGGGCCGCCGGCCCGCGGAACCACTCCTCGGCGTGTGCGGCCGCGAGACCGGGATCCACGGGGGCGCGATGCACTCCCGACAGGTGGAGATCAGCGGGCAGCTCCTCGGTGAGCAGATCCGTGGCACGAGTGATCTGATCGCGCGCCTGGGACGTGGTGATCTGCTGCCCCGTGATCGCCCACAGCAGGGCCTCGGCGAGGCTCGGGGTCCCCGGCAGACGCACCCCGGGTCGGGCGTCGACCAGCGGGGCGAGAGCGGGCACCGACGCGGAGAGCCCACCATCGATGCCCACGGGATCCGCGTCGAGGTCCAGGAGGCGCCGGGTCAGGGAGATCGCGGCCGCATGGTCACGGAGATCCGCCAGCCTCATGCGCACCGGGAGCGACCCCTCGGCGCCGAGGTCGACCTGCAGCACCCCTGTTCCGTGCGGAAGGCGCACCGCGCGGGTCCAGACCGAGCCCGAGATGTCCTCCACGCCGGGGACCGCCCGATGCGCGAACCAGGAGGCGAGGCCTGCGCCGTCGAAGGGCCGGCGCACCGCGAGCTGGGCGGTCACCACGGAACCCCCGTCGGCCGCCCTGGAGGGACCTCCCGCCCTGGAGGGACCTCCCGAGCGTCCGCGCGAGCGCTCCCTGATGTCCGAGGGGGAGTGGCCGAAGAGCTGGGTGAACGTCTCGTGGAACTGGCGCTCGCTGCCGAAGCCCGAGGCGTGGGCGACCTGCGCCAGCGGCAGCTCGGACCCGATCACGAGCTCATGGGCCCGCCGGGCGCGGCGCATCCGCGCATGGGCGAGCGCGCCCGCCCCCGTGACCGCCACCAGCGCGCGGTGCAGGGTGCGCTCGGAGACGGCGAGCCGTCGTGCGAGATCGGGGACCGTGCCCTCCTCGTCCAGCGCCCCGTCGTCGATCAGTCGCAGCGCCCGCCCGGACAGCGACCCCATCGGATCGTCGTCCGGGCTGCCCGGCGGGGCCGTCGGCCCGCAGCGCTTGCAGGCACGGAAGCCGCCGGCCACGGCGGCTGCGGCCGACGGGGCGAACTCGACGCCGCCGCGCTGCGGGGTGCGGGCCGGGCACGAGGGCCGGCAGAAGATCCCGGTGGAACGCACGCAGGTGAAGAACATGCCATCGAACCGGGTGTCGCGGGCGCGGATCGCCGCATAGCGCTCGTCGTCGGTCATCGCGGTCCGTGTCATGGCTCCAGTGAACCGCGCCTGGGCCTGCGGCACCAGCGGGAATCGGACATCGTGGTCGGGTCGGGTCGGGTCGGGTCGGGTCGGGACGGTCGGTCGGGATAGGTCTGGTCTGGTCTGGTCTGGTCTGGTCTGGTCTGGTCTGGTCTGGCCCGGCACGGCCGCACCCCTGGTGCGCCGGGGCTGCACGGGGAAGAATGGCGACGATGACGACGACGCCGTCGGGCCACGCAGCCGACCAGCACGTTCCTGCGGCCGAGCTCCCGGTCCACGTCCTGGTGGAGCGGCTCCGGCGCGCCGGATGCGTGTTCGCCGAGCAGGAGGCCCGCATCCTCCTCGAGGTGTCCGCCGGGGCGGAGCTCGAGCAGCTGTGCACCCGTCGGGAGGCGGGCGAAGCCCTCGAGCACCTGGTGGGCAGGGTCGAGATCGGCGGCGAGGTGCTGGCCGTCGGGCCGGGCTGCTTCGTCCCCCGCCAGCGCACCATGGCGCTCATCGACGCGGCCGTCCTGGAGGCCCGATCGCGGAGGAACCCCGTGATGGTCGAGGCCTGTTGCGGAGTCGCTCCCATCGCCGCCCTCGTCGATCGTCGGGTGCCGGGAGTCCGGGTGCATGCCACCGACCGGGACGAGCGACCGCTCGTCCATGCCCGCACGAACCTGCCAGCCGACGCCGGCGTGCACCGCGGATCCGGCCTCGGTGCCCTACCCGCTCAGCTGGCCGGCACCATCGACGTCATCGCAGCGGTCCCGCCCTATGTTCCTGCCGCGCAGCTGGAGCTGATGCCGCGCGACGCCCGCGAGCAGGAACCCGAAGCCGCCCTGGTCGCGGGGGAGGATGGTCTCGACGAGGCCCGCGAACTGCTCCGGGAGGCCCCGCACTGGCTCGCCTCCGGTGGCGTGCTGCTCCTGGAGATGCATCGGGACCAGGCGCCGAGCTTTCTCGCAGCGGCGCGTGAACAGGAGTGCTTCGATGCCGTGGAGCACCAGGTGTCGGACGACGGGGAGACGGCCGTGGTGCGGGTGCGGCGGGCAGCGCGGAGGACGCCGCGGACAGCACAGAACCGCGGACAGCACAGAGCCGCGGCCCCCGAGGGGACCGCGGCTCTGCAGCGGATGGAGCGGGCGACGGGAATCGAACCCGCGTAATCAGTTTGGAAGACTGAGGCTCTACCATTGAGCTACGCCCGCTGGACTGCACCATTGAATCAGATGAACGGTGCGGTCGCACATCGGAGGACCGAGGACGCGACATGCATCTCCTCACAGCGCGCCGGGATGATTCGAGCGCTCCCCAGCAGTACCGGGTAATATCCCATGGGTTGCCCTCCGGGGTGTAGCTCAGCTTGGTAGAGCACCCGCTTTGGGAGCGGGAAGTCGCAGGTTCAAATCCTGTCACCCCGACTCCGCTTCGGGTGGCCGCCGCGTGCGTGCTCCGGAGCACCGTGAGAACTGACCACTAGACCGACGATCCACAGGGAGACCTGACCAGTGAAGACCGAGTCCGAGAAGCTCAGCCCCACCCGGGTGAAGCTCACCGTCGAGGTGCCTTTCGACGAGCTCAAGCCGGCCGTCGCGGCCGCCACCACGAAGATCTCCGAGCAGGTGCAGATCCCCGGCTTCCGCAAGGGCAAGGTCCCCGCAAGCCTCGTTCAGCAGCGCTTCGGCCACCCCGCGATCATGCAGGAGGCCGTCAACGACGCGCTTCCCGACTTCTACCAGCAGGCGGCTGCCGAAGCGGCGATCAAGCCCGTCGGCCGCCCCGAGGTCGAGGTCAGCGAGATCCCGGGCCTGGACGGCTCCGAGGACGGCAACCTCGTGTTCGTCGTCGAGCAGGACGTGCGCCCCGAGATCGAGCTGCCCGACTTCTCGACCTACGAGGTCGAGATCGAGGAGCCCACCGTCGACGACGACGCCGTCGAGGTGCGCCTGACCGAGCTGCGCGAGCGCTTCGGCACCCTCGTGGGCGTCGACCGTCCCGCCCAGAACGGTGACTTCGTCTCCCTCGATCTCGTCGCCACGATCGGCGACGAGGAGATCGAGTCCGTCGAGGGCACGTCCTACCAGATCGGCGAGGGCAACATGCTCGAGGGTCTGGACGAGGCGCTCATCGGCCTCTCCGCCGAGGAGACCACCACCTTCACCTCGAAGCTCGCCGGCGGCGATCACGCCGGCGAAGAGGCGCAGATCAAGGTCGTCCCGCAGTCGGTCAAGGTCCGCGAGCTGCCCGAGGCCGACGACGAGTTCGCCGAGCTGGCCTCCGAGTTCGACACCATCGACGAGCTGAAGGACGACCTGCGCAAGCAGGCCGACGCCGACGCCGAGGGCAACCGCGTGGCCCTGGCCCGCAACGCTCTGCTCGAGAAGCTGCTGGAGGAGCTCGAGATCCCCGTTCCCGACGCGCTCGTCGAGGACGAGATCAACGCGCACCTCGAGAACGAGGGCAAGGAGCCGGGCGACCCGCATGGCGAGGAGATCCGCGAGGACACCGCCAAGGCCGTCCGCGCCCAGTTCCTGCTGGACGAGATCAACGGCACCCGTGAGGTCAGCGTCGAGCAGGACGACCTCATGGCCTACATGACCCAGCTCTCGGCGCAGTACGGCATCGAGCAGAACCAGCTGCTGCAGATGCTCGCCCAGTCGGGTCAGCTCGAGCAGATCTTCGGCGAGGTGCAGCGCTCCAAGGCCCTCGAGGTCGTCCTGGCGGACGTCACCGTGAAGAACGCCTCCGGCGACGTGCTGGATCTGGGCCTCACCGCCCAGGCCGCCGAGGCCGATGCTGACGACGTGGAGAAGGCCGACGCGGACAGCGCCGACGACGCCGCGGCAGCCGAGAAGGCTCCCGCGAAGAAGGCGTCGGCCAAGAAGGCTGCTGCCAAGAAGGCCCCGGCGAAGAAGGCTCCGGCCAAGGAGGCGGCGGACACCGAGGCGGCGGACACCGAGGCCGCCGCTGAGGACACGACCGAGAAGGCCGCTGCCAAGAAGGCTCCGGCCAAGAAGGCCCCCGCGAAGAAGGCACCGGCCAAGAAGGCCGCACCGAAGAAGGCTGCGGACACCGACGCCGCCGACTCCTCGAAGTGATCCTCCGCTTCGGCTGATCCGGCTGATCCGGCTGATCCGGCTGATCCGGCTGATCCGGCTGGTCTAGCCGATCCGGCTGATCCGGCCGAGGCACTCGAGGAACCATCGACGGGCCGTCACCCCCTCCCGGGGTGGCGGCCCGTCGTCGTATCCAGTGGCGTGTGGTGTGCAGCCTCGCCTCTCTACGGGCTCCCTGCACACCTGGCGCCAGTCGTTGCGGTGCGGTGCGGTGCGGTGCAGTGCAGTGCAGTGGGTGTGGGTGTGGGTGTGGGTGTGGGGTGGCCGGGGGCGGAGAGGCCATCCCGACTCACCGCCGCGGAGGGGAACGCGGGTGGTCCGACGGCATCGCGAGGGGTGCTCAGGTACCCCGGCACCCGGGTACCCCGGCACCCGAGTACCCCGGCACCCGAGTACCCCGGTACGCGGGCAACCGAACACCGGGCGCCCGAACACCGGGCGCCCGAGCACCGGGCACCCGGAGGGCGAATGCACGAGGGCCCGGTCTCCGTGTGGAGACCGGGCCCTCTGTGAAGAGCTGTGTGGATCAGCGGTAGGTCACGAAGCCGATCGGGTTGCCCCAGAGTGCGCGCTCGACGACGCGCTGCTTCGAGCCGGAGGCGTCGATGATCTGGCCGTTTCCGGCGTAGATCGCGACGTGGCCGGAGTAGGCCACGATGTCGCCGGGCTGGGCCTGGGACTGGGAGACCCAGCGGCCGCCGTTGGCGATCTGGCCGCTCGTGCGGGGAAGGTTGATCCCGGCTGCCTTGTAGGCGTAGTTCACGAGTCCGGAGCAGTCCATGCCGCTGAGCGACGAGCCGCCCCAGCTGTACGGGCTGCCGACGGCCGAGCGCGCGGCGTTCACGATCGTGTTGTTGTTCGAGCTCGAGGAGGACTTCGCCGGAGCGGAGGTGCCGCCGCCCGAGGGGGCCGCCGAGCCGCCGAGTGCAGCGAAGGTCTTCGGGCCGACGACGCCGTCGACCTGCAGGCCCTTGGAGGACTGGTAGTTCTTGACCGCGGAGTGGGTGCGGGGGCCGAAGGAGCCGTCCACGGCGATGCCCGCACCGTTGTCGTTCAGGGCCGACTGGAGCTTCTCCACGGCGTTGCCGCGGGAGCCCCAGCGCAGCTTCGCGCTGGTGTCCAGCGCGGTCGACGGCGCGGTGGTGACCGGGGCTGCCGGAGCGGTCTGCACGGCAGGGGCGGCGGGCGCGGCCGGGGCGGCGGGAGCAGCCTGGGCAGCGGAACCGGCGAAAGCGGTGCCGACGACGACGGTGCCGAGGACTGCGGCGCCACCGAGGCCGCGAGCTGCGGTGAAGGCGGGGGTC
Organism: Brachybacterium sp. AOP3-A1-3; assembly: GCF_052378285.1. NCBI lineage: Bacteria > Bacillati > Actinomycetota > Actinomycetes > Micrococcales > Dermabacteraceae > Brachybacterium > Brachybacterium sp. AOP3-A1-3. The sequence goes on along the minus strand of NZ_JBQSXM010000001.1, from coordinate 82,895 downwards.
TGTGCGCGTCCTGCGGTGCGGTGCGTGTTGTGCTGGGCCATGTTCTGCTGATCGTTCCTTCCGGGCCGGCGGGGGTGCCGGGGGTGCTTCTGGCTGATGTGTCCCCCGCAAGCGGGGCGATCTCTGTCCTGCGTTGAGACCAACGTAGGGGTGCGCCGCAGCTCCCGTAAGGGGTTTTGGGACAGCTCGGCAGGGGACTTGGCGTGGTTTTTGCCTGATCTCGGGTCAACGTGACCAGAACTCGCCGCGACTTGACGATCCGGGGAGGTCCGCGGCACATCCGTCGACGCGCGACGGGTCGTGCACAGCGCTTCTCCGGTGCCGGGGAGGGTCGGCCGCCCAGTGCGCCTGCGGCGAACAGCGACCCGTGCCGTCCCACCCAGCGCCTAGAGTCGACACATCGACGATTCCCGCTATGAAGGAGACCCTGTGACCTCCGTGAGCTCCCAGAGCACTCAGAACTCCGCGCCCCGCGACGCGGCCGGCGACAGCCCGATGGGCCTCGACGACAACGTCTACCAGCGGCTCCTGCGCGACCGCATCGTGTGGCTCGGTTCCGAGGTGCGCGATGAGAACGCCAATGCGATCTGCGCCAAGATCCTGCTCCTGGCCGCCGAGGACCCGGACAAGGACATCTACCTCTACATCAACAGCCCCGGTGGCTCGATCACGGCGGGCATGGCCATCTACGACACCATGCAGTACGTGCAGCCGGACGTCGTGACGATCGGCATGGGGATGGCCGCCTCGATGGGGCAGTTCCTGCTCTCCTCGGGCGCGAAGGGCAAGCGCTACGCCACCGCCCACACCCGCGTGCTCATGCACCAGCCCCTCGGTGGGCTCGGCGGCACGGCGACCGACATCAAGATCCAGGCCGACCTCATCCTGTCGATGAAGCGCACGCTCGCCGGCCTGATCGCCGAGCAGACCGGCAAGAGCCTCGAGCAGATCACCGAGGACTCTGACCGCGACCGCTGGTTCACCGCGACCGAGGCCCTCGAGTACGGCTTCATCGACAAGATCGTCACCGGAGCGGGTGACGTCACCGGTGGCGGCGGCACCGACGACTGACCTCCGCCCCGTCGCCCCCGCACGCCCTGAGAACAAGGAGAACCCGTGACTTTCGATCCCCGCACCATCGGCGCCCTGCCGGTCGCCCAGGCCGGCGGCATGCCGACCTCCCGCTACGTGCTCCCGCAGTACGAGGAGCGCACCGCCTACGGCATGAAGCGCCAGGACCCGTACACGAAGCTGTTCGAGGACCGCATCATCTTCCTCGGCGTCCAGGTCGATGACGCCTCGGCCGATGACGTCATGGCCCAGCTGCTGGTCCTGGAGTCCCAGGATCCGGACCGTGACATCACGCTGTACATCAACAGCCCCGGCGGCTCGTTCACCGCGCTGACCGCCATCTACGACACGATGCAGTACATCAAGCCCGAGGTCACCACGGTGTGCCTCGGCCAGGCGGCCTCCGCCGCCGCCGTGCTGCTCGCGGCGGGTGCCCCGGGCAAGCGTCTCGCGCTCCCGAACGCCCGCATCCTGATCCACCAGCCGGCCATGGGCGGCGAGGGCGGCGGCGGCCAGGCCTCCGACCTCGAAATCCAGGCCAACGAGATCATGCGCATGCGCGACTGGCTCGAGCAGACCCTCGCGGACCACTCCGGCCGCTCCAAGGAGCAGGTCAGCAGGGACATCGAGCGCGACAAGATCCTCACCGCGAAGGATGCCCTCGAGTACGGGCTCGTCGACCAGGTCCTGGAGACCCGGAAGGTTCCCCGCGCCGCGATCACCTCGTGATCCCCGCCGTGGCCGGACGGCAGAACTGCCGCCCGGCCACGGAGCCCGCTGTTCGTCCGTCGGCCCCCGGGCGTGCCCGCGAGATCCAGTGGTCCATGTGATCCAGGAGCCCGCGTGATCCGCACGCCCGCGTGATCCCGTAATCCGCACGTGATCCGCACGCTCGCGTGATCCAGGGGCCGATCACCGTCACCGCAGCCGCTCGGCGGCGGCACGCACGGCTCGCCTCCCGCGCCGCGTCGGGTCCTCGGGGTACCGTGGACGGGTCTGCAGATCGCGGGCCGCACCCTGCGGAACCGCACGAATGCACTGATGAATGCACAGATGGTGGCCGACGGAAGGACACGGACATGGCACGCACGGGCGACGGGGCCGACGTGTTCAAATGCTCGTTCTGCGGGAAGTCGCAGAAGCAGGTCGAGAGACTGATCTCCGGCCCGGGGGTGTACATCTGTGAAGAGTGCATCGAACTGTGCAACGAGATCATCGCGGAGGAGATCCAGGCCGCGCAGCCCAGCTCCGAGGAGCAGGCGCCCCTGCCCACCCCGCAGGAGATCTTCACCTTCCTCCAGGATTACGTCGTGGGCCAGGACCCGGCCAAGCGGGCTCTCTCGGTCGCGGTCTACAACCACTACAAGCGGGTGCGGGCGCAGGATGCCGAGACGACTCCGTCCAGTGCCAAGAGCGCTGCGGCCGCCCTGGCCGAGGACGCTGTGGGGGAGCGCGACGAGATCGAGGTCGCCAAGTCCAACGTGATGCTCGTGGGCCCCACCGGCTGTGGCAAGACCTATCTGGCACAGACCCTGGCCCGGATGCTCGACGTGCCCTTCGCGATGGCGGACGCCACGGCGCTCACCGAGGCCGGTTATGTCGGCGAGGATGTCGAGAACATCCTGCTCAAGCTCCTCCAGGCCGCGGACTACGACGTCCAGAAGGCCGAGCGCGGGATCATCTACATCGATGAGATCGACAAGATCGGTCGCAAGTCGGAGAACGCGTCCATCACCCGTGACGTCTCCGGCGAGGGTGTCCAGCAGGCGCTGCTGAAGATCCTCGAGGGGACCGTGGCCGCGGTTCCGCCGCAGGGCGGGCGGAAGCACCCGCACCAGGAGTTCATCCAGATCGACACCACGAACGTGCTGTTCATCGTGGCCGGCGCCTTCGCCGGGATCGAGGACATCATCGGGTCGCGGATCGGCCGGCGCGGCATCGGGTTCGGCGCTGAGCTGCACACGCCCCTCGAGCAGGAGGCGATCTACGCGAAGCTGGTCCCCGAGGACCTCCTCAAGTTCGGTCTGATCCCCGAGTTCATCGGGCGCCTCCCCGTGATCACGAGCGTGTCGAACCTCGATCGTGAGGCGCTGATCCAGATCCTCACCGAACCGCGCAACGCGCTGGTCAAGCAGTTCCAGAAGATGTTCGCCCTGGACGGTGTGGAGCTGGACTTCGAGCGCAGCGCCCTGGAGGCCGTCGCCGACCGTGCGATCGAGCGCGGAACCGGTGCCCGTGGCCTGCGCGCGATCCTCGAGGACTCCCTCCAGGAGGTCATGTTCGAGGTGCCCTCGCGCGCCGACGTCGCCAAGGTGGTCATCACCGAGGGCGTGATCACGCAGGGCCGTGCCCCGCTCATGGTCACCGGCAAGGACAGCGATCACGCGGCACCGCAGGAACGACAGGACAGGTCCGCCTGATGGCCCAGAACCCCTCGACCGATGCTGCCCACGACGAGGTCGCTCGCGCTCGGGAGCTCCTCGTCGAGGAGCGGCGCAGCATCGACAACATCGATGCCGCCCTCGTGCACCTGCTCGCGGAACGCTTCTCCCATACCCAGCGCGTGGGGGTGCTGAAGGCGACCCACGGCCTGCCGCCCGCCGATCCGTCGCGAGAGCGTGCGCAGATCGACCGGCTGCGGTCCCTCGCCCACGATGCGGGCCTGGACCCGGTCTTCGCGGAAGCCTTCCTGCGCTTCATCGTCACCGAGGTGATCCGTCATCACGAGCGGATCCGCGACGAGGGCACCACCGAGGCGTGAGCTCATGGCCTGTCTGTGCAGGTGAGAGCCTGGTGCCGACACGATCTGCCGAGCCCTGCGGAGTGTTCGCCGCGAGCTGAACGCTGGTAGGGTGCGTCCATGGCTCGCCCACTGTTCCTCGATTGGCCGGTCCTCCGGCAGCTGCGCGGTGCGGATCCGACCGGACGCGGCACCGCGGTGATGTCGCCGACGACCCGCAGCATCTCGCCGCGCACCGCGGAGGCCGACGGGATCGCCCACAGCGTCTGCCCGTACTGCGCCGTCGGCTGCGCCCAGCGCGTCTTCCATCAGGATGGCAAGGTCACCCAGATCGAGGGCGACCCGGATTCCCCGGTCTCCCGTGGTCGTCTGTGCCCCAAGGGCGCGGCCAGCGAGCAGCTCGTGAACTCCCCTCTTAGGCAGACGTCCGTCCTCTACCGTCGGCCGCACGCCACGGACTGGGAGGAGCTCGAGCTCGACACCGCGCTGGACATGATCGCCGACCGCTTCATCGAGGCCCGGCGCGCGCACTGGCAGGACACCGATGAGCACGGGCGCCCGCTGCGTCGGGCCATGGGCATCGCGAGCCTCGGCGGGGCCACCATCGACAACGAGGAGAACTACCTCCTCAAGAAGTTCTTCACCGCCGCCGGCGCGATCCAGATGGAGAACCAGGCCCGCATATGACACTCCGCCACGGTTCCCAGTCTGGGAGCCTCGTTCGGACGTGGCGGTGCCACCCAATCCCTCCAGGACATGGCGAATGCTGACTGCATCGTCATCGAGGGCTCGAACATGGCCGAGGCGCATCCGGTCGGATTCCAGTGGGTGATGGAGGCCAGGAAGCGCGGCGCGCGGGTGATCCATGTGGACCCGAGGTTCACGCGGACCTCGGCGAACGTGGATCGGCACATCCCGCTCCGGGCGGGGACGGATGTCGTGCTGCTCGGCGGCGTGATCCGCCATGTGCTCGAGAACGAGCTGTGGTTCGACGAGTACCTCAAGCTCTTCACCAACGCCTCGACGCTCGTGAGCGAGGAGTACGGGGATCCTGAGGACCTCGAGGGGCTCTTCTCCGGGTACGACCCGGAGACGGGCACGTACGACAACAGCACGTGGACCTATGCCGGCGATCCCGAGCGCCTCGCCCAAGGGCTGCCGGAGCGTGACGAGACGCTGCGCCATCCCCGCACGGTGTTCCAGATCCTCAAGCGGCACTACGCGCGGTACACCCCGGAGATGGTGCGCGACACCTGCGGCATCTCCGAGGACGACTTCGAGTACCTCGCCCGCTCGATCACCGAGAACTCGGGCAGAGATCGCACCACCTGCTTCGCCTACGCCCTGGGCTGGACCCAGCACGTCGGCGGCGCGCAGATGATCCGCACCGCGGGCGTGCTCCAGCTGCTGCTGGGCAACGTCGGGCGACCGGGCAGCGGCATCATGGCGCTGCGCGGGCACGCCACGATCCAGGGCTCCACGGACATCCCCACGCTCTATCACATCCTCCCCGGCTACCTGCCGATGCCGAAGGCCGGCCAGGATGACTTCGCGCAGTACGCCCGCCAGATCGGCAAGAAGGAGCAGAAGGGCTTCTGGGCGAACGCCGACGTCTATGCCGTGAACCTGCTCAAGGCCTGGTGGGGAGACGCGGCGACGGCGGAGAACGACTTCGCCTTCGACTACCTCCCTCGCCTCACCGGTGCCCACGGCACCTACCAGACCGTGATGCGCATGCTCGAGGACGGCGTCGACGGCTACTTCCTGTTCGGCCAGAACCCCGCCGTGGGCTCGGCCAACGGACGCATGCAGCGACTGGCGATGTCGCACCTGAAGTGGATGGTCGTGCGGGACTTCTACATGATCGAGTCCGCCACCTGGTGGAAGGACGGCCCGGAGATCGAGACCGGGGAGCTGCGCACCGAGGACATCGCCACCGAGATGTTCTACCTGCCCGCGGCGAACCATACGGAGAAGGCCGGTTCCTTCACCCAGACCCAGCGCATGGTCCAGTGGCGGGACAAGGCCGTGGAACCGCCGGGCGATTGCCAGAGCGACCTGCAGTTCGCAGTCGAGCTGGGCAACCGGGTGCGGGAGAAGCTCAAGGACTCGACCGATCCGCGCGACCGACCGATCCTCGACCTCACCTGGGACTACCCCGTCGACGAGCACGGGGAGCCGGACGCCGAGTCCGTGCTCGCCGAGATCAACGGCCGTCATCTCACCGGGGAGAAGGCCGGCCAGCCGCTCTCGGGCTTCGCGGAGATGGCGGCGGACGGCTCGACCAGCGGCGGCTGCTGGATCTACTCCGGCGTGTATGCGGACGGCGTGAACCAGGCCCGTCGGCGCACCCCCGGCCAGCAGCAGGACGAGACGGCCGCCGAGTGGGGCTGGGCCTGGCCCGCCAACCGGCGCATCCTGTACAACCGGGCCTCGGCCGATGCGGAGGGCAAGCCCTGGAGCGAGCGCAAGAAGCTCGTGTGGTGGGACGAGGAGGCAGGGCGCTGGACCGGCCATGACGTCCCGGATTTCCCGGCCACCAAGCGCCCCGACGACCCCGGAGACCCTGCGAAGGGTGGGGCCGGCGCGCTGTCCGGCACCGACGCGTTCATCATGCAGTCCGACGGGCGCGGCTGGCTGTTCGCCCCCAGCGGTCTCGTCGACGGGCCGCTGCCCACGCACTACGAGGCACCCGAGTCCACTGTGCCCAACCCGCTGTACGCGGTGCAGAACAACCCCACCCGGGTCACCTTCCAGGACCGCAACAACATGCAGTCCCCGGGGGCGCACTCGGCCAAGGGCGAGACCTACCCGTACGTGTTCACCACCTATCGCATCACCGAGCACCACACGGCAGGAGGCATGAGCCGCTTCCTGCCCTACCTCTCCGAGCTCCAGCCGGAGATGTATGTGGAGGTCTCCCCGCAGCTCGCCGAGGAGGTCGGTCTCGAGCCGTACGGGTGGGCGACGGTCATCTCGGCACGATCCGCCATCGAGGCGAAGGTGCTGGTCACCGAGCGGATGACGCCGTTGAAGATCGGGGACCGCACGGTCCACCAGATCGGGATGCCGTTCCACTTCGGCCGCGGCAGCGCCGCGATCGTCGAGGGCGACGGGGCGAACGACCTGATCGGCATGATGCTCGACGCCAATACGCAGATCCAGAACAGCAAGAACAACGACTGCGCGATCATCCCCGGTCGCCGTCCGCGCGGCCCGGAGCTGCTGACGCTCGTGGACGAGTATCGTCGACGGGCCGGGCTGATCCCCGAGGACGAGGCACAGGTCGACGGGGCGCTCGGAGCCCCCGGACCAGGGCCCGGCCACGAGTACTCGCCGCACTCCATGCGTGGTCCCGAAGAGGCCACCGCGGTGCCCACGGGGGAATCGTCGATGAAGGAGATGAGGAACCGATGAGCCTGCTCGCCGGACCTGCCGGACCCGCTGCCGCCTCCGGGTGGGGCGGGGACCAGCAACGGGTCGGATTCTTCACCGACACCTCGATCTGCATCGGCTGCAAGGCGTGCGAGGTCGCGTGCAAGGAGTGGAACCGGAACCCGGTCGACGGCGATCTCGAGATCCTCGGCTCCAGCTATGACAACACCGGTGCGCTGGGGGCGAACACGTGGAGGCACGTCGCCTTCGTCGAGCAGGGCACCGAGCGCATCGAGGCCGCCCGGGAGTCCGGGCGCAAGCTCGTCGGCCTCGGCATGCCCACGGTCGGCCCGCGGCCGCCCCGCGGTCAGGCGCCCGACGGGGACCTCAGCGGGACCGACCGCACCCCTCCGAACACCCAGGAGTTCCGCTGGCTGATGTCCTCGGACGTCTGCAAGCACTGCACGAACGCGGGCTGCCTGGACGTCTGCCCCACCGGTGCCATCTTCCGCTCCGAGTTCGGCTCCGTCGTGGTCCAGAGCGACGTCTGCAACGGCTGCGGCACCTGTGTGGCGGCCTGCCCCTTCGGGGTCATCGAACGACGCGACGACGGCACCGTCTCCGCGAAGGTCGAGCGTGACGGGGACGTGCCCCACGCCGGGACCGCCAACAAGTGCACCCTCTGCTACGACCGGCTCGTCGTGGGGGAGGAGCCCGCCTGCTCCGCGACCTGCCCCACCCAGTCCATCCGCTTCGGGGAGCACGACGAGCTCGTGGACAGCGCCGAGGACAGGGTGCGGGCCCTCCACGAGCAGGGCATGACCGAGGCCCGCCTGTACGGTGCCAACCCGAAGGACGGCGTGGGCGGCACCGGCTCGGTGTTCCTGCTGCTGGACGAGCCCGAGGTCTATGGACTCCCGCCGGACCCGCAGGTGCCGACCAAGGAGCTGCCCCAGATGTATGCCCGGGTGGGGATCGCCGCCGCCGGCATGCTCGCCGCCACGGCCCTCGCCTTCCTGGGAGGCCGTCGATGAGCATCACCCCGCTGGATGCCGACCGCCCTCCCGAGGGTCCGCGGCGTCGACGCCGGCCCGGCCCCGGCCGCACCGGCAGGCGCCGCCGCTCGATCGACCAGCTCGGCAGCACCGACGGCGGCCGCGAGCAGGCCGTCGTCGAGGATGTCGAGGTCGACCCGTACGACTCGTACTACGGGCGTCCCGTCGTGAAGGCGCCGCCGTGGCGGGCACCGATCGCGGTGTACCTCTTCCTCGGCGGGCTCGCCGGCGGCTCCGGGATCCTGGCCACGGGTGCCCAGCTCACCCAGCGCCCGGTGCTGCGCCGCACCGCGCGGCTGACGGCGCTGGGCGCCCTCGGCGCGGGCACCGTCGCGCTGATCGAGGACCTCGGCCGCCCCGAGCGGTTCCTGAACATGATGCGCACGCTGAAGATCAGCTCGCCGATGAGCGTGGGCAGCTGGATCCTGGGGAGCTTCGGCGTGGTCTCCGGCGTCCTCGGGGCGATCGAGGTCGACCGGATGACGGGGGAGCGGATCCCCCTGGGACCGCTGCGCCCCCTCGTGCACGGCACCGAGACCCCGGCCGCCCTCGCGCAGGCCGCCCTCGGCCCGCTCCTGGCCTCGTACACCGGTGCGCTGCTCGGGGACACCGCGGTGCCCACCTGGGCCGCCGGCCGCAAGCACCTCTCCGCTCTGTTCGTCAGCTCGGCCACGCTCGCCACGGGCGGGGCTGCGATGCTCACCGCGCCGGTGTCCGAGACCCGGCCGGCGCGCCTGCTCGCCGTGGCCGGGGTCGCCGGCGACGTCGTCTCCCTCCGCGCGATGAAGGCATCGATGCATCCCCTGGAAGCGGAGCCCCTGGAGACCGGCCGCCCCGGGACGATGCTGCGCTGGGCGGAACGGCTCGCCGTCGCCGGGGCCCTCGGGACAGTGCTGGGCGGGCGCCACCGCGCTGTCGCCGCGGCGAGCGGTGCGGCGCTGCTGGCCGCCTCGGCGCTGACCCGCTTCGGGGTGCTCGAGGCCGGCTTGGAGTCCGTGAAGGACCCGCGACGCGTGATCGAGCCGCAGAAGGCGCGGCTCGCCGCGAGGCGGGACGCCGGCATCACCGACGATTCGATCACGACCGTCGGCTGACCTCGCGATCCTGCGCCTCTGCTCTTCTGCGTCTCTGCACTGCGGCGTCGACGTCAGCGCACGTCGATGCCGGATCCCGCGACGGTCTCCCCGATGATCGGGTAGCCGGGGACCTCGCCGATCACCAGCAGCCCGCCCGAGGTCTGGGCATCAGCCAGCAGCAGTAGGTCGTCCTCGGTGATGCCTGCACCGGCGCGCACATCCTCCCGCACCCAGTCGAGGTTGCGGCGGGTGCCGCCGGAGACGAAGCCGTCGCGCAGCGCGTCGGCCGCCCCGTCGATCAGCGGCACGGCCGAATGATCGATGATCGCGCCGACGCCGGAGGCGCGGCCCATCTTGAACAGGTGGCCCAGCAGGCCGAAGCCGGTCACATCGGTCGCGGCCCGGGCCCCGGCGGCCAGGGCGGCCTGCGCGGCGTCCCGGTTCAGGGTGGTCATGGTCGCGATCGCGGCGGCGGAGGCCTCGCCGGTGGACTTCATCCGGTTGTTCAGCAGTCCCACGCCGAGCGGCTTCGTGAGCGTGATCGGCAGCCCGGCCGTCGCGGCGTCGTTGCGCAGCAGGCGGTCCGGATGGGCGGTGCCGGTGACGGCCATGCCGTACTTCGGCTCCGGATCGTCCACCGAATGACCGCCGATGACGGGAACTCCCGCCTCCTTCGCGATGGCGAGGCCCCCGGCGAGGACCTCGCGCAGCAGCTCGTAGGGCAGCACCCCGCGCGGCCATCCCACCAGGTTGATCGCCACCACGGGAGCGCCGCCCATGGCGTAGATGTCCGACAGGGCGTTCGCGGCGGCGATGCGGCCCCAGTCGAAGGGGTCGTCGACCACGGGGGTGAAGAAGTCGGCGGTGGAGAGCACGGCGGTGCCATCGGCGATCCGCACCGCGGCGGCGTCGTCCCCGTCCTCGAGCCCCACGATCACGGAGTCGTACTCCTGACCCGACAGGGCGGAGACGACCTCCTCGAGCTCGCCCGGCGGGATCTTCGAGGCGCAGCCCCCGCCGTGGGCCATGGTCGTCAGCCGGATCGACGGGGCGGCCTGGACAGGGACGATCGGTGACTCGCTCATACCCGGAGCCTACCCACGGCGCACCCGTGGCGGCCGGGTGCCGGGAGGTCTCGGACACCTGGTGAGGCCGGGGAACCGGGCGGGACGGTGATAGTTTGGCTCGTGGAGGCGTCCGTGTCCTGGTGGGCGCCCTGGTCTTCAAAACCAGTGAGACCGAGCATCTCGGTCTGGCGGGTTCGATTCCCGTCCGCCTCCGCCACTCTGCCGTTCCTGCACCGTGCCGCCCGTACCGGGCGGGCCCTGCACCGTCGTCGGCACCGCCCGAGGAGGTTCCTGTGTCCCAGCCCCCGGAGCGACCTGACCCCGCGGCGCGACCTGACTCCGCGGTGCGACTTGACCCCCCGGCGCGACCTGTCCCCTCGGCCGACCCGCGCCGCCGCATCCCGCGCACCGATCTGCTGCTCGCCCACGCGAAGGTCCAGGGCGCGAGCGCGAGCCTGAGCGAGCGCGTGGTGGGGGACATCGTCCGGGCTGCGCAGGACCGTGCGCGACGCGGGGAGATCCCTCCCGAGGACGTGCTCGAGGAGGTGCTCTCCGCGATCGGAGACCGGCCCGCCGCCTCGCTGCGACCGGTGCTCAACGCCACCGGGATCATCGTGCACACCAACCTCGGTCGGGCGCCGCTGTCCGAGGCGGCGCGCGACGCCGTGCAGGCCGCGTCCGGATACACCGACGTCGAGTTCGACCTGGCCACGGGAGCCCGAGCGCGGCGCGGAGCCGGAGCCCGTGCGGCCCTGCTCGCGGCCTGCCCCGAGGCGGAGGACGCCCTCGTGGTCAACAACGGCGCCGCGGCCCTCCTGCTCGCCACCACCGCGCTGGCCGGCACCGGCGAGGTGGTCATCAGCCGCGGCGAGCTCATCGAGATCGGGGCCGGCTTCCGCCTCCCGGACCTCATCGCCTCCACCGGTGCCCGCCTCCATGAGGTCGGCACCACCAACCGCACCCACCTGGCCGACTACACCTCCGCGCTCGGTGCGGCCACCGGCTGCGTGCTGCGCATCCACACCAGCAACTACCGCGTCATCGGATTCACCAGCGAGGTCGAGGTCGCCGAGCTGACCGGCCCGTGCCGCGCGGCGGGAGTGCCTCTCGTCGTGGATCTCGGCAGCGGGCTGCTCGGCCCGGAACCGCTGCTGCCCCAGGAGCCCGACGTCGCCGCCGCACTGCGGGACGGTGCCGATGTGGTCATCGCCAGCGGCGACAAGCTGCTCGGCGGCCCGCAGGCTGGGATCCTGCTGGGCCGGGCCGACGTCATCGCCCGCCTGGCGCGTCACCCGCTGGCGCGCGCCGTGCGCGCCGACAAGCTGGCCCTGGCCGCGCTCGAGGCGACCCTCACCGGCCCTGTCCCGCCCGTGCTCGAGGCGCTGCGGCAGGATCCGGAGGAGCTGCGCGAGCGCACCGATCGTCTGGCCGAGCGCGTGGGAGGCCGCACCGTCGCTCACGACGGCCGCGTCGGGGGCGGGGGAGGCGCCGAGGTCCCGCTGCCCGGGTGGGCTGTCGCGCTCGAGAGCGACCTCGCCGCTCCGCTGCGCCAGGGGGACCCGGCGATCGTCACCACCGTGCGCGACGGCGACTGCCTGCTGGATCTGCGGTGCATCCCCGCGAGCGAGGACGAACACCTCGCCGCCGCCGTCCACGCCGCCCGGGGCCTTCGCCGATGAGGCAGGTCGTCGCGACCGCCGGGCATGTCGACCACGGCAAGTCCACCCTGGTGCGCGCCCTCACCGGGATCGAGCCGGACCGGCTGGCCGAGGAGCATCGCCGTGGTCTGACCATCGACCTCGGCTTCGCGTGGACCACCCTGCCCTCGGGCCAGGAGGTGTCCTTCGTCGACGTCCCCGGGCATGAACGGTTCCTCGGCAACATGCTCGCGGGCCTCGGACCGGCGCCGCTGGTGTGCTTCGTGGTCGCCGCGGACTCGGGATGGAGCGCGCAGTCCAGCGACCACCGCGATGCGCTCGCGGCGCTGGGCATCGACCAGGGGCTCCTCGTCGTCACCCGGAGCGACCTCGCTCCTGACCGGGTCGGCACGGTCATCGCCGAGGCACGCCGCGAGCTGGGCGGTACCGGTCTCGCCGACGCGCCCGCGCTCAGCGTCTCCGCCGTCACCGGGGAGGGGATGCCCGCACTGCGCGAGGCTCTCGATCACCTCGCCACGACGGCCCGCGAACCCTCCCCGCGCGAACGGGTGCGGCTCTGGATCGATCGCTCCTTCAGCGTCACCGGTGCCGGGACCGTCGTGACCGGAACGCTCGGCGCCGGGACGATCACCTGCGAGGACTCTCTGGAGCTGTGCGGCCAGGAGCGCGGTGGCCAGGCGGTGGTGCGCGGCCTGCAGAGCCACGGCGGTCAGGTGCCGACCACCGGGCCGTTCACACGCGTCGCCGTGAACGTCCGCGGCCTGGGCGCCGACGAGATCGGACGCGGCGACGCCCTGCTCACACCCGACGCCTGGGAGACCACCACCACGGTCGACGTGCGCCGCCTGACCGGCGCCGAGCTCACCGACGCACCCTCCGAGCTCCAGGCCCATATCGGGACCGCCGCGGTCACGGCACGGATCAGGCCGTTCGGCCCCGACCACGCTCGCCTCACCCTCAGCCGGCCGCTGCCCCTGGGCGTCGGCGACCGCCTGGTGCTGCGAGGGAGCGGCGCCAGCTCGATCCAGGGCGGGGTGCAAGTGCTCGACGTCGACCCGCCGCTGCTGGAACGCCGCGGCGACGGGTCACGCCGAGGAGCAGCACTCGCCGCGATGCCGCCGGCCGGGGACGTCGCCGTCGAGGTCGCACGTCGCCGGGCCGTCCGTGAGGGTCTGCTGGCACGGTTCGGGATCGCGCTGCCCCCGCAGCTTCCGCCGACGGTGCGGCGACGTGGGGACTGGCTCGTCGACACCGCCGCCGAGAGCAGCTGGATCACGCAGCTGCGGGAGCTCGTCGAGGCCGACCGGCGGGCGGACGCCCTGACGGCGGGCCTCCCGCGGAAAGCAGCCGTCGACGCGCTCTCCCTGCCCGATCCCGCACTGCTGGACGCCGTGGTGGCCGCGGCCGCGCTCGAGCAGGTCGGCGGCCGGGTGCGTGATGCTGCGGCGGCCGCAGGGCTGGGCGACGCCGAGCGTGCGGTGGTCCAGCTCGAGGAACGGCTGCGCACCATGCCGTTCCGGGCCCCGGAGGCCGATGACCTCACGGACCTCGGGCTCGGTCCGCGGGAGCTGGCCGCCGCCGCCCGGCAGGGACGGCTGCTCCGACTGCCGGACGACGTGATCCTGCTGCCGAGCGCCCCGGCGCTCGCCATGCGCGAGCTCGCCCGGCTGCCCCAGCCGTTCACCGCGAGCCAGGCCCGCCGGGCGCTCGAGACCACACGACGCATCGTCATCCCGCTGCTCGAGCACCTCGACGCCCGCGGCTGGACCCGCCGTCTCGATGCCGGGCATCGGGAGATCGTGCGCTGAGGCCTCAGCCCTTGTTCCGGGGCGCCTTCACGGGCGGCTCGCCCAGCTCGATGTCCTCGGTGACGATATCGTCGGTGCCACCGGCGACCAGCTCGAGGGACTCGATCCGACCGAGCGCGGTGAGATCCGCCGAGGCGGCCTCGAGGTGCGCCAGGGTGGTCTGAGACGCGACGAGGCGCACGCGGAGGACCGGGGTCTTCTGCGAGACCTTCGCGTCGGACTTGATGCGGCGCACCGAGATCGCGGCCTGGGCCACGGAGTCCAGCAGCGAGGCGTCCTGCCCGGCGGCGGCGGCGAACAGCGGCTCGGCGACCGGCCAGGCCTGGGTGTGCACGCTGCCGCCGCGCCACCACGACCAGACCTCCTCGGTCGAGAACACGACCACCGGTGCGAACAGCCGCAGCTGCACCTCCAGCGCGATCGCGAGCGCGGCCCGGGCAGAGGCCGCTCCGGCCTCGCCGGAGACCGAGTTGCCGTGGGCGCGCTCCTTGACCAGCTCGATGTAGTCGTCGCAGAACGCCCAGAAGAAGGGCTCGGTGACCTCGAGGGCGCGGGCGTAGTCCATGTCGTCGAAGGCCACGGTCGCCTGCTCGACGACCTTCCCGAGCTGGGCGAGCAGAGCACGGTCCAGAGGATCGGTGACCACGGCAGGATCCGCGGCCAGGCGGCCGGCAGGATCGGCCGGTGCGTCCCCGAAGCCGAGGGCGAACTTGCTGGCGTTGAGGATCTTGATCGCGAGGCGTCGGCCGATCTTCATCTGGCCCTCGTCGAACGCGGTGTCCACGCCCTGGCGGGCACGGCCGGCCCAGTAGCGGACCCCGTCGGAGCCGTGCTGCTCGAGCAGGCCGATGGGGGTGACCACGTTGCCCTTGGACTTCGACATCTTCTTGCGGTCCGGATCGAGGATCCAGCCGTTGATCGAGGCGTGGGTCCACGGCAGCGAGTCCTGCTGCAGGTGAGAGCGCACGATCGTGGAGAACAGCCAGGTGCGGATGATGTCGTGGCCCTGGGGGCGCAGGTCCATCGGGTAGACCTTCGAGAACAGCTCCGGGTCGGAGTTCCAGCCGCCCGCGAGCTGCGGGGTCAGCGAGGAGGTGCCCCAGGTGTCGAGGATGTCGGGGTCGGCGACGAATCCTCCCGGCACACTGCGCTGGGACTCCTCGTAGCCTGCGGGCACATCGATCGTGGGATCGATCGGCAGGGACTCCACCGGCGGGGTGAGCACGGTGTCGTAATCGGTCTCGCCGTCGGCGCCGACCGCGTACCAGATCGGGAAGGGCACGCCGAAGAAGCGCTGGCGGGAGATCAGCCAGTCACCGGCGAGGCCCTCGACCCAGTTGCGGTAGCGAGATTCCATGTACGCGGGATGCCAGGTCAGCTCTTTGCCGCGGGCGATCAGGTCGTCGCGCAGGCCGCCCTCGGACTGATCCCGGCCGCCGTTGGTGAGGTACCACTGGCGGGAGGTCACGAACTCCAGCGGCTTGTCGCCGTTCTCGTAGAACTTCACCGGGTGGGAGATCTTCTCGATCTCGCCGGTGAGGTCCCCGGACTCGGTCGCCATCTCCACCACGCGCTTCTGCGCGCTGAACACGGTCAGACCGGCCAGCTCGGAGTAGTGGGCCTGGCCCTCGGCCGTGGAGATCCACGGCGCCTCCGGCAGGAAGCGGCCGTCGCGCCCGATCACGGAGCGGGTGGGCAGCTCGAGCTCGCGCCACCAGGTGACGTCGTTCGCATCACCGAAGGTGCAGATCATCGCGATGCCGGCGCCCTTGTCGGGCTGCGCGAGGGGGTGCGCCAGCACGGGCACCTCGACCCCGAACAGGGGAGAGGTGACGGTGCTGCCGAACAGCTCCTGGTAGCGCTCGTCGTCGGGGTGGGCCACGAGGGCCACGCAGGCCGGGAGCAGCTCGGGGCGGGTGGTCGCGATGACGACCTTCTCGCCGGATCCGTCGGTCTTCGTGAAACCGAGCCGGTGGTAGGCGCCGTCGCGGTCGCGGTCCTCCTGCTCGGCCTGCGCCACCGCGGTGCGGTAGGTGACGTCCCACATGGTGGGGGCCTCGGACTGGTACGCCTGGCCGGCCTCGAGGTTCTCGAGGAAGGCGCGCTGCGAGGTGGCCCGCGAGTGGGCGTTGATGGTCTGGTAGCTGTAGTTCCAGTCCACCGAGAGGCCGAGGGTGCGGAAGACCTCCTCGAAGGACTTCTCGTCGATCTCGGTGAGGCGCTCGCACAGCTCGATGAAGTTGCGGCGCGAGACCGGCAGCTGGTTCGCGGCCTTGGACGACTTGTTGTCGCCGCCCTCCTGCGGGGGCGTGAAGTCGGCGTCATAGGGCAGCGAGGGGTCGCAGCGCACGCCGAAGTAGTTCTGCACCCGGCGCTCGGTGGGCAGGCCGTTGTCGTCCCAGCCCAGCGGGTAGAACACGTTCTTGCCGCGCATGCGCTGGTAGCGCACGATCATGTCCGCCTGCGAGTAGCCGAACACGTGGCCCACGTGCAGCGAGCCCGAGGCCGTCGGCGGCGGGGTGTCGACGCTGAAGACCTGGTCACGGGTGGTGTCGGGGTCGAACGCGTAGAGCTGCTGCTCGCTCCATACGCCGTCCCACTTGTCCTCGAGACCCTCGAGGGAGGGGCGATCGGGGATGGAGGTGCCGGTGTCGGGGCGCGGTGCAGTATCGGTCATGGGGCCATTGTTCCAGGTCTGCGCACCAGTGCAACGCAGGCGTCGGCAGTGTGAGCGCCCTCGCGTGCGGGCGGGGCCCCGTCGCCCCTCCTCGCAGGCCGGTCGTACGGTGGGGGCATGGCTCTCGACCGCATCGCCCTGGTCTCCGACGTGCACGGCAACCTCACCGCCTACGAGGCGGTGCTGGCCGACATCGCCGCCCGCGGCATCTCCCGCGTCATCAACCTCGGCGACGTGGTGGGCAAGGGCCCTCGCGGCTCGGCCTGCACGGCCCTGACCCGGGAGCGCTGCGAGGCGACGGTGCGGGGCAACTGGGAGGTGTTCATCGCCGGCGACGGCGAGATCCGCGGCGAGGCGCACTCCTGGTGGCGCACGGAGCTGACCGCGCAGGACCGGCAGTGGCTGATCGCCGTCCCCGGCAGCGTCGACCTGGAGCTCTCCGGCCGACGGGTGCGCCTGCTGCATGCCTCACCGATCGACGAGTTCACCCGGGTGCACCGGGATCACAGCGACGCGGAGTTCGCGATGATGTTCGAGCCCACGCCGTTCACCGGGGACGTTCCTCGGGCCGACGTCGTCGTCTACGGAGACATCCACGAGCCCTACCTGCGGTCAGGGACCGACGGGCTGCTCGTGAACGCCGGGAGCGTCGGCAACCAGCTCGATGATCCGACGCCGTCCTACGTGATCCTCGAGGGTGACTCCGGCAGCGGAGCGAGCGGCGGAGGCGAGGTCACCAGCGGTGCGGCCGTCCCGTTCGGGGTGCAGTTCGTGCGGGTGCCCTATGACGTCGAGGCCGAGATCGCAGCGGCCCGTGCGTCGGGCATGCCCCGGGCCGAGACCGACGCCTATACCGTCGAGCTGCGGACCGGGGTCTACCGCGGCGACCACGAGGAGCTCGGCCTCACCGCGGTCTGAGCACCAGGGCTCCTCCGCCTCTCACGGCACGCGCGCGGTCCACTCCTCGGTCCCGAACTTCGTGGCGACCAGAGCGCGGGCCTTCGCGAGCTCGTCGTCCGTGTACTCCGAGTCGACGGTGTCGTACCGGGCACGGAAGAAGTCCAGGAACCCGTCGATGATCTGTTCGCGGGCCAGGCCCGTCTGCGAGCGCATCGGGTCCACGCGCTTGTTCGCGCTGCGGGTGCCCTTGTCCGAGAGCTTCTCCTTGCCCACGCGCAGCACCTCGCTCATCTTGTCCGCGTCGATGTCGTAGCTCATGGTCACATGGTGCAGCAGCACGCCCCCGGCGAAGCGGCGCTGGGCGGCACCGCCGATCTTGCCCTGCTCGGAGGCGATGTCGTTCAGCGGCACATAGCGCGCCTTGACCCCGATCTCGGCGAGGGCGCCCATCACCCAGTCATCGAGATAGGCATATGCCTGCTCGAAGCTGAGGCCCTCCACGAGCGACGTCGGCACCACGAGCGAGTAGGTGATGCAGTTGCCCTGCTCCATGAACATCGCGCCGCCGCCGGTGATGCGCCGCACCACCCCGATGTCGTGCTTCGCCGCGCCCTCGGCATCGATCTCGTTGCGCAGCGACTGGTAGGAGCCGATCACCACGAGCGGGGAGTCCCAGTCCCAGATCCGGAAGTGGGGGTTGCGGCGCCCGGCGATCACCTCGTTCGGCAGCACTTCGTCCAGGGCCACATGCATGACCGGAGGGAGGACCACCGGTCCTATGACGTCGAAGGTGAGGTCCTCCCAGCTGGTGGCGTGGCCGAGAGCCCGGCGCGCCGCGATCGCGACGGCGTCGGCGTCGAAGCCGATCATCTGCACGGGATCCGGTCGCGCCTCGAGGCGCGCCGTGATGGATGCGGCCAGCTCCTTCGCGCTCGAGTCCGTCGGCATCCCGATCAGGGCGCCGTTGAGGTCCTCGAGGGCGTCGTCCGGTTCGAGGAAGAAATCCCCGAAGACATGGGCGGTCGCGATCCGGTCGTCCTGCTCCGTCACGTCGACCGAGACCAGCTTGCCCCCGCGGACCTTGTACTGCCCCTGCTTCACCGTGCTGTCGCTGCGCTCATCCATGCCCTCATCCTCTCGCATCCGACGGCGGGACGCTCAGGTGAGCCCGCCGCGCCCGTAGATCTCCCGCACCAGGTCCTCGATGGCGGGCTCGGTCAGGGACAGGTCGCGCACCTCGGCCTGGGCGCTGATGGCGGAGAGCAGGGCAGGGACGGTGAGCTCCGCACCCGAGAACCGGATCCGATGACGAATGCCGTCGGCCTCGACCGCGGCGGCCTCGGCGGAGCCGGGCAGGGAGAGAGCAGGGGTCGGCTCGGCGAGGTCGACGATCAGCTCGCGCGGCGCACCGAGATGCGCACGGAAGGAGTCCAGCGGTCCGTCGTAGGCGACGGTGCCGGAGTTCACGACCACGATCCGGTCGCACAGGCGCTCCACGTCGTTCATGTCGTGCGTGGTGAGGAACAGCGTGGTGCCGCGCTCGGCGCGGTCCTCGCGCAGGAAGCGCCGCAATCCCTCCTTGGAGACCATGTCCAGGCCGATCGTCGGCTCATCGAGCACCACCAGCTGCGGGGAGTGGAGGAGCGCCGCGGCCACCTCGCCGCGCATGCGCTGCCCCAGCGACAGCTGACGCACGGGCCGGTCCAAGAAGGGGGCGAGGTCCAGGCCCTCCACGAGACGCTCCAGCCGGGCCTCCCGCTGCCGGTCGGTGAGGCGGTGCATCGAGCCGAGGATCCGGTAGCTGTCGCGCAGCGGAAGGTCCCACCACAGCTGGGAGCGCTGCCCGAAGACGACGCCGATCTCCCGGGCCAGGTGCTTGCGCTCGGCGACCGGTTCCCGGCCGAGCACCCGCAGCGATCCGCCCGTCGGGGTGAGGATCCCGGTCATCATCTTGATCGTGGTGGACTTCCCTGCCCCATTCGCGCCGACGAAGCCGACGGCTTCACCGGGACGGATGCTGAGGCTGATGTCGTCGACCGCGCGCACCACCTGACGGCGGCGTCGGCGCGAACCCGGCACGGGGGCCCGCACCACGTAGTCGCGTCGCAGCCCGGTGAGCTCGAGGGCGGGCACAGCGGCGGTCTCAGGGACGGCCTGTGCGGGAAGGTTCTGCTCGGGCGTGTTCATCCGCCGGCTCCTGTGTATCTGCGGACCCCGGAGCGCCAGAGCAGCCCGGCCACGATCCAGACGAGGGCGGCGGCAGGGAGTCCCAGCCAGCCGGCCCACGAGGGGATCAGGGGCGGACCGGGCAGGTCCAGCAGCACGAGGGTGGGGGCGTAGGCGATCAGCGTCGCCGGGATGACGAAGGTGAAGAAGGCGCGCAGGGGCAGGGCGAACACTGCGCCGGGGGTGGTGGCGACGTAGTTGCCGCCGTAGGTGAAGGCGTTGGCGAACTCCCGGCCGTCCACGAGCCAGAACTGGAGGGCGCCGGCCATCGTGAACAGCGCTCCGAACAGGACCGCGCCGGCGAGCGGTGCGAGCACCGCCAGGACCAGGAGCAGCGGGGCGGGCTGGAACCCGGCGATCCCGAGCGCCGTCACATACATCGCCAGCCCCACCACGATGCGGCCGATGCGTCGCAGCGACAGGTCCAGGCTGGAGATCTGCAGCAGCAGGGGGACGGGGCGGATCAGGAGGGTCTCGAGCTTGCCGGACTTGATGTATGTGGAGAGCCCGTCGATCTCGCCGAAGAGCATGTCCCCGATCCCGAAGGCGAGCGCCCCGAGACCGTAGACCACGGCGACCTGCGGCAGGGTCATCCCGCCCAGTGTGCTGACCTGCGAGAGGATCACCCACAGCTCGAGGAACTCGGTGCCCACGATGAGCACCTGGCCCAGGGCGTCGGAGACAAAGCTGGTGCGGAACGAGGCCTGCGAACGGATCCGCGAGGCGTACAGCGTCCAGACCATGCGGGCGGTGGAGACGGGACGGTCGGATGAGGTCGACGAGCCCGACGAGCCCGACGAGCCCGACGGGCGCGGACGGGAGTTCTCAGCCACCCTGCACCTCCATGCTGCGCACACCGAGACGGAGCATCAGGTGCGCGGCCACGGCGAGCACCAGCACCCATCCTGCCTGCACCCCGAGGAGGGGGAGCGCCTCGAGGGGCGTGATCCGGCCGGACAGGGTGTCGATCGGGGTCTGGATCATCGAGGGGAACGGCGTGGCCCGGGCGATACCCAGCAGCCAGTCCGGGAACCAGAGGATCGGGATGAGGAACCCCGAGAGCAGGTTCATCACCGCGGTGTACACGACGGTCAACCCGCGCGTCTCGATCAACCAGAAGGCCGAGAGGTTCACGATCATGTCGGCGAGGAAGGCCAGGGTGATGGCCGCCAGCAAGGAGACGGCGCCCAGGAGGTAGGACAGCGGGTCCTCCGGAAGGGCGAGGCCCGTGACGAGCGCTCCGATCACCAGCGGCGGGATGCCTCGGCCCAGCAGCAGGAAGGCCGAGCGGCCGAGCTTCTGCGCGTAGTAGAGACCGAGGAACGAGGTGGGGCGCAGCAGATCGATGGCGACATCGCCCTGGTGGACACGCTGGGACACCTCGCGGGTGCCGAAGGCCTCGATCGGGGCCAGCAGTGCCTGACCGAGCCACACGTACGTCGCGGCCTGCGCGATCGTGTAGCCGCTGAGCTCGCCGCCCGCCGTGGTGATCGCGGCGAAAAGGATCGAGGCGCGGATGAGGCCGAAGATCGTGTTGGTGAAGACCCCGGCGGCAGTCGCCATCCGATAGGTCGAGTACTGGCGGAAGGATGCCGAGGCGATCGACCAGTACGTAGGCACTCGCGCGAGCCTAGTGTCAGATGGCCCAGGTCACAAGACGTGGAGCCGAGGGAATTCAGCTCGCAGCGGGACGGCAGAGCATCGGTCGGCAGACGACGCAGAAGACGACGCACAAGAGGGCGGAGAGGGGGCGGCCATCCGTCCTCGGGGACGTGCTCGAACGGGGCCCTCAGAAGGGCGGGTCTCCGTACTCCTCGAGCCCCGGTGGCGGAGGGGCTTCGTCATCCAGGAACGGATCCTCGGGCCCACCCTCGCGCAGGAACCGGTCGGCGAATCCCGTGCGCTCGAGGGCATCCAGTTCGAGGGTCCACTGGTAGCGGTCCCACGAGTCGACGAGTGCTCTCGCCACGATGGGCGTGATCAGGTCCCGTCGTGGGGAGACGCTGATCCGGACTCGCGGCGTCGCGCCGATCGACCAGGTCGTGGAGCCGTCGGACGTGCTCTCCGGGTCGATCCGTCGTCGGGTCTTGTCGTCGTGGTGTCCCCAGTGCAGCCGGTGGAGGTTCGCGATGCTGGTGGGCCCGCCCCGCTCGGGATGCACGTGATCGAATTCCTCGATGTGGTCGTTCTCGGCGTCGCTGCTGGTAGATCTCGTGCAGCTCGGGACCGCGCAGACAGGATCCCGTAGACGGAGATGTTCGACCATCTCCGCGGTGGGTCGGTATCGATCGGCCGGGAGAGGCAGGAACTCGCCGCTGGTCGGATCGGTCAGCACGCGATGCCAGGTGGGCTCGGCGGCCGCGAGGGTGCGTGCCATGTCGGCGGGGAGGGGGACGACTCCGTCGTAGGTGGCAGGAGCATCGGACAGGCCCATCAGGGTCAGGACCGGGACGACCACGTTGATCCGGTGCGCGGGACGCGGGACCTCCACGCCGTCGGTGCCGAGAGCGGTGCGGGTGATGATCGCGTAGCGCAGCTCCGCCAGGCTCATCGCGGATCCGTCGCGCGCGACCGCCCCGTCGAGATCGAACGGGATCGGTACGCCGCCCTCAGGATCCTGCGCAGGGTCGCGCTCCACGGTGTGACGCTGCTGCGACTGGATGGCCCGGGCAGCCGTGTCGAGACGCTGGGCGAGCGCGTGGATCTCCGGCACCGGACCGGTGATGCGCAGTGTGGCGGTGCCGTCGTCGCAGGGGGATCTCTCCAGGACGACGTCGCGCAGGTTCTCGGCGCGGGTCCGGGCACCTTCCGCGTCGTACCACGATCGCAGCAGTCGTAATTCGTCGACGAAGCGATCGGCGGGAATGGAGGCGATATCCCACGAGGCCACGATCTCGTCGAACTCGGCACATTGGATCGGCGTGAGATCTCGCGCGCCTCGAAGGACTTTGTCGAACCATTCCGAGGGCATGTCCCCGCGGGCGAGGAGGGAGAATGTTTCCGGAAGGTGATCGACAGCGAGATGGGCATCGTGCAGCAGGCGAGTCGCCCTGGACGTCGTGGTGCGCAGAGCGATCGCGACGGCGAGATCCGCTTCGGCTCGGTCGTCGGCCTGGTCGGGATCGTCGCGATCGACCCAGAACACCGCGGCCTGGGAGAGCAGGGTGGCTCGGGCCCGGGAGGTGGCGCGCTGCATCTCCAGCAGGCGACCAGCCGCTGCCGCATCGGGCGAGCCTGCCTGGAGTTTCCCCCGTGCGGCCAGCGAGTCATGAGTCAGCGGGACGCGTGCTTGAACCTGCCTGCGAGGCGCTCGCCGCGAGGGGCTCGACATCCGCGACGGGCGGCACGTGCTCGAGGTGCCCGGCCGTTCGTGCCCGTGGCCGGGCTCTCGTGCTTCCGTGGCGAGGGGGAGGGGTTCTTCTGGGGTGTCGAGAGCCACCACATCTCCTTCCTCGTCGAATGCAACGAAACGCGCCTGAATACCAGATCGACAGATCTGGTGGGATGCTGCAATGCATCGAACGCGCGTTCCCGTGTGTCATCCATCTTAAAATGTGCGTTCGAGTTCGGCAAGGGTGTTCGGGATGTTTGTGGACATTTGTGGATATCTTTGAGTGGGGAGGAGAGGTGGCGGGCTCCTCGGCGTCCCGGCTTCGCGTCGGCCCTGCGCCGCCCCCACCCCGGCCTCGCGCTAGCCCCGCGCCGACCCCGCTCCGCTCCGGCGCCGGAACGGCCTGTGCGGGATGCCGTCGCTGGCCGAGCCCGCGCACGTCTACGCTGTCCCGGTCCCCACCCCAGACATGAACCGGAAGTTCCATGGATAACGTCGTCCCCTCCTCGGACGGTGAGCAGCCCACCCCCGCTCCTCCCGCCGACTCCGCGGTCACCACCGCTGCCACCCTCGCGTCGTCGGATGCTCCTCCCGGTCGCACCGCACGCCGCCGTCGTTTCGGCCTGCTGCCGCGCATTCTGCTCGCCATCGTGCTGGGCATCGTGCTGGGGCTGGTGATGCCCGAGGCGGTCGCCCGGGTCTTCACCACCTTCAACGGACTCTTCTCGGGATTCCTCGGCTTCCTGATCCCCCTGATCATCGTGGGGCTGGTGACGCCCGCCATCGGCGAGCTCGGCCATGGCGCCGGGAAGATGCTGGCGGCGACCGCCGGGATCGCGTATCTCTCCACGGTCCTGTGCGGGCTGTTCGCCCTGGCGCTGTCCCTGCTCCTGCTGCCGCGCATGCTGGGCGGCGCGAGCATCGACTCGCTCGACAATCCCGAGGACTCCGCGATCGCGGCGTACTTCGAGATCGAGATCCCACCCGTGTTCGACGTGATGACCGCGCTGATCCTCTCGTTCTGCCTGGGCATCGGCCTGACCCTGGTGAAGCGCGGAGCGCTCCAGGAGTCCTTCGAGCAGCTGCGCACCATCATCGTGCGCATCATCGAGGCGATCATCATCCCGCTGCTGCCGCTCTACATCTTCGGCATGTTCCTGGGCCTGACCATGAACGGCCAGATCTGGACCGTGATCGGCACCTTCCTCACCGTGATCCTGCTGGTGTTCGCCATGACCGTGGTCGTGCTCCTGGCGCAGTACGGCGTGGCCGGCTGGGCGATGGGTCGCAATCCGCTGAAGATGCTGTGGACCATGCTCCCGGCGTACATGACGGCACTGGGCACCAGTTCGTCGGCTGCGACCATCCCGGTGACCATCGAGTGCGCCAAGCGCAACGGGATCCCCGATGCGATCGCCGACTTCGTGGTCCCGCTGTGCGCCACGATCCACCTCGCCGGGTCGACGCTGAAGATCACCACCTTCGCCGTGGCGATCATGATCGTCACCGGCATGCCTCTGCACGTGGGCGCCCTGGTGGGTTTCGTGTTCATGCTCGGCGTGGTGATGATCGCGGCTCCGGGCGTTCCGGGCGGCGCCATCATGGCTGCGGCGGGGGTCCTCGCCTCGCTCCTCGGGTTCAGTGAAGCCGCCGTCGGGCTCATGATCGCGGCGTACATCGCGATCGACTCCTTCGGCACGGCCACCAATGTCACGGGTGACGGCGCGATCGCCGCCGTCATGACGAAGCTGTCCAAGGGGAGGGTCTCCGGCGACCTCCAGGTCTCCGGCCACCCGCAGGTCCAGGGGGTCTGAGGTTCTCGCGTCTCAGAGCCCTCGCCTCTCAGAGCCCCCTGCCTCTCAGAGCCCTCGCCTCTCAGAGCCCCCTGCCTCTCAGAGCCCCTCGCGGTCCAGGGCTGCGACGGCGACGCGGCGCCCTGCGTCGATCACGTCTCCGCTGCGATGGAAGGCCATGTTGTTCGTGATCTTCGCGGGCAGGTCGATGTGGACGCCCTCGGGCCTGTTGGCGATCGCCGCCCGTTCGACGCTGTGCAGCAGGATGTCGAAGGTCGTGGTAAGGATCCCGGGTATGAGGCGAGGAGGGCGTCGTCCGAGCCGCACCGCCTCCTCCGGAGCTCCCAGGGCGCTCACGCTGAGCAGGAGATCCGCGGCGGGGTCCCGTTGGGTCGGGATCGGCAGCGGCGTGGTCAGACTGCCGTCGACCAGCACCCGGTGCCGGGAACGAACGGGCGCGAACAGCCCGGGGATCGCGATCGACGCGTGCACGGCGGCGGCGAGGGGGCCGTCGGTCAGCACCACCTCCTCCCATCCCGTGAGGTCGACGGTGGTCGCGGAGAAGGGGATCGGGAGATCCTCGATGCGGCGGTCCCCGTACAGCACGCGCAGGAGCCGCCGCACACGTCGGCCCGCCACGATCCCGCTGCCGTCGAGCGCCGCGTCGAGATGCCACAGGGCCCTGCGCAGCCCCGTCGAGCGGGCGATCTCCTCGAACAGGTCGAGGGTCCCGCACGCGTAGGCGGCTCCCACGAGGGCGCCCATCGATGTCCCGTGGAGCCGTACCACCTCGTGTCCGCGCGCCTCGAGCTCACGGAGCACCCCCACATGGGCGATCCCTCTCGCCGCACCGGATCCCAGCACCAGATCGATCTTCATCGGATCAGTATGTCGGTGGTCCGGTGGTCCGGTGGTCCGGTGGTCCGGTGGTCCGGTGGTCCGCTGGTCCGGTGGCCCGTGAGCCGGAGGAGCGGCGAGCCGGACGATCTGTGCAACACTGAACATATGAACAGTTCTTCAGGTGTCCTGGTCGATGGGTCCACGGCGATCAGCGCGGCCGCCCGTCTTGCCGAGCATCTCGAGGAGGTGCGCGGCAGGATCCCGGGGGAGGCGGCGATGGCCGACCTCGCCGATGTCTTCTCCCTGCTCGGTGACCCCTCGCGGCTGGGACTGCTCATCGCGCTGCTCGAGGAGGAGCTGTGCGTGAGCGATCTGGCGCAGGTCACCGAGCACTCCGAGTCCTCGGTCTCCCACGCGCTCAAGCTGCTGCGGGCGCATCGCATCGTCGCCGTGCGCCGAGAGGGCAGGAGGGCGTTCTACCGACTCGATGATCCGCATGTGCGCCTGCTGCTGGAGCTCGCGATCTCCCACGCCGCGCACAGCGACATGCACCATCCCGAACGCGAGCCGGGGGAGCAGCAGGACGGAGCATCGTCATGACGCACAGTCATGGGCCCGGTGCGGCCACCGGGCACGCCGGCGCGGCCCACCGGTGGCGACTCGCGGTCGCGGTGGTGCTCATCGGCGTCTTCTTCGTCGTCGAGCTGATCGCGGGACTGCTGTCGGGATCCCTCGCCCTGATCTCGGACGCCGGCCACATGGCCGCCGACGTCGTGACCCTCGCCGCGGCGCTCAGTGCCACGATCCTCGCGGCCCGACCCGATCGCAGCGGCCGACGCACCTTCGGCAACTACCGCCTGGAGGTCTTCGCCTCGCTGCTCGCCGTGCTGATCATGCTCGGCGTCGCGGTCTTCGTGGTGATCGGCGGGATCGGGCGCATCGGCCGTGAGGTCGAGATCGACACCGGGCCCATGCTCGTCGTCGGCGTGCTCGGTCTCCTCGTGAACCTGATCGTGCTGCGGATGCTCCAGGGCGGCGCCGCCGAGAGCCTCAACGTCAAGGGCGCCTATCTCGAGGTGCTCGCGGACACCGTCGGGTCCGTCGGCGTGATCGTCGCGGCGATCCTCATCCGGTTCACCGGAGCGAGCTGGATCGACACCGCGGTCGCGCTCGCCGTGGGCGGCTTCATCGCCGTGCGGGCCGTGCTGCTGGCGAAGGAGGTGCTGGGTGTCCTCGGTCAGGCGGCTCCCGCGGGCATCGACCCCGGCGTGGTGCAGAGCGAGCTCGAGGCGATCGACGGGGTCGCCGACGTCCACGACCTGCACCTGTGGACCCTCACCTCCGGGATGGAGGTCGCGACCGTGCACCTCGTGGTCGCGCCGGGCTTCGATCCCCACCCCGTGCTCGATGCCGCCCAGGAGCTGCTCGAGTCCCGGCACGGCATCGCCCACGCCACGGTGCAGACGGAGCCGACGGACCACCACGGCTGCCTCGAGATCGGCTGGTAGCCGCCCCGTGCCCGCGCCCCGCGACGGGGCCCTCGACGGGGTGGGAGGCCTGCGTATCCTGAGCTCATGACCGCTTCTCCCGCCCCGTCCCCGTCCGGCACCTCGACCGCGAGCTCGACCTCGGCCTCCGTCCCCTCGTCCGGGGCCGACGACCTCACCGCCGTCGTCACCGGAGCATCCTCCGGGATCGGCCGTGCGACCGCGGCGCGGCTCGTGGCCGAGGGATGGCGTGTCCTCGCCGTGGCCCGCCGCCAGGAACGCCTGGACGAGCTCGCGGCCGAGACCGGCTGCGAGGTGCTCGCCGTGGACGTGACCTCCGACGACTCCGTCGCTGCTCTCGTGGAGCGCGTCGACGAGCTGTTCGGTGGGAGCCTGAACGCGGTGGTCCACGTGGCCGGCGGGGCGCTGGGCGTCGAATCCGCCGCCGAGGCGGACCTCGAGAAATGGCAGCGCATGTACGACATCAACGTGCTCGGTGCGGTGCGGGTCACCCGTGCGCTGCTCCCGTCTGTTCGGGTGAGCGGACGCGGTGATCTGCTGTTCGTCACCTCGGTCGCGGCGCAGGAGGCCTATCCCGGCGGGTCCGGCTACAACGCGGCGAAGGCCGGGGAGCACATGCTCGCCGCCGCCCTGCGCCTCGAGCTCAACGGCGAACCGATCCGCGTCATCGAGGTCGCCCCGGGCATGGTCCGCACCGAGGAGTTCTCCCTGGTGCGGCTCGGCGACCAGGACGCGGCCGACAAGGTCTACGACGGCGTCGAGAATCCGCTGACCGCGCAGGACTGCGCCGACGTCATCTCCTACGCCCTGGGTGCCCCGCACCACGTGAACCTCGACCTGATCACCGTGCGTCCGCTCGCCCAGGCCGCAGCCCACCGCGTCGCCCGGCACCAGGGAGTCTGATGGCCCACGGCGGTATGGGCGGTGGCATGGGCGGCCCCGGCGGCGGCATGGGTGGCGGCCGAGCCCGCGGGGAGGAGCGCAGGCTGGCACCGGGACAGCGGCCCGACCTGCGCCGTGTGCTCGCCCTGTTCCGCCCCTACCGCGGGACGCTCATCGCGGTGCTGGTGCTCATCGCGATCGGCGCCGCGACCGGGGTGGTCTCGCCGTTCCTGATCCGGGAGATCGTCGATGTCGCCCTCCCGGACCAGCGGGCCGACGTCCTGGCCAGGTGCGTCGGCGGCCTGATCGCCGTCACCATCGTCTCCAGCGCCCTCGGCGTCACCCAGTCGATGCTGTCCACACGAGTGGGGCAGGCCGTCATGCACGACCTGCGGGTCTCGGTGTACGCGCACCTCCAGCGCATGGGGCTGGGGTTCTTCACCCGGACCCGCACCGGCGAGATCCAGTCACGCATCTTCTCCGACATCGGGTCGATGCAGGCCATGGTGACCAGCGTGATGACCCAGATCGTCTCGTCCGCGGCGGCCGTGGTCATGGCGCTGGTGGCGATGTTCGCCCTGGACTGGCGGCTCACTCTGTTCTCCCTCATCGCCCTGCCGCTCGCGGTGTGGATGAACCGCCGGGTGGGCCGACGCCGACGGGAGATCGTCCGCATCCGCCAGGAGAAGGCCGCGGACCTCTCCGCCGGGATCCAGGAGTCGCTGTCGGTCTCCGGGATCCTGCTGGGGCTGACGATGGGTCGCTCGCAGGCGCTGACCGACGCCTTCACCGTCGACTCCCGGGGCCTGGCCGACCTCGAGGTGCGCTCGGAGATGGCCGGCCGCTGGCACATGGCCGTGTTCACC
Organism: Brachybacterium sp. AOP3-A1-3; assembly: GCF_052378285.1. NCBI lineage: Bacteria > Bacillati > Actinomycetota > Actinomycetes > Micrococcales > Dermabacteraceae > Brachybacterium > Brachybacterium sp. AOP3-A1-3. The sequence goes on along the minus strand of NZ_JBQSXM010000001.1, from coordinate 54,022 downwards.
ACGCTGATGGCGCTGTTCCCGGCGCTGACGTACCTGCTGGGCGGGCACCTGCTGTTCTCCGGCACCGGCGTCACCATCGGCACCCTGGTCGCCTTCATCGCCCTGCAGTCCGGGCTGTTCCCGCAGATCAACGGCCTGCTGCGGGTAGCCACCCAGGTCAACAGCTCCCTGGCCCTGTTCACCCGAGTCTTCGAGTACCTCGACGCCCCGATCACCATCGCCGACGCGCCCGACGCCCTCGCGCTGGATCCCACCGAGGTGCGCGGCGAGATCCGCTTCGAAGGCGTCACGTTCACCTATCCGGGGGCCGACGCCCCGGCGCTGCACGGCCTGGACCTCGTGATCCCGGCCGGCCGCCACACGGCGCTCGTGGGGACCACCGGATCGGGGAAGACCAGCACCGGATACCTCATGGCCCGCCTCTACGAGCCGACCACGGGCCGGATCACCCTGGACGGGCACGACCTGCGGGACATCACGATGGGCTCGCTCGCGGACAGCCTCGGCGTGGTCACCCAGGAGACCTATCTCCTGCACGCCACGATCGCCGAGAACCTGCGCTTCGCCCGGCCCGACGCGAGCGACGAGGACCTCGTGCGGGCCTGCCGCATCGCCCAGATCCACGACCACATCGTCGGCCTGAGCGACGGCTACGCGACCGTGGTGGGGGAGCGCGGATATCGGTTCTCCGGCGGCGAGAAGCAGCGCCTGGCGCTCGCCCGGACGATCCTCCGGGACCCGCCCGTGCTGCTGCTGGACGAGGCCACCTCCGCCCTCGACGTCGTCACCGAACGCGCGATGTCCGGCGCGCTGGACGCCGTGGCCCGCGGGCGCACCACCGTCTCGATCGCGCACCGTCTCTCCACGGTCCGCGCGGCGGACCAGATCATCGTGATGGCGGCGGGGAGGATCGTCGAACGAGGCACCTACGAGGAGCTCCTGGGTCGTGGCGGAGTGTTCGCGGACCTCGTCGCCCAGGACTCCGCGCGCGATGGCGCTCAGCAGCAGGAGGGTTCCGCGGGTGATCCGCTCGAGGCGTCCGGGACGCCGGGGCCTCCAGGGAGCTGAGATGGGGGCGCTGAGATCTGGTTGCTGCGATCCGGTTGCTGCGATCTGGTTGCTGCGGTCGGGGTCCTGCAGCGCGGTGACTGCGGTCGGGGTCGCGGCGGTCGGATGCCGGTGGCGCGTCCAGGATCGTCGGACTACGACCAAAGACGGAGACGGATGTCCGCCTCCCGAGGGATGTGCGCGACCGGTGCCGCCGAGCAGGATGGGGGTATTGATCGGCACCAGGACCACTCGGCACCAGGACCACCGAGACGGATATCCCGCCTCAGCGGATCAGGCCCGGAGCACCCAGCGGACAGGATGTCACCATGACGACGTACACGGAGACGACGTACACGGAGAACTCTTCGCGCCACGGCACGTGGCGCAAGCCTGGCGCGGGCCGTCCGGCGCTGTTCGTGCTGCTGCTGTCGATCGCCGCTGTCGGCGTGCTCGGCCTGCTCATCGCCGGCCCCACCCTCGCCCTGCCGCTGTCGGTCGCCTCGGCGGTCGCCCTGATCTGCCTGGTGAGCCTCGCCTGGGCTGTGGCCGGGCCCCGACTATGACGACCCGTCGTCTTTGACGTCCCGTCCATGACGTCCCGTCCATGACGTCGCGTCCATGACACCGCGTCGTCCATGACGTCGCCGCCGATCAGATCGACTCAGACGTCGATCTCGATCTCACCCTCGCCGCGGGAGACGCACGTGATCATCTGATCGTCGTGCTCGTCATCCATGAGGAACTCGTCCATGTGCTCGACCTGCCCGGAGACCAGCGGCACCACGCAGGTTCCGCAGACGCCACCCTCGCAGGAGTAGTCCATGGGGATGTCGGCATCGAGCAGGGCTTGCAGGAGGGACTGGCCCTCGTCGACCTCGACCGTGATCCCGGACTTGAGGCACTTGGCGGTGAAGGGCTCTCCGAACAGCGACATCCTCGCTCCTTCTTCGTCGACCGTCCTGAACGGACGGAACCGTGGAACATCAAGTTTCCCACGGCCGCGCACCGAACCGGGGGTGAGGCCTGCCTCACCTGGTGTCAGGGGACCTGCCTCAGGACGCCTGTCCGTCCCGGTGCTCCGGTGCGGTGGTCGCGGCCTCGACGTCCAGCGGCGCGATCCAGCTCCTGCCTTGCGGCGGCACCGAGGGGGCGCCCGACGGGGTCAGCGCGAGAGCGGTCGGCCCGAAGCTCAGCACCAGCAGGGCGGCGGCGCCCAGCGACGCGGCTCCCACGGTCGCCCGGTCGCGCAGGCCGTGCGGAGGATGGGCCGAGGCCTCTGCCGGGACCAAGGAGTCGGACTGCGGGAAGTGGACGGTCACCTCGGTGCGACCTGCAGGGGCATCCGACGCGGTGGGCACCGTCGACGGCAGATGATCTCGCCGTGGTTCGTCATCCATGTCGGTTCCTCCTCGGGGGACCCTGTCGGCGATCTGCCGCTGGAGCAATCAGACGTCCTCAACCTGGACCGGTGCTGTGCACACGGGGCAGATTCCCTGGCATCGTGACTCCGCAGCGAAGCGCAGCGCATCGCATCGCATCGCCCTGCCAGCCCCGCCCTGCCAGCCCCGTCGCCCACGCCCGCGGTGTTCGCCGTGTCTCTTCGCGCCGGGCACGGGTGACCTCCGGGGGAGCGCCGCGTACACTGACCGGCAACGGCATCGACCCGGCCATCACCGGAGAGCCGCGGGAAGAACAACCCACCGCCCGTTCGCGGGGAGGGCCCAGTAGAACCCGCCGGGACCAGCCCGTCATCGCTGAGGAACAAGGGGACGCCCCGTGCCGGTCCGCCGGCAGGGATCAGGCGTCAACCGAGGTGGTACCGCGCCCTCGGCCTCCGGGTCGGAAGCGTCCTCGGGCATCGTGATGTCCCAGCCGCCGCCCCTTGTCCTTCTTCGGAGGTCCGCCCCATGGTCTACCCGGTCAGCGGAGACCCGCTCGTCCCCTCGCCGAACCTGCCCTCGCTCGAGAACGCCATCCAGGAGTTCTGGCGGCAGGACGACACCTTCCGAGCCTCGATCGCCCAGCGCGAGGGCGCCGAGGAGTTCGTCTTCTACGACGGTCCGCCCTTCGCCAACGGCCTGCCCCACTACGGGCACCTGCTGACCGGTTTCGTCAAGGACGTCATCCCGCGCTTCCGCACCATGTGCGGCAACAAGGTGGACCGCCGTTTCGGCTGGGACACCCACGGCCTGCCCGCCGAGCTCGAGGCGATGCGGGAGCTCGGCATGACCGAGAAGTCCGAGATCGAGGAGATGGGGCTCCAGTCGTTCAACAACTCCGCACGGAACTCGGTGCTGAAGTACACCAAGGAGTGGGAGGACTACGTCACCCGCCAGGCCCGCTGGGTCGACTTCGAGAACGACTACAAGACCCTCGACGTCACCTTCATGGAATCGGTGCTCTGGGCGTTCAAGACGCTCTATGACAAGGACCGCGCCTACGAGGGCTACTACGTGCTGCCCTACTGCTGGAAGGACCAGACGCCGCTCTCCGCCCACGAGCTGCGCATGGACGACGACGTCTACCAGGAGCGCCAGGACCAGACCGTCACCGTCACCTTCCCCTTCACCGGGGACAAGGCCCGGCAGCTCGGCCTCGAGGGCGTCGGCGCGCTGGCCTGGACCACCACGCCGTGGACCCTGCCCACCAACTTCTCCCTCGCCGTGGGGCCGGAGCTCGAGTACTCCGTGGTCCCTGCCGGTCCGCTCGGCGCCGCCGACGGCACCGCCGCCGGCGAGGGCCGCTACCTGATGGCGACCGCGCTGCTGGGCTCCTACGCCAAGGAGCTCGGCTACGAGAGCGCCGAGGATGCGCTCGCAGCCTGCGAGGAGCGCGTGTTCGTCGGCTCCGAGCTCGAGCACGTCGCCTACGAGCCGTTGTGGACCATCTACTCCGAGGACCGGGAGAAGTGGGGCACCCAGAACGCCTGGATCGTCACCGTCGCCGACTACGTCTCGACCGACGACGGCACCGGCGTGGTCCACCAGGCCACCGCCTACGGCGAGATCGACCAGCAGGTCAACGCCGAGTACGGCATCCCCGTCATCGTCTCCGTCGATGAGGGCGCGCAGTTCCTGGACTACTTCGCCGGGACCGCGCTCGACGAGATCGCCGGCGTGCAGGTGTTCGAGGCGAACCGCCCGATCATCCGCAACCTCCAGCGCGCCGGGCGCCTCCTGCGCGAGGCCAGCTACGTGCACTCCTACCCGCACTGCTGGCGCTGCCGGAACCCTCTGATCTACAAGGCTGTGAGCTCCTGGTACGTGAAGGTCGCCGACCAGCGCGAGCGCATGCTCGAGCTGAACGAGCAGATCGACTGGGTGCCCGGCAACGTGAAGGACGGCCAGTTCGGTCGCTGGCTCGAGGGCGCCCGCGACTGGGCGATCTCCCGCAACCGCTACTGGGGATCCCCGATCCCGGTGTGGAAGAGCGACGATCCGAACCACCCGCGCGTGGACGTGTACGGCTCCCTCGCCGAGCTCGAGGAGGCCTTCGGCACCCTCCCGCGCGACGAGCACGGCGAGGTGAACCTCCACCGTCCGTACATCGACGAGCTCACCCGGCCCAACCCCGACGACCCGACCGGGCGCTCCACGATGCGCCGCGTCGAGGAGGTCTTCGACGTCTGGTTCGACTCGGGCTCGATGCCGTACGCCCAGGTGCACTACCCCTTCGAGAACACCGACTGGTTCGAGAGCCACAATCCGGCGGACTTCATCGTGGAGTACATCGGGCAGACCCGCGGCTGGTTCTACGTCATGCACGTGCTCTCGACCGCGCTGTTCGACCGGCCCGCGTTCACCTCCGTGATCTGCCACGGCATCGTGCTCGGCGAGGACGGGCAGAAGATGTCGAAGTCTCTGCGCAACTACCCCGACGTGCGCGAGATGTTCGACAAGTACGGGGCCGACGCGATGCGCTGGTTCCTCATGAGCTCGCCGATCCTGCGCGGCGGCAACCTGGTGGTCGACGAACCGAAGATCCGCGATGCCACGCGCCACGTGGTGCTGCCGCTGTGGAACGTCTGGTACTTCCTGGGCCTGTACGCGAACGCCGCCGGGGAGAAGGACGCCGACGGGAAGCCGACGGGCTACCGCGGACGCACCCGCTACCAGTCCACCGACGTCATGGACCAGTACCTGCTGGCCCGCACCGGTGATCTGGTGCGCGAGGTGAAGGACTCGCTGACCGCGCTCGCGATCGCCGATGCCGCCGAGCTGATCCAGGACTACCTGGACATGCTCACCAACTGGTATGTGCGCCGCTCCCGCGACCGCTTCTGGGAGGGCGACGAGCAGGCGATCGACGTGCTGTCCACCTGCCTGGAGACGCTGTGCCAGGTGGTCGCCCCGCTGCTGCCCATGGTCGCCGAGGAGATCTGGAAGCAGCTCACCGGAGGCCGTTCCGTGCACCTCACGGACTGGCCCGACGCGGACCTCTTCCCCCGCGACGACGCGTTCGTGGCCCGGATGGACGCCGTGCGCCAGGTCGCGAGCGTGGGCAACTCCCTGCGCAAGAAGGAGCAGCTGCGGGCCCGGCTGCCGCTCGCCGAGCTCACCGTGGTCCACCACGACCCGAGCGCCCTGGAGGCCTTCGCCGCGATCATCGCCGACGAGCTCAACGTCAAGGCCGTGCGCCTGTTGGACGTGGCGAGCGACGAGGCCCAGGGCATGGGCGTCGAGCAGCGGCTCAGCGTCAACGCCCGGGCCGCCGGACCCCGCCTGGGCAAGCAGGTGCAGACGGTCATCAAGGGCTCCAAGAGCGGCGACTGGTCGGCCGACGAGAACGGCGTGGTCACCTCCGGCGGCATCGAGCTCGTCGAGGGCGAGTACTCGCTGGATCTGGTCGCGGGGGAGTCCTCCGCGATGGAGGGGCGCTCCGTGGGCGTGCTGCGCGGCGGCGACTTCCTCGCACTCGACACCCGGGTGAGCCCGGAGCTCGAGGTCGAGGGCACCGCCCGCGACGTCGTCCGAGCGATCCAGTCGGCCCGCCGCGAGGCCGGGCTCGAGGTCTCCGATCGGATCCGTCTGACCGTGGACGGCGACGAGCAGGTCGTCGCCGCGGTCACCGCGCACCGCGAGCTGGTCGCCGGGGAGGTGCTGGCCGTCGAGCTCGACGTGCCCGCAGCTCCGGCAGCCGGGGCGCACGAGGCGAGCGAGAAGGTCTCCGGAGGCACCGTGAGGGTCTCCGTCGTGAAGGCCTGACGGGCACCGTGACGGCTTGACAGGCGCCGCGACGGTCTGACGGGCGCCGTGACGGCCTGGCAGCGCTCCCGCTGGTGAGCGCTCCCGGGCGTCACGGTGCTCCTCGGCCGACCGTGACCACGAGCGAGCGGGACACGGAGGTGCCCTCTCCCAGGTACAGGCCGGTGAGGTCCTCCTGCAGCGCGGACAGCACGGGGTCGCCGGCCGTGCCACGCGCGAGGGACCCGGAGTAGCCGCCCCCGGGATCGTGGCCCGGCCCCATGGAGTCGTGGTTCGCTGCGAGCACCGGGACCGGATCGACGCCCGTCACCGGATAGGGGTCGAGCGACACCTCTTGGAGCCCCGGGGCGCCGAGCCGGGTCCCCCCGGGCTGGGCGCCTTCCAGATCGGTCGCGGCGATCAGGTCTCCGCGGAACCCGGTGACGCCGATCCCCGACTCGTGGTGGACATTCACCGACTGCGTGGACGACTGGGCCGGGACGACCGTCTGCACCGGGGAGCCGACTGAGAAGGTGTGGGTCACGTCGTAGGTCCCCGGGCGCCCCGAGCCGCTGTTGAAGCGGGGATCCGCCGCGAGATGGGTGGCGACGATCCCGCCCTGGCTGTGCCCGACGAGCAGGACCTTGGAGCCCGGCGGGATGCCCGCCGCTTCCATCGCGGCCCGCACATCGTCCATCGCCGCCGGATGCTGGCCCGCGATGAGCCGGAGGTTCGACCCCCAGTCCCGGGAGTTCCCCTGGCCCCCGTAGGCGTCGGGAACCGAGGCGATGGGTGCCCCTTCGGTGGGTGGGATCTGCACGATGTAGGTGGGATCCGCACCGGAGGCATCGCGGATCTCCAGAATCCCGATCTGCCCGGCGTCGCGGGCCTCCTGCTCTCCGCGTCGGAGTCGAAGCGAATCGTTCTGGGCGATCAGATCCTGCAGGTCCTGTGGCCCGCGAGAGCTGCTCTCCCGGGACTCGACCCTGTCGACGATGCCGCCCGGCCGGTCATCGAGGAAGGGGGTGTCCTCCCCGGTGGCGGCCTCGTACACCCCGACGCCGGCCGAGCCCGACACCACCAGTCCTGCGGCGCCCAGCTCCGCGTACGTCGGGGTGCGCTCGCCGGTGGCCCAGTCCTCGAGAATGCTTCCGAGATGGTCGGCATCGCGCTGGAACTGACCGATGCCGTCGCTCCGGATCCCTGCGAGATCGAGGCGTGACTCCAGAGCGTCGAGTCCTGTCTCGGCGCCCCAGCCGATGCCGTCCGACGCGATCCGTGCCGCGGACGAGAGTAGGGCCTCCGCCGGGTCCTCGAGCAGGTTCGGTATCGCAGTGGCGTCGTCGTGGAGGTACCCGTTGCCGGAGGGAGCAGGAACCGCCTCCGGGATCGAGCTTGTCCGGCTCTCCCCGGGGAGCGTTCCCGCCCCGGCCGATGCCCCGGTCCCGGCCCTGTCGCGCTCCGAGGCGATGTCCTGCTCCCGGGCCTCCTCCAGGCCGCGATCGCCGAGGGCGAGGAGCTCCGCGCGCAGAGCCCTCAGCCCGGACGCTGTCGGCCCGGCCCATCCGCTCCGGAAGGCGTCGGCGTCCGGTCCGGTCCAGGGGACCTCCTCCACGACAGCATCGAGGCGGAGGCGCAGGGCGTCGAGGACGGTCGATGCCCGACGCAGGCGGACCGCTTGCGCCCGCAGCGCCGCGGTGTCCGCGCCGCAGGAGAGGGTCACCGCGCACGCCCGGGAGAGTTGCCGGCGGTGGCGCATCGCAGCGGGGTGAGGCCCGTGGCCACGCCGATCCTCAAGGCACCCATGGTTCCGCTCCTCGGCCACGAGGCGTCCTGGTGACCCCTCCCACATCGATATGCCGATCCTAGGAACGTCCCGATCCCCTCCCAGTGAGGTTCCCGTCCGGTGTGGACAACAGGCCTCTCGGGAGGAACGGTCATCCAGGGGGTGCTCGTACACTGATCTGCGCCCCCTTCCACCCCGTCGAACCCAGGAGCCCCTGTGCCGAGTTCTCCCCGTCCGGGCACGTCTCGTCCGGCCATGTCGCCCGAGCTGCGAGAGGTCTATGCCGCCCTGCTCGACCGCGCGCCGGAGAACCGGATCGAACCGGACCTGTCACGGATCACCCGGGTGATGGACCTGATGGGCAACCCTCAGCGGGCCTATCGCTCGATCCGTATCGCCGGCACCAACGGCAAGACCACCACCGCGCGGATCCTCGAGCGGATCCTGCGCGAGGCCGGGCTGCGCACGGGCCGCACCACGAGCCCGCACCTGCATTCGCCGGTCGAGCGGATCGGCATCGACGGCTCTCCCATCGACGAGGAGGGCTTCCTCCAGGCCTACCAGGACGTCGAGCCCTTCGCCGCGATCGTCGACGCCGAGCAGGAGGCCGCCGGGGGTGTGCGGCTGACCTACTTCGAATACCTCACGGCGATGGCCTTCCAGGCGTTCGCGTCGGCACCCGTCGACGTCGCCGTGGTCGAGACCGGCCTGGGCGGGACCTGGGACGCCACCGGCGTCGTCGACCCCGATGTCACCGTGATCACGCCCATCTCGATGGACCACCAGGAGTACCTCGGAGACACGATCGCCGAGATCGCGGGGGAGAAGGCGGGCATCCTCACGGCCACGGCCACGGCGATCATCGCCAACCAGCCGTACGAGGACGCCGCCGATGTGCTGCGCGAGCGGATCGGTGAGCTCGGCGCCGAGGCCGCGATCGAGGATCAGCAGATCGGCGTGCTCGCCCACACGCCGGGCGTCGGCGGCCAGATGCTCTCCCTGCAGGGGATCGCCGGCCGCTACGAGGAGGTCTTCCTCTCGCTGCTCGGCGAGCACCAGGCCCGCAATGCGCTGCTGGCCGTCGCGGCGGCCGAGGCCCTGCTCGGGGATGGCACCACGGTGCTGGACGGGGAGATGCTCGGTGCCGCGCTGTCCACGGTCACCTCGCCCGGTCGGGCGGAGGTCGTCCGCCAGTCGCCCACCATCGTGCTGGATGCCGCGCACAACCCCGCCGGTGCCCAGACCCTCGTCGAGACGGTCCGGGAGAACTTCCGGCTCACCCGCACCATCGGGCTCGTCGGGATCCTCCAGGAGAAGGACGCCGAGGAGATCCTCGCCGTGCTCGAACCGCTCCTGGACTACGTCGTGATCACCCAGTCCTCGTCCCCGCGCGCGATCCCCACCGACGTGCTCGCAGAGATCGCGCGGGACGTGTTCGACGACGAGGAGCGTGTGCTCGAGCAGGGGAGCCTGCCCGATGCGATCCAGGCAGCCGTCGACCTCTCGGAGACCGACGGCGACCAGTTCGGCGGTGTCGTCGTCGCGGGCTCGGTCACGCTCGTGGCCGAGGTGCGGGACCTCCTGGGCGTCCCGCAGGAGGATTGATCATGGCTCTGGACCTGACCCCTTCGCCGCGCCCGCATGGTGCGCAGCGCATGTTCTCCGCGACGACGCTGGTCGTCGAGGCCTTCGTCGTGTTCTTCGCGGTGCTCGCAGCGCATCAGCTGGTGCCCGGTGACCGGGCGACCACCTGGATCTGGGGCATCGTGACCGCCCTCGCGCTCGTGGCCTGCTCCGGCTTGCTCAAGCGCGGTGCCTGGCCCTACTGGCTCGGCATCGCCCTGCAGATCCCCACGATCCTGCTGGGCCTCCAGGTCACCGCGATGTGGGTGGTGGGCATCGGCTTCGCCGCGCTCTTCGTCTACGGCGTGCTCAAGGGCAAGCAGCTGGATCGGGAGAAGGACGCCGTCGACCAGAAGGTATGGGCCCAGCAGGAGTCCGCGCAGGACTGAACGCGGAGCGCCGTCGCCGTGGGTACCCTGGTGACATGACTGCACAGCGCACCCTTGTCCTGCTCAAGCCCGACGCCGTCCAGCGCGGCCTGCGCGGGGAGATCATCCGTCGCCTCGAGGTGAAGGGCTACGAGATCGTGGCTCTGGCCCAGCGCACCGCCACCGCCGAAGAGCTGTCCGCTCACTACGCCGAGCACGAGGGCAAGCCCTTCTACCCCGGCCTCGTCGAGTACATGGGCGCCGGCCCGCTCGTCGCGATCGTCGCCGAGGGCGACAGCGTGATCGCCGGCTTCCGGTCCCTGGCCGGTGCCACGAACCCGACCGAGGCCGCTCCCGGCACGATCCGCGGAGACCTCGCCCGCGAATGGGACCTCCCGGTGATCCAGAACCTCGTGCACGGCTCCGATTCCGAGGAGTCCGCGGCCCGCGAGATCGGCATCTGGTTCCCCGAGCTCGGCTGATCGCGGCCCGCAGCCGCAGACGTGAGGCGCGCCGCATCCCGGATCCCAGCGGATCCGGGCTGCGGCGTGCACACTGAGAGCATGCAACTGCCCGTGGTCACCCTCGTCTTCCTGGCTGCTGCCGTCGTGGTGGCCCTCGCGATCCTGTTCGTCGTCGCCGCACCCCATCTGCGTGAGCGCGATCACGACGACGACGGGCGGCCCGTGGAGAACCCGCGGCACACCTCCCGCACACGTCGCTGAGGACTCTGCTCCTCCACCGGGTGTCCCCACCGGGTCCTGCAGTGCCGGGGGGATCCGCCTGCGGCCTACACTGGCCGTTGGCCTCGCCGCATCGCCGGCTTCCCCGACCCCGGAGGTGACCCGTGGATCCCAATGACATCCTTGCCCTGTTCGCTGGTGGCGGTGGCAGCGTCCTCGTCGTCGGAGCGGTGGCCTGGGCCATCGTCCGCGGTCGCGGCAAGAAGAAGTCCTCCCACGACGACACGACGCCGACCGGATCCCAGGGCGCGACCGGGACCACGACCGGGTCATCGGCGGAGACCTCGGCCGGGACGGCGACGCGGTCCTCGACCGCTGTCAAGGATCGCCCCGCCCCGCCCAGCTGGGCGGACACCCTCTCCGCGCCGACGCGGAAGCCGTCCGCAGGGGAGCCCGCCCCCGCGACGGACCCGTCCGTGGACGATGCCGCGGGCCGTGGCTCCGCGCAGGCCTCGGAGCACTCCGCGCAGGCTTCGGAGCCGGTGACGGGGACGTCCGCCGCGGCAGGCACCGTCGCGCCCGAGGGCGCGCAGAGCGTCGACGAGCACGCGGCCGATCCGGCCGTCGGCACCTCGGCAGCTCCGGAGACCGCCGCAGGTGCTCCCGAGACTGCTGCCGATGCTCCCGAGCCGGCCGCGAGTGCTGCAGAGGTCGGAGCGACCGACGTCCCGGTGACTGATGCCCCGGTGTCCGCTGCCCCTGCGACCGAGGCCCCCGTGACCGAGGCCCCCGTGACCGAGGCCCCCGCGACCGAGGCCCCTGTCGCCACCCCGGCCTCTGTCTCCGCCCCGGAGACTGCTGCCGGCCGACCGGAGCTGGACACTCCCGAGCCCCCGGCGGACCGCATGGTCCGTCTGCGCGATCGGCTCTCCCGCTCCGGTGCGATCGGGCGGGGCATCCTCGGCCTGCTCACCCGCGGCGGCGCGGTGGACGAGGACACCTGGGACGAGATCGAGGAGACCCTGCTCCTGGCCGACCTCGGCCCCGACGCCACCGATGAGATGCTCGAGAACCTGCGTCGCCGCATCCAAGTCCTCGGCACCGATGATGCGGCGGGCGTGCGCGAGGTCCTGCGCGAGGAGCTCGTCGGCCTCATCGATCCCGACCTCGACCGACGGCTCGCCGCCAGCCGTCGGGACGCGCCCGATGGCACCGAGGTCCCCTCCGTGCTCCTCATGGTCGGGGTCAACGGCACCGGGAAGACGACGACGGTCGGCAAGCTCGCCCGCGTCCTGGTCGCCGCCGACCGCACCGTCGTGCTCGGCGCGGCGGACACCTTCCGCGCCGCCGCCGCCGATCAGCTCCAGACCTGGGGCTCCCGCGTGGGCGTCGACACGGTGCGCGCCGACCGTGACGGCGCCGATCCCGCAGCGGTCGCCTTCGACGCCGTGAAGGAGGGCATCGAGCAGGAGGTCGACGTGGTCATCATCGACACCGCCGGGCGCCTGCAGAACAAGAAGGGCCTGATGGACGAGCTCGGCAAGGTGCGCCGGGTCGCCGAGAAGGGCCTGCACGGGGACAGCGTCGCGGAGGTCCTGCTGGTCATCGACGCCACCACGGGCCAGAACGGCATGCAGCAGGCGAAGGTCTTCTCCGAGGCCGTGAACATCACCGGCATCGTGCTGACCAAGCTCGACGGCACCGCCAAGGGCGGCATCGTCGTCAACGTGCAGCGTGCGCTCGGCGTCCCGGTGAAGATGGTGGGGCTCGGTGAGGGCATGGACGACCTCACCCCGTTCGATCCCTACGGCTTCGTCGACGCGCTCCTCGAGGACTGAGCGCGCCGACTCCTCGTCCGACCCGCCTGCGAGCCGGGGCCCCTGATCGGGTGATCCGGGGCCCCGGCTCGTCGTGGTCGGTGTCGCGCGGCCCCGCCCGACAGGAACCCGAGGTGTCCACCGGGCGGGACCGCGGGTCACAGAATGATCACGGCGGCCTTCTGTCATAGGCGTCTTGCCCCGAGCGCCGCACGATGTGAGCGCGACCCGCCGGGCCGCGCGGACCCAGGATCGTGTGAGCGACCCCGGGCCGGCCCCACTCCAGTTCGGAGATGTCATGGAGCCCTTCACCCTCGACACCGGGGCGACCGCCTGGATCCTCGTCAGCGCTGCGCTCGTGCTGCTGATGACCCCGGGCCTGTCGCTGTTCTACGGCGGGATGGTGCGTGCCCGCACCGTCCTGAACATGATGCTGATGTCCTTCAGCGCCATGGCTGTCGTCGCGATCGCCTGGACGCTCATCGGGTACTCCCTCGCCTTCGGCACCGACGTCGGCGGGCTGTTCGGGGATCCCCTGGAGCACATCGGCCTGGCGGGCACGGACCAGCAGTCGATCCTCGCCGGCAGCGGTGTGCCCTTCCTGGTCGCCGCCGGCTTCCAGATGACCTTCGCGATCATCTCCACGGCGCTGATCTCCGGCGCGATCGCCGACCGCGTCAAGCTCGGGACCTGGATGGTGTTCGCCGCGATCTGGGTGGTCCTCGTCTACGCGCCGCTCGCCCACATGGTGTGGGGCGGGGGACTGCTCGGCGCCGACGGCATCTTCGCCTCGATCGCCGAACCGGTCGACTTCGCCGGCGGCACCGTCGTGCACATCAACGCCGGCGTCGCGGGCCTGGTCCTGGCGATCGTCGTCGGTGCCCGCAAGGGATTCGGGTCGGACCCGATGAAGCCCCACAACCTGCCGCTGGTGATGCTCGGCGCGGCGCTTCTGTGGTTCGGCTGGTTCGGGTTCAACGCCGGATCCGCCGGGACGGCCGACGCCACCGCGGGCCTGGCCTGGGTGAACACCACGGTCGCCACCGCGGGCGCGATGCTCGGCTGGGCGCTGGTCGAACGGATCCGTGACCGCCACGTCACCTCCCTCGGTGCCGCCTCCGGTGTGGTCGCGGGGCTCGTCGCCATCACCCCGGCGGCCGCGGCGCTCAGCCCGCTCACCTCGATCCTGCTCGGTCTCGTCGCCGGTGCGGCGTGCGCCCTCGCCGTCGGCCTGAAGCACCGCTTCGGCATCGACGACTCGCTGGATGTCGTCGGCGTGCACCTGGTCGGTGGCCTCGTGGGCACCATCGGCATCGGTTTCCTCGCGGCCGACGGCGGCCTGCTGCTCGGCGGCGGCGCGAGCCTGCTGGTCGTCCAGGTGCTCGTCGCCGTCGCCGCGATGGTCTTCTCCGGCGTCCTCACCACAGTGATCGCGCTGGCGCTGAAGCACACGATCGGATGGCGGATCCCCGAGGCCGACGAGCGCGCCGGCATCGACCTCACCCACCACGCGGAGGCCGGATACGATCTGGCAGGTGCTCTCGTCGCACGACGGGACCGCCTGGGCGGCCCGGCCCGCGCCGCCCACGTCGCTCCCGACGAGTCCTTCACCGTCCTGGACGGTGCGGCCGATCCGGGGCCGCGCAATCCCGCACCGTCCGCCGCGACCCCGGCCGACCCCGCCCCCGTCACCCCGCGAGCCGTCACCACAGGAGAGCCCCGATGAAGCTCATCACCGCGATCATCCAGCCGCACGCCCTCCAGACGGTCACCGACTCCCTGCGCGAGTACGGGGTCAGCGGGCTGACGATCACCGAGGTCGCCGGCTACGGCCGCCAGGGCGGGCACACCGAGGTCTACCGCGGCGCCGAGTACACGATCGACACGATCCCCAAGATCAAGGTCGAGGTGCTCGCGGAGGACGCCGACGAGAGCGCGATCATCGACCTCGTCCTGGCGGCCTCCCGCAGCGGCCGCATCGGGGACGGCAAGATCTGGACCACGGACGTCGGCACCGTCGTGCGGGTCCGCACGGGGGAGCGGGATGCGGATGCCGTCTGAGGCGCTGCCCTCGCGCCGCATCACCCAGGTGCTGCACGAGGGCTTCGCGGACCCCACCGCCGGTCCCCGTCGCCGGCTCGAGCAGGCAGCCCTCGTGGACGGCTGGCTGGCCGAGCTGTGGGCGGAGGCCGGCGGCCCCGCGTCGGGCGCGGCGCTGGCCGCGATCGGCTCCCTCGGCCGGCGGGATCTCGGCCCGGGCAGCGATCTGGACCTGGTGCTCCTCCTGGAGCCCGGGGTCCTGGACGACGCCGGCGCCGAGCGCCTCGCGAGCGCCCTGTGGTACCCGATCTGGGACTCGGGATCCTCGCTCGACCATGCGGTGCGCAGCCCCGATGAGTGCGGGCAGATCGCCCAGGAGGACCTCCGTGCCGCGATCTCCCTGCTGGACCTGCGGGTGATCGCGGGTGATCCGCAGATCGTCGAGGAGACCTCGCGTCGGGTCCGGGCCCAGTGGCGGCGCGGGGCGCGCCGCCGGGTCGGGGAGCTCGTGGAGCTGGCGACGGACCGCGCCCACCGCTACGGCTCGCTCGCGCACTCGACCGAACCGAACCTCAAATCCGACCGCGGCGGCCTGCGGGACGTGACCGTCATCCGCGCCATCGCCGAGAGCTGGCTGGCCGACCACGACCACGAGGTCGTCGACGCCGCCGCGCGCACCCTGGGCGACGCCCGCGATGCGTTGCAGGCCGTCACCGGCACCTCCGGCACGCGCCTGGGCCGCGGCGACCAGGACGCGGTCGCCGCCCTGACCGGCCATGCCACGGCCGACGACCACCACGCGGTGCTCGCCGACGCCGCCCGCGCGGTGACCTGGGAGCTGCACCGCACCGTCCGCGCCGCCGAGGCCGCGAGCAGCCGTGGGGGAGCGGCGTCCCGCGGTGCGGGCACCGACCGTCGGCCCGCCCTGACGCGCCTCCCGCACGGCGTGCTCGTGCACTCCGACGAGGTCTCCACCGACCCCGGCTCCCGGGATCTGCTGCGCGACATGGCGGCGGTCCGCCACGCGGCGGTCTCCGGCCTCCCCCTGGCCGATGCCACGCTGGCCCGCATGGCGCAGGCGGACGCCGCGCCGCTGCTGCCCGCCCAGCGCGACGTGCTCGTCGACGCCCTCGCGGGGGAGCACCTCGCGGAGGCCTACGAGGCGCTCGACGTGAAGGGCATCTTCGCCCGCTGGATCCCGGGCTGGGCGGCCGTGCGCAACCGGCCCCAGCGCGCCGCCGTGCATCGCTTCACCGTGGACCGCCACCTGATCGAGACGGTCATCGAGGCCCAGCGGTTCCTGCCGCGCGTGGGCAGGCCGGACCTGCTCCTGGTCGCCGCCCTGCTCCACGACCTCGGGAAGGTCCCCGGCCAGCGGAACCACGCGACCGAGGGCGCCCCGCTCGCGGAGGCGGCCGCCCGGCACCTCGGCTTCGATGCCGCGGACCGCCGCACGATCGCCCTGCTCGTGCGCGAGCACCTCACCCTGATCGGTCTCGCCACCGGACGGGACCTGGCGGACCCCGCCACCCTGCGGGACCTGTTGGTCGCCGTCGATCACGACGCCGGCACGCTCGAGCTCCTGCGCGCGCTCACGGAGGCCGACGCCATCGCCGCCGGCCCCGCCGCCTGGTCCACCTGGCGCGCGGACCTCGTCGACCACCTCACCGACATCGCCCGAGACGCCCTCAGCGGCACCGCTCCCGCGCCCCGGGCGGTGCTGGCCCCGCAGCGCTCCGTGCAGGAGGCGGTGATGGCGGCCGTCCAGCGCAGCGGCAGCGCCCAGGTGCTCTATCCGGCGCACACCGAGGACGAGCCGATCTCCCAGATCTGCGTCGGGGCGCCCGACGGGGCCGGGGTGTTCGCGGCGATGGCCCGCGTGCTCGTGCGGCTGCGCCTGGACGTGCACAGCGCTGTCGTCACCACCCAGGACGGGACGGCCGTGAACACCTGGTGGGTCGCCGCGCCGCCGTCGGACCTCCCGCATCCCTCGGTGCTGCGCAGCGCCGTGGACCGGGAGCTCGCGAGCCGCGACCGGGCCGATGCGCGCGTACTCGAGCTGCCGCCCTCCCCGCCGCCGCGCACCACCGAGGACGCCCCTGTCGTGACCCTCCTTCCCGGTGCCTCCCGCGAGGCCACCGTCGTGCAGGTCAACGCCCGCAACCGTCCCAGCCTCCTGGCCGACGTCGCCCAGGTGATCACGGTGCACCGCCTGCAGGTGCGCAGCGCCCATGTCATGACCCTCGGGCAGCGCGCCGTCGACGTGCTGTACCTGACCGATCAGCACGGACGCTCCCTGGATCCGCCGACCGTCGGACGGGTCGTCACCGCCCTCATGGACGCCGCCGCGACCTGACCCGATGAGCCGACCCGATGAGCCGACCCGATGAGCCGACCCGATGAGCTGGCCCGGAGAGCTGGCCCGGGCGCTGCGCGTGCCCTTCGCCTCGGAGGTTATGCCTGGGCGTGCTCGAGCCGGAGGTGGCCACTACACTGAGGCGGTCCATTCGACCAAGGGGAAGCGCTTCGTGTTCAACAACCTCTCCGATCGCATCACAGCGTCGCTCAAGGGTCTGCGCGGCCATGGCCGCCTGACCGAAGCGGACGTCGACAAGACGATCCGCGAGATCCGTCGAGCCCTGCTCGACGCCGACGTCGCCGTCTCGGTGGTGCGCACCTTCACCGGCCGCGTGCGCGAGCGCGCCCTGGGCGAAGAGGTCTCCAAGGCCCTCAACCCCGCCCAGCAGGTCGTCAAGATCGTCAACGACGAGCTCGTCGAGGTCCTCGGCGGCGCCACCGGCGAGCTGCACTGGGCGAAGAATCCGCCCACCGTGATCATGCTGGCCGGCCTCCAGGGCGCCGGCAAGACGACGCTGGCCGGCAAGCTCGCGAAGTGGATGAAGTCCGAGGGGCACACCCCGCTGCTCGTCGCCTCCGACCTCCAGCGCCCCAACGCCGTGAACCAGCTGCAGATCGTCGGCGAGCGGGCCGGCGTGCCCGTGTTCGCGCCCGAGCCGGGCAACGGCGTCGGCGACCCGGTGCTGGTCGCGATGAACGGTGTCTCCACCGCGCAGTTCCAGCAGCACGACGTGGTCATCGTCGACACCGCCGGCCGCCTCGGCATCGACGAGGAGATGATGCAGCAGGCGCGGGACATCCGCGACGCCGTCAACCCTCACGAGACCCTCTTCGTCGTCGACGCGATGATCGGCCAGGATGCGGCGCGCGTCGCCGAGTCCTTCCGCGACGGCGTCGGCTTCACCGGCGTCGTGCTCTCCAAGCTCGACGGCGATGCCCGCGGCGGTGCCGCCCTGTCGATCACCGGCGTGACCGAACGTCCGATCCTGTTCGCCTCCACCGGCGAGAGCCTCGACGACTTCGAGCGGTTCCACCCGGACCGCATGGCCAACCGCATCCTCGACATGGGTGACGTGCTCAGCCTCATCGAGCAGGCCGAGAAGTCGTTCGACCAGGACGAGGCCGAGAAGGCGGCGAAGAAGCTCGCCTCCGGCGAGGACTTCACCCTCGACGACTTCCTGTCCCAGATGCAGCAGCTCAAGAACATGGGCAACATCAAGAAGATGCTCGGGATGCTGCCCGGCATGGGTCAGCACCGGGAGGCGCTCGAGAACTTCGACGAGAGCGAGATCGGCCGCATCGAGGCGATCATCCGCTCGATGACCCCGGAGGAGCGCAACAACCCCAAGGTCATCAACGGGTCGCGCCGCAACCGCATCGCCCGCGGCTCCGGCACCACCGTGCAGCAGATCAACCAGCTGCTCGAGCGGTTCAAACAGGCCCAGACGATGATGAAGTCCATGGGCCGCGGGATGGCCGGTGGCGGCACGCCGGCCATGCCGGGCGGTCCCGGCATGGGCATGGGCAAGAAGTCTCGTGGCAAGCAGGTGTCGCCGAAGCAGGGCAAGAAGTCGAAGTCCTCGAAGAACCCTGCCAAGGCCGCCCGTGAGCAGGCCGAGGCGGCGAGGAAGGCCGCAGCCGGAGAGAGCGCGGGCGCGGGGTCGGGCGGATCCGCCTTCGGCGGCGCCCCCGAGCAGTCCGCACCGGACCTCAGCTCCTTCGACCCCAGCCAGCTCCCCCCGGAGATGCAGAAGCTCCTCGGCGGCAAGTGACCGCGGGCGGGACCGGGCACGCCCCGGTCCCGCCGCCGATGCACAGTCTCGGTAGGCTCGGAGCATGAGCACCATCGCCACGGAGTCCTCGACCGTCCTGCACCTGACCGGCCCGATCCTCGTCGGCCCGGAGCAGGAGATCAGCGGGGCATGGGTCGTCGGAGGCAGGATCCACCACCAGAAGCCCGAGCTTCCCGCGGGCGCCGAGATCCGGGAGCTCGACGGGTTCGTCGTCCCCGGTCTCGCCGACCTGCACTGCCACCTCGGGATCGGGGATGACGGTGCCGGCACCAGCCTCGCCGCCGCACGGGAACAGGCGCTCACGGATCGCGACACCGGCGTGCTCCTGATCCGTGACGCCGGCTCGATCATCGACAACTCCCCGCTGCAGCAGCAGGCTGATCTGCCGCGGCTGATCCGCTGCGGGCGCCACCTCGCCCGCACCCGTCGCTACCTGCGCGGATACGCCCACGAGCTGGAGCCGGAGGATCTCCCGGCCGCGATCCTCCAGGAGGCGGAGCGCGGGGACGGGTGGGTGAAGCTGGTGGGGGACTGGATCGACCGGGAGGTCGGCGATCTGACGCCCTGCTGGAGCGGTGAGGATCTCGCCGCCGCGGCCGACGCCGCCCATGCGGCCGGTGCCCGGATCACGACGCACACCTTCGACGAGGCAACCCTCCCGCTCGCGCTCGACGCCGGGTTCGACTGCCTCGAGCACGCCACCGGGCTGACCAACGAGACGATCGAGCGCGCCGCCGCGGCAGGGGTCCCGGTGGTCAGCACACTGGTCAACGTCGACGAGTTCGAGGCCTACGCCTCCCAGGGCGAAGCCAAGTTCCCCGCCTATGCCGCCCACATGCGGCGTCTGCGCGCCGGGCGCTACGAGCGCACTCATGATGCTCATGACGCGGGCATCCCACTCCTGGTGGGCACCGATGCCGGGGGAGTGCTCGGCCACGGGATCATCCACGACGAGCTGGATGAGCTCTCACGGGCAGGTCTCGACGGAACCGAGATCCTGCAGGCGGCGGCCTGGGCTCCCCGGACGTTCCTCGGGGTCGCCGGGCTCGAGGACGGTGCCCCGGCGGACCTCCTCGTCGTCCCGTCGGACCCCCGGGCGGATCACCGCGCACTCCGGGAGCGCAGCCATGTCGTGCTCGCCGGCGAGATCGTCGCCGGGCGCTGAGTGCGCAGGGACCCGCTGCGGCCGCATGTGCCCCGGTGCACATGGGCCCGGGTGGTGCGAAGGTGGGGATCCCTGGCATAATCGACCCTGTATGCGCTCGGGTCGGCCCTCTACCCGCCCGAGCACGACACCCCGAGGACCGTCAGCGCCCGCATGACCCCACAGGCTGCGGCGGGACTCACCCGAACATCCCTGAAGGAGAGTCCACCCACGTGGCTGTCAAGATCCGACTGAAGCGCATGGGCAAGATCCGTGCACCGTACTACCGCATCGTCGTCGCCGATTCGCGCAAGAAGCGCGATGGCGCCGTGATCGAGGAGATCGGCAAGTACCACCCGACCGAGCACCCCTCGGTCATCGAGGTCCAGTCCGAGCGTGCGCAGTACTGGCTCAGCGTCGGTGCGCAGCCGACCGAGCAGGTCGCTGCTCTGCTCAAGATCACCGGTGACTGGCAGAACGTCAAGGGCGGCACCGCCGCCGAGGGCGCCCTGAAGACCGCTGAGGTCAAGAAGACCGCCGAGGAGCTCATCGCCGAGGCCGACAAGGCTGCTGCGGAGTCCCGCGACGGCGCGAAGAAGGCCAAGGACGCCAAGGCCGCCGAGTCTGCCGAGACCGCCGAGGTCGAGGCAGGTTCCGAGGAGGCACCTGCCGAGGGCGAGAAGCCTGCGGACGCCGAGGCCGCATCGACCGACGAGGCCTGAGATGAGCACCCGCGCGGAAGCCCTCGATCATCTCGTCCGCGGCATCGTCGACGATCCTGAGGCCGTGAACGTGACGGAGAAGTCCACGCGTCGCGGTCCTCTGCTCGAGGTCCGGGTCGGCGCTGCCGACCTCGGTCGCGTCATCGGCCGATCGGGCCGCACCGCCCGTGCCCTGCGCACGGTCACCGCGGCCCTCTCGGATGATGATGTGCGCGTCGACATCGTCGACGTCGACCGGCGCTGAGGTGCCCCGAACGACCTCTCGGAGCGGCACTGCTGGTAGGACGGAGACGTCCCCGCAGTGCCGCTCCTGGCATTCCAGGGCGTTGCCCGGCACGACGGCGACGCCGGGCGTGCGGGCGACGCCGGGCGTGCGGGCGCGCAGCAGCCTCGCCCTGGTCGCGGCGACCCTGCTGCTCGCGGGGTGCACCGCGGAGCGTCCGACCACGGAGCCCAGCACTCCGGCCGAGGAGCCCCCGGTCGCGGAGCAGCCGTCTGCCGACCCCGCGCTGGCGGACGCCTGTGCAGAGTTCTGGGGCGATCCCGACTACCGGTCGCCGCTGTCGCGCGTCGTCCTGGACCGGGCGGCCACCGCCCCGCAGGCGGGGCCGTCGGACCCCTTCTTCTATGCCACCACCGGCGACGACATCGACGCGGCCTTCGAGCAGGCCCCCGTGGATGCGCAGGACGCCGTCGCCGCGCTGAGCGACTGGTTCCGCACCCAGCCCGAGAAGGGCGAGGCGGCCGATGTCGACTCCTTCGGGGAGGTCTGGCACGGTTTTGCCGGCGTCTGCGCCGACACCTCCGCCGCCGCGGCCTGGACGCTCGAATCCGGAGACGACGGCACGAAGCCGGCGACGCTGGTCTGCGCCGACGTGTTCGACACCCCGGGCACCCTGACCCGGTTCGCCAATGCGAACGTGCTGACCTCGAACATGTTCAAGCTCGTCGGCCGCAGCCCGCAGACCGTCCCGGCGGATCGGATGGAGGACGTGCAGGCCACCGATGAGCTGCTCGCCGCCGAGATCGCCGCGGTCGACGACGACGACGTGCGCGACGCCCTGACCGAGGTCCGAGCCCCGTTCCAGGACGCCCTGGACGGCGACACCTCCTCCGACGGCCTGCAGAAGCCCCTGGAAGAGCTCAGCTCGGCGTGCGACGCCGTCGGGTACTCCTCGCCCGACTCCGGGGAGAATGATCACGGCGATCCCGCCACAGAAGACGAAGGATTGGTATGAGCACCCTGGACGTCATCGTCGCCACCATCGGCAAGGCCCACGGCCTGCGCGGAGAGGTCGCCCTGGTCCTCCGCACGGACCAGCCCCAGGAACGATTCGCGCCCGGCGTCGCCTTCGAGGTGGACACCGCGGCAGGCACCCGCACCCTCACCCTGCTCGGCACCCGACGGCAGCAGGACCGCTGGTACGCGACGTTCGACGAGGTCGCGGACCGCACCGATGCGGAATCGCTGCGGGGCGTGGAGCTCAGCGCCGCGGTCGACTCCGAGGAGGAGGCCGACGAGGACCCCGACGCCTGGTACCCCTCTCAGCTGAAGGGCCTCACCGTGCGGCACGTCGACGGTCATGAGCTGGGCACCGTCCTCGGGGTGGATCATTACCCGGCGCAGGATCTCCTGGTCGTGCGCACCCTCGACAAGCGCCGCGTGCAGCTGCCGCTGGTCGAGCAGCTGGTGCCCGAGGTCGACGTCGCGGCCGGGGTCGTCACCGCGAACCCGCCCGGAGGTCTCTTCGACGAGCTGCCGGAGGACGAGCAGGGCCCCGAGCCCGAGACCTCCGCTCCGGCGAAGAGCCCTGCGTCGTCGAAGCGCACCAAGGGCTGACGCGGGGATGCGCATCGACGTCCTCACCCTCTTCCCCGACTATCTCGCCCCGCTCGAGCTGTCCCTGATCGGCAAAGCCCGACGTGACGGGATCGTCGATCTGCAGGTCCATGACCTGCGCACCTGGACCCATGATCGCCATCGCACCGTGGACGACACCCCGCTCGGCGGCGGTGCCGGGATGGTGATGAAGCCCGAACCCTGGGCGGAGGCCTTCGCCGCCGTGCGCGCTGCCGGCCAGGAGACCCTCGGGGCCGACGTCGAACCCCTGATCGTGTTCCCCAACCCGGCAGGTGCACCGTTCGCGCAGGCGACCGCCCAGGAGTGGTCCCAGTGCGAGTGGATCATCTTCGCCTGCGGGCGCTACGAGGGCATCGACGAGCGGGTCTACGAGCACCTCGCCGATACCGGCTACGAAGTTGCCCTCGCCTCCCTCGGCGACTACGTGCTCAACGGCGGAGAGGTGGCCGTCCTGGCCATCACCGAGGCCGTCGTGCGGCTGGTCCCGGGAGTGGTCGGCAACGCCGAGTCCCTGGTCGAGGAATCGCATTCCGACGGGCTGCTGGAGTACCCGCTCTACACACGCCCTGCGAGCTGGAGAGACCCGGCGGGAGTGCTGCGCGAGGCACCGCAGATCCTGCTCTCGGGGGACCACGGGAAGATCGCCGCGTGGCGCCGTGAGCAGTCCGTGCAGCGCACCCGGCAGCGGCGACCCGACCTGCTTGGGGAGTCCTACGAGGCCGGATCGCCGTCCTGAACGCGATGGCGTGACGGATCCGACATCCCGTTCGCCCGCTGACCGGCGCAGTTGCTGAGCCCAGGGCTTGCCGTGCCCATCCTGCCCTGGCAGAATGTCCCCTTGTGCGCACCGCGCGTTCCTCTGCCTCAGGGGAGGGATGCGATCAGCGGTCGGGCAGTTCCGTGGCGATGGGAGTCGCCGCCAGAGGCCCAGCACACCGGCACGAGGAGTCCGCTCCTCGCCGGATCGACAGTTCATGAAGGGCATCCCGGTTCTGCCGGAGGACCCCGCGAACGAAGCTGTCCGACCTGAGGCGGAGGCTGGAGAAACATCATGCAGAAGCTCGACGAGCTCGACAAGGCATACCTGCGCGAGGACGTCCCCACGTTCCGCGCCGGAGACAACGTCAAGGTCCACGTGAAGGTCATCGAGGGCAACCGCTCCCGTATCCAGATCTTCCAGGGTTACGTCATCGGCCGCCAGGGCCACGGCGTGGGCGAGACCTTCCGCGTCCGCAAGATCTCCTTCGGTGTCGGCGTGGAGCGCGTGTTCCCCGTGCACGCCCCGACCGTCGACAAGATCGAGGTCGTCACCCGCGGCGACGTGCGCCGCGCGAAGCTGTACTACCTGCGCAACCTCACGGGCAAGAAGGCCCGCATCAAGGAGAAGCGCGACCACTCCTGATCCGGGGATGACCCGAGTTCGAGTGCGCGGACGGCGGCGGCCCCACCCTGTGGTGGCCGCCGCCGTCTGCGTCGTGCTGGTGCTCCTCGCGGCCGGCGTGGTCCGGTACTTCGTCGTCCAGCCGTTCCGGGTCCCCTCGGCCTCCATGGAGCCCACGCTGCTCCCGGGGGACGTGCTCCTGGCCGACCGCTCCGAGCGAGGGCGGGCCGACCGTGGCGACATCGTGGTCTTCGACGGCACCGGATACTTCGCGCCCTCGGCGGAGGACGGCGACCGGTACTGGGTCAAGCGGGTCATCGCCGTCGGCGGCGACCACGTCTCCTGCTGCGGCACCGACGGCAGCCTCGCTGTCAACGGCGCCCCGCTCGCGGAGCCCTATCTGGCCGACGGCGTGGCACCCAGCGAGATCGACTTCGACCTCGTCGTCCCGGAAGGGCGCATGTTCGTGCTCGGCGACAACCGCTCGGACTCCACGGATTCGCGACATCTGCTCGGCGCGCCGGGCGGAGGGATGATCCCGGTGGACCGGGTGGTGGGGGAGGTCGACCGACTCGTGTGGCCACTGCCTCGTGCCGGTGCGCTGTGACAACCAGGTTCTCCGGATAGGATCACGGCGATGAACGCGTCCGAAGATTCCCCCAGTGCAGTGTCCGAGCCCGAGGACGCCGCGCCCGGCGAGGACCCCTCGGACAAGCAGCCCGGACAGGGACGCAGCCACCGCCGCGCGCGGATGCCGCTGTGGCTGGACACCATCGTCACCATGGCCGTCGCCCTCGTGATCGCCGTGCTGGTCAAGACCTTCCTCATCCAGCCGTTCTACATCCCGTCGGCGTCCATGAACCCGACTCTCGTGGAGAACGACAAGATCCTGGTCTCCAAGCTCACCCCGGGAGTGTTCGATCTGCACCGGGGGGACGTGATCGTCTTCGAGGACCCCGACAACTGGATCGAGGGTGACGCGACCGTGGATCCCACTCCCCGGGTGCAGCTCATGAAGGTGCTCAGCATGGTGGGCCTGGCCCCGGACCCGTCCCAGGACCACCTGGTCAAGCGACTGATCGGCATGCCCGGCGACCATGTCGTGTGCACGGAGGAGGGTGGGGCGCTCCAGGTCAACGGGGTCGAGATCGACGAGCCCTACATCAACCAGAACACCGCGGCCTGCCAGGTCGCCTTCGATGTGACCGTGCCCCAGGACAACGTGTGGGTGATGGGCGACAACCGGTACGCCTCCGCGGACTCCGCCTGGCACCAGTCCCAGGGCGAGAGCGCCTTCGTGCCCGAGGCGGACATCACCGGCAAGGCCGAGGTCATCTTCTGGCCCGTCGGTCGCTGGGACGGCCTCGGCGACGGTCGCGACGCCTTCTCCGACGTCCCCGCCCAGCCGTGACCGGCGCAGTACCCACGCTCGACGTCGAGCACGCCCTCGCGGCACGCTGCGGCCCCGGGCGTCGTGTGATCGTCGGCCTGGACGAAGTGGGCAGAGGAGCTCTCGCCGGTCCGGTCGCGATCGGTGCCTGCGCGATCGAGGTCGTCGACGGCCGCATCCGCGAGCTGCCCGCCGGAGTGCGGGACTCCAAGAAGCTCTCCGCCGCACGCCGTGAAGCCCTCGTCGCTCCCATCCAGGAAGCGGCCCACGCCACGGCGGTGGGATGGGCGAGCGCAGCGGAGATCGACGAGGTCGGCATCATGGAAGCCCTCACCAGGGCTGCTCTGCGAGCTCTCGACGCCCTCCAGCTCGAGGCCGACGCCATCCTCCTGGACGGCAACGTCGATGTCCTCTCGGCGCATCTGGCCACCGCCGACGGGCCGGCCCCGCTGGTCGAGCTGCGAGTCTCGGCCGACAGGGACTGTGCGAGCGTCTCGGCGGCGAGCATCGTCGCGAAGGTGGCCCGCGACGCCGTCATGGTGGAGCTGGACGCATCGGCCCCCGAGTACGGGTGGGCGTCGAACAAGGGCTACGGGGCGGCGGTGCATCGCGAGGCGATCGACCGGGTCGGAACCCATGAGCATCACCGGCGCACGTGGCGGTTGGGATCCCGCCC
Organism: Brachybacterium sp. AOP3-A1-3; assembly: GCF_052378285.1. Classification (NCBI taxonomy): domain Bacteria; kingdom Bacillati; phylum Actinomycetota; class Actinomycetes; order Micrococcales; family Dermabacteraceae; genus Brachybacterium; species Brachybacterium sp. AOP3-A1-3. Next base: position 28,147 of record NZ_JBQSXM010000001.1, on the reverse strand, counting down.
GGCCGCAGCCGCTGTGCCGGCCGTGGAGTCGCCTGCGATCCCGGCACCGGCTCCGGTTCCCAGCCCCGCTGGCGTACTGTGGAGCGACCAGTGGCACCCCCAGCAGGACCAGCAGAAGGAGGAGCGTCGGTGAGCGCGCAGGACCTCGAGAATTACGAGTCCGACCTCGAACTCCAGCTGTTCCGCGAGTACCGCGACGTGGTCAGCCTGTTCACCTACGTGGTCGAGACGGAGCGACGCTTCTATCTCGCCAACCAGGTCGATCTGCAGGTCCGCTCGGGCGGCGGCGAGGTCTTCTACGAGCTCCGCCTGGCCGACGTGTGGGTCTGGGACATCTATCGCTCCAACCGCTTCGTGCGGTCCGTGCGCGTGGTGACGTTCAAGGACGTCAACATCGAAGAGCTCAACAAGCCCGACATCTCGCTTCCCTGAGCCGGAGCCGGAGCCGGAGCACGGGGCCGGAGCACAGAGTCACGAAGCGCGGGGCACTGAGCCACGAAGCACGGGGCCGTAGCCACGGGGGCCACAGCGTTCGCGAGCCAGGGAGCCCCGCGCCATGAGCGGTTGAGCTCCGAGCCCAGGACGATCCACGCCGGCGGCGTTCTCGGTGCGCGGCACGGCGCGCAGGCGTTCTTTCCTCCACAGAGCGTGTCTGTCCCCAAAAGCCTCGCCCCGCACGTGCGGCCGACGGGGCCGCGCCAGGCTGAGCTGCATGACACGCCTCTCACCCCTCCCGCGGCCGATGACACCTCGTGCCCGGAGCTCACACCCCCAGTCCGAGCGTGACCTGCCCGCCGCTGACCCTGCTCGGCCGGGCGGCGGCACCTCCCGCGTCATCGGCCCCGCGGCGGAGCCCCCTGTCCTCGGCCCGTCGGTGCCGCCCCGACGGCGCAGAGTCGCCGAGATGTCCACGGCGGAGCTCGGCCGAGCGGGGGAGGACCTCGTCGCCGAGCACCTGATGGCCTGCGGCTGGCAGATCGTCGAACGCAACCTGCGCCTGAGCCAGGGGGAGCTGGACATCGTCGCCCTCGCGCACACCACGTTGGTCTTCGTCGAGGTGAAGACCCGGCGCACCTTCGTCACCGGGGTCCCACAGGCCGCCGTGACCGCGGCGAAGCTGCGTCGGCTGCGGCGCCTCGCCGGGGAGTACCTCATGGAGCGTTCGACCCCGCACCGGGACGTGCGCATCGACGTCGTCGGCGTCCACGCCCACCTCGACGGCACCTTCTCCCTCGAGCACCTCGAGGCGGTCTGAGCATGGGGCAGGCGCGCACGCTCTCGATCAGCCTCGTCGGGCTCGACGGCACCCTGGTGGAGGTCGAGGCCGACGTCTCCGCCGGGCTCCCGGCGTTCTCCCTCGTCGGGCTGCCGGACTCCTCGATGCTCCAGGCGCGGGAGAGGGTGCGTGCCGCCGCCGCCCGCAGCGGTGTCCGACTGGCGGCGCGGCGGATCACGGTGAACATGACTCCGGCCTGGCGGCGCAAGCAGGGCTCCGGGTTCGACCTCGCGATCGCCATGGCGGTGGTCGACGCGCAGGGCGACCTCGGCGTCCATGTCCCCGGCGACACCGTGCTGCTGGGCGAGCTCGGCCTGGATGGTCGGCTGCGCCCCATTCCGGGCGTGCTCCCGGCGCTGCTTGCCGCCCGTTCCCTGGGGATCAGCCGAGCGATCGTGCCCGAGCAGAATCTCCTGGAGGCGCGGCTCGTGGAGGGTCTGGAGGTGGACGGCGCCGCCGACCTGACCAGCCTGCTGCATCGGTTCGGCGCGGATGTCCCGCCGTCGCCGGTGAGGCAGGTGCTGGATCTGAGTGGCGATGGGACAGCCCCGGCAGAGCATCCCTCCGCCCCGCCCGGGGACTTCGCCGACGTGGTCGGCCAGGCCCAGGCCAGGCGCGCTGCAGAGGTCGCCGCGGCGGGCGGTCACCATCTGCTCCTGATCGGTCCACCGGGCGCCGGGAAGACGATGATCGCCTCACGCCTTCCCGGCATTCTCCCGGAGCTGGAGATCGATGACTCGCTCGCGGTCTCGGCGATCCATTCCCTCGCAGGACGGTTCGACGCGCAGGAGGGACTGCGCCGCACCGTGCCCTTCGAGAACCCTCATCACACCGCGACGACCGCTGCGGTGGTGGGCGGTGGCGCGGGCCTCGCTCTGCCCGGGGCGATCTCCCGAGCCCATGCCGGAGTGCTCTTCCTCGACGAAGCTCCGGAGTTCCCGGCGCGCGTGCTCGAGGCGCTGCGTGAGCCTCTCGAGACCGGAGACATCACCCTGCATCGGGCTCGGGCCGTGACGCGATATCCGGCGCGGTTCCAGCTCGTCATGGCGGCCAATCCGTGCCCCTGCGGCAAGTCCTACGGAAAGGGGGACGGCTGCACCTGCTCCCCGTATCAACGACGCCGGTACCTGGCGCGCCTCTCAGGCCCGGTGCTGGACCGCGTGGACATGCAGATACTCGTCGGCCCGGTCGACGTCCACCGAGCGGGAGCGCTGGAGAACGAGTCCAGCGAGACCATCGCACGTCGGGTCCGTGCAGCTCGGGAGCGACAGCGTCACCGGTTCGCCGGACTTCCCTGGACCCTGAACTCTCAGCTCCCCGGTCCCCGGCTGCGGCGAGATTTCGCCCCCGAGGCGTCGGAACGTCGGCTCCTCGACCACGCCGTGGGACAAGGTCGCCTCACCCTCCGCGGCCACGACCGGGTCCTGCGCCTGGCATGGACCCTCGCCGATCTCGACGGTGTGGATCGCCCCGGCGCCGAGCAGATCGGACTCGCCCTCACCCTGCGCGAAGGAGAAGCACGATGATGCCCCCGCACGACCTCGGAACGCAGGACAGGATCGCCCGTATCACCTGGTCGGTGATCGCGGAGCCCAGCGACGCGATCGCCCTGCTCGCCCGGACCCGGTGCGGGCCGGCGCAGGCTCTCGACCTCGCCCGACAGGGAACCGCAGCGGATCTGCTGGGCAGGCTGGGCGGGGAGCTGCCGAGCGATGCCGCCGAACCCGGGAGCGGTACGCACCGTCTGCGAGCAGACCGAGCGCTGGCACGCTGGCGGGCTCGGCTGTCCATGGTCGACGTCGACGCGATCATCGAGGACGCGCAGAGTCGAGGCATTCGCATCATCACCCCTGAGGACCAGGAATGGCCCGATCTGCTCGAGGACCTGCACGAGACCGCACCGCACTGCATGTGGCTGCACGGACCAGGTCGTCTCGACGATCTCGTGGGCAGGCGCTCCCTGGCACTCGTGGGCTCGCGTGCGTCGACGGCCTACGGAGAGGATGCGGCGGGGACCCTCGGAGCGGACTTCGCGGCACGTGGCGGCACGGTCGTCTCCGGCGGGGCGTACGGGATCGATGCCGCAGCTCATCGCGGAGCTCTCGCGGCTCCGGACGGGGCGACGATCGCTGTCCTCGCCGGTGGCCTGGATCGGCTGTATCCGCGTGGGAACACGCAGCTGCTCGAACGCATCCGGGAGCAGCACCTGCTGGTGAGCGAGGCGCCGCCCGGGACGGCGCCCACGCGCTGGCGGTTCCTCGCCAGGAACCGTCTGATCGCTGCGCTGTCCCAGGCCGTCGTCGTGGTGGAGGCGTCATGGCGGTCCGGGGCGCTGTCCACGGCCCGCCTGGCCGATCAGCTCTCACGACCGGTGGGTGCCGTTCCGGGTCCGATCACCTCGGCCGCCAGTGCAGGGTGCCATCGGCTGATCCGGGAGCGCGGGGCGGTGCTGATCACCGAACCCGGGGAGGTGCTGGATCTGCTGCCGGGCGGTCCTGCGGCTGGCGAGGGCCGCTTCGCCGCTCAGGACGAGCTGGATCTGCTCAGCCCGGCGGACCGCCGGGTGCTGGATGCGGTCCCTCCGCGCTCGAGCCTCCCCATCAGCCGAATCGCTCAGGAGATCGGGTTCGAGCCCGACGAGGTGACGGCGGCGCTGGCCCGGCTGACGCTGCTGGGGCTCGTGGAGACCACGGGGGAGCGGACACGACGCGCCCGCACGCCGCGCTGAACCCCGCCCCTCCCGGGCGTGCGAGACACTGATACCTATGAAACGCGCCGAGGAGGGCCCCGACGACGTGCTCGCGGAGACTTTCGCCGAGCACCTCCGGCTCGAGCGCGGCCGGTCCGAGCACACCGTCCGTGCCTATCGACGGGAGGCCGACGACCTCCTCGCGCATCTGCGTGACGTCGAGCGGATCGAGCTCGCAGAGCTCGACGTCGCGGCGCTCCGGTCCTGGCTGGCCGCGCGGTCGGAGACCGGCGCCGGAGCGAGCACGCTGGCCCGCTCCGCCGCCGCCGCACGCACCTTCACCACCTGGCTCGCAGCCACCGGACGCATCCCGCACGACGTCGGCGGCAGGCTGAGGGCACCGCGTCGCGGCCGTCACCTGCCCACGGTGCTCTCGGGTCAGCAGGCCGCCACCCTGCTCGACGGCGCCGAGGAAGGTGGCGCAGGCCGGGACGCAGCCGGCGCTGGCGCTGGAACCGGTGCTGAAACGGACGCTGGAACCGGTGCTGAAACGGACGCTGGAACCGGTGCTGGAACTGATGCTGAAAGTGCCGGGGCCGACGGCGTGGTGATGCCGGTCGAGGACCCGCTGCAGCAGGCCGTCCTGCTGCGGGACATCGCGGTGCTCGAGCTCCTCTACTCCTCGGGACTGCGCGTCTCCGAGCTGGTCGGACTGGACCGTCGAGGCGTCGACCAAGCCCAGGGCACCGTCCGGGTCCTGGGCAAGGGCAGCAAGGAGCGGATCGTCCCCGTCGGGCGGCCAGCCCTGGACGCGGTGGCGAGATGGGAGCGTGACGGGCGGCCCCACCTGGTCCAGCACGCCCGGCCGGAGAGCCACGAGGAGCAGGCGCTGTTCCTCGGAGTGCGCGGAGGCCGCCTCGGGGACAGAGCGGTGCGGACCATGATCGATCGCTACGCGGCGCAGGCCGGCATCGCCAAGCACATCTCACCCCACACCCTGCGCCACAGCGCGGCAACGCATCTCGTCGAAGGGGGAGCGGATCTGCGCAGCGTCCAGGACTTCCTGGGCCACTCCTCGTTGGCGACCACCCAGATCTACACCCACGTCAGCGCCGACCGGCTGCGGCGGACCGTCGACCAGGCCCACCCCCGCGCCTGACCGTTCAGGCCGCCAGAATCGGGCGTGACCTCCCGGAGATGTCGGCTGGACCATGGCCATGCACCCGGGCGCCGGCCGACGACGCACCGCCCGGCATCGACGGGGCCGCGCGGGCGGTCCGAGCCCCGGCCGGGACCACCGCACCACTCGGATCCGCCTGACCGCCCCAGGGGAGCAGCACGCTGGGGCCTCTGCCCCCGAGCAGCAGGAGCGGGTCGATGTAGTCCTGGCCGCGCCGGGCACCCAGGTGAAGGCATACCTCCGAGGAGCAATGGGAGGCTTCTGGGTCGGCGATGGTGCCCAGCACATCGCCGGCCTCGACCGCCTGGGACTCCTCGACCGCGCCGGCGACCGGCTCATAGGTGGAGATCAGCCCGTCGGCATGCTGCACGGAGACGACCCCTCGACCGGCCACCATCCCGGAGAACCGCACGGTCCCGGCGTCCACCGCCCGGATCTCGGCCCCGTCCCCCGCCACACGGACATCGATGCCGCGGTGCCCCGGACCGTAGCGATGCGGGGGAGCCTCGAACGGCGCGGCCACCTCGTGCGGCGCCGAGGTGGGCCACTGCCAGCGGCTCGCAGGCACGGAACGGGCCGGGCCAGCGAGGGACAAAGTGGCCAGAAGGCACAGCAGCACCAGGAGGACACGCAGCAGCCGCAGCACTGGACGCGGGCAGGCGGGCGGTCGGGAGGGGATGGGACGAGGTGTCATGCTCCGCATCCTCGCGGCCTCGCCGTGCGGTGTCCCGTCCTGCGGAGGGATGGTGGATGAGGGCCCTCTGGGGAGGAACGGTCCGGACCAGCACGACACGAAGGTGATGCATCCCGCGCTCGACCGTGGTGGGACGTCGGATAGACTTCTGTGAGCATCCGGTCCGTCCGGATGACTTCGCGTGCCCATCAGGGTCCGCCGATCAGCGGTCCTCGGCCGCTCCGCACCATGGTGCGGAGCACTGTCGGGGCGATCGGCTCTCCCGGGCACCAGGCCTCGCACCGTCCGGTGTCGGGGAACAACCGAGAATGCAGGTCCTGCGCGATGACCACGGACGCCTACGAGCGAGTCGTGCGAGCCCAGGCCTGAGAACAGAGGACACCATCATGGCAGTCGTCACCATGCGCCAGCTCCTGGAGAGCGGCGTCCACTTCGGTCACCAGACCCGTCGTTGGAACCCGAAGGTCCGTCGCTTCATCTTCACCGAGCGCAACGGCATCTACATCGTCGACCTCATGCAGACGCTGACGTACATCGACAAGGCGTACGACTTCGTCAAGCAGACCGTTTCCCACGGTGGAAGCGTTCTCTTCGTCGGCACCAAGAAGCAGGCTCAGGAGCCCATCCAGGAGCAGGCGACCCGCGTGGGCATGCCCTACGTGAACCAGCGTTGGCTGGGCGGCATGCTCACCAACCTGCAGACGGTCTCGCAGCGCGTGAACCGCCTTAAGGAGCTCGAGCAGATCGACTTCGAGGATGTGGCCGCTTCCGGTCGCACCAAGAAGGAGCTGCTGATGATGCGTCGCGAGAAGGACAAGCTGGCCAAGACCCTGGGCGGCATCCGCGACATGGCGAAGGCTCCCTCCGCCGTGTGGATCGTGGACACCAACAAGGAGCACCTGGCCGTCGACGAGGCGCAGAAGCTCAGCATCCCCGTCGTCGCGATCCTGGACACCAACTGCGATCCCGACGAGGTCACCTACCCGATCCCGGGCAACGACGACGCGATCCGCTCCGTCGCCCTGCTGACCCGGGTCATCGCCGACGCGGTGGCCGCTGGTCTGCAGGAGCGTCACGCCAAGTCGACCGGTGGCGAGAAGAACGTCTCCGCCGTCGCCGCAGAGCCGCTGGCGGAGTGGGAGCAGGAGCTCCTCAAGCAGTCCGAGGTCCAGCAGGAGGACGCACCGGCCGAGGAGTCGGTCGCCGCCGCCGAGGAGACCGCTGCTGCGGAGACCCCCGCCGAGGAGAAGCCGGCCGAGGAGACCCCCGCTGCGGAGTCCACCGAGTCCGCCGCTGCGGAGTCCACCGAGGCCCCCGCCGCCGAGTGACCATAGCGGGCCCGGGAACGCCGTCGGCGTCCCCGGGCCCCTCCACGGGACGGCGCCCGCCGCCGCCCCTCCCTCCAGACATCAGCTCGTAGAAGGAAGAGGAACATGGCCAACTACACGGCAGCAGACATCAAGGAGATCCGCGAGACCACCGGCGCGGGCATGCTCGACGTCAAGAAGGCTCTCGACGAGTCGGACGGCGACAAGGCGAAGGCCGTCGAACTGATCCGCGTCAAGGGTCTCAAGGGCATCGCCAAGCGCGAGGGCCGCACCGCCTCCGAGGGCCTCATCGCCGTCGACGTGCGCGACGGCGAGGGTGGCCAGACCGGCACCCTGGTCGAGCTCAACTCCGAGACCGACTTCGTCGCCAAGAACGACAAGTTCGTCGCCCTGGGCGACGAGGCCGTGGCCGCGGCCGTCGAGTCCGGCGCGAACGAGCCCGAGGATCTCGCCGACACGTCGTTCGGCGAGGCGCTGACCAACGCCGGCGCCACCATGGGTGAGAAGATCCTGGTGCGTCGCATCGGTCGTGTCTCCGGCGAGGTCGTCTCCTCGTACATGCACCGCACCAACAAGGACCTGCCCCCGCAGGTCGGCGTCCTCGTCGCCTCCGACAAGGCAGGCGCCGAGGTCGGGCGCGACGTCGCGATGCACATCGCCGCGTTCTCCCCGGCCTACCTGACCCGCGAGGAGGTCCCCGAGGAGATCGTCGCCAACGAGCGCCGCATCGCCGAGGAGACCGCCAAGAACGAGGGCAAGCCCGAGAAGGCGATCACCAAGATCGTCGAGGGCCGTCTCAAGGGCTACTTCAAGGAGAACGTCCTGCTCGATCAGGCGTTCGCCAAGGACCCGAAGCAGACCGTCGGTCAGATCGTCGAGAACGCCGGCGGCAAGCTCACCGGCTTCGTCCGTTTCCGCGTCGGCGGCTGACACGCCGGGAACGGAACCTCACGGGCCCGATCCCACCTGCGGCGCGTGAGCGTCGCCACCGCCCTGCGGCCCCGCACCATCGGTGCGGGGCCGCACCGGTATCATCGCCGAGGACCCAGCGCGGAAGGACCGACATGACCCAGACGTTCACGTCACCGATACCTGTTCTCCCGAAGAGAGAGGACGGACGTCGTGTCCTCCTGAAGCTCTCCGGTGAAGCTTTCGGCGGAGGCGCCGTCGGCGTCGACCCCGATGTGGTCTCCCGCGTCGCGGGAGAGATCGCCGAAGGAGTTGCCCAGGGCGTCGAGTGCGCCATCGTCGTCGGCGGAGGCAACTTCTTCCGCGGCGCCGAGCTGTCCCAGCGCGGCATGGATCGCCGCCGCGCCGACTACATGGGGATGCTCGGCACCGTGATGAACTGCCTCGCCCTGCAGGACTTCCTGGAGCAGCGTGGGGTCTCCACCCGCGTGCAGACCGCGATCGAGATGGGCCAGGTCGCCGAGCCCTACATCCCTCTGCGCGCCGTGCGCCACCTGGAGAAGGGTCGCGTCGTCATCTTCGGCGCCGGCGCCGGCATGCCGTACTTCTCCACCGATACCGTCGCCGTGCAGCGTGCGCTCGAGATCGGCTGTGAAGAGGTGCTCATGGCCAAGAACGGCGTGGACGGCGTGTACGACTCCGATCCCCGCACCAACCCGGACGCGGTGAAGCTCGAGCACATCACCTACAACGACGCGCTCCAGCGCGGCCTGAAGGTCGTCGACTCGACCGCCTTCAGCCTGTGCATGGACAATGCGCAGCAGATGATGGTGTTCGGGCTCGACGCCCCGGGCAACATCACCCGCGCGATGCGCGGGGACCGGATCGGCACGGTCGTCACCCACGACTGAGCCGACCGCGGCGGGGAGATCGAGGATCGCAGAGCTCCCCTCCGGTCGTGCCGGACCGGTGCGGCGCGCCCGCACCCCGCCTGATCTGCCATCCCGCCGCGACGATGCGGGACAATGGACGCCATCACCACCCACCGAGAACCGAGGAGCAGTCGTGAGCGACGACACCGCCAGCATCCTGAAGGACGCGAAGTCCAAGATGTCCAAGACCGTCGACGTCACCAAGGATGAGTTCACCGCCATCCGTACGGGCCGCGCCAATGCCGCGATGTTCCAGGGCATCACGGTCGAGTACTACGGTGCACCGACCCCGCTGAACCAGCTCGCGTCGCTGCAGTTCCCCGAGGCTCGCACCGTCATCGTGACCCCGTACGACAAGTCCGCGACGACCGGTGTGGAGACGGCTCTGCGCGAGTCGGATCTGGGCGTGAACCCGACCAACAACGGCGACAACCTGCGCGTCGTGCTGCCCGCCCTCACCGAGGAGCGCCGCAAGGAGTACGTCAAGCTCGCCAAGACCAAGGCGGAGGACGGCCGAGTGGCCGTGCGCGGCTCTCGCGGCAACGCGAAGAAGGCCATCGAGAAGCTGGTCAAGGACAAGGAGATCGGCGAGGACGACGGCTCGCGCGCCGAGAAGGAGCTCGAGACCCTGACGAAGTCGTTCATCGACCAGATCGACGAGGCCCTCGGCCTCAAGGAAACCGAGCTCGAGACCATCTGAGGTCTCCCGCGACACCTCGGCCCCCTCAGTGAACACAGACTCGGATCTCGCCCCGCGCCCGAGCACGCGAAACGGCGGGGGCCGGGCCGGAACCTGCCCGCCGCGATCGCCGTCGGTGCGGCGCTCGGCGGCGTGCTGCTCTGCTCGCTGTTCGTGGTCCCGCAGGCGTTCCCGGTGCTCGTCGCGATCATCGTCGTGCTCGCCGTGCTCGAGCTGACCCGCGCGCTCGCGCACGGCGGCCTGCGGATCCCGGCCGTCCCGCTGCTCGTCGGCGTGATCGGGATGGCGGTCTCGACCGTGGTGTTCGACGTGCTGGGACTCCTGATCGCGACCGCGGTCGCGGTCTGCGTGCTCATCCTGTGGCGGGTCTCGGAATCGATGGGCCTCACGGCACTGCGCGACGTGGCCGGGGGAGTGTTCGCCCTGTCCTGGGTGGCATTCCTGGGCAGTTTCACCCTGCTCCTCTTCGGGATGGAGCAGGGCCCGCTGCTCGTGATGCTGGCGGTGCTCGGCCCGGTGGGCAACGACATCGGCGGCTACGTGGCCGGGGTGCTGTTCGGGTCTCATCCGATGGCGCCGGGCATCAGCCCCAAGAAGAGCTGGGAAGGCTTCGCCGGCTCGCTGATCCTGGGTGTCGCCTCGGTGATCGCCTTCGGGGTGCTCGCGCTCGACGTCCCCTGGTGGGCGGCGGCGATCCTGGGCATCGTGCTCGTGGTCGTCTCCACCTGTGGGGATCTGTCCGAGTCGCTGCTGAAGCGCGACCTCGGAATCAAGGACATGGGGCACCTGCTCCCTGGCCACGGAGGCGTGCTGGACAGGGTGGATTCCATCCTGCTCGCCGCCCCCACCACCTACATCATGCTGGAGGTCCTGCTGCCATGAACAGCGCCGACGAACGAAACGACAAGGCCGCGTCCACCAAGAACGCGGACCTCCCCGACCTCTCCCGAGAGGCGGTCCCCGGACAGAAGATCGCCCTCGCCCCGGGCCAGCTGCAGCTGCGTCCCGCGCGTCGGGGCAAGCCGCCGGCGCATCTCGCGGACCTCACGATGGAGGAGCGGATCGAGGCGGTCAAGGAGATGGGCCTGCCGGGCTTCCGGGCGAAGCAGCTCTCCGTGCACTACTTCGAGCACTTCACGACCGCTCCCGAGGACCTCACGGATCTCCCCAAGGACGGCCGGGATGCGCTCGTCGAGCGCTTCTTCCCGCAGCTGCTGACCGAGGTCTCCCGGCAGTCCGCCGATCACGGCGCCACCCAGAAGTTCCTGTGGAAGCTGTTCGACGGCTCGATGGTCGAATCCGTCCTGATGCGCTACAGCGACCGGGTCACCCTGTGCATCTCCTCCGAGGCGGGCTGCGGCATGAACTGCCCGTTCTGCGCGACCGGGCAGATGGGTCTGACCCGCAACCTGTCCACCTCCGAGATCCTCGAGCAGGTGCGCATCGCCAACAAGATGCTGGCCGACGGGGAACTGCCCGGCGGCACCGGGCGGGTCTCGAACATCGTCTTCATGGGCATGGGGGAGCCGCTGGCGAACTACCGTCCCGTGGCGACCGTGTGCCGCCGGCTGAACACCCCGACGCCAGAGGGCTTCGGGATGGGTGCGCGCCACATCACGGTCTCCACGGTGGGCCTGGCCCCCGCGGTGCGGAAGCTGACCAAGGAGAAGATCCCGCTCACCCTCGCGGTGTCGCTGCACGCTCCAGACGACGAGCTGCGCAACGAGCTGGTCCCGATCAACACCCGCTTCGACATCGATGAGATCCTCGACGCAGCCTACGAGTACTTCGAGACCACCGGCCGACGGGTGAGCATCGAATACGCCCTGATCCGCGACATCAACGACCAGGCGCACCGCGCCCAGCTGCTCGCCGATCGGCTGATCGCCAAGGGCGGTGCGCACTGGATCCACGTCAACCCGATCCCGTTGAACCCGGTGAAGGGCTCGAAGTGGACCGCCTCGGACCCGTTCGTGGAGAAGCAGTTCGTGCAGACCCTGCGGGACAACGGCATCTCCGCGACCATCCGCGACACGCGCGGCAGCGACATCGATGGCGCCTGCGGGCAGCTCGCCGCCGAGGTCATCGAGACCGACGCGCACCGCGAGGACCGCGAGGCGCGGATCGCGCGCGTCGAGGCCGTCGCCGCCGGCGAGTGAGGGGCCACCGATGAAGATCAGCTTCACCTCTCGGAAGTTCGCGGAGGCCTATGAGATGCCTGCCGTCGACGACTTCATCGACCGCCTGGAGCAGGCGATCCTGCGCGGCGACGGCTCCGTCCCCACGGAGGACGTCCATGCGGTCGTCTTCGCGCCCGTCCGGTTCCAGGCCGGTTATGACATGGAGGAGGTTGACGATTTCCTCGACGAGGTGGCGATTCCGCTCCTCGAGGGCAGGATCGCGTACGACCCGGAGCATGACTACTCCCGGCAGTCCCGTGGGGGAGTGCCGCAGCAGACCGAGCAGGATCCCGAACCGCGGTCCGGGCCCCGAGGGGGCCACCCCGCCGAGCGAGGCGGGTTCTTCGCCCGGCTGCTCGGCGGCGGTCGCTGAGCGCCCTGCCCGACCCGGGCAACCGCGGCCCATGAACCGCACCTCCCCGAACCGCACCTCCCCGAACCGCACCTCCCACGCCGCTACAGTGGGACACCGACAGCACCGAGGAAGGATCCACTGGTGAGCACATCGTTCGAGCGCGTCTCTCGCTTCAGCGTCGGATACAACATGCGGGAGGTCGACGAGTTCCTCGCCCGCGCCCGCACCGCCTATGAAGGTCGTGACCCCGCGTTCAGCGGTGGCGACATCACCTCGGCGAGCTTCGGCACCGAACGCGGCGGCTATGACATGCGCGTCGTCGACGAGGCGCTGGACCGCCTCTCCGACGCCTTCGCCCTGCAGTCCCGTGACGATTCCATCGCCGAGAAGGGCGAGGACGTCTGGGTCGCCCAGCTCACCGAGCGGGCGGAGTCCCTCAAGGAGCGTCTCGAGCGCCCTGCGGGCGAGCGCTTCGCCCCGGCCGAGCAGGGGGAGCCGTCCTACGACCGGACGGACGTCGACGCCCTGTGCGATCAGCTGGTCTCCTACTTCACCGACGGGCTGCCGATGAGCGTCGACGACGTGCGTCGCGCCGCCTTCCGTCGTCGCCGGGGATCCGAGGGCTACCGCGAGGCCGTCGTCGACGTCTACCTCGACCATGTCGCGGACGTGATGGCCTCCGTGCCGTGATCACGGCGCCGAGCATCACGACCGGTGCCCCGTCCGCGCGACGGCTGGTGCTGTTGGGGGCGACCGGTTCGATCGGCGCCCAGACCCTCGAGGTCCTCGCCAGGTACCCGGACGTCGCCCGGCTGCACGGCCTCGCCGTGGGAGGATCGCGCCCGGAGATCGTCGCCGAGCAGGTGGCCCGGCATCACCCCGAGCGCCTCGTCGTCGCCGATCCCGAGCGTGCCGAGACCGTCGAGCGCGCCGTGGCCCTCGCCTGCAGGGCGGCCGGCATCGCCGCACCGCAGATCGAGGCCGGCCAGCAGGCGGTCGTCGATCTCGCCGGCAGCCTCGGGGAGCAGGACGTCGTGCTCAACGCGATCACGGGATCCGTCGGCCTGCTGCCCACGCTCTCCGCTCTCGCCAGCGGTGCCCGCCTGGCCCTGGCCAACAAGGAGTCCCTCGTGGTCGGCGGCCATCTGGTCACCGACGCCGCCGCGCAGGGACAGATCCTCCCGGTCGATTCCGAGCACACCGCGATCGCCCAGGCCCTCGCCGGGGTGCGTCCGGACCAGGTCGAGCGCCTGGTCGTGACCGCCTCCGGAGGGCCCTTCCGGGGCCTGGCCCGCGCCGAGCTCGGCGCCGTCACGCCGGAGCAGGCGCTCGCCCATCCCACCTGGGCCATGGGCCGCGTGATCACCACGAACTCGGCGACCCTGGTCAACAAGGCCCTCGAGGTCATCGAGGCCTGCTTCCAGTTCGATCTGCCCGAGGACCGCGTCGACGTGGTCGTCCATCCGCAGTCGATCGTGCACTCCATGGCCACCCTCGTCGACGGCTCCACCATCGCGCAGGCGAGCCCGCCGGATATGCGCCATGCCATCGGCTGGGCGCTCGCCCACCCCAAGAAGCTGCCCGGTCTCGCCGCGGCGCTCGACTTCTCCACCGCCCAGTCCTGGACCTTCGAACCGGTCGACGAGGTGACCTTCCCGGCGATCTCGATCGCCCGCGCGGCGCACCGCGAAGGCGGGGGAGCGATGGCCGCGTACAACGCCGCGAACGAGGAGGCCGTCGAGGCGTTCTTCGCCGGCGACCTCAGCTTCCTCGGCATCGTCGAGATGATCCGCACGGTCCTCGAGCATCCGGGGCGTCCCCGTGCCGAGCTCACCGACGGCGTCGAGGGTGTGCTCGCCGTGGAGACCTGGGCCCGGGAGACCGCCCGCACCCTGATCTCCATGAGCTCCGAGACCGGGCGATGAGCATCGCGCTGTTCGTGCTCGGGGTGCTCGTCGTCGGCCTCGGGCTCGCGCTCTCGATCGCCCTGCACGAGGTCGGTCATCTCCTCCCGGCGAAGCTGTTCGGCGTCCGTGTCACCCAGTACATGATCGGCTTCGGGCCGACGGTGCTCTCGCGCACCCGTGGCGAGACCGAATACGGGCTCAAGGCGATCCCGCTGGGCGGATACATCCGCATGATCGGCATGTTCCCGCCGCACAAGGGGGAACCGGCGGGCACCATCCGTGAGGACTCCACCGGGTTCCTCCAGCAGATGTCGCAGATGTCCGAGGACGCCAAGGAGTTCGAGTCCTCCCAGTACGGGCAGGAGGACGCGCATCGGACGTTCGTCGCGCTGTCCGTGCCGAAGAAGCTCGTGGTGATGCTGGGCGGGCCCACCATGAATCTGCTGATCTCGATCGTGCTGATGACGGTGATGGTCAGCGGCATCGGACTGCCTGCCGTGACTCCTACGGTGCAGTCCGTGTCGAAGTGCGTCCTCCCGGCCGAGGCCCCCGCCGACGCCGGCTGCGAGGGCGAGCAGGAGGCCCCTGCCCTCGCGGCGGGGATCCGCCCCGGGGACACGCTGCAGGAGATCGACGGCCACGAAATCGACACCTGGTCCGACGTGACGGTGGCGATCCGGGCGAGCGGGGATCGCACCGTCCCCGTCGTCGTCGAACGGGACGGCGAGACCCTCGAGCTCGAGGCCACTCCGATCGTGGACGCCCGTCCCGTGCTCGATGCGGATGGCGCGGCCGTCTACGACTCCAGCGGCGAACTGCAGACCGAGCAGGTCGGCTTCCTCGGTGTCTCGGGCACCCCGGACCTGGTGCCGCAGTCGCCGGCGCTCGTGCCGGAGATGGCGTGGTCCGCGTTCACGCAGACCGGGCGGATCATCGTGACGCTGCCGCTGCGGCTGTACGACGTGGCGCAGGCGGCCTTCGGCAGCGAGGAGCGGGACCCCAACGGTCCGCTCGGCGTCGTCGGCGTGTCGCGTCTGGCTGGAGAGGTCGCCTCCGCGGACCAGCCGGGCTTCGAGCTCAAGGAGAAGGTCGCGACCTTGGTCTCGATGCTGGCGTCGCTGAACATGGCGCTGTTCGTCTTCAACCTGGTGCCGCTGCTGCCTCTGGACGGCGGGCACGTGCTGGGGGCGCTGATCGAGGGCGTCCGGCGGCAGATCGCCCGCTGGCGAGGACGGCCCGACCCCGGACCGGTGGACATGTCGCGGCTGCTGCCGCTGACCAACGCGGTCGCGATCGTCTTCATCCTCATGACGGTGCTCCTGCTCTACGCCGACATCGTCAAACCCATCACTCTGTTCCCCTGACATCCACAGGGACCCGGGGCCCGCAATCATGTGCGGCGCGCCACGCCGGGCGTGCAGGAGCGGTGGAGGTGTCGCACCTGACCCTCCAGAGCCCCGGGACGAGTCCATAATGGAGGGGTGACTTCAGTGAGCCTCGGCATCCCCTCCGTCAAGACGCCGCCACCGGTCCTCGCACCGCGGCGGACGACCCGCAAGGTCAAGCTCGGCGATCTCTACGTCGGCGGCGACGCACCCATCACGGTGCAGTCGATGACCACCACCCCGACGCACGACATCAACGCGACCCTCCAGCAGATCGCGGAGCTGACCGCCGCGGGCTGCGACATCGTCCGCGTGGCCTGTCCACGGCAGGAGGACGCCGACGCCCTCGCGGCGATCGCGGCGAAGTCACCGATCCCGGTGATCGCCGATATCCACTTCCAGCCGAAGTACGTCTTTGCGGCGATCGAGGCCGGCTGTGCGGGGGTCCGCGTGAACCCGGGCAACATCCGTCGCTTCGACGACCAGATCAAGGACATCGCGAAGGCCGCCAAGGACCACGGCACCGCGCTGCGCATCGGCGTCAACGCCGGCAGCATCGACCAGCGGATGATGAAGGGCGACCGGGTCACCCCGGAGGCTCTCGTGGCGTCCGCGAAGTGGGAGGCGTCGCTGTTCGAGGAGCACGACTTCCACGACTTCGGCATCTCGGTGAAGCACAACGATCCCGTGATCATGGTCGAGGCGTACCGCCAGCTCTCCGCGGAGGGCGACTGGCCCCTGCACCTCGGCGTCACCGAGGCGGGCCCGGCGTTCCAGGGCACCATCAAGTCCTCCGTCGCCTTCGGCATCCTGCTGGGCGAGGGGATCGGCGACACCATCCGTGTGTCGCTGTCGGCCCCGCCGGTCGAGGAGGTCAAGGTCGGCATCCAGATCCTGCAGTCGCTCAACCTCAAGGACCGCAAGCTCGACATCGTCTCGTGCCCCTCGTGCGGTCGCGCCCAGGTGGACGTCTACAAGCTCGCCGACGAGGTCACCGAGGGCCTCAAGCACCTCGAGGTGCCGCTGCGCGTCGCCGTCATGGGTTGCGTCGTCAACGGTCCGGGCGAAGCCCGCGAGGCTGATCTCGGTGTCGCCTCCGGCAACGGCAAGGGCCAGATCTTCGTCAAGGGCAAGGTCATCAAGACCGTGCCCGAGTCGGACATCGTCCCGACCCTGCTGGCCGAGGCGAACCGTATCGCCGCCGAGATGGAGGGCGAGGCCGCCGAAGCGTCCGGTGCCCCGTCGGTCTCTGTGAGCTGATCGCGCGTGTTCCGTCGCGGAGGGCGGGTTCGAGCAGTTCGCCCCGCTGGGCTGGACGTCGCGATCGCGCATGCCCTGAGGGACCCGGCGACCAACGCCCTCGCGGGTGCGCGTCTGCGCGATGTGGGACGCAGCCCCTCCGTGGGGCAGGAGTTCTCGGTGGCCGGGGACGAGGCCCGGCCCGATGGCCTGCTGTGGCACGGCGTGAACCTGTCTCCGATGTCGGCGACCGGTCTCGCCCTGGGGGAGTTCGGGCGCTTCCTCGCGGCTCGGAGCCGTCGGGCCAGCTCTGTGGTCGGTGATCGCGCCGCGGTCGAGGCGATGTGGCAGCACCTCGCACCGGGCTGGGGCCCTGACGTGCGCGAGTACCGGTGGAGCCAGCCGCTGCTCAGTGCCCAGGAGATGGTCGCACCTGGTGACTCCCGGCTGCGGGCCGCGCTGCCGGGTGAGGAGCGAGCGGTGTTCCCGGCCGCCGTGGCGATGTTCCGCGAGGAGGTCGGTGTCGATCCTCTGCTCGGCGACGGCGGACGTTCGTACCGGACCCGGATCCAGGACCTGATCCATCTGCGCCGCACCTACGTGATCATCGAGGACGGCGAGGTGCTGTTCAAGGCCGACGTCGGGGCCCTGTTCGGCCCGGTCGCCCAGATCCACGGCGTGTGGGTGCGGCCGGATCAGCGCGGCCGCGGCGTGGGCCGTGCGGCCATGGCGGACCTCGTGCGACAGGTACGCCGAGACCACGCCCCGCAGGTCACCCTGTATGTCAACGACTTCAACGAGCCGGCTCGCCGCGCCTACGCCGCCGCCGGCTTCCACCAGATCGGTGAGCTCACCACGATCCTGTTCTGAGCGCAGCACGCTCGCCGACGCCGATGGGGTCAGGTCGACGCCAGCGCATCGAGCGTCAGCAGCACGTTCGCCGCGGTCCAGGCGAGCGGGGCGACCGCCGCCGGGCGGCCGTCGAAGAGGACCTTCTCGGGCAGTGAGCCCGCGTCGGTGCGGTGCGCGGCGAGCCAGCCGAGGATCTCGAGGGCGGCGTCGGACTCTCCGGCGCGGGCGAGGGCGAGGGCGAGCAGACTGGTCGACGGGGTCCAGCTCACGCCGTCCTCGCGCCAGGACGCGCCCGGAGCGATGCCGCCGCCCGGACGGGCGAGCTCCTGGCGCAGGGCCAGCAGCTGCTGCGCTGACGCGACACCGTGGCATCCAGTCGCGTCGAGGACGGCGAGTGCCGAGTCCGATCCTCCGCGGCGCCGGTAGCGCTGGAAGCCGTGGGCGCCGAAGGTCTCCGTCAGCATCGAGGAGAAGGAGCGGGCGGCGGCCCGGTCCCGGTCCGCCCCGGTCAGCTCACCGCTCGCTCGCAGGCCTGCGAGGGTGCTGGTCATGAGGCCGAGCGTCACCGAGCGCTCGCGCACCTCCCAGTAGTCGGGGGAGACCGGCGGCATCTCGGCCCCGTCATGGGTCTCCCTCAGCAGCGCGTCGCGAGTGGTGCCGATCAGCGGCGCGAGGTCGTCGAGCAGCTGGGGGCGATCAGCGTCGGGCACGGTCTGCGCGACCTCCGAAAGGGCCCAGAGCACCAGGCCGGTGCCATCGAACTGGCGATCACGGTCGTCCGGTGCCCGGTCGGTCCCTGGTGCGTAGCGTGCCTCGAACCAGCCGTCGTCCGACTGGATCGACTGCAGGTGGGTCAGGACGGCGATCGCGCGGTCCACGTGTCCTACGCGGGCGAGGGCGACCGCGCAGAACGCGGCATCCCGCGGCCAGATGTACCGCCAGCTCGTGCTCCAGCCGGCGACCGGGGCGGGCAGGTCGTCCGCGAGCACCCACAGGTCGCGGAGGGCGGATCCCGCGAGGTCTGCGAGGTCCGGGAGGTCCGAGAGGTCCGAGTGCACCTCGTGCTCCTCCTGCGCCGTGGCCACCCGTGATCTCCACGAGGAGGTCCCGTCCCAGAACTCGTGCGCCCGCCGGACAGCGGGGGAGGACGCGGCGAGATCGGAGTGCAGACGGGTTCCCGGGAGCAGTTCGGACACGGACTCGGGGGTCCTCACGAGCACGCGTGACTGATCCGCGTCATAGGCGACGGTCTGCGAGTACAGGGAGATGACGGTGCGCGGGTCCGCGGCGGGACCGGCCCATCGCGAGGCCACGTACCCGCCGGCGCCCAGGACGCCGAGGGCGCCGACCGTGCCGGCCGCGCGCAGGGCCTGCCGGCGCGACGTCGGTGCGGATCCGGGGTCCTCCCGTGCTCGCGGGTGCATCCTGCCAGGATACGTCGGCCCGTCGCGGCCAGTACGATGGACCCCGCGTCCGCCGCCGGTGGCGGTAGCGCCCAGTCCCTGCTGTGAAAGGCCTGCCCCATGATCCGTCTGTCGTCGTCGTTCGTCCGCACCCTGCGGGAGGACCCGGCCGACGCCGAGGTCGCCAGCCACAAGCTGCTCGTGCGCGCCGGATACATCCGCCGCAGCGCGCCGGGCGTCTACACCTGGCTGCCGCTCGGGCTGAAGGTGCTGCGCAAGGTCGAGGCGATCGTGCGCGAGGAGCAGGACGCGATCGGCGGCCAGGAGCTCGTGTTCTCCGCGCTCCAGCCGCGCGAGCCGTACGAGGCCACCGGACGCTGGGAGGAGTACGGCCCCCAGCTCTTCCGCCTGAAGGACCGCCGCGAGAACGACTACCTGCTCGCGCCCACCCACGAGGAGATGTTCACCCTCACGGTGAAGGACCTGTACAACTCGTACAAGGACCTCCCGGCGATGCTCTACCAGGTGCAGACCAAGTTCCGCGACGAGGCGCGCCCCCGCGCGGGGCTGCTGCGCACCCGCGAGTTCATCATGAAGGACGCCTACTCCTTCGATATCGACGATGCCGGCCTGGACGTCAGCTACGAGAATCAGCGCGGCGCCTACCAGCGCACCTTCGATCGCCTCGGCCTGCCCACGGTGATCTGCCGCGCCGACGCCGGCGCGATGGGCGGCTCCCGCTCCGAGGAGTTCCTCCACCCCACGCCCGTGGGCGAGGACACCTTCGTGGTCTCCGACGGCGGCTACGCGGCCAACGTCGAGGCGGTCACCACCGTCGCCCCGCCGGCGCTGGACGAGGCCGCGATCGCCGCGCGGCCGGCGATGCACGTCGAGGACACCCCGGGCGCGAGCACCATCGCCGCGCTCACCGACTTCTCCAACGAGGCCTTCCCCGGCAAGGGCCCCGTCGCGGAGTCGGGGGAGTGGACCCGCTACGAGATGCTCAAGCACCTCGTCTACCTGCTCACCTACCCCGATGGCAGCACCGAGCCGCTGGTGATCGCGTTGCCCGGCGACCGCGAGGTCGACGAGAAGCGCCTCGAGTCCGCGGTCGCACCCGCCACCGCCGCACCGTTCACCGATGCCGACTTCGCCGCGCACCCGGTGCTCATGAAGGGCTACATCGGCCCGGAGGGCCTGGGCCTGGATTCCGCCTCGGAGATCCGCTACCTCGTGGATCCCCGCGTGGCACCCGGCACCTCCTGGGTCGCCGGCGCCGGCGAGAAGGACAAGCACGTCTACGACCTCGTCGCCGGCCGCGACTTCACCGCCGACGGCACCATCGAGGCCGCCGAGGTGCGGGACGGGGATCCTGCGCCCGACGGCTCGGGCCCGATGCGGCTGACCCGTGGCATGGAGATGGGACACATCTTCCAGCTGGGCCGCAAGTACGCCGAGGCGCTCGACCTCAAGGTGCTCGACGTCAACGGCAAGGCGGTCGTGGTGACGATGGGCTCCTACGGCATCGGCGTGACCCGCGCGGTCGCCGCCATCGCCGAGCTCCACCACGACGACAAGGGCCTGGTGTGGCCCCGCCAGGTCGCCCCGGCCGACGTGCACATCATGGCCACCGGCAAGACCCCGGAGATCTTCGAGGAGGCCGAACGGATCGGCACCGAGCTCGAGGCCCGCGGTCTCGAGGTGCTCTACGACGATCGGCCCAAGGTCTCCCCGGGCGTGAAGTTCAAGGACGCCGAGCTGCTGGGCATTCCCACCTCCGTGGTGGTCGGCAAGGGCCTGGCGACAGGTGTCGTCGAGATCCGGGACCGCGCGAGCGGGTCCATCGAGGAGGTCGCCCCCGAAGGGGTCGTCGAGGCCCTGGTCTCGGCGGTGCGCGGGGCCTGAGTCCTCAGCCGCCGTCGCTCGGCGCGGGATCCTCGATCTCGAGGCCCGGCAGGGGCTGCATCGCGACCGTGAGAGGAGCCAGCAGCTCCCCTTCCTGCATCGCGGCGACGATCGACAGCGGACGGCGGTCGAACGGGGCGGCCCCGACGAGCGCGACATGATCGACGAGCAGACCCTCGGCGAGCATCCGCGGGAGCTCTGCGGCCATCCGGTCATCGAGCGTCCCGCCCGGCAGTGCGTAGACGGCCTGGCGGGGCACGACCGGGGCGCCGTCCTCCTCCGCGATCGCCGCCAGCGACTCCGCTCGTGCCCGATGGAGATCACTGCGGGCGAGGTCCGCGTCGCGTTCGCCGTCGTCCGTGGTCCGGGCCGCGAGCACCTCGTAGAGGTACCCGGCGTACCACTCCTCCTGCTGCGCCTGCTCGATCGTGGAGTGATAGTCCACCTCGGCGCCCACCGACGGCGGGTCCGTCGCCGGCACCTCGCGCGAGGGCACGATCTCCTCGGACGAGCGCAGCGCGGGCACGTCGCCCGCCGCGGCGGCGTCGTGGAGACGTCGCGCGCTCCATGCCGCATGCGCCGCGATCGCCGCGATGGGGCGGGCGAGGGATCCGGAGACCTGTCGGGCCGCGTCGGCCGTGAGCTCCCGCAGCTCGACCAGGACGGCGACGAGCCCGGCGGCGTCCGTCGGTGTGTCGGAGGGAGTCGGTATCGGGGACGCGGCCGGGTCGGAGGCGACGGGATCGGATGCGGCGGTCTCCTCCCGCTCGGCTTCGGCGCCGGTCAGCAGGGCAGAGCGCTGCTCGGGCAGCGCGGCGGAGAGCATCGCCAGCACGTCGGCGAGCTCGGTGCCCGTCGACCCGTCGGCCGAGTCCGCGAGGGTCTGCGTGCCGGCGATCGCGCGGTCCAGGACGGCGAGCAGATCGGTCCGGTACAGATCATCGATCCCGGGCGGAGGAGGTGTGTAGTCCGCGGGGCCGCCCAGGGCGATCCGCCCGCATCCGGGCACTCCGGCGAGGGCGAGGACGCCCAGGGCGCCCGACGCCAGCACTCGGCGCCGCGACGGGAGTCGGGCTGCGGGAAGGGGGTCGGTGGGAAGGAGCACAGGAGGATTCTCGCATCGAGGCCCTTCCGGGAGGCATCCGCGCCGCGCGCGCACTATCCTGGGATCGACCCCGCCGGGTGATGCGTCACCGGTGGGCACAGGTACCTATATGCAGGAGGAGGTGAGCGAGCGATGAGCGACCTCGACGGCCAGACGGCCCACACCGCCCTGCGGGAGGCAGCATCCCAGGTCCTGGAGAACCATGACCTCGTGCTCGAGGAGATCGTGGTGACGGGCCCACGCTCGATGCCCGAGGTGCGGCTGATCGTGGATCTGCCCGAGGACCAGCTGGGCAGCGCGGATCTGGACACCGTCGCGACGGCCTCTCGCGAGCTCTCCGACCGGATCGACGCCGACGACGCCCTGCTGGGCCCCGATCCGGTGGTCCTGGAGATCACCACCCCCGGTGTCGACCGTGAACTCACCGCGGTGCGCCACTTCCGACGCTCGCGGGGTCGTCTCCTCTCCCTGACCGCCGACGGCACGCTGTACCGGGCGCGGCTGCTCGCCGTCACCGCCGGTGACGTCCTGATCCTGCGTCAGGAGCCCGGCCGGGACGACCGCGGCCGCCCGCTCCGCATGCCCCAGGGAACCTCCGAGCGGCTGGAGCTCCCCGTCGCCGACGTCTCCTCCGCCCAGGTGCAGGTCGAGTTCGACCCGCCCGCTGATCTTGCGCAGCTGATCGCTGACGCCGACCCCACCGCATCGAAGGAGAGCTGAGATGGACATCGACATGGGTGCCCTGCGGGCCCTCGAACGGGAGCGGGATATCCGCCTGCCCGTCCTGCTGGACGCGATCCGTTCCGCTCTGCACGCCGCCTACCTGCACACCGACCATCCGGTGCGGGATTCCGAGGTGATCATCGACGAGCGCACCGGCCAGGTCGCCGTGATGGCACGCGAGCGCGACTCGGAGGGGACCCTCCTGGAGGAATGGGACGACACCCCGGAGAACTTCGGGCGGGTCGCCGCCTCGACGGCGCGACAGGTGATCTTCCAGCGCATCCGCGACCTCGAGGACGAAGCGGTGCTCGGCGAGTACGCCGAACGGGCCGACGACATCGTCTCCGGGATCATCCAGCAGGGCCGCGACCCGCGGATGGTGCTGGTGGACCTCGGCACGGTCGAGGCCGTGCTGCCCCCGCACGAGCGGGTGCCGGGGGAGGACTACTCCCATGGCAAGCGCCTGCGCGCCTATGTCACGGAGGCTCGACGCGGACCGAAGGGTCCTCAGATCACCCTGTCGCGCTCCCACCCGAACCTGGTGCGCCGGCTGTTCGCGCTCGAGGTCCCCGAGGTGGCCGACGGCAGCGTCGAGATCACCGGGCTCGCCCGCGAGGCCGGTCACCGCACCAAGATGGCGGTGCACGCCACCGTGCCCGGGATCAACGCCAAGGGCGCCTGCATCGGCCCCATGGGGGCACGCGTGCGCTCGGTGATGAACGAGCTGGCCGGCGAGAAGATCGACATCGTCGACTTCCACGAGGACCCCGCCACGTTCGTCGCCAACGCGCTCTCGCCGTCGAAGGTCACCAGCGTCACGGTCATCGACGAGGTGGGCCGTGCGGTCCGCGCCGTCGTCCCCGCCGGGCAGTTCTCGCTCGCCATCGGCAAGGACGGGCAGAATGCGCGCCTGGCCGCCAAGCTCACCGGGTGGAAGATCGACATCCGCCCGGACGACGATCCGAACGCGTACCCCGCTGCCGCTGAGGAGGCATCGGAGGAGGGCGCATCCGTCCCGGTGGCCCACACCGCCGCCCCGACGGATGAGGCGCCTGCCCAAGCGGATCGGGAACCTGCTGCCGCAGAGGCAGTTCCCGAGGACTGAGCTGGGACTGGGCTGAGGCAGTGAGGTGTGGTCCACGCCTCCCGGGTGAGCGCCCGCCCCGGCCGGTCCGCTACACTGGGGAGGCTGTTCGTCGAGGTATGACGCAGACTGCACGCGGTCTGGATCATGGGTCGACGGAAGCGTTCGGAACGGAGGTGGAGGCGTGGTCGCCCACTCTGCACCCCATCGTCCCGAACGGACGTGCGTCGGCTGCCATCAGGTGGCCCCGCGCGACCAACTGGTGCGTCTGGTCCGGGAGTCCGCTCCCGGAGGCGCCACCCCGCGAGTCCGCGTCGATCCCACCGGATCGGCCCTGGGTCGCGGTGCGTGGCTGCATCCCGAGGCATCATGTCTCGAGCTCGCTGTGAAGCGAGGCGGCTTCGCCCGGTCCTTCCGGGGCGGCGTCGACACCGGGCATCTCGCCCAGGACCTCGAGAACTCCGATTTCACCCGAACGTGGAACAGGTAGAAGAACCATGGATATCCGATGAGTACTCACCAATGAGCACCCTCAGGAATTAATGGTCCGCGCCCTCTTGTCGGCCGGACCGAGACAGGAGAAATGTGGCTAAGGTCCGCGTCCACGAGCTCGCCAAGGAGCTCGGACATCCCAGCAAGGCCGTTCTGCAGAAGCTGCAGGACATGGGCGAATTCGTTCGCTCCGCATCCTCGACCATCGAGGCGCCCGTCGCCCGTCGGCTGCGTGAGGAGCTCCCCGCCAAGGGTGGGGACAGCTCGTCCGAGAAGAGCGGCTCCGCAGCCCCCGCAGGTGGCGCAGAGCGCAAGCCCGGTGCAGCATCCAAGCCCTCCGGCGCCCCCAAGCCCGGCAGCGCTCCCAAGCCCGGTGCGAAGCCCGCCCCGGCCGCTCCGGAGCAGCCTGCGGCGTCGACCCCCGAACCGGCCTCTGCCCCCTCCGCCCCGGTGGAGAAGTCCCAGAGCACCGAGAAGTCCGAGCCGGCTGCCGAGACCTCCGCGCAGTCCGCGAGCGCGGAGACGTCGGAGCCTGCCGCGAAGCCGGCCAGCGATGATGCCGCGTCCACGGGCAGCGCCCCGAAGCCCGGTGCCGCACGCCCGGCGTCTGCCCCGAAGCCCGGTGGAGAGCGTCCCGCGCCCCGTCCCGGCGCTGCTCGTCCCGGCAACAACCCCTTCGCCAGCTCGCAGGGCATGCCCCGCCCCGGCTCCCGCAAGCCGGGCCAGGGCGGCGGCCGTCCCGCGCGTGACGGCGCTCCGCGCGAGGGCGCCCCGCGTCCGGGCGGCCCCCGTCCCGGCAACAACCCCTTCGCGAGCTCGCAGGGCATGCCCCGTCCCGGCTCCCGCCCCCAGGGCCAGGGTCAGGGTCGCAGCGGCGATCAGGCCGGTGCCGGTCGCCCCGCAGCCCGTGAGGGTGCGGCTCCCCGTCCGCCCCGTCCCGGGATGCCCACTCCCGGGATCATGCGTCAGCACTCCTCCGGTGGTCTGGCCGACGCCCGTCCCGGCGGCGGCGACAGCCGTGGTCGCGGTGGACGTTCCGGCGGCGGTCCCGGGGCTCGTCCCGGCGGCGGCCCCGGTGGTCCCGCAGGTGGCGGCGGTCCCCGCGGTCGCGGTGGTCGTGGCAGCACCCAGGGTGCCTTCGGCCGTGGCGGCAAGCCCGCTCGCTCGCGCAAGTCGAAGCGTGCGAAGCGCGCAGAATTCGAGCAGATGTCGGCGCCCGCACCGGGCGGCGTCTCGATCCCGCGCGGCGACGGCAACACCCCGATCCGTCTTCGCCGGGGAGCATCGCTCTCCGACTTCGCCGACCGCATCGATGTGAATCCCGCATCGCTGATCACGGTGCTCTTCGCGATGGGTGAGATGGCTACGGCCACGCAGTCGCTGAACGAGGACACCTTCGATCTGCTCGGCGAGGAGCTGGGCTACAAGATCGAGATCGTCTCCCCGGAGGACGAGGAGCGCGAGCTGCTCGGACAGTTCGACATCGATCTCGATGCCGAGCTCGCCGAGGAGGACGACGAGGACCGCGTGCCGCGTCCCCCCGTCGTCACCGTCATGGGTCACGTCGACCACGGCAAGACCCGCCTGCTCGACACGATCCGCAAGGCGACCGTCGGCGCAGGAGAGGCCGGCGGCATCACCCAGCACATCGGTGCCTACCAGGTCCCGGTGGAGCACGAGGGCGTCGACCGCGCGCTGACCTTCATCGACACCCCGGGCCACGAGGCGTTCACCGCCATGCGTGCCCGTGGCGCCGACGTCACCGACATCGCGATCCTCGTGGTCGCCGCCGATGACGGCGTCATGCCGCAGACCATCGAGGCGCTCAACCACGCCCAGGCGGCCAACGTGCCGATCGTGGTCGCGGTCAACAAGATCGACAAGCCGGATTCGAACCCGCAGAAGATCCGCCAGCAGCTCACCGAGTACAACCTGGTGGCCGAGGAGTACGGCGGCGAGACGATGTTCGTCGACGTCTCCGCTCGGGAGAACCAGAACATCGATGCGCTGCTCGAGGCCGTCCTGCTCACCGCGGACGCCGCGCTCGAGCTGACCGCGAACGCCGACAAGGACGCCCGTGGCGTGTCCATCGAGGCGAACCTGGACCGCGGTCGCGGCCCGGTCGCCACGGTCCTCGTCCAGCAGGGAACCCTGCGGGTCGGCGACGCGATCGTCTGCGGCACCGGCCACGGCCGCGTGCGTGCCATGCTCGACGAGAACGGCGACAACGTCACCGAGGCGGGTCCGTCCCGTCCGGTGCAGGTCCTCGGTCTCACCTCGGTGCCCGGCGCCGGTGACTCCTTCCTGGTCGCCCAGGACGAGCGCACCGCCCGCCAGATCGCCGAGAAGCGCGAGGCCGCCAAGCGTGCCGCGTCGCTGTCCAAGGCCCGCAAGCGCATCAGCCTCGAGGACATCACCAAGTCGATGGCCGACGGCAAGGTCGAGACCCTCAACCTCATCCTCAAGGGTGACGCCGCCGGTGCCGTCGAGGCGCTGGAGGAGTCGCTGCTCGGGATCGAGGTCGGGGACGGCGTCGATCTGCGGATCATCGACCGCGGTGTCGGTGCGATCACGATGAACAACATCAACCTCGCCGTCGCGTCGGACGCCATCATCATCGGCTACAACGTGCGGGCCGAGGGCCTCAACGCGGAGTACGCCGACCGTGAGGGCGTGGAGATCAAGTACTACTCGGTCATCTACAACGCCATCGACGAGGTCGAGCAGGCTCTCAAGGGCATGCTCAAGCCGGAGTACGAGGAGGTCGAGCTGGGCTCGGCGGAGATCCGCGAGATCTTCCGCTCCTCCAAGTTCGGCAACATCGCCGGCTCGATCGTCCGCGGCGGCCTCATCAAGCGAGGCGGCAAGGCGCGCATCACGCGTAACGGTGTGGTCATCACGGAGAGCCTCGAGATCGCCGGGCTGCGTCGCTACAAGGACGATGTCACCGAGGTCCGCGAGGGCTACGAATGCGGCATCAACCTGGGATCCTTCAACGACCTGCAGATCGGTGACGTCGTCACGACGTACGAGATGCAGGAGAAGCCCCGCAGCTGATCCGATACCGGCCGGGCGCCCCGCGGCGCCCCGCCGCATCCGCAGGGGAGGAGAGCCGCATGTCCGTCGCGACTCTCCTCCCCTGCACCTGTCCTCCCGGGCGCTCCCGGACGGACGCCTCCTCCGGGGCCGAGAGACACCCTGCCCGGCGACGATCCTGCTGCCGACATCCCTCCTCACCCCTCGCAGATCCTCACCCCGATCAGGAGAATGACCGATCATGAACGACAGCCCCCGCGCCCTCAAGCTCGCCGACCGCATCAAGGTGATCGTGGCGACCATGCTCGACACCCGGGTCAAGGACCCGCGCCTCGGTTTCGTGACCATCACCGATGTGCGTGTCAGCGGAGACCTCCAGCACGCGACGCTCTTCTACACCGTCTTCGGCACGGACGAGGAGCGCGAAGGCACCGCTGCCGCGCTCGCGAGCGCCACCGGCATGCTGCGTCGTGAAGTGGGCCGGCAGACCGGCGTGCGCCTGACCCCGACCCTCGAGTTCATCGCCGACGCGATCCCCGAGAACGCCCGTGTCATCGAGGACCTCCTGTCCGAGGCCCGCGGGCGCGACGCCGAGCTCGCGAAGTCGAAGGAGGGCGCGGCCTATGCCGGCGACGCCGATCCCTACCGCGTCCCCCGTGAGGCCGAGGATGACGACGACATCGACGACGCCGACGCCGACGCCGACGACTCCGACGACGCTGACGGGGCCGACGCCGTCGGCGCAGCGGAGCAGGATCCGTCGACCGGCGTCA